>DAOUFR010000027.1:0-40857 GCA_034429715.1 Dehalococcoidia bacterium
AGGTCTATTGTGTATCTCTTGAGCGTTTGCTCGATGGCGGCCCGTGTTTTCTCGTCCGGGACGACCAGCGGTAGGCGCGGCTTGCCGACCCTGAATCCGAGGTAGTTCAACGCATACTTTATAGGCATAGGGCTGCCTATCATGAACATGGTATTAACCAGAGGAATGAAGCTACGGTGCAGCCTGGCCGATTCCTTTATCTTGCCGGCCAGGCAAAGGTCCATCATTCTCTTGTATTGAATGCCCACCAGGTGCGTAATCACACCGATCACTCCATAGCCGCCCAGGTTCAAAATGGGAAAGGTATCGGCGTCATTGCCGCTATACACCATGAAATCGCTGCTCACTCCATCGATGATGCGGGCGATCTGCCCGAAATCAGCGCTGGCCTCCTTGATACCCACGATATTATCTATCTTGCTCAGCTTGATGGTCGTATCGGCGGTCAGATTGGTAATAGTCCGGGAGGGCACATTGTATATAATACAGGGTAATCGGGTCGAGTCCGCGATGGCCTTGAAATGCTGGTAGAGCCCGTCCTGGTTCGGCTTATTGTAATAAGGAACTGTCAGCAGGCAGGCATCCACTCCCATTTTCCCGGCCTCATGAGTCAGCTCGATGCTCTCCTGCGTGTTGTAGTTGCCCGTGCCGGCCACGATCGTAGCCTTTTTGTCGGCAATCGTCCTTATCTCAGCAAACAGCCTGAGCTTTTCCTCGGCGGTGAGCGTGGGGCTTTCACCGGTGGTGCCGGATACTACCAGCCCGTCGCTTCCGGATTCGAGCAGGGCCTTAGCCAGCTTTTTCGCCTGGGCGTAATCAACCCGCCCCTTTGCATCGAAAGGGGTCACCATGGCTGTCAGCAAACGTCCGAACTTCTTCATCACGTCCTCCGCCGGCTACTTATTATTGTTTTGGCTTTTCACCCAACCGTTCCTGGCCGCCTCTTCCGCGATCTGAACAGCGTTGAGTGCAGCGCCCTTGCGGATGTTATCGGACACAACCCACATCACCAGGCCGTTAAGGTAGGAGGCATCGGACCTGATTCTGCCTACATAGACGTCGTCAGTGCCGGCCGCCAGCCAGGGCTGCGGGTACAGGCTCACGTTGGGATCGTCCAGCACCTTTATACCCGGCGCCTTGCTTAATATAGAGCGGGCTTCCTCGGGCGACATATAGTCGGTAAATTCCACCTGCATGGCCTCGCTGTGGCTGATAAAAACGGGCACGCGGACGCAGGTGGCTGATATGGCAATGCTCTCCGCATGCATTATCTTTCGTGTCTCCTCGACCATCTTCCATTCTTCCTTGGTATAGCCGTTCTCCAGGAATACATCGATCTCCGGCAGCAGATTGAATGCTATCTGGTGTGAATAGACGTGCGGAACTACATTGCCGCCATCCAGCACTACCTTGGCCTGCTTGGTCAATTCTTCTACAGCAGCGATACCCGTTCCGGAAACCGACTGATACGTTGCCACCGTAACGCGCTTGATGGGATTGACTTTGTGCAAAGGGTTCAAAGCCACCACCATCTGGATGGTTGAGCAGTTCGGATTGGCTATGATGCCCTTGTGCTTTTTAATATCCTCCGCATTGACCTCCGGCACCACCAGCGGCACGCGGGTATCCATGCGCCAGGCCGCGCTGTTATCGATGACCAGTGCTCCCGCCTTGGCTGCCATCGGGGCGAAATGCTTGCTTATCTCGGAACCGGCTGAAAAAAGCGCGATATCGACGTTGTCGAAAGAGTCGGCGGCGGTTTCCTTGACCACCATCTCCTGGTGGCCGGCATAAACTTTCCTGCCGGCCGATCGGTCGGAGGCATAGAGCTGCAGCGAGGCCACCGGAAATTTACGCTGAAGCAGGACCTTGATGAACTCCTGCCCCACCATGCCGGTGGCTCCTACTATAGCTACATGATACCCGTTATTACTGTTGTTCATATCAGTCTCCCAAATTTAGCAGTACATCCAGGCCGTAAACCAGACCGTGGCGCTTGATTACCTCCTTGATTGCAAGAATCACGCCCGGCATAAAACTTTCCCTGCTGATAGTATCATGTCTGATCGACAGCGTCTGTCCCAGCGCTCCGAATATAATTTCCTGACTGGCGACCAGACCGGGCAGCCTGACGCTGTGTATGGATATACCTTCAGTCTGACCGCCCCTCGTGCCCTTCAGAGTTTCTTTTTCCGTTACAGGGCTCACGAAAGGCCTGCCGCGCGCACTTATCATGGCCCTGGCTGTTGCCAGAGCGGTTCCTGAAGGCGCGTCAAGCTTCCTGTCGTGGTGAAGTTCGATAATCTCCGCGTTATCAAAATACCTTGATGCCATCCTGGCCAGATGTATCATTATCACAGCGCCGATGGCAAAGTTGGCCGCTACTACCGCGCCTTTCTTATGAGCTTGCGCCAACCGGTCGATCTCCTTCAGATCCGCTTCGCTTAAGCCGGTTGTGCCCATGACCAAGTTGGCGCCATTCTTAAGCGCCAGCCTCGCTGCGCCCATCGCTGCCTCAGGCACCGTAAAATCCACTACCACTTGAGGGTGATACATCTCTATGAGCGATGTTAAATTGGTGTGCAGGGGCACCTTTTTCGATAACTTTGGCAGGATCAAATGGTCCCGGTCCGCTTTGATATCAGCGGCACAGGTCAATTCTAAGGCCGTGTCAGCGCTTACAGCATCTATTACCTGCTGTCCCATCCTGCCTAAAGCCCCGTTCACCGCTACTTTAATTTTAGACATCTCACTATCCTCTGCCTTTTAGGCCGCTCAGGCCACGGCCGATATTGACTTAGCCAGGCCTGCGGGGATGGCTTCTCGGCTCATCCCTGCGCCCTCGCGGAGGCATACCCGGCCTCGGAGGTCCGCTGTGTGTCCTGGGCGGTACCGGAGGCCCATCCTGCGCTGCCGCCTTGTCAGCCGCAGCACCGGCTTGATCGTTAAAAACTGCTTTACGCGAAAGATTTATGCGTCCCAGCCGATCGATCTCGGTTACCTTGACCATAATCTCGTCACCGATCTTAACAATGTCCTCTACACGTGCTACATGATGGTCGGCAAGCTCACTGATATGTACCAGCCCTTCCTTGCCTGGCAGTACCTCAACAAATGCGCCGAAATTCTGTATCCTGCTAACCTTGCCGGTGTAGATGGCCCCCACCTCTACGTCCTGCGTGAGGCCCTCTACCTTGCGAATAGCCGCCTGGGCCGATTCCTCACTGGCCGAGCCGATGACTACGGTGCCGTCATTCGATACCTCGATAGTGGTCTTGGTCTCCTCGATGATGGCCTTGATATTCTTGCCGCCCGGCCCGATCAGCGCCCCGATCTTGGACGGGTCGATGGTTATCTTGTACATGCGCGGCGCGTATTTGCTCAGGTTAGGGCGCACTTCGGGTATGGCCGCCTTTAAGACATCCAGGATCACCTTGTGAGCTTCCCTGGCCTGCAGCGTTGCCTTGGCCAGCACCTCATGCGAAACGCCCTGCAGCTTGATATCAAGCTGGATAGCGGTGATGCCGTTGACGGTACCGGCCACCTTATAGTCCATATCGCCGTAAAAATCTTCTATTCCCTCGATATCAGTGAGCACGACATAGTTGCCCGGGTTTTCCTTGTCCGTTACAAGGCCCATGGCTATTCCCGCCACCGGGGCCTTGATAGGAACGCCCGCGTCCATCAGTGACAGCGTAGAGGCGCAGACACTGCCCATGGAGGTGCTGCCGTTGGAGCTGAGCACCTCGGACACCAGCCGGATGGTGTAGGCGAAATCCTTTTCGTCCGGTATGACCGCGACCAGCGCCTTCTCTGCCAGTGCGCCGTGCCCGATCTCCCGCCTTCCGGTCGAGCCCATTCTTTTGACCTCGCCGGTGGAATAGGGCGGAAAGTTGTAATGGTGCATAAAGCGCTTGGTATCCTCCAGGCCCAGGTCATCCACTGTCTTGGCCTGGCCCAGCGATCCCAGCGTAGTAATGGTCAGCACCTGGGTCTGCCCGCGTGAGAACAGCCCCGATCCGTGTGTGCGCGGCAGCAGTGCGACCTCGGCACTGAGGGGACGTACCTGTTTGATATCGCGCCCATCGACGTGCTTCTGTTCCCGCAGTATCTTGGCCCTGCAGGTCTTTTTCAACGCTTCCTCGATGGCCGCTCCGATCTCAGTCTCTGCGTATGTTTCCTTTAATTTCTCGACGGCTTCCTTTTTAATAACATCGAATTCAGACTGCCGTTGCTCCCTATTTGCGCTATTCAAAGCAGCTGACATCCTTTGGCCATAATCCGAGTTGATTGCGCTCAACAGGTCGGGATTGATGCTGAATCCCTCAATCTCCAGCTTGGGCTTGCCTATGGCTTTACTTAGATCGTCCTGCAGGCGGATGAGCTTCTGGTTCTCCTCATGTGCAATCCTGAGCGCCTCGATATAAATAGCGGGATCGATTTCCCTGCAGCCCGCCTCCACCATTACGATGTTATCGCGGCTGCTGGCAACCACCAGGTCGAGCACACTGTCGTTCATCTGTGGAAGAAGGGGATTGAGCACCATCTTCCCATCGATATAGCCGACCCTGGTTGCGCCAATGGGGCCGTAGAATGGTATATCTGAGATTGTCAAAGCGGCCGATGCGCCGATGACAGCCAGCACGTCAGGATCGTTCTCCTGATCGGTGGACAGCACGGTCACCACCACCTGGACATCGTTGGGGAGGCTCTTCAGGAAGAGCGGGCGTATTGAGCGGTCGCACAGGCGCGCAGCCAGAGTGGCCTGCTCTCCCGGACGCCCCTCACGCCTCAAAAAGCTACCTGGTATCTTGCCAACGGCGTAATGCCGTTCCTCGTAATCAACAGTGAGACGGACGAAATCGCTGTTCTCTTTAGCTTCCTCACTGATACATGCTGTGACAAGGACGACCGTATCACCGTAACGGACCACTACAGCGCTATCTGCCTGTTGAGCAAGCTTGCCGCTTTCGATGACAAGTTCCCTGTCCCCAATGTTACACTTAAAACTCTGGGACATTACAAAAACCCTCTATTCTATATTTATTTGCGTAATCCAAGCTTGCCGATGAGGGTCCTGTAGCGGTTGATGTCTTCCCTGCTCAGATAAGCCAACAGCCGCCTGCGCCTCCCGATAAGCCTGAGAAGAGACCGACGTGTATGCTGATCATGAGAATGGTCTTTCAGATGCGTCGATAGCTGATTGATCCTTTCGGTCAAGACCGCCACCTGCACATCGGAAGAGCCCGTATCTTTCTCGTTTATTGCATAGCTCTTCATAATTGTCTGTTTCTTTTCCTTGTCCAATGCCTTTCTCCTGCAAAACTCTATAACGCAAAATTATAGCACAGCAGGACAACCATTGCATCACAACCTGAGCGTACTTTAAGCGTCAATACGGTTTTAGCCGCCGCTGGGTTGGGGTATAATAACTGCACAATGACCTCCCAGGTTTTCTACCGCAAGTGGCGTCCCCAGACATTCAATGAAGTAGCCGGGCAGGAGCACGTTGTCCAGACCCTGCGCAATGCTATTAAGAGCAGCCGCATCGCCCATGCCTACCTGTTCTGCGGCCCGCGCGGCAGCGGCAAGACCAGCACCGCCCGCATCCTGGCCAAGGCAGTCAACTGCCGTGAACCCATCGACGGCGAACCCTGCAACTCCTGCGATTCCTGCCTGGCCATCAATAAGGGCAGCGCGCTGGATATCATCGAGATCGATGAAGCCAGCAACCGTGGCATAGACGATATGAACGACCTCAAGGAAAGGGTCAACTACTCTCCCAATATCCTGCGTTACAAGGTTTACATCATCGACGAGGTACACATGATAACCCGGGAAGGCGCCAATGCTTTCCTCAAGACTCTGGAGGAGCCGCCGCCACATGTCATTTTCATCCTTGCGACAACCGATCCGCATAAAATAATCTCCACTATCACTTCCCGCTGCCAGCGCTTTGATTTCCACCGTCTGTCCAGCATCGCCGTTATCTCGCGCCTGACACATATCTGCACAAAAGAGGGCATTGAGATAGAGCCGGAGGCGCTCAAACTGGTGGCCAAGGTAACTACGGGCAGCCTGCGGGATGCGACCAATCTACTGGAGCAGCTCATCACCTATTACGGCAACAAAATCAGCCTGGCTCAGGCGCAGGCCATGCTGGGCATCAGCGGTGACCTGCGCATACGCGAACTGGCGCGTTGCATTATTGCCATGGACGTATCCTCGGGGCTTAAGGTAATCAACGCCGTCGCCGGAGAGGGCCTGGACCTCAGGCAGTTTAACCGCGAGCTGGTGGATTACCTGCGTCAGCTCCTGCTGGCTAAATCAGGCTCTGCCGACATGATCGATGCCACATCCGATGACTTTGCCGAGATGCAGAAGATTGCCGGAGGGACAACACTGGATTACCTGCTTAATGCTATCAAGCTCTTCAGCAGCGTAGACCTGCGCATGGACACCTATTCTCCCCTGCCTCTCGAGCTCGCTCTCGTGGAAAGCGTCGTCTCGCAGCACGCCAGGGACAAGTCCGCCAATACGGACCAGCCATCCGGCCGGGAATGGCCGTCATCCCGTCCCACCGCACCAACTCTCAGGATTAACCGCCCGCCGGAGCAGGCGCGTCCGGCCGGCCTGGTGAGCAGGCCCCCTAAAGTTGCTGAGTCACCGACGCCACCCTCCACTCCCCAGGCCCAGACGTCTGATCCGGTCGACCAGCACCGCCTTTCGGAGCCCCTCAAGATGGATGACCCCAACGATTTAAGGTATTTACAGGAGCACTGGAAGGATTTCATTAATTCCATGCGTGGGGAAGGTTCGGGGGGCAACCTCGACGCCCGCCTGCGCCACGCCTGCGAGCCTATAGAGATCAAGGGCGGCAATCTGGTTTTGGGTTTCTATCACGATTTCCATAAAAGCTATATAGATAATCGCAAATACCTGCATATCATCGAAAAAAAGCTCAAAGAGGTTTTCGGCCACACGTATACAGTAACCTGCATTCTTATGCAACAGGGTGGCGCTAAATCCGATCTGAAGCCGGCCAGCAGCAACCACCTGGTGGAGGCGGCCCTGAGCATGGGAGCCAGGATCGTCGAAGATAACGCTGAAACGGAGGGGAAATGAGTCAATTTAACCTGCGGCAAATACAGGAATTGCAAGCCAAAATGCTCAAGGCCCAGGAGGAATTGGGCAATACCAATTTGGAAGTTACAGCCGGTGGAGGCGCCATAAAAATAGTCATAAACGGACATCAACAGTTTCAGTCGATCACCATATCGCCCGAGGTCGTCAATCCTGAAGATGTGGATTTTTTACAGGACCTGGTGCTGGCTGCCTGCAATGAAGCGGTGCAAAAATCGCAGGAATTAGCAACACAGAATATGAGCAAGCTGACAGGCGGGCTCAAGATTCCGGGGCTGATGTAGGAGCGATATTTGAATCCCGATTTCCTGCCCTCCGCCCGGCCCATATCAAGGCTCATTGAAGAGCTGAACAGGCTTCCGGGCATCGGCCCCAAGAGCGCCCAGCGCCTGGCCTATCACCTGCTTCAGGCGCCGCCCGAAAGGACCCGCGACCTCGCTGAAGCCATAATTGCCGTCAAACAGAACCTTAGGCTGTGCTCCACCTGCCTCAATATAACGGATACCGATCCCTGCGGGATATGCGCGGACGGTACAAGGGACATGACCAGGATCTGCGTGGTGGAGGAGCCGATTGATATCTTGCCGCTGGAGCGCACTAAAAAGTTCCGGGGCCTATACCACGTGTTACACGGTGTGATATCACCCGGCGACGGCATCAAGCCCGAGGACCTGCATATACGAGAACTGCTGGACCGCCTGAATTCCAGCAGTATCATCGAAGTTATAATGGCCACCAATCCAAACGCAGAGGGCGAGGCCACTTCGATGTATATTCAGCGGCTGGTCTCCCCCCTGGGCATCAGGGTCACCCGGCTGGCACGAGGCCTCCCCTTCGGTGGTGATCTCGAATATGCCGATGATGTCACGCTCAGCCGCGCCCTGGAAGGGCGGCAGGAGATGAGTTAGCGTACCCATGGCCGCGCGGGTTTACCGTACTACCGGCATCATCATAAAGCGTTATAAATTCGGTGAGGCCGACAGGCTTCTCACTATCTTCACCGCAGACCACGGCAAGGTGAGGGCCATTGCCAAAGGGGCTATGCGGCCCGGCAGCAAGCTGGGAGGCAATGTCGAGCTGCTCACACATAGCCAGCTGATGCTGTCGCGCGGCCGCAACCTTGACATCGTTACGCAGGCACAGGCGCTGGACATCTTCCTCCCCATGCGGGACAGCCTTGAGCTTATGTCCTGCGGCTTTTACCTTTCGGAACTGGTAGACAGTTTTATCGAAGAGAACGTCGAAGACAGGGAGATGTTCGAATTGTTCCTCGATACTTTGAGGCGGCTGGCGGAAACGGGGGATGGGCAACGCATGGTACAGTTCTTTGAACTGCGCCTGCTGGGTCACCTGGGTTACACCCCACAGCTTCAAAAATGCGCCAACTGCAACAGGATCCTCCAGCCGGAACCGAACTACTTTAATCCGGCACAGGGCGGCGTGCTCTGCCGGGAGTGCGGCTATTCCGATATGTCGGCAAGGACTATTTCGGTGAACGCGCAGAAAGTGCTGCGCCTCTGGCAGCGCAGCGATATCGCCACCGCCGGCCGGGTCAAGCTCACTGCTGAGCTGGCCAGAGAGATCAAGGGCATCCTGCGCGACAACGTGCGCTATTTACTGGAGAAGCAACTCAAATCGATCGATTGGCTGGACAGGCTGGCGGGAGACAGCAGCTTAAACGGCGATAAGGCAGCAACCGGGAATTCCAACGGCAGCCAGGCGTAAACCGCCTACGGCCATTTCTCTATTGTCTTCAGATAATCGTCCAGTACCTCTGCCCGCCGTATCTGACGCACCTTGCCCCCGGAAGTAGCCAGGAGCTCCGCGCAGCGCAGCTTACCGTTATACTGGAAGCCCATAGCATAGCCGTGTGCGCCGGCGTCATGAATTATCAGGACGTCACCCGGCACAACCGCCGGCAGCGGACGGTTCACAGCGAACTTGTCGTTGTTCTCGCAAAGCGAGCCTACCACATCATACATGCGGTCTTTTGGCTTATTTTCTTTGCCCAGCACAGTTATATGGTGATAGGCGCCGTACAGGGCAGGACGCATCAGGTTGGCCATACACGCGTCCAATCCCACGAATTCCTTGTATTTCTTTGCAACATGCCGTACCTTCGATACCAGGAAGCCATGCGGTCCGGTGATGGCCCTGCCGCATTCGGTAACTATGCGCAGCGGGCTTAAACCCATGTCCCTGATATATTTCTTATATGCGCTGCGGATCCCGGCGGAGACCTTGTCCAGGTCAATGGCGGCCTGCTCGGGTTTGTAGGGAATGCCGAATCCGCCGCCCAGGTTTATGAAATCGAAATTTATACCTGTATCGTGGTTTATCATCGCAGCCAGCTTGAAAAGCATCACCGCCGTCTCCTCCAGATATTGCTCATCCAGCATATTGGAGACGACCATGGTATGCAGGCCGAACCTCTCCGCACCCAGCTCAAGGGCCTTGATATAGGCGCCCTGTATCTGCCCGGTGGTGACTCCGTATTTGGCCTCCCTGGGATCACCGATGAAATCGTTGCCTTTCCTCAACGGTCCCGGGTTATACCTGAAACAGATAAGTTCGGGCATCCCGGCATTCTTATCCAGGTAGCCTATATGCGTTGTATCATCCAGATTGATGATGGCGCCGAGCTGCTTTGCCTTAACATATTCTTCAGCCGGCGTGTCGTTGGAGGTGAACATGATGTCCTCGCCACTCAAACCCAGCTTTTCAGCAATAACCAGCTCCGCCAGGGAGCTGCAGTCGGCCCCGAAGCCCTCCTGCTTCAAAATATTTACGATGTGTGGATTGGGGCAGGCTTTTACAGCGAAGTAGTTCCTGTAGCCCGGCTTCACCCAGGCAAAGGCCTTTTTATATGCCAGGGCTGTTTCCCTGATACCCTGCTCATCATAGATGTAAAAGGGCGTCGGGTATTTTCTCAGCGCTTCGGGCAGTGCCTTCATAATACGCTCGGGCACCGGCTTGGAAGACTCGCTACGGATGACATCACACCTGACCGCCTGCTTCGAGCGGGCGATACTTTCCAGCCTGTCTATCTCGGGATGCATGCCCGGGTTCTTCTTCGCCTCATCTCTCAGCGAATCCCCGTAGACAGCCAGCCCCTTTTGGGCGCCTTCCGCATTGATATAGCCGTCATTGGAGGCGATGGCCGTGTAAATTTGAATCGAGGCCTCTTTTCCTTTTGCATTTTGTATGACGCCGCCGTTCGTACCATGGATCCTGATACTCTCTACGGCGGCGGGATTAATGCGCAGCATGGCCAGCCGCTCTCGAAACAGACGCATTTCGTCACTCTTCATTTCTTTCTCTCTGGCGTTTTGATAACGGTTGAATTATAACTTATCCGGCCCGTTCGATGCCTGTCCACATGGTCGCGATGATGATCACGCGTGAAATTGACGAGTAAAACTGCTACAATATCACGCGTTATGCCGTCAAAATTCCCTCCTTATGTACAGGCGTTGTTGGATCCCTCGATATATCCGGAACAACCAGCCGCTGTGGAGTTACAGCAGACCCAGATGTCCTTTATATTTCTCACAGGCGATTATGCATATAAGACTAAAAAAGCGGTCAATCTGGGATACCTTGATTACACCACCCTTGAGAAAAGAGAGCACTTCTGCCGTCAGGAACTGGAGTTAAACCGGCGACTTTGTCCTGCGGCCTATCTGGATGTAGTGCCCGTCACTGAATCACCCGCAGGGATCCGGATCGGCGGTGATGGAAAGGTGATAGAGTATGCGGTCAAGATGAAGCAGCTTCCCCGGGACAGAATGATGGACCTGCTGCTTCCGCAGGATAAAGTCACTCCCGCCATGCTGGGGCAGGTGGCCGGACTGATGGCCGATTTCCATGACCGCGCAGCCACCGGTCCTGCTATAAATGCATACGGTAGTCTGGAAGGGGTTAGAACCAACACAGACGAGAATTTTGATCAGACTGTCAAATATATCGGCATACTCATCCCCGAAAAATCCCACCGGCTGATCAAGGAGTATAACGATCAATTCCTGTCAGGCAATGCTTCGCTTTTCAACAGCCGGGTATCCGGTGGAAAGATACGTGACTGCCACGGGGACCTGCACGCAGCACACGTGTGTTTCGCCGACGAAATATATATCTACGACTGCATCGAGTTCAACGACCGCTTCCGCTATTGCGATACGGCTTCCGAGATAGCCTTTCTTGCTATGGATATAGATCGTTATGGAAGGGCTGACCTGTCGGGCTCGTTTGTCAAAGACTACATCAGTGCCGGAGGCGATCGAGAGATGGGAGCCCTGCTTAATTTCTACAAGTGCTACCGGGCGTATGTCAGAGGTAAAGTTGCCTGCTTCAAATACGACGACCCCTATCTGAAGGATAAAAAGGCGATCGTTGAGGAAGCGCAGCTTTATTTCAACCTGGCTTACAGGTACGCCTTCCCCAGGCCGGCATTGATCATAACTACCGGGCTGATAGGCGCCGGCAAAACGACCGCAGCGATGGGCATAGGCCGGGGCCTGGGATGCCCGGTACTATCTTCCGATTTGATCCGAAAAGAGCTGGCCGGTATCCCGCCTACCGAGCGGCATTACGAAGGCTTTGCTTCCGGCCTGTACAGCCGGCAATCCACTCAGCAGACCTATAATGAGCTTTTCCGCAGGGCGGGCGAACAACTTGGAAAAGGTCATACCGTGGTGCTGGACGCCTCATTCATGAAGCGCTCCGACCGCCGGGCAGCCCACCGGATTGCTGTAAAACACGGCATAGCCTTCCTGGTGGTGGAGTGCGTCGCCCCGGATGAGACCATCAGGCAACGGCTGGAGGAAAGGAGGCGGACCGGGTCGGTGTCGGATGGGCGCTGGGAGATATTTGCAGATATAAAAAGAGAGTATGATCCGGTGACCGAACTATCGCCGGACGAGCACATGATACTTGACACAGAGAGTTCATCAGGTAATATTATTGCATCGCTTTTGCAAAGGATTAATGCTTTATGAAATATGATATCAAAGACATCAAGCTGGCGGCCGAAGGCAAGCTCCGCATCGAGTGGGCCGCGAATCAAATGCCGGTCTTAAAACTAATTCAGGAACACTTCTCCAGGCAGAAACCCTTTAAAGGCATCCGTATTTCGGGCTGCCTGCATATCACCACCGAGACGGCCAACCTGGCCTATGCGCTCAAGGCCGGCGGCGCCGACCTGGTGTTGTGCGCCTCAAATCCCCTCAGCACGCAGGACGACGTGGCTGCCTCGCTGGTCAAGTCCGGTTTCCCCGTGTTCTGTATCAAGGGAGAGGACAACAAGACCTACTATAAACATATCATGGCGGCCCTTGATCATAAGCCGCAATTGACGATCGACGACGGCGCCGACCTGGTAAGCACCATTCACCAGGAGAGGACGGAACTGTTGAAGAACGTCATAGGAGGCACCGAGGAGACGACCACCGGAGTAATCCGCCTGAAGAATATGGCCGGGGCTAAAAAGCTAAAATATCCCGTCATCGCCGTCAACGATGCCAAGACCAAACACTTTTTTGATAACCATTATGGAACAGGGCAGAGCACGGTAGACGGCATCACCAGGGCCACTAACATACTCTGGGCTGGCAAAATTGTGGTGGTGGTGGGATACGGGTTCTGCGGCCGCGGCGTGGCGCGCAGGGCACATGGGATGGGCGCCCGTGTCATTGTTTGCGAGATAGATCCCATCAGCGCACTGGAAGCGGCTATGGATGGCTTCCAGGTTATGCCCATACTGGACGCCGCCGCCCTGGGTGACGTCTTCATCACACTGACGGGCAATCGACATGTACTCGACAGGTCACACTTTGCAAGGATGAAGGACGGCGCAATTCTTGCCAATAGCGGCCACTTTAATGTGGAGATCAATATACCTGCCCTGGAAAAGATGGCGGCCAAAGTCCGGCGCACCAGGCAGTTTGTGGACGAATATAAATTACCTAATGGCAGGCATTTACATCTGCTGGGCGAAGGGCGGCTGATCAACCTGGCAGCGGCCGAAGGCCATCCCGCCAGCGTCATGGACATGAGTTTCGCCAACCAGGCGCTGGGACTGGAATACCTGGTAAAAAGCAGGGGCAAGCTGAAACCGGATGTCTACCCGGTCCCGCTGGAGATCGATAACGAGGTCGGCCGGCTGAAGCTGAAATCAATGGATATTGCAATCGATAAGCTCACGCGTGAGCAGCAAAAATACCTGGAGAGCTGGGAAGAGGGGACTTAAAATCACAAGGAGCAACAATGAAAAACACGTTCATGAGATCACCCAAGTATTTCTTTACGTCTGAATCGGTCACTGAAGGGCATCCCGATAAGCTTTGCGACCAGGTCGCCGACGGTATACTCGATGCCATGATCGAGCATGACCCCAAGTCACGTGTGGCCTGCGAAGTGGCCGTTACTATCGGCCTGGTAATCGTGCTGGGCGAGATAACGACCAAGACTTATGTCGAGATACCGGATGTAGTAAGACGAATTGTAAAGGAAATAGGGTACACCAAACCCGAGTTCCAGTTCGATTACCAGAGCCTTGCCACCATAGTATCCATCAAGAAGCAGTCGCCCAATATCAACGCCGGCGTAAGCAAGGCGCTGGAGGTGAGGGCAGGTGAGAAGAAAATAGACGAGCTCGACCTGACCGGCGCCGGAGACCAGGGAATGATGTTCGGCTATGCCTGCAATGAGACGGCAGAGCTAATGCCGTTGCCGATCGCACTGGCGCACAAGCTTACCCAGCGACTGGCTGAAGCGCGTAAAAAGGACGTAATCCCCTACCTTCGGCCGGATGGCAAGTCACAGGTGACGGTGGAATACAGCTATGGCAAACCCAAAAGGATCGAGGCGGTGGTCATCGGTGCCCACCACGATCCTGAACCGTCTAACGATACCATCCGCCGCGATATCATCCAGAAAGTGATCAAGCCGGTCATCCCCGCAGACATGATGGACAAAAACACCAAGATATATGTTAACAGCGCAGGACGTTTCGAGGTGGGCGGGCCCGTTTCCGATACCGGTTTCACCGGACGCAAGCTTCTGGTGGACACCTACGGCGGCTACGCCCGCCACGGCGGCGGCGCATTCTCCGGCAAGGACCCCACCAAGGTTGACCGTTCTGCCACCTATATGGCGCGTTATATCGCTAAAAACTGTGTGGCTGCCGGGCTGGCCGACAGGCTGGAGCTGCAGGTGGCCTATTCCATCGGCGTGGCGCATCCCCTGTCGGTGTCCATCGAGACCTTCGGCACCGGTAAAATCGCCGATGCGGCCATACTCAAACTCATCCATAAGCATTTCGACATGCGGCCCGAAGCCATTATCAGGTATTTCGATCTGCGCAGACCCATCTATCGGGCCACTGCATCCTACGGTCATTTCGGCCGCACCGACGTGAAGTTTCCCTGGGAGAAGACGGATAAAGCCAGGATTTTAAAGGCTGAAGCGGGGATATAGACAATGGTGCCGAGGATCAAGTTCGGCACCGACGGCTGGCGGGCCGTCATTGCCGAAGATTTCACCTTTGATAACGTGCGCGCCTGCGCTCAGGGCGTTGCAGATTTTCTAAACAGCACAGGCACGGCCAAGAGCAGTATCGTTATAGGTTACGATACCCGCTTCGGCTCCGAGGACTTTGCAGCTGCGTCGGCCGAGGTGCTGGCCGGCAACAGCGTCAAGGTTTTTCTTCTGCCCAGGCCAGCCCCCACACCGGTCACCAGTTTCACCGTTACGGCGCTCAAGGCCGACGGCGCCATCATGATTACGGCCAGCCATAACCCGGGCAACTACAACGGTTTCAAGTACAAGGTTGCCAGCGGCTCCAGCGCGCCCACCGAGATTATTTCTCAAATCGAGAAATCTGCCAACGTTGCTGTCGATAAAGGGATGGTAAAGCGACTTGACCTCGCAGAAGCTTTTAAGAAGAAGCTTGTCACCTATCACGACCCTTATCATGCTTATGAGAGGCAACTCAACCGCCTGATAAACATCGAGGCGCTTAAGAAAAACAAGTTGAAGATCGTTGTAGATTCAATGTTCGGCGCCGGCATCGGATATTTCAAGAGCCTGCTCGACGGGGGACAGATCGAGGTACACGAGATCAACCGGATACGTAATCCCCTTTTCCCCGGCATACAGCCGGAGCCGATCAGCAAAAACCTGAGTAAGCTCGCCAGACAGGTCATCAGGAACAATGCGGCGGTCGGGTTCGCCACGGACGGGGACGCCGACCGTATCGGCATTATCGATGAGAACGGCCGTTTCATGACCACGCAGGAAGTATTCGCGCTGCTTGCCATGTATTTACTGGACGTCCGCAAAGAGCGCGGCCCACTGGTCAAGACGCTGACTTCCACCGACATGCTTTTTACAATCGGAGAGATGTATGATGTGCCCGTCTTCGAGGAGCCCGTTGGATTCAAATATGTGGCGCCTGTGATGATGAGGGAAAAGGCCCTGCTGGGCGGCGAGGAGAGCGGAGGCTACGGTTTCCGCGGGCATATACCGGAAAGAGACGGCATGCTGGCCGGCCTCTATTTCATCGACTACATCATCCGGACGGGCAAGTCGCCCTCGCAGTTGTTGGCGAATCTGTTCAAAAAGGTAGGCCCGCATTACTACGACAGGCTGGACATCCACACTACCAACGAAATAAAGCAGCAGATGCTACTGAAATTATCGGCAGCATCCGTCTCAAAGATAGCAGGCCAGAAGGTTGTTAAGCTGGATACCAGGGACGGATTCCGCTATAAACTGGAGGACGGTTCCTGGCTGCTGGTACGCTTCTCGGGCACCGAGCCGCTGGTGCGTATATACGCCGAGTGTAGTACCATGGATGAGGTTCAAAGATTGATTCTGTATGGCCAGGAGATGGTGGGGGTATGAGCTATGATAAACCTGGATGACAGTTCCATTTATGCTTCTTTGGATAAATCCGGCATGGGGGCGCAGATACGCGGCCTCCCCGAGCAGTGCCGTCAGGCCTGGGACAAGGCCTGCAAATTTAAACTGCCTTCCGGCTACTCTGATGTCGACAAGGTTGTAATACTGGGCATGGGTGGCTCGGCCATCGGCGGGGACCTGCTCAGAGGTCTGTCAGATGACTTAAGCCGCCCGCTCGTGCTGGTGCACCGCGACTATGATCTTCCCGCGTGGGTCGATGAAAGGACGCTTGTGATCGGAGCGAGCTATTCCGGGAACACGGAGGAAACTATCTCGGGATTTACACAGGCACTGAAAGCCGACTGCAAGAGACTTGTTATATCGACAGGGGGCAGGCTGACTGAACTGGCGCGTGAAAATAAAGTGCCTGTTTTCATTATAGAACACGCTTCTCCACCCCGCGCAGCCCTGGGGTATGGTTTCCTACCTCTGCTGGCCCTGATGGGCAACCTTGGCTTTATAAGTGCCAAAGCGGCGAATGTGAATGGTATGGTCAGGGCTCTCGAAACCCTCGAAACAAGCTGGCAGGAAAACAGCCCTTCCGAGCGCAACCAGGCCAAGATGCTGGCCGCCAGGCTATACGGGAAAATTGCTGTAGCTTACGGCGCGGGCATACTTACCGATGTCGCCCGCAGGTGGAAGACCCAGATCAACGAGAACAGCAAGCAATGGGCTTTTTTCGAGACCCTGCCCGAGCTCAATCATAATGCAGTCCTGGGCTACCAATTTCCGGCGGATATGGCCGACCGCCTGTACGTCATTTTCCTGCGCTGTCAGTCCCTGCATCCGCGCACGCTGATCCGATATAAGATCACCGGCGAAATTCTGGATCAACGCGGCATCCCCCATCAGTATGTGGACAGCCACGGTGGCAATGATCTGAAACACGTTATGGGCCTCGTGCTGCTGGGAGATTGGGTCAGCTACTACCTGGCAATGCTTAACGGCATCGATCCCAGCCCGATCCCGGAGATAGACTTGCTGAAGAAAAGGCTGGCCGAGGAAAAATAGCTTCCCTAAATAGGGGACGATACCTATATCGCTTATCCGATAATTCAAGTATACTTTGCTTAAATGACCCAGGAGGGTCATACTTACTGATGCGCATAAATAAGAAGATACTATTACTCTATCCCGAATACCCCGACACTTTCTGGAGCTTCAAACACGCTCTCAAATTCGTCTCAAAGAAGGCGGCCTTCCCGCCTCTCGGCCTGCTGACCGTGGCGGCCATGCTCCCCACCGAATGGGAACTGAAACTGGTGGATATGAACACGGGGCGGTTGAGCGATAAGGACATCCAGTGGGCTGATATGGTTTTTATCAGCGCCATGGTGGTGCAGAAGGACTCTGCCAAGGCCGTTATCAAGCGCTGCAAGAAGCTGGGCGCGACTGTGGTGGCCGGAGGACCGCTATTCACCACGCAGCACGAGGAATTCTCCTGCGTGGACCATTTCGTGCTGGACGAGGCTGAAGTCACCCTGCCCCCCTTCCTCTCAGACCTGGAAAAGGGCTGCCTGCAAAGGATGTATACTTCCAAGGTCAGGCCCGATATCAATATCACACCGATACCGCGCTGGGATCTGGTCCAGAAAAAGAAGTACTCATCTATGGTTGTCCAGTATTCCCGCGGCTGCCCCTTTGACTGCGAGTTCTGCGATATCGTTGTGCTCAACGGTCACATGCCGCGCACCAAGGGACGCGAGCAGATGATCAGGGAGCTGGATGCGCTTCATGCCACCGGCTGGCGGGACAGCGTCTTTATCGTGGATGACAATTTCATCGGCAACAAGAAGAAGCTGAAAGCTGAGATGCTGCCGGCCATCATCGAATGGTCACAGAAAAGGCATTTCCCCTTTTCCTTCCACACGCAGACGTCCATCAACCTGGCCGATGACAACGAACTGACGGGGCTGATGACAAAAGCTAATTTCAACATGGTATTCATCGGCATCGAATCCCCCAATAAGCAGAGCCTGACTGAATGCGGCAAATCACAGAACTCGAGCCGTGACCTCATCGCCGCTGTAAAGAAGCTTCAGCACGCCGGCCTGGAGGTGCAGGGAGGGTTCATCGTGGGATTCGACAGCGATCCGCTGTCGATTTTCCAGGACGTTATCAATTTCGTGCAGAACAGCGGTGTGGTGACGGCTATGGTAGGCCTCTTGAATGCTCCCAGCGGCACGCGCCTGCATAAGCGCCTTGAGAGCGAGAACCGCCTCACCGGCAGCAGCTTCTCGGGCAACAACACCGACGTCTCCATCAATTTCGTACCGAAGATGAACGTTAACAAACTGATGGACGGCTACCGTAGAATAATCAATACGATCTATGCGCCCAACCAGTACTACGCAAGGGTAAAGACATTCCTGCGAGAGTACCGGCCTAAACGGCAGAAGATCTCGATTATGAAATCGCAGAATATCGGGGCGTTTTTCAAGTCGCTCTGGGTGTTGGGAGTTCAGGGCAAGGAACGCTGGCATTTTTGGGACCTCATGTTTTGGACAGCGTTTAAACGCCCGCGTTCGTTCTCTCTATCGATATCCATGGCAATCTACGGTTTCCACTTCCGCAAAATAGCGGAGGCAAGCACCCGTCAACTCAAGTTGGCTCAAGCTGTAATATAGCCCTTAATTGCACCAGGATGGTGCGCATATTCAATCCCGCTAATAATAAGGGCCCGCTTCGATCGAAGCGGGCCCTTTCGTTTGGCTGTTGTGTCGCGCAACTTTAACGCTTGGTGTACTGCGGCGCCTTGCGGGCCCGTTTCAGACCGTATTTCTTCCGTTCTTTGATGCGAGGATCACGGGTCAGCAGGCCGTGCTGCCGTAACGGGCTCTTGTAACTCTCATTGAGGCTAACCAGGGCACGGGCTATGCCGTGTTTAATAGCGCCCGCCTGGCCTGTCATGCCGCCGCCGGTTACTTTTATCTCCACATTGTATTTTCCGACCGTGTCGGTGACAGTAAACGGCATCTCGATCATGCGCCTGTGGTCAACCAGAGTGAAAAGCTCCTGATAAGGTTTGCCGTTGATTACAATATTGCCCGATCCGGATGATACTCTAACCTGCGCTATGGCGCACTTTCTTCTGCCTGTTCCACGATTATATGTTGCTGTACTCATTTGCGGGTGCTCCCTTTGTCAGATTCTTTTATGCCGGCCAGTTGCGCCTCGTGGGGATGTTTATCGCCAGCATATACCTTCAATTTTTTATACATGGCCCTGCCCAGCGTGCTGTTGGGCAGCATGCCCTTAACAGCATGCTCAATAACTCGTTCGGGATGCTTCTGCAGCATCTCGCCGAGCGTCACCGACCTTATGCCGCCCGGATAGCCCGAAACCCTGTGGTATGACTTATTTGAGAGTTTCTTCCCCGTTACCCTTATCTTTTCAGCATTGATTACTACCACGAAATCGCCTGTATCCATATTGTTGGCGAACATGGCTTTATGCTTTCCGATAAGGAGTTTGGCAATCTGTGTGCACAATCTTCCCAGGGTCTGGCCGTTGGCGTCCACCAGATGCCATTTCCTTTCGATCTCACTTGCTTTAGGTGCATAGGTTTTCATATTTAAACTCCGAATTATCCGCGTAAATAACTTTTACCAGACAAAGGCCGTGCGCCGGTGCTGTGGGCCCGGCCAGGCTCAATTTTTTCATCTCCAATATATCTTTAAATTCCTCTATTCCAATTTTCCCCATCCCGACCCTTACCAGTGTGCCCACAATATTGCGCACCTGGTGCGTTAAGAACGATTTGGCCTTAACGCTGAAGGCTATTAAATCGCCCTCACGCGTTATTCCCGCATCGTAAATAGTTCGTACCGTGCTCTCCTCCCTGTCCCACTCTGTAACAAAAGAAGCAAAATCATGCTCGCCTATGAGCAATTTGCTGGCCAGGTCCATGCGCCCGGTGTCCAGCTCTGCTGCCACATGGTAATAAATATCATTCCCCAGGGATGCCCGCGACCTCCTGTTTAATATCAGATACCTGTACTCACGGCTGACGGCATCCTTCATAACATTGAACCTGGCTGAAACTTCGCCGGCCATGAGGACCGAGATATCCCGTGGCAGGTAATGGTTTAGTCCGCTGACGAATACTTTCGCAGGAAATGCTGAGCCAGTCCTGAAGCTAACCACCTGGCCTTTGGCATGAACGCCTGTATCAGTCCTGCAGGCAGCGATGACGCGCCGCCCCTCGCCCGTCAGCTTGAGTATAGCCTTCTCAATCTCATCCTGTATTGTAGGCTGAGCTTTCTGCCACTGGAAGCCGAAATAACGTCCGCCGTTATATTCGACCACGAGAACAATTTTTCTTAACTTGTTAAAGATCTCCACCGCGAAAGTGAATCTTACTCCACCATCTCGATAAGCGCCATGGGCGCCCGGTCACCTTCGCGGGATCCCAGCTTTAAAACACGTGTGTAGCCGCCCGGGCGCGATTTATACCTCGGTGCGTACTCGGTAAATACTTTTTCAACAACCTGCTCGTCGTAGATAAAGGCCAACGCCCGCCTTCTCGAGGCCAGGCTTCCCTCTTTGCCCAGGGTGATCATTTTATCAGCCAGTCCCCTGGCTTCCTTGGCCTTGGGCAGCGTTGTAGTGATCTTGCCGTGATTCAGCAGATCCGTAACAAGGTTGCGGTACAAAGACCAGCGATGCGCTGTCGGTCTGCCCAGTTTTTTCCCTGATAACCTGTGTCTCATTCGTTGTCACCTTCAGTGTCGGCGCTCTTAGCGCGCTTCTTCTTTTTATCTTTCTCAATAGGGGCGCCTGACGACTCAACTCCCAGGTCCTTTAATACGACCTCTACTTCCTCCCTCGATTTAACACCGAATCCACCCAGCGACATCAGGCCATCCAGGCCCTTCTCCAGCAGCTGGCCTGTCATGGTTATGCCTCCCCGTCTCAGGCTGTTGTATGTATGCGTCGACAGGTTTAATTTCTCCAGAGGCATATTATAAACATCCGCAGGTATCGATTTCTGCCAGGCTTCACTTTCTTCTTTATCCGCAATCGTCCTGGCCAGGCCGGTGAAACAATTGAACTGCTCGATCAGTACAGCCACGCTTTCAGAGAGGGCTTCGATCGGGTCTACCGTGTTATCGGTCCAGATCTCCAGTATCAGTCTCTCTTTTCCCGCCCCCTGGCCCGGGCCGCTGCTCTCAACAGCGTAATTGGCGCGTGTAACAGGGGAGAACACCGCATCAATGGATATCTCCTTGCTCGTCCCTTCGCTGGTAACGATAATGCCCACGCTGTCACCCATGCCCGCAGGCTGGTATCCCTTGCCTGCCTTAACCGTGAACTCAATATTCAGTTTAGCTTCACTGGAATCGAGGGTTGCCAGGTAGAGGTCGGGATTAACAATTTCGAAATCGGTCGGGTTCTCAATAACTATATCGCCGGCCTTCAGGTCGACCTTCCCCTTAACTTTAAGCGTCATTTTGCCCATTTCAGCGGTCTTGGAGAGGAGTTTGATGCGTATGTCACGCACATTCATTAAAAATTCAGTCACATCCTCTTTCATATTAGGGATGGTGCTGAACTCCTGGGTTATACCCTCGACCAGAACGGACGTAATGGCTGCGCCGCGCAGAGAACTGAGGAGCACGCGCCGGATGCTGTTGCCCAGTATTACACCGAAGCCTTTCTCCAGCGGCTCGGCAACGAATTTGCCGTAATTCTCACGGTATTCGGTACATTCAATTTTTGGCAAAGTTAATTGAACCAAAAATCCTCCTATCGGGAATAGAATTCCACGATCGCTTTCTCGTTGAAATTCGTTTTTATCTCACCAGCGGCCGGCAGCGATACAATCCGGCCTGTCATATTTTCTTTTTCCAATGACAGCCACGCCGGCACGTCCTTATCCTCAACTTTTTCTACCAGGGTCTTGTAATACTCGCTCTTTGTGCTCTCTTTGCGCCATTCGACCACGTCACCTGTTTTAACCAGGCAGGAAGGGACATCGGTCCTGCGCCCGTTGAGCTTGATATGCCCGTGGCGCACGATCTGTCTGGCCTGGCTGCGAGAATCGGCGAATCCCAGGCGGAATACGACATTATCCAGCCGCCTTTCAAGCAGGGCCACAAGGTTATCACCTGTGATTCCCTGTGCTCTGGATGCCTCCTGGAAAAAGCGGCGGAACTGGCGCTCAAACGTGCCGTATGTATACTTGGCTTTCTGCTTTTCCATAAGCTGAAGGCCTCGCTCCGACACCTTGGGCCGGCGCTTCCTGCCCGATGCATGGGGGCCGGGAGGTGTATCCCTGCGCTCGAGGGCACATTTCTCCGTAAAGCACCTCTCACCCTTCAGCATGAGCTTGGTGCCCGTACGACGGCATAAACGACAATAAGCTTCTGTATATCTCGCCATTTCTTATACTCGCCTTCTCTTTCTGGGTCTGCATCCATTGTGCGGCACGGGTGTTACATCCCGTATCCCCGACACCACAATGCCCGAGGCCTGGATAGCCCGTATAGCGGCTTCCCGTCCGCTGCCGGGCCCGCGCACAAAGACCTCGACCTGGCGCAGGCCATGTTCCTTCGCCTTGGCAGCGGCGCCCTGTGCGGCCATCTGGGCCGCGTACGGGGTGCCTTTGCGGGACCCTTTAAATCCAGCAGTACCCGAACTGCCCCACGAGATGACGCCGCCTTTAGCGTCCGTCAGCGTAATGATAGTATTGTTAAAAGTTGATGTTACAAAGGCTTTACCTTCGTGAATCAGCTTCCGTTCGCGTTTTCTTGTTCTGACCTTCTTTTTCTGCGGCATATCAGCTGGTTACTCCTTTACTTCTTGGTAGCGCCGCGCTTCTGCCCGCGCCCGGCGACGGTCTTCTTGGCCCCACGCTTGGTGCGCGCGTTGGTACGCGTCCTCTGTCCCCGCACCGGCAGGTTCCGCTTGTGCCTGATACCACGGCGGCTGCCTATTTCTATCAACCGCTTGACGTTCATGGTGACCTCTTTGCGAAGCTCACCCTCTACGTTATAGTCCTTGTCTATCCTTTCACGTATGCGGCTGACTTCCTCATCTGTCAGGTCTTTGACCTTCTTGGTCGGATCTATCTTCAGCGTCTTCAATATCTTTTTGCTGATGCTCGGTCCTATACCATGGATATACTGTATAGAGAAAAGCACCTGCTTTTCCCTTGGAATGTCTACGCCTGCAATACGAGCCATGTTCTAATTTTCTCCTGTGACTATCCCTGGCGCTGCTTGTGTTTAGGGTTCACGCAAATCACCCGCACAACGCCGCGGCGACGGATTATTTTGCACTTCTCACAACGTTTTTTAACTGAAGCTCTGACCTTCATTTCCGATATGTCCTCGTTTCCAAAAAAACCGCTTAATACTATAATCCTTTTATTCACTTTATGTCAAAACAATACTCTCTGCCTTACTTGAAGCGGTAGGTTATCCTGCCTCTGGTAAGATCGTAAGGCGACAGCTCAACCAGCACTTTATCCGCCGGCAATATCCTGATGTAGTGTCTACGCATTTTTCCCGATATATGTGCAAGGACCCTGTGACCGTTGGCCAACTCCACTCTAAAAGTAGCATTGGGCAATGATTCAATTACAGTTCCTTCGACCTCAATTGCTTCTTTTTTATCCATATACTGTTCTTACGGCATTGTCAGGATCTGGGCTTCTCCGCTCCTGATGGCAATAGTATGCTCAAAATGCGCCGACAGGCTATGGTCGGCGGTATGTACCGTCCAGCCGTTGGCGTTCTGCCGTGTCTTCCAGCCGCCGGCGTTTACCATCGGCTCAAGCGCGAGTGTCATGCCCTCTTTCAACTTGAGCCCATCGCCTCTGTTGCCGAAGTTGGGCACCAGCGGGTCCTCATGCATATCCCTGCCGATTCCGTGACCCGAGTATTCCCTGACCACGTTGTAACCCTGCTGTTCCACGTAAGTTTGAATAGCTGCCCCGATATCCCCCAGCGTCCCGCCTTCGTACGCTGACGCTATCCCCTGCATCAGGGACGTCCGGGCAACTTCCATCAGACGGGTTGCTTCAGGGCTGATCTGGCCGACACCAACGGTAACAGCGGCGTCGCCCTGAAATCCTTTAAAAATGACCCCGAAATCCAGCGATACTATATCGCCTTCCTTCAGCACTCTGTTGTCAGGTATGCCGTGAACGATCTCATCGTTCACCGATGCACAGATGCTGGCAGGAAAACCGTTATAGCCTTTGAACGACGCTCTGGCCTCTTTCCACCTGCCCAATTCCTTTTCGGCCAGGTCGTTGAGTTGCCGCGTCTTAATGCCCGGTTTAACTGCTTGGCTCATTCTCTGTAACACTATCGCTACAATCCTGCCGGCCTCTCGCATGATAGCGATCTCCTCGGCCGATTTAATAATAGTCATTTATTTCTTCTGCTTCAGTCCTTTAAGAAACTTGACGATATCTTTGCCCACCTCGTTTATGTGCTGATTGCCGTTGCATCTGAAAAGCCTGCCTTTTTTATCATAGTACTCAAGCAGCGGCATGGTCTGGGCGAAATAAACCTTCAGACGCTCTTTAATAGTCTCTTCTTTATCATCAGCTCTCTGGTAAAGCTCACCTTCACACTTATCGCACACGCCCTCTTTCTTGGGCGGCTGGTTCTTTTGATGGAAGGGGGTCTGACAGGTCCGGCATACCCAGCGTCCGGTCAGTCTGTCGAGCAGCACGCTTTCGGGCACCTCGATATATATGGCTCTTTCGATCGCTTTGCCCTGCTTCTCCAGCGCGACGTCCAGCGCCCTGGCCTGTTCGAGTGTGCGGGGGAAACCGTCAAAGACACAGCCGTTTTTGCAGTCTTCTTTTGCAATCCTTTCGAGGATCATCTTGATGGTTATCTCGTCAGGCACCAGTTTTCCGGCTTTCATGTACGATTCCGCCTGCTTTCCCAGATCGGTCCCGTTCTTCAGCGCATGCCTGAAAAGATCGCCCGACGCAACGTGCGGCAACGACATCTCTTTAACTATAATATCTGCCTGGGTACCCTTTCCTGCCCCGGGCGCTCCAAGCAATATGAAGAACATTTTCAAATCCTCCTTACTTCAAGAAACCTTCATAGCGCCGCATGGTCAGCTGCGCCTCTATCTGCTTCATGGTATCCAGCGCCACGCCCACTACGATCAGTATGGCCGTGCTGGAAAGCGTCATTACCGATGCGTTTGTAATCTGACTGGCGAAAAACGGCATAATGGCCACGATGGCCAGGAAAAGGGCGCCGCCCCAGGTCAAACGATTGGTAACGCCGTTTAAATAGTCCGTCGTCGGTTTACCCGGCCGGACGCCCGGAATGAATCCGCCCTGCCGCTGCAGGGTACGTGCCAGGTCCATCTGCTCAAATATAACCATGGTATAGAAAAAGGTGAAGCCGACCACCAGCACGAAATAGAATAACCAGTAGAAGAGGCCGATGGGCATAGGCGTACTGGGATTGAACCATTCCATAATTGTGTTGGCAAAATTAGGGTCCTGCCCCGCCGGCGCTGCGAAGTAGCTGGCTATGGTGCCGGGGAATATCATGAGGGACATGGCGAAGATCAACGGGATCATGCCTGCCATGTTAACTCGCAGTGGTATGTATGTAGACCCTGCCTGCCGGTACATCTTGCCCCCGCGAAAAGCCGTGCGGGCATATTGTACCGGTATGCGGCGGTGTCCTTCTGTGAAAATCACGATTAAAACCACCGTGGCCAGCGCCAGCAGTGCAAATACACCGACGCCCGCCCAGTTATCCTTGGCTATCATGCCGCGTCCTATCTGTTCCGGCAGTCCGGCGATGATGCCGCCGAAGATGATAATCGAGACACCGTTGCCGATGCCCCTCTCTGTTATTAATTCGCCCAGCCATACACATATCATAGTGCCGGCGGTAAGCGATGCCACGATGGCCACCGTCTCCAGTGGACCGGCCTCAAGTACGCCTCCCTGGCTGCGTAAAAGCTGAAGCTGGGCAAATCCCTGCAGCGCTGCCAGCGGTATGGTCAGCCAGTGGGTTATCTGATTGATCCTGTTCCTGCCGGATTCTCCCTCTTCCGAAAGCCTGCGCAGAGCAGGGATAACCGGCACTAAAAGCTGCATTATAATCGATGAAGTGATATAGGGATATACACCCATTGCAGCTATGCTGAAATATCTCATGGCCCCGCCGCTGAAAAGATCGAGCATGCCCAGCAGCTGATTGCGGTCGAAAATATCTTGAAGTTGGGCCAGGTCCACGCCGGGTATGGGAACATGGGCAATAAACCTGAATACTATCAGCATTGCCAGAGTGAAGATAAGCTTCTGCCTGAGGTCAGGCAGCGAGAAGGCATCGATCATCGCCTGGATCAGGCGGGGCCGTGACTGAGTCTGCGGCATACTAAATCTCCTCTACCTTACCACCGGCCGCTTCGATTTTGCTCCTGGCAACCCCTGAAAACTTATTGGCCTTGACTGTAAGCGCCCTGTCCAGTTCGCCGTTGCCCAGTATCTTGACAGGCAGGGACGCCGACTTGATCAGGCCGGATTGAACTAATATCTCGGTATTCACCTCGACGCCCGTGTCGAATTTCTTCAGATCTCCCACATTGACCAGGCTGTACTGTATCTTGGCTACATTGGTAAATCCCCTGGTCCAGGGCAGCCTCTTGATAATCGGCAGCTGGCCGCCTTCAAAGCCGGGGCGCAGGTCCCTGCCGGAACGCGACTTCTGTCCCTTACATCCGCGCGTGGAAAACGTCCCGTGACCGCTGCCATCGCCGCAGCCGACACGCTTTTTCTTATGTTTGGCCCCCGCAGGAGGCTTTAAATTACTCTGATCCATGTTTGTTCTCTTCTACTTCAAGCATATGGCTGACTTTGTTTATCATACCCCGGATGACGGGGGTATCTTCTTTTTCGACCACTTCGTTCAGCCTGTGAAAACCCAGCGCCCTGAGGGTCCGCCTCTGGTCGCCGGCATATCCAATATCGCTTTTAATCCACTTGATATGTATCTTAGCCACGTGACTAAATCTCCTCGTCCCCCTGCGATCCTTTCCTTCGTCTGATGCTCTCCTTGAAATCCCTGAGGTTGGCCAGGGCCAGGATAGTCGCCCTGGTAACATTGACCGGATTGGCACATCCGAGGGATTTGGTCAGGATATCCCTGACGCCCGCAGCTTCGACAACAGCGCGCACCCCGCCTCCGGCAATGACGCCGGTGCCGGGAGGGGCCGGCTTGAGCAGCACCCGTGCCGCTCCAAACTTGGAAAAGCTCTCATGGGGAATAGTCTTGTCTTTAAAAACAACGCTGATTACGCTCTTTTTAGCAGATACGCCGGCTTTGCGGATAGCCTCGGGGACCTCCCGTGCTTTGCCCAAACCAACGCCTACGTGTCCTTTGCCGTCGCCGACAACCACCAGCGCTCGGAAGTGCATATTTTTACCGCCCTTGACCACCTTGGTCACGCGGTCCAGCGATACCAGCTTCTCGGTGAACTCCATATCGCTGGTATCCAATCTTGGCATAACGGTATGCATCTTAGTATCAGCTTTCATACTCAAATCCTCAGAATTTTAAACCGGCTTTGCGCGCAGCTTCAGCCAGAGCTTTAACCCTGCCATGGTATTTATAGCCGCCCCGGTCGAATACAACCTGGCTTATACCTTTTTCCTTAGCAGACTTGGCCAGCTCTGATCCCACCAGCTCGGCAACCTGGGTTTTATTCTTGCCCTTTAACTGTTCCTGTAATTCTGCATTCAGGCTGCTTGCCGAGGCAACGGTTTTGCCCTCTGCATCATCGATTATCTGTGCATAAATATTGCTCAGGCTGCGGAAGACACACAATCTCGGTTGATCCGGTGTGCCGACCACCGTGGACCTGATGCGCTCGTGGCGCCTTTTGCGGGCTACATTCGAACTTACTTTAGCCATTATTATTTCCCTTTCGTGGCGGTCTTGCCGGCCTTGCCGGGCTTAAGGCGAAGCCTTTCACCGGCATATTTGACACCCTTGCCCTTGTAAGCGTCAGGAACGCGAATACGCCTGATTTCAGCCGCCGTTTCGCCAACGAGCTCCTTATCGACACCAAATATGCGGATCTTGTTGGTCCCTGCAACAGTGATATCTATACCCTTGGGCGGGTCGAATTCCACAGGGTGGCTGTAGCCTATTTGCAGCTTCAGTTTGTCGCCCTCTTTGGCTGCCCTGTAGCCGACACCGCTCAACTCAAGGTTCTTCTCAAAACCTTTAGTGACACCGTCCACCATATTGGCCAGAAGTGACCTGCTGAGGCCGTGTAGTGAGCGGTGCTGCCGGTTATCGGTCGGGCGTGTCACGATCAAATTCCCGCTTTCCTGCTTAATCGTGATATCGGGGTGGAACTCACGGGTCAGCTTGCCTTTACTGCCTTCTACCGTAACCACTGTGCCGTCGATCTTGATCTTAACGCCGGCAGGAACAGGTACAGGCATCCGTCCTATACGAGACACGGGTTCACCTCACTGTATTCAATTACCATACGTAACATAATACTTCGCCGCCTATGTTTTTCTTCCAGGCCTCCTGGCCGGTCATCAGTCCCTTAGAGGTTGAGATGACGGCGATGCCGAGGCCGCCGTAAACCCTGGGTATCTCCTTTTTCCCGGAGTATATCCTGAGTCCAGGCTTGCTCACGCGCTCAAGGCCTATGAAAGCAGGCTGCTTATCGATATATTTAAGTGTAATCTTGATCATGCGCTGCGGTTCGCCTTTCACGATGGAGTAATCGGAGATGAAGCCCTCATCCTTAAGGATTTTAGCAACCGCGATTTTCATCTTGGAGGCAGGGATATTCACGCTGTCATGGCGTGCCATGGCAGCATTGCGCACCCGGGTCAACAAATCAGCAATCGGATCAGTAACCATTGATAAACAACTCCGCTAACTATATTACCAGCTCGATTTCCGTACCCCCGGCAGCTCGCCGTTGAGGGCCAAAGTGCGGAAGCAGATGCGGCATATGCCGAACTTGCGCATATACGCCCTTGGTCTGCCGCACAACTTGCAGCGGCTATGCTGCTGCACCTTGTACTTGGGTGGCCGGTTCGCCTTATTTACCTTGCATAACTTCGCCATAATTAAAACCTACTAATTTTTCTTAAACGGCATACCGATGGCCTCGAGCAGGCGCCTGCCGTCCTCGTCCGTCTTCGCCGATGTAACTATCGTTATCTCAAGTCCCCTGGTCTTGTCCACCTTGTCATACTCAATCTCGGGGAACACGATCTGCTCTTTCAGGCCCAGCGTATAATTACCCTGCCCATCGAAAGCATCGCGCGGCACGCCCTGGAAATCGCGTATCCTGGGAAGGACCACGCTTACCAGCTTGTCCAGGAATTCATACATCCTCTTATCGCGGAGCGTTACCATCATTCCGATAGGTGTGCCCGCCCGCAGTTTGAAGGCTGCGATGGATTTCTTGGCCTTGGTAATTACCGCGTGCTGGCCGGCGATGGTCGTCATATCTTTTCCTGCGGCCTCCATGGCCTTGGGATTGACCAGCGATTCGCCCATACCCAGGTTAAGAACGATCTTGTTGACCCTGGGAACTTCCATAATATTGCGGTAGCCGTACTTCTTTATCAGCTGCGGCACAATCTCTTTATTATATCTTTCTTTCAGTCTTACCATTATCGGGTTACCTCAAGTTAGTCAATGATCTCATTGCAACTGCGGCAGAACCTTGCCTTGTTGCCGCCTTCAAGCTCCCTGTATCCCAGCCGGGCAGGCTTGTTGCACTTGTTGCAGATTACCATCACGTTGGAGATAGCAATGGGCGCCTCCAGCTCGATAATGCCGGCCTGCCGCGTCTTTCCCTTTGTCTTGGAATGACGTTTGATCAGGTTGAATCCTTCCACAATTACGCTGTTCTTATCGGGCATAGCCTTGCGTACCTTGCCCTTTTTACCTTTATCCTTGCCGGATATGATCAACACGTTGTCATTTTTACGAATCTTCATATCACAGCACCTCGGGCGCCAGGGAAATAATCTTCATAAAATTCTTGTCCCTCAGTTCTCTTGCCACCGGTCCGAATATGCGGGTACCCTTGGGATTACCCTTGTCGTCAAGTATTACGGCGGCGTTGTCATCGAAACGCACATAGGATCCGTCCGGTCTGTGGTGGTGCTGGGCGATCCTCACGATGACCGCCTTGACGACGTCACCTTTCTTAACCACCCCGCCGGGTATGGCGCGCTTGACGCTGCAGGTGATTACATCTCCTACAGAAGCATAGCGCCTGCGGGTACCTCCCGGTACTCCGATGCACATCACCTGACGTGCACCCGTGTTATCCGCAACTTTTAATCTGGTATTCGGCTGGATCACTTCGATTTCTCCTGGTTTTCCGGTGCCACATCGTCCTTTAAGACACCGACTATGTCTGCTTTCTGTATTATCTCCACGACCCGCCAGTTCTTATCCTTCGACAGCGGCCGTGTCTCCACGATCTTTACCACGTCGCCGATGTTGCATTTGTTCTCCTCATCGTGGGCCTTAAAACTGGAGGAATGCTTGACCACCTTATGGTATAGAGGGTGCCTGCGCAGGTTGTCGACGCGAACGACCACCGTCTTTTGCATCTTGTTGCTGATGACTTTACCTGTTCTGGTTTTACGGTTTTTTTCCATTTCTTACTTCTTGCCAAGCTCCCGTTCGCGTATAATCGTGTTTATCCTGGCGATCTTTTTCCTGACCTTGGGCAGCTCGCGGTGGTTGACCAATTGCTTAGTCGCCAGCTTGAAGCGCAGGTTAAACAGCTCCTGGTGAGCTTCCTCCAATTTTTTTTGCAATTCGGCGTCACCCAACGCCCTGATTTCAGTTAGTTTCACCTTTTACCTCTTCCTTGAGAGACTCGCGTGCTACAAACCTGGTTTTAATCGGCAATTTATATGCAGCCATGGTGAGTGCTTCCTTGGCCATATTCCCCTTGATACCACCGATCTCAAACATAATCCTGCCGGGTTTAACTACAGCTACCCAGTGGTCGACAGCTCCTTTACCGCTGCCCATGCGGGTCTCGGCCGGCTTCTTGGTGACCGATTTATCGGGGAAGATCCGTATCCATACCTGTCCTCCGCGGCGCAGGTAACGCACGATAACACGGCGGGCTGCTTCGATCTGCCGCGACGTGATCCAGTGGGCCTCCTCGGCCTGCATACCGAAGTCGCCGAAGGTAATCGTATTACCGGATTGTGCCTTGCCACGCAGGTGGCCTCTATGGCACTTTCGATACTTCACTCGTTTCGGTTGTAACACTTTCTCTCCTTACTTCAGGGATAATGTTGCCTTTGTAAATCCAAACTTTAACGCCGATGTTTCCCATAGTGGTAGCGGCTTCTGCAACTCCGTAATCAATATCTGCACACAGCGTATGCAGAGGTAATTGGCCTTCACGTACAGTTTCACGCCTGGCTATTTCCGCACCCCCCAGCCTGCCGGCGCAGCTTATCCTTATGCCCTTGGCGCCGGCCTGCCTGGTCTTAAAGGCAGCCTGCTTCATGGCGCGCCTGAAAGCTACTCGCCGTTCGAGGGAATCGGCGATATTGCGCGCCACCAGCATAGCTTCCGTCTCTGGTTGCTCAACTTCCTTGATGGATAATTTGACCTTCTTGCCGCAAAGCTTCTCCAGCTCGGACCTCAGTTCCTCGGCACGCTGACCGCCACGTCCGATCACAATACCCGGTCGTGCGGTGAAAATAGTCACGACTATATCATTCCCCTGCCGGTCCATCTCGACCCTTGCCACCGCGCCTTCGCGCAGCCTGCGCTTGATCTCCTTACGCAGCTTGAGATCGTCATGCAGGGTCTCAAGGTAATTTTTCTCGTCATACCACTTGGCCCTCCAGCCGCGTATGATCCCTATGCGAAAACCGTAGGGGTGAACTTTATGTCCCACTTATTTATCCTCCTCGGAGACGAAAACCTTGATATGCGTTGCTCGCTTCAATATGGGGCTGAACCGTCCCCTGGACTGGGGTCTATACCTTTTCAGTGTCCGGGCTTCGTCAGCCGTGATATAAACAACCTTTAATTCGGATGGATCCAACTGGAAATTGTTCTCCGCATTGGAAGAAGCCGATTTGATCACCTTTGCAACGGCTTTAGCTGCAGGAGTAGGTGTGAATTTTAAAATATTCAGGGCATCTTCAACTTTTTTACCCCGCACCATATCCACCACAAGTTTCATCTTGCGGGGAGGGATTCCTATATCTTTAGCTACTGCTCCTACTCTCATGCCTTACCTGCTTCTTTCTTCTTAACCGGCGCCGCAGCCGTGGCCTTTCCCACGTGACCGCGGAAAGTGCGGGTCATGGCAAATTCGCCCAGCTTGTGGCCTACCATATTTTCAGTAATAAAAATGGGCACATGCCGCCTGCCGTCATGAACACCGATAGTGTGTCCGAGCATCTCGGGCATGACGGTGGAAGACCTTGCCCAGGTCTTGATAACCTGCTTGTCTCCCTTCTTATTGAGCGCCTCAATTTTTTTCAGCAGCTTGGGATGACAGTACGGGCCCTTTCTCGCTGAACGTGACATTTTTAATTTACCTCTTTATTTCGCGGCGTAGCGGCGCCTTACGATCAATTTATCGGATGCCTTGCCCACGCGCGTCCTGTGGCCCAGCGCCGGTTTGCCCTGCGGCGTCTTGGGAGGCATGCCGCGCGGCGATCTGCCTTCGCCACCGCCGTGGGGATGGTCGCGGGGAGTCATGGCTGAACCCCTGACCTTGGGACGTCTTCCCAGTAAGCGTACACGTCCTGCTTTACCGTGTTTAATATTCTGGTGGTCAAGGTTTCCAACCTGGCCGATAGTAGCCCTGCATTCATTCATAAAGCGGCGAACTTCACCTGACGGCAGGCGAACCATCGTGTATTTATCTTCCTTACCCAGCACCTGGGCCGAAGTCCCGGCGCTACGCACTATCTGGCCCCCCTTGTTGGGCTCGAACTCCAGGTTGTGCACTGTGGTGCCGGCCGGTATATTGCCCAGCGGCAGGTTATTGCCCGGCTTGACCTCAGCGTTTTCCCCGGCTTGAATGGTATCGCCAACGCCCAACCCCAGAGGGCAGAGCATATAGCGTTTCTCGCCGTCAGCATAAAAGATCAAAGCAATACGTGCTGTGCGGCCAGGATCATATTCGATAGCAGCCACTTTTCCAGGCACGCCCAACTTGTCCCGCTTAAAATCGATTATACGCGTCCTGCGTTTGGCGCCTCCGCCCCTGTGGCGCGTGGTTATCACACCCCTGCTGTTGCGTCCCGCCTTTCTTTTCTGCGGAACCAACAGGGCTTTTTCCGGCACCGTCTTCGTGATATCGTCAAACGATATCTTCACCATACCGCGGCGCCCGGGGGACGTAGGGCGAAATGTCTTTAAAGCCAAATCTAACTACTCCTGCTTTAAGCGTGGCGTCGTTGCCATCGGTTCTTTCTTAAAAGCTTCCGATGCTTGTGCTTCGCCATCTTCTTTTTACGTTTCTTTATAACAGAACCCAATTTCTACTCCTGTTATCTTAGACTCCCTCAAAGAACTGGATCTTGTCCCCTTCTTTGAGCGTCACTATGGCTTTTTTCCAGGCAGGGTGGGTGATTGCCCTCCTGCCCATCCTTTTCGTCTCGCCTGGTACCTTTATAATATTAACGCTGATAACGTCCACCTTGAAGGCCTTCTCCACGGCCAATCTGACCTGGTCTTTGGTAGACCTCTTGTCCACCTCAAATACGTATTTATTGCTCTCTGAAAGCCTGGTGGTTTTCTCGGTCACCAGCGGCCTGCGTAAAACCTCAAATAAATTCATGGTGTGAATAAACCCTCTCGGCGCCTTATTCCGTCTTTTCCTTGCTCTTAGTGGAGCTCTTCGCTGATCTCTTTGCCGCGGCCTTTACTTCGGTCTTTACCTCGGTCTTTACCTCGGTCTTAACCTCGGTCTTAACTTCGGCCTTTACTTCTTTCTTTTCATCCCACAGCTCTTCGATGCGCCTGACGGCATCGACATCGAGCACCAGAGTTTTGAAGGACAGCAGATCAGCCACATTTAACATCGAAACCATGGTGGGCTTGATGCCCGGCAGGTTGGAACACGCTTTTGTTATATTGTCCTTACCCAAGGCGACGCCAACGATAGCTGTATCGTCAACTCCCAGAGCAAACAGGATATCCGACATCAGCCTGGTCTTGGGCTCTTTCAGGTCAAGCTTTTTAAGCACTTTCACCTCGCCGCCGCTGACCTTGCCCGAAAGAACACTGCGTAGAGCCAGCCTGCGCATTTTCTTGGGCATGTCCTGCCGGTAGCTGCGGGGATGCGGACCGAAAACTACGCCGCCGCCCTTCAGGAGCGGAGATGTCGCGCCGCCTCGCCTGGCCCTGCCGGTGTGCTTCTGAGCATATGCTTTCTTGGTGCTTCTGCTTACATCCGAGCGGGTCTGCGTATCAGCTGTACCCTGTCTCTTGTTTGCCAGTTGCCTGAGCAGGGCCTGGTGTACCACCGCTTCATTTACGGTCTGGCCGAATACGTAATCACTGACCGTTATCTTGCCCGTCTTTTCGCCTTTCAAATCAAATACTTCTATATCCACGTCAGTAACCTTTTTATGATGCTTTCTCAATCAGCAGTATGCCGCCCCTGGCGCCCGGGACCGCGCCCTTCAGCAGCAATACATTCTTGGCGGTGTCGACTTCGACCACAACCAGATTGCGCGCTGTGACCTTGCTGGCGCCCATATGCCCGGCCATGCGCAGGCCTTTGAATACACGTCCCGGCGTGGTCGTAGATCCGACCGAACCCGGGGCTCGGTGCCTGTCGGACTGGCCATGCGTCTTGGGTCCGCCCTTGAAGTGATACCTTTTAACTCCGCCGGCGAATCCCTTGCCCTTGGAAATGCCCTCGACCTGTACTATATCACCGGCCTTGAACATTCCCGCATCGATTTTCTGTCCGACCTGGTAATCTTTTACATCATCCATGCGCAGCTCGCGCAGGTAGCGGTAGCTCCCATTTTCCTTTAAATGTCCCTTCTCCGCCTTGCCCAGCTTCTTCGCTTCTCCAAAGCCGATCTGCACTGCGTTATATTTGTCCTTCTCAACCGTCTTGACCTGCGTGACACAGCAGGGTCCGGCCTCTATGGCAGTAACAGCTATCTCCAGGTTCTCCCTGTACAATTGCGTCATTCCAATTTTTTTTCCGAGTATGCCAGCCATTTTTCTTAATCCTACAATCTAATATCGATTTCTACGCCTGAAGGCAACTGAAGCTGGGTAAGCGCATCGATGGTCTTGGTTGTCGGGCCGACTATGTCGATCAGCCTCTTGTGAGTGCGCATCTCAAACTGCTCACGGGAATCCTTATCAATGAAACCTGACCTGATTACGCAAAACTTCTCAATCCTCGTCGGCAGAGGCACCGGACCGATCACCTCGGCGCCCGATTTTATTGCAGTTTCAACTATCTGCCCTGCGGACTGGTCGACCAGCCTGTGATCGTATCCCCTCAGTTTAATTCTTATCTTCTGCTTGGTCATTTACCTACCCTTCGATTTAGCTAACATTTCCTCGAGAATACCGGCCGGTACCTCGCTGTACTGGAGGAACTCCATGGAATACGTGGCCCTGCCCTGGGTCGCCGACCTCAAAGAGGTCGCGTATCCGAAAGATTCGGCCAGGGGTACAAAACAGTGTATTACACAGGTCTCTCCGTGCGTCTCGATGCCCTGTATCTGTCCCCGCCTGGAATTGAGATCGCCTATTACGTCTCCCATAAAGGATGATGGAGTGACTGCTTCCAGCCTCATAATAGGTTCCAGGACTACCGGCTTTGCCCTGGCCACACCTTCTTTTAGTGCAATGGATCCGGCCATTTTGAAGGCCATCTCCGATGAATCGACATCGTGTTCGCTTCCATCAAATACCGATACCTTTATATCAACCAGCGGATATCCGCTGACGCCGCCGGAATCCAGCGCTTCCTTAACGCCCGCTTCAATGGCAGGTATGTACTGCCGCGATATATCACCGCCGCGAACTTCATTGACAAATTTAAATCCGCTGTTACGCTCACCCGGCTCTATCTTCAGCCAGCAGTGGCCATACTGGCCATGGCCTCCTGTTTGACGGATAAAACGGCCCTCCGCTTCAACAGATATGGTGACCGTTTCCTTGTAGGCTACCTGCGGCTTGCCCACCCTGACCTGCACGCCGAACTCCCTCATCATGCGGTCTATCAGCACCTCGAGGTGCAGCTCACCCATGCCCGAAATGAGGGTCTGTCCGGTTTCTTCGTTGGTTTTAACCTTGAATGTGGGGTCTTCTTCCGAAAGCCTGCCCATGGCATCGCTGAGTTTATCCTGGTCAGCCTTGCTCTTGGGCTCAACCGCCATATGGATGACCGGCTCGGGGAATTTGATATCCTCAAGCAGGACGGATTGCCCGGCATCGCAGAGCGTATCGCCCGTGAAAGTATTCTTCAGTCCCAGGGTGGCCGCTATACAGCCAGTATCGACTTCGTCGATCTCTTCGCGTTTATTGGCGTGCATGAGCAGCAGCCTTCCAAGACGCTCTCTGTTTTGCCTGCTCGCATTATATATTTGCGCGCCTACCTTAATCTTACCCGAATAAACCCGGAAATATACCAGCCTGCCCACAAACGGATCCGATACCACTTTAAATGCAAGCGCCGTAAAAGGCGCATCGTCGCTGGCCGGGCGCGCGACTTCCTGCCCTGTCGTGGTATCAATAACCTTGAGCGCCGGCTTATCCAGCGGCGACGGCAGGTAATCGACTACGGCATCCAGCACCAGCTGTATACCTTTATTACGCAGGGCGGTGCCGCAGACTATCGGTACAATCCTGTTGGCTATGGTCAGCCGTCTGATCGCGGCCTTAATATCGTCCTCTCCGATCTCCTGATTATCAACATATTTGAGCATGAGCTGGTCGTCGATTTCAGCCAGCTTCTCTATCATATCGTGCCTGGCCCCGGCGATCTCATCCTTCATATCCGCAGGGATCTCAGCTTCAGCCGGCTCCTCCGAGACCTCGTCCGGGAAAACCCAGGCTTTTTTGGTGACCAGATCGACTACGCCGGAGAAAAGGTTCTCCTTGCCCAGCGGGACCTGTATGGCTACCGTTTTAGCCTTGAGCCTTTCCTCTATCATCTCGATTGTCCGCATGAAATCAGCGCCCACCCTGTCCATCTTATTGATAAAGCATATCCTGGGCACGCCGTATCTATCGGCCTGGCGCCAGACTGTCTCCGACTGTGCTTCCACCCCGGCCACAGCATCCAGCACGACTACGCCTCCATCGAGGACGCGCAGGCTGCGCTCAACTTCAGCCGTGAAATCCACATGTCCCGGAGTATCGATAATATTGATGCGGTGCTCTTTCCAGTGGCAGGTGGTGGCGGCTGAAGTGATCGTTATGCCCCGCTCTCTCTCCTGCGCCATCCAGTCCATGACTGCGGTGCCGTCATGCACCTCACCGACCTTGTATGTTCGGCCGGTATAGAAAAGGATGCGTTCCGTAGTTGTGGTTTTACCGGCATCGATATGGGCGATGATGCCGATGTTCCGAACCTTGTCCAGGGGAAACGATCTCGTCACTTTATTGTTACCCTGACCCGTTCTGGGCCGGGATTCCTTAACGCCTGCTGTTACCATCGATAATGCGCAAATGCCTTATTTGCCTCTGCCATCTTGTGGGTATCCTGCTTCTTCTTGATGGAGTTGCCCTGTCCCTGGGCTGCATCCATCAACTCTGCGGCCAGCCTTTCAGCCATCGACCTTCCGCCGCGGTCCCTGGCATATGTAATGATCCATTTGGTGGCCAGGAACTCGCCGCGCTCCGGGCTTACCTCAATGGGTACCTGATACGTAGCACCGCCCACGCGCCTTGACTTGACCTGAAGCGCGGGGGTGGCGTTTTTCATAGCCTGTTCAAAAATATTGAGGGGTTCGGTCTTCATCTGCTTGTTGATGCGATCAAATGCTTCGTAGACAATACCCTGGGCAGTGGATTTCTTGCCCTTATACATTATTTTATTAATAAACCTGGCAACCACCGGGCTCCCGTACTTGGGGTCCGGGCTTACTTCCCTGTTTACAAATTTGGCTCGCCTTGACATAATATCTCCCGTTATATTTAGCTGGCCGCTGCAGGCGCTTTGGGAGCTTTGGCCCCGTATTTACTTCTCCCCTGCCTGCGTTTTTCGACTCCCGCAGCATCGAGTGTGCCGCGGATGATATGATAGCGGACGCCCGGCAGGTCTTTGACCCTGCCGCCGCGTATGAGAACTACCGAGTGCTCCTGAAGATTGTGTCCCTCTCCCGGTATATATGCCGTAACTTCGATGTGATTTGTCAGCCGTACGCGGGCGATCTTACGTAACGCCGAGTTAGGCTTTTTCGGTGTCATTGTTTTAACCTGCACACATACGCCGCGTTTCTGAGGAGAGCACACACCCTTCCTCGATTTGTTCTTCAAGGTGTTGTAGATCACCTGCAACGCGGGAGACTTGGTCTTCCTGGCCATCTTATGGCGGCCCTTCCTGACCAGCTGGTTCACTGTCGGCATACTAATCTCTTCCTTAAATATATATTCCCAATTTTCGGCAAATTAAAAAGCCACCCAGTTGTCCCCGGACTACTTCCCGATCTGGCCCACATCCCGGGTCAACCAGCCGGCTTGATTGTGATCCAGGTCACGCAAAATCCGCGCGAAACTAATGAATATTAGCGCAACTTTGCAACAAATGGAAATATTAACATACGAATTCAATCCCTGTCAACAATAGCCGACCTACGTGATTTGAAGTGCCCGCCATAACCTGGACTTTTCAGCAGTGAAAAATCCCTTGCCTGTGCATCCGGCAGCCGGAAATTTTGCTGTACAATATACATGGCCCGTTTTTAACAATCCTCTGATTAAAGGAGACGACATATGACGAGACAGGCAGACCCTTATGAAGTATACGCCGGGCTGAAGTCCCGCGTAGAAAAGAACAAGTTCCCCGTGGATCCTATTTATATTGATCTGGCCAACAGGATCTTCCCCGGCGATAAAGAGATCATGCCCAGGATCCTGGCCTGCCTGGCCAATGCCGAACAGATCAAGATCGTTGCGGCGCTGCCCGATCCCGATTTACCGTCCTCATCCGGTCGTTCGCTGGAAGTATCAGATTCCTTTGCCGGCAAGCTGGGCATGGATAAAGCCCTGGTCAGGCAGCATATCCGCGAGCTGTTTGAGAAGGGCCTGGTGTTTCCCACCAAGAAAGGACCCGCCATGGCCCGCACCTTTATGCAGTTGCACGACGCTGCGTTGGGCAATCCCAACTATGATAAAAGCCTGGGCCGGATTTATTATGACCTCTGGGGTTCCATCGAAGGTCCGATGACCAAACCAGGTCCCGCTACTCTGCCCGCCGGCCATGCCGGTGAATTCAGGGTTGTGCCGCGCTGGCCTTCCATTAAGGATGTGCCGGGGGTCCAGCCTTTCGAAAACGCGCCTGCCCTGCTGAAATCCCGCAGCCTGATTGCGGTGATGCGGTGCGGCTGCAAGGCGTCGCACACTGACCGCTGGTGCGGCGTGCCGGACGAGTCATGCATTACCCTGGACCGCACCGCTGAATATAACCTGGACAGGAAAACGGGCAGGAAGATATCCGCCGACGAGGCCATAGCCATTATTCAGAAATTCGACAAACAGCCCGCTGTGCATGTAACCGTCAACCAGCGTGAGGTAACTCAGCTCCTCTGCAACTGCCACTACTGCTGCTGCCTTGCCATTAAAATCGCCCAGAAGAGCCGTTTTATCTCGGTGGTCGACCCCATAAAATGCAAAGGTTGCAGGGTCTGTGTGGAAAGGTGCCAGTTCCAGGCCGTTTCTATGAAAAAATATGACGGGATCGAGGGCGAAAGATCTTTCACAGATCCCGAGAAATGCAGGGGTTGCGGAAGCTGCAACATCACCTGCAAGTCTGGCGCCAGGAGCATGAAGCTGGTGCGCCCGCTTGAACATGTGCCGGAGACGCTGAGCATCTACTAACTCTGAGCAGGCCGGTATCGCCTGCCTGGGATGGATATCTTAGATGGGACTATTCCATTGCCCTCTGGGGGCGCCGTACTATGACGACGATGCCTGCATCGATTGCGGGCTGTGTTACGCTAAAACGCCCGTGGAGAAGGTGGAGGCTTCCCGGAAGATACGGGAATATATGAAAACACACATACCCCGCACATCTGCTGTGAGCAAGATCGCGGTTTGCGGCAAGGGTGGTTCGGGCAAGACTACGGCCGTCGCATTGCTGGCGCTGGCGCTCAAAGAGGCCGGCCGCATGGTGATAGTCATCGACGCTGACGAGTCCAATCCCGGCCTGGGCAGGATGTTGGGAATCAAGGGAGCGCCTCAAGCGCTCAGCGATCTATTTAATGAAGACGGTACGTTCTCGCAGCGCGAGCGGTTTTCCATGGACGATATCCCTCCCGGATTTGTGTCGTCTGTAGACGGTGTACGGTTTATGGCGGTGGGGAAGATACTCGACCCATTTCAGGGCTGCGCCTGCTCGCTGGCTGAGTCGGCGCGTCAGATAGTTGAGAAGCTCGAATTGAAAGCAGACGAGGTGCTGGTTTTGGACATGGAAGCGGGCGTCGAGAGCTTTGGCCGGGGCGTGGAAAGGCAGGCCGATACAATACTGGCTGTTGTTGAGCCCTCCCTCGAGTCCATAATTGTGGCCGCGCGCATC
>DAOUFR010000028.1:0-34454 GCA_034429715.1 Dehalococcoidia bacterium
GTTAAATGATATGCTCAATTCCAGTGTGAGGCGGTACAGCGAGAGCGGGCAGTATGGTTAAAAAACTGAAGGTTGCGATTATCACCGGGGCCGGCAGGGGCATAGGACGAGGCATCGCGGTACAGCTTGCCGCGGCGGGATGGACGACCGTCATCAACGATATCGGCGATAAGAAGCCGGCCAATGAGACGATCAGGCTTGTTCGTAAGGCCGGCTCGGACGGCCTGGTGGTAATTGCCGATATCACCTCGGCGGCCGATCGAAGTAAACTACTGGACGCGACCATTAAGGCATACGGACGGGTGGACCTGCTGGTTAACAACGCGGGCATCGGCCCGCGCGTGCGCAGGGACATGCTGGAGACGACTGAAGAGAGTATGCACGAGGTGATGGCGGTCAACGCCGTTGGACCCTACTTCCTCACGCAGCTCGTAGCGAAGAAGATGATTCAACTGATCAGGAAAAAGGTGATCAAATCGGCCGTGATCGTGAACATCGGCTCGATCAGCGCATACACCAGCAGCATCAGCCGCGCCGAGTACTGCATCTCCAAGGCGGCGCTGGCCATGAGCACGCTGCTCTACGCCGACCGCCTGGCCGGCGAAGGCATCAACGTTTACGAGATACGTCCCGGCATCATACGCACGCCCATGACCGAGGCGGTCAAAGACAAGTACGACAAACTGATCGCGGAGGGGGTCACGCCTATCAAACGCTGGGGCCGCCCCGAGGACGTCGCGCGCGCGGTGGTTGCCATCGCCGGGGACTATCTGCCGTTCTCAACCGGCCAGGTCATCGATGTGGACGGCGGATTTCACATACACCGTTTATAGAGGGATAAAATGAAAAAAGTCGTTACCTTCGGTGAGATCATGCTCCGTCTTTCTCCGCCCGGACAGCTCAGGTTCGGACAGGCGCGCACCTTCGACGCCTCCTACGGCGGCGGCGAGGCCAACGTGGCGGTATCGCTCTCCAACTTCGGACTGGAGGCCGAGTTCGTCACGCGCCTTCCCGCCAGCGACCTGGGCCAGGCCTGCCTGCAGTACCTGCGCCAGTATGGCGTCGGAACAGGACATATTCAGCGCGGCGGCAGCCGGCTGGGCATCTACTTCCTGGAGACCGGCGCGGCCATGCGCGGCAGCCAGGTGATTTACGACAGGGCGGACTCCTCCTTCGCAACGGTGACGCCGGACATGTTCGACTGGAAAAAGATTTTGAGCGGCGCGGGATGGTTTCACTGGACCGGCATCACGCCCGCCGTGTCCTCAGGCGCGGCGGAAACGTGCCTGCAGGCGGTCAAGACCGCGCGCAAGCTGGGCGTCACCGTCTCCTGCGACATCAACTACCGCGCCAAATTGTGGAAGTGGGGGAAACCCGCGGGCGAGGTTATGCAGGAGCTGGTCTCATACTGCGACGTAGCCATCGGCAACGAGGAGGACGCGGACAAGGTGTTCGGCATACAGGCCCCCGGGGCCGACGTCTCCAGGGGAAAAGTGTCCGCGGACAAGTACCGCTTCGTGTGCGAGTCCCTATCGAAGAAGTTCAAAAACCTGACGACTATTGCGATTACGCTGCGCAGCTCGTTCTCCGCCTCACACAACGCCTGGAGCGCTGTGCTCTGGCAAGCGGGCAAGCTCTACAGGGGGCCGAACTTCGATATCACGCACATAGTGGACCGCGTCGGAAGCGGGGACAGCTTCGCGGGCGGCCTGATCTATTCTCTAATAACCCATCCGTCCCACCCGCAGAAGGCGCTGGATTTCGCAGTGGCAGCCTCGGCGCTCAAACACACCGTCTACGGCGATTTCAACCTGGTCTCCATCGCCGAGGTGGAGAAGCTGCTCAAGGGCGACGCATCGGGACGCGTCAGCCGTTAATTTCATAGCGAGGAAAGGTGAAATGGCTAAATACTCTCGTCTCAAAGTACTGACCACCATGGTGGAGAGCGGGCTGGTGCCCGTGTTCTACCACAGCGACAGCAAGATCGTGACCAAAGTGGTCGAGGCCTGCATAGCGGGCGGCGTGCGCTGCTTCGAGTATACCAACCGGGGGGACCGCGCTCACGAGGTATTTAAAGAGCTGGCCCTGCATTTCAAAGACGACGACCGCATCATACTGGGGGTGGGATCGATCATCGATCCGGCCACAGCCGCCCTCTACATACAGCTGGGCGCCAGCTTCATCGTGGGCCCGGCGCTCAATCCTGAGGTGGCGCGCCTCTGCAACAGGCGCATGGTTGCCTACTGCCCGGGCTGCGCAACCGTGTCGGAGATATCCAGCGCCGAGGAGCTGGGCGTGGAGATATGCAAGATATTCCCCGCCGCAACGGTCGGCGGGCCCGCTTTTGTGAAGGACGTCCTTGCGCCCCTGCCCTGGGCCAGGCTGATGCCCACCGGCGGCGTGGACGCGACCGAGGAGAGCATAAGCGCCTGGTTCGAGGCCGGCGTATGCTGCGTCGGCATGGGCAGCAAGCTCTTCCCCGCAAAGGCCATTGAAGCCGGAGATTACGATGCGATCACCAGGACGGCCAAACAGGTGCTGGCCTGGATAAAGAAGGCCCGTGCGGGCCGACTACCCATATCTTAAGAAGCAGCCTGGATTGACATAAGTTGTACGTTCGCATAGCCCGGTTGAAGACGCTCGCGGAGTTTCGCGAATATTGTGCCGTGCTGGGCGTCGATATCCCCGCCAGCCCCGAAATAGTCCCGGCCCCCTCCGGCCCGCTGGCGCAGCCGTATAAGCTGAAGGACGGCAGGACCATCGGCAACCGTTTCTGCGTGCAGCCGATGGAGGGATGGGACTGCACCGTGGACGGGCGGCCCACCGACCCGACCTACCGGCGCTGGAGGAAGTTCGGCCTGAGCGGCGCCAAGCTGATCTGGGGCGGCGAGGCCGCGGCCGTCAGGCCGGACGGACGGGCCAATCCCAACCAGCTGATGATAGTCGATTACACCATGCGCGACCTGGAGGAGCTGCGCACGACGCTGACCAAAGAACATAAAGCTCACCACGGCCGGATCGACGACCTGCTGGTGGGACTGCAGCTCACGCACTCGGGACGTTTCAGCCGTCCCAACGAAAAAACCAGGCTCGAGCCGAAAATACTCTATCACCATCCACTGCTAAATAGCCTATTTGGAATAGCTGAGGACTACCCCGTGATGACCGATGCCGAGATCGACGGTCTGATCGGGGACTACGTGCGGGCTGCAAAGCGCGCCCTCGCCGTCGGCTTCGATTTCGTGGACGTCAAGCACTGCCACGGCTACCTGGGGCACGAGTTCCTCAGCGCCGTCACGCGGCCGGGTAGATACGGCGGCAGCCTGGAGAACCGCGCCCGCTTCATGCGCGAGATCGTGGCGGGAATCAGAAGCGAATGCCCCGGCCTCAGGATCGGAGTTAGGTTCAGCAGCTTCGATATGCCGCCCTTCCGTCCGGACGAGAACAACGTCGGCCGCATGATCGAGTACCGCGATGAAAACGGCCGGTATCCCTACGCCTTCGGCGGCGACCCCGATGAGCCGGGCGAGGTAAAAACGGGCGAGCCGTTGGCGCTGATCAAGATGATGGGCTGGATGGGTGTGGAGCTGGTCAACTTCTCGGCCGGCAGCCCCTACTATAATCCGCATATTATACGTCCCGCCTGGTACCCTCCTTCCGATGGCTATCTGCCTCCCGAGGACCCGCTGGTGGGTGTGGCACGGCATATACGGGTTGCGGCCGCGTTGAAGGCCGCCGCGCCGGATATGCTCTGCGTGGGATCGGGATACAGCTACCTGCAGGAGTGGATACCCAACGTGGCACAGGCCGTGGTCGGGTCCGGCATGATCGACTTCGTGGGGCTGGGACGCTCCACGCTCTCCTATCCCGAGCTTCCCTCGGATGTGCTGGAGGGACGTCCCCTGGCGCGCAACCGTATCTGCCGGACCTTCAGCGACTGCACCACCGCGCCGCGCCATGGACTGGTCTCGGGATGCTATCCGCTGGACGATTATTACAGGGAGCTGCCGGAGGCGGAGGAATTGAAGCGCATCAAGAAGGCTGTGGAGTAGGGCGGACGGAGCGGGAATCTCAGCGGAAGTAGATATCTCCGCTGCGGAACCTGGCCCAGGTCGTTTCGAACCATGCATCGGTCTCAGGTATGGGACGGCAGGGCACCCAGCGGTGGCTGGCCTCGCCCTTTCTATCGCACAGAGTCTCGAGCACCTTACTCCTGAACGACGTGTCCTCCGCGGCGATCCGCCAGGAGTCGTCCAGCATCTCGTGCACCTTTGTGCCGCCGGGGTCCAGCACGATAGAAGATCCGCGGCTGCCCGCGCCGCTCTGCAGCGCGTAGCGGATGGCGTCCAGGTAGGCCGCCTGCGCGAAGGCGAGCTGCCTGACCCTGAAGGCCTGCCCGATCTGCTCCCTGCTTTCGACCGCGCAGCCGGACTGCATCAACCGGCGGACCTGCTCCCGGGCCTGCGGGCACTCCCTGTTCAGCGACGCCATGCTGCGTATATGCGCGCCCGAGCGCGACATTCGCTCGCGGACCTGTTCCAGTTCCGATTCCCAGGTATTACGGGCCTTGAGACACAGCTCCGTATAATCTATGACACCCTGCGCGCACTCTTTAACGGCCTGAGCGGCTTCGTCATCGTCCAGGCTCCATTCCCCGTAGCGGTTGGCTATGAACTCGGCGGCGCGGAAGCCGGCCACCTGGCCGGCGTTGAGCGCGGCGCCGCCGGGACGCGTGACGCCGTGCGAGCCGTTGACCTCGCCGATGGGGAAGAGGTGTTTGATATTGGTCGACTCGTACCAGATGTTCCCGGCCAGCCCGCCGTTGTTGTGCTGCGCGCAGACGGCCACCTCGAGCGGCTCCTGCAGCAAATCGATATTATGATTTTTATAAAGGTCGGCGGCGCCCGGATTCATATGCAGCAGGCGATGGATGGGCGTGTCCTGCACCGCCTCCGATTTCTCCAGGTAGGTGCGGGCCTCGTCGGGCAACTCAAGTAGTCTGTAGCCCGTGGGGTTTGCCCGGAAGTCGAGGAACACGCGGCGCCCTTTGACCACCGTCTCGATGTATACCAGTATATCGATCAGCGACGAGCCATCAATAGTCCTGCGCGCGTCGAAGGGCCACTGGTAGCCTTTGAGGAAGACCGTCCCATTCAACGCGCCGGGGGACTGGAAATAGGGTTGCAGGAATTCCTGTTCGTCCGCGACGCCGTCTGCGTCACGGCTGATGACCCTGGGTATGACCTGCATGTAGCTGCCCGATACGTTCCAGCGGAAAGCCGTGGAGGCCAGGCCGAACTGCGATTCGGGCAGGTTGGCGGCGCAGGCGCCGGCCATCAGCGCCAGCCCGATGGCGCCGGACTGCTGGACCGGATATACGCTGGCTTTATACAGCCCGCCCGGTCCGCCCACGGCGAAGACCAGGTTCTCGCAGATGAAGGCCTCGAAATGTCCGTCCCGGTCCACGCACAACAGCCCGGCCGTGCGGGTGGATTCACCGCCCGTCGTGAACAGCTCGACCGCCTCCAGCCCTTCGCGTATCCTGATGCCTAACTCCCTGACCCGGTCGATCAGTGTCAGGCACATCTTCCGGGAGGTATGGGGCCCGATCGAGGTGGCGCGCCGGCGCGGATCGTGATCGGTCTTGTAGCCCACGAATTGCCCGTACTCGTCACGGGGAAAGGGGACGCCCAGGTTGACCAGGTTGATGAAGCCCTGCAGCGACAGGCTCGATTCCACCAGCGCCAGGTCGCCGTGCATGGAGCCGCAGTCGAAGTAGGTCTGCGCCATGTCGCGCGGCGAATCAGCCTGGGAACCGCATAAACATAGTTTGTAGTAGGTCTGCTTATCGCTGCCGGTGTTGATCGAGGTGCCCATCAACAGCCCCTCGCTGACGATCATCAAATCTTTAATGCCGTTGATGTGAAGCTGCACGGCCGCGTTCAATCCCGCGGCGCCGCTGCCCAGCACCAGCGTATGCACGCGCGACAGCGGTATACGGTAGCTGTTGCGTCCCGCCTTCAGACTGAGATGCCTGTCCATTACGCCCTGCGCCCCATCGCGGTTACAGCATACTCCATGCATCGGGGCCGTTTCAACGGGTGAAGCGACCTTCTGCTGCTCCGGCAGCTGTACTGCTGTTTGGCACCGCCTGTTATAATTAATTCATGATGAAACTATTTAGAAAGACTATTAGTCATAGAGTAGGAGAAACCATCTGCGCGGCGGCCATGATCGCAGCGCTGTTGATCGCCGGGTGCTCTGAGCCTGCGGCTGCGCCGGCTGCGACACCGCAGGAGCCTGCCGTCGATGCGTCGCCCAAGCTGGGCATCAACGCGCTGGCCGTCAATGTTCAGTTCAAGGAAGGCGACAGCAAGACCGTTAAAAAGAACATCACCTTCATGAATGAGGGCGGAGGAGTCATGATCTGGGCCATCAGGGAGACCGTCCCCTGGATGTGGACGACTGAGATGGACGGTGCGCTGGAGAAAGGCTACAGCAAAACGCTGGATATATATATCGCCCCGGCCGGCCTGGCGGCGGGCACATATACGGAGAACATCACTATCGCGGGCGCCGGGACGAGGAACTCGCCGCAAAACGTGCTGGTGACCATGGTCATTGCACCGCCCGCTCCGACAGCCGCCGAGGCCGCGGCCGCGGCTAAAAAAGTGACGCCGCTGCCGCCCTGGGACTACAACGAATATTTCAACGACGTCTATAATTTCAGGGTCAGGTATCCCAAGGAATATAAGCAGCAAGCCCTGCCGGATTCGGTCTTCGGGGCGATTGCCTCTCCCTCGACGCCGGATGCCAATACCATAAGGGTCAGTATAATCAGCTCTTTCGGTGTCGATGCGAGTTCGGTAGCCTTCGAGTGGGCCAAGTCTATTAGATTGTCGGGCGGTGGGGCCAGTCCCAAAGTAGTTGCCAGCGATAATACGACCACACTGGCGGACGGGATCACGCCGGCTTTCGAATATCTGTATGATGCCAAGTCTGCAACCAAGATATCGTCTCAGGTCTATATCTACGGCATAAAGAAAGGCAACCGTTACATATTGTTCGGTGGAGTGGCGCCGCTCGACATCGCGCCTGAGAGGTTGCCGCTCTGGAAAGAGATCGCGCACACCATGGAACTGGTGGACGAGGATTAGGGCGCGATCCAGGTCTCCCTGGTAATCATGGGGACCGACGCTCCCGGGGTCGAAGGCACGATGCGCAGGTTGTACGAGAGCTGCCGCGTGGAAGTGTACTTCATCACGTAGCTGAAGCTGGTGACACCCGATGTGAACGCGGTTTTGCCCGCGCCGTAGCGGGTGGTTATCTCCACCGGCACTCCGTTCAACGTCAATGACATATCGGGCGTCAGGTATTCGAACCAGAAATTCACCGGCTGTTGCGTGGTGACCCAGCGCTCCTCGGTGTAGCCGGCGGCAGGCGCACCGATGGAGAACACGCTGTTGGCGTCCGTGACGGTCTCATGCCGTTCCATGGTCTGTATTGCCGGCTGAGTTGCCGGCTGTGGAGGAGGGGCCTGCGGTTGCTGCTCCGGCTCCATGGCCTTGTCTCCCGAGTAAATCTTTACGCCGCCCTGAAGCGGGTCGGGCGCGCAGGACCCGCAGCCCGCGGCCGGCAGCATGACCAGCACGAGGGCCAGCGTAACAAGGGCTGCGGCTGCGGTATATCGCATAATCGCATTATAGCAAATGTGTATGCCATTTGGTATCACAATAATTTATAATAGCGGGCCGGTGGATGAAGCCGTGATAAACTTTAGCTTTACATAAGGAGGGCACATGGAATTCAACTATCTGAAATACGAGGTCTCCGACAATATACTGATGCTGACGCTCAACCAGCCCGAGATCATGAACGCGGTCAATTCCGCCGCCTGCGCCGAGCTGGCCGCAGCATTCGACCGGGCTGACAACGATGACAGCGTGCGTGTGGTTATCGTGACGGGGGCGGGCAGGGCCTTTTGCGCCGGCGCCAACCTGTCCGACGAGAGCAAGCTGGATTCATTTCACGACAGGTTCACAGGAAAGGCGGATACCGCGCCCCGCCGGGATGAAGGCGGTGTGGTCTGCCTGCGCATCTACGATATGAAGAAGCCGGTCATAGCCGCCATCAACGGTCCGGCCGTGGGCTTCGGCATCACACTGACGCTGCCCATGGACGTGCGCATAGCCGTTAAAGGCGCAAAGATGGGGTTCGTCTTCGCCAGGCGGGGCATCATACTGGACGGCGCAGCTACCTGGTTCCTGCCGCGCCTGGTGGGCATGGGCGCTGCGGCGGAGTGGGTCTACAGCGGCCGTGTGTTCAGTGCGCAGGAGGCCTATGAGAAGCGGCTGGTGAGCGAGCTGGTGGAGCCGGAGGAGCTGATACCCAGGGCCAGGGAGATAGCCGCCGGCATCGCCGACAACAGCTCGTCCATATCCGTGGCCCTCTGCAGGCAATTGATGTGGAAGATGCTGGGTGCGGACCATCCCATGGAGGCCCATATACTTGAGACTAAAGCGCTGAACTGGATCTACGGCGAGAAAGACGTGACGGAGGGCGTCGCATCCTTCCTGGAGAAGCGTCCCCCCAGATTCCCCATGAAGGTCAGCAGCGACATGCCTGATTTCTACCCGTTCTGGAAGGAGCGCGCTTTCCGGGCCTGACGCGGGGCGGTCAGGCGATGTCCCTGATCTTCTGCTTGTGCTCGTCCAGCGCCTTGCCGTACTGGGCGTCCAGCTCGCTGTGTATCTGGCGCCACTCCTCCTGTATCTGTATCTGAAGCCTCTGCTCGAGCGGCATCTGGTCGCCGCGCTGCTGGCGCGGGCTGCGAGAGGCCTGCTGTATGGTCATCTCGGCCTTCTTCTTGAACTCCTCGTAGGTCTGTTTGAGCGCCAGCTGGTACTGGTTCAGCAGGTTGTTGATCAGCCCCAGCGCGGTCTCCAGCTGTTTCTTGTTCTCCTTGATCAGCCGCAGTCCGGCCATGGCGCGGTTGGTGCGGCGCATGTCCTCCTCGTTGTGGGGCAGGCTGATATTGCGCAGCAGTATCTCGTCGATGCCCTTTTTAACGTGCACGGCGGCGTCGCCGGCCGGGAACTTGGCCAGCTCGGCCAGCAGGTCCGATTTCTCGTCCTGCAGGTACTGGGAGGCAATCCTGTTCCCCTCGGGCACGTATTTGATGCTGTTGATCTCCTCCGGGCTGACCTTGCCCAGTTTTTCGGCCTTCTCCATGGCTATTTGCCACGAACTTTTCATCTCACCCATAATCGATTCTCCATTTCAGTTCATTTTCATACGGCGCAGCGGCTCCAGCGGGCACTGTGCTCCTGCCTTAGCCTTTGCAGCCTTTCAAGGTAGGACGGCGAATCCAGCTCGCAGGTGGTCATGATCAGCGCGTCCTCTCCGTTGTCGGAATAATATTTTCTCCTCGTGCCGGCTTTGGTGAAGCCGTATTTCTCGTAAAGCGCCTGCGCGGTCCTGTTGGACTCGCGCACCTCCAGCGTAACATATTTGGCCCTCAGCTTCCTGGACAGCTCGATGATGCTGATCAGCAGCCACTCTCCCAGCCCCTGGTGACGATGCGACCTTCTCACGGCGATGGTCACGATGTGCGCCTCGTCCACCATCATCCAGATACCCGCCATGCCCACCAGGTATTCCGCCTCGGCGGGGGCGGAGGCGCTGTAGCCGCGGCCCTGAGAAAAAAGCTGCCTGAGATATGATACTACCTCTCTCAGGCCGATAACACGGTGGCCGTTGTCCGCCGCCGCGCCGCCGGCGCCCCGGCAGATCACAACGTAGTGCGCCAGCTTGTTGCGCATCTCGTGGTGGAACGAGCTCGTGGTCGGATGCGGCCACTGGCTGGGGAAGGCGTCCAGATCGATCTCCAGGGCCTGCGCAATGTCCCTGTCGGTCATGTTCCGGATGTGATATGCGTTGCTACTCTCCATCTGAGCCGTTCAACCTGCAGATATAAAATTTTAGCATATTTATAACGGCTGTGCGTTTGACCGGAAGCGCCTGTAATTTCGCGGTGGGCTCGTATATACTATAGATAAAACAGGACGGCTATGAATAAAAGAAATGTCGTTGCCGAGATATCGGTCGTGCCGCTGGGGACGGGCAAGGCGAGTGTCAGTGAGTATGTGGCCGGCTGCATGGACGTGCTGATCGGGAACAAAAAAATAAAGTACCGCTTGACTTCCATGGGGACCATACTGGAGGGCTCGCTGGATGAGGTGCTCAAGGTCACGCGGGCCATGCATGAGGTGCCCTTTGATAAAGGGGCCGTGCGCGTGGTAACCACGCTCAAGATAGATGACCGCCGCGATATACGGCTATCTATGAAGGGCAAAGTCGACAGGGTAAAGAAGCTGAGGCCGGACGTCAATATATGAGCGTAAAGGTTGATCTGGGCGTCCGTATAGCCGGCGCTCTGCGCCTGTCCAATCCAGTGATGGCCGCCTCGGGCACCTGGGGATACGGGGATGAGTACGGCGACCTGGTCGACGTGAATAAGCTGGGCGCCATCGTCTGTAAAGGCACCACGCTTGAGCCACGCGAAGGCAACCCCCAGCCGCGCATCATTGAAGTAAGGGACGGCGTGCTCAATTCAGTCGGACTGCAGAATATCGGCGTGGATGCCCTGATAGCGGAAAAGGCGCCCATGTGGGCAAAATGGGGGGTGCCGGTGCTGGTCAACATCGCCGGCAACACCGTCGACGAGTACGCGCGTGTGGCAGCCAGGCTGGAGGGTGTGGCCGGTGTCAGCGGCATCGAGGTGAATATAAGCTGTCCCAACGTCAGCAAAGGCGGGATGCAATTCGGCACCGATCCGTCCGCCGCTTCCGAGGTCACCCGTGCCGTAAAGGGCGCCACCTCCCTGCCGGTGATGGTCAAGCTCAGCCCCAATGTAACGGATATCGTATCCATCGCGCAGGCGGTGGAGAAGGCGGGCGCGGACGCGCTGTCCCTGATCAATACGGTCAGCGGCATGGCCATAGACGTGAAGCAGCGCAGGCCTGCGCTGGGAAATATTAACGGCGGGCTGTCGGGTCCCGCTATCAAACCAATCGCTTTACTGATGGTCTACAGGGTGGCGGGATGCGTAAAGATACCTGTGATCGGATGCGGCGGCATCATGAACTACACAGATGCCCTGGAGTTCATCCTGGCGGGCGCGACCGCGGTGCAGGTGGGAACGGCCGGCCTGGCCGACCCGCGCGCGTTGCTGGCCGTGGTGGACGGACTTGCGAAGTACCTCGAGGCCGAGGGTATCCGCAGCATCGCTGAGCTGCGCGGGGCCGCCAGGCGTTAGCCGTTCTTATTAGATATTTTTATTGAGTTGTAATAGCGCGCGCAATCGTCATGCGCTGCATCTCCGAAGTACCCTCGTAAATCTCGGTTATCTTGGCGTCGCGCAGGTAGCGCTCCATGGGATAATCCCTGCAGTAGCCGTAGCCGCCGTGTATCTGGAGGGCCTTGTTGGTGACGAAGTTGGAGACCTCGGCGGCGTAGAGCTTGGCCATGGCCGCCTCTTTCATGTAAGGCAGGTTCCGGTCCTTCAGCCAGGCCGCGCGGTAGACCATTAATCTGGCGGCGTCGATCTGCGTCGCCATATCGGCCAGCATCCACTGTATGGCCTGGTGCTGGCACAGCGGCTTGCCGAACTGGACGCGGGTCTGCGAGTAGGCCAGCGCGTCGTCGAAGGCGGCCTGCGAGATGCCCAGCGCCTGGGCCGCCACGGTGACGCGGCTGGCATCGATAGACTCCATGGCGTAGCGCAGTCCCCGGCCCGATTCGCCCAGCTGGTTGGCCGCGGGTATCCTGCAGTTTTCAAATACGAGCTCCGCCGTGGATGAGCCGTGTATGCCCATCTTGTGCTCCAGCTTACCCACCGAGTAGCCCGGCGTGTTGCTCTCCACGATGTAAGCGGAGATGCCCCTGGTGCCCTTGGACTTATCCTCCATGGCGAAGACCACTGCGATGGAAGCCTCGGCGCCGTTGGTGATGAATATCTTGTTGCCGTTGATCACGACCTTGTCGCCTTCTTTGGCGGCCGTGGTCTGCGTCGCTCCGGCGTCGCTGCCGGCCCCCGGCTCGGTCAGCACGAAGCAGCAGATCTTCTCGCCTTTGGCGATGGCCGACACATATTTCTTTTTCTGGTCCTCGGTGCCGAACTTGTAGATGGGGTAGCAGGCCAGCGAGAGGTTGGCCAGGAAGATGGCGGCCAGCCCGCCCGAGGCCCTGGCCAGCTCTTCGCAGCAGATCGTCATGGACAGGTAATCGCCGCCGCTGCCGCCGTATTTCTCATCGATCGTGATGCCGAACAGGCCCAGCTCGGCGGCTTTCTTGAAGATACCGGCCGGGAACTTTCCCTCCTCGTCGATCTTGACCGCCTCCGGCTTCACCACGTTGGTGGCGAAATCGCGCACCATCGACTGGAACATCTTCTGTTCCTCGGTTAAAAAGAAATCCATATCTGCCTCCTTAGAGATTTTTAATTAATTATTCGCAATCTGCTGTCCCAGCGAGCGTGCCCGGGACAGTAGTTCATGCTGTCCGGCCGATGCATTGTAGCTGTCCATGCCGGGCACCAGCAGCTCCCCGGCATACTCGATATCCAGCGTTTTGTACCAGCTCTTCATGGTGACTATTGAGCCGGTGAACAGGTTGCTGTAGCCGGTGGCCCCGGCGGAGATGAACGCGCCCCTGCGCGCTGTGCCTTTATTCAGGCCGACGGGCAACTTCAACAGGTTCTTGATCACCCACAGGGCCTGGCAGCGGTCGATCATGGCCTTGACCTGGGCGGTGAGGCCCATGAAGTAGATGGGCGAGGCCACGATAAAGCGGTCGTATTCCCTGATATCCGCATGTATCTGTTGCATGTCGTCTTCCATCACGCACCGTCCCCCGGTCTGAATGCAGCCGTCGCAGTGGGCGCAGGGCGCGATATCCAGGTCGGCCAGCACGATATGCTTGATCTGCGCACCCTTGCCGGCAGCTCCTATGATGGCCTCATTCAGCAGGCGGTCGGTGTTGCCGCCGCGGCGGGGGCTGCCCGATATGCATAATAATTTCAACGCTAAACAGCCCTCACTGGTATCGGGGCCGCGCGGGCCCCTGTTCAAAACAAGTAATGATATAATGTTATGCAGGCATTTTGCAATCGGGCTATAGATTGGCTAAAATGTAGCCGTTTTTCCGCGTCGTGATGCGCCGGCTATTCCAAACTAACGAGGAGATAAACGATGACAAAAGCTGAGATTCTGGCCAAGGCTGCGAAGGAGAAGAGGACCCTCCTGACTGAGATAGAGTCCAAGGAATTGCTCAAAGCGGCGCGCATACCCGTGGTCGAGACCAGGCTGGCGACATCCAAGGCAGAGGCCGTGGAGATGGCCGCCAAGCTGGGTTATCCCGTGGTGATGAAAATAGTCTCCCCCGACGTGGTGCACAAGAGCGACGCCGGTGGTGTGAAATTATCGATTTTGAACGCCACGCAGGCAGGCAAGGCTTATACGGAGATACTGGCCAGCATCAAAAAACATTATCCAAAGGCTAAAATTATCGGCGTTTCGGTGCAGAAGATGGCCAAACAGGGCATCGAAGTCATTATCGGTATGACCAAGGACGCCCAGTTCGGTCCGGTCATAATGTTCGGCCTGGGCGGGATCCTGGTCGAAGTGCTCAAGGACGTCTCCTTCCGCATCGTCCCCATGACGAAGAGGGATGCCTCCGAGATGATCACCGAGATCAAGGGCTTCCCCATACTCAAAGGTTACCGCGGGCATGACCCGGCCGACGTGCCTTTCCTCGAAGACTTGATCATTAAAGTATCCGAGTTCGTGGACAAGAATCCCGAGATCAAAGAGCTCGACCTCAACCCGGTTTTCGCCTATAAGGACGGGGCCATAGCGGTCGACGCCAGGATCATACTTGAATCCGCTAAATAAAAGCGGATTTCCACCCGTTCACTTTAAACCTCCCGACCGGCCGCGGGGCCGGACACTTGATACGTTGTCTTCAGGCCGGTTACGGCGTTCACTGCCGTTGGACGGGGCCTGTTTGAAAAGCCTCTTCGGAGGCGGGAGAAATAAATTGGAGGTGCTCGCATGAATATTTTTCTGGGCAACCTGGCCCGTGATGTGACCGAGGAAGATATCAGGGCGGAGTTCGCACCTTTTGGCGAGGTGACCTCCGTGTCCATCATCAAGGATAAGTACAGCGGTCAGCCGAGGGGCTTCGCATTTGTAGAAATGGCCGACAAGGATGAGGGTGCGGCCGCTATAGCAGCGCTCAAGGGCAAGCAACTCAAGGAAAGGACGCTCGATATCAGCGAGTCCATGCCGCGCGACAAGCACGGCGGCGGTGGAGGCGGCCGCTTCGGCGGCAAGCGCAAACCGCATGGAAGGCGTTAGTCCATCAATCTTGACACGGTTTATACGCCTTGATAGTATACAAATCCCGTGGGGATATAGCTCAATTGGGAGAGCGCTGCGTTCGCATCGCAGAGGTCGGGGGTTCGAATCCCCCTATCTCCACCATTTATATATATCAGTCTTCCATCGAGGGATAGACAAGTCTCTTCGATTTCAACAAAGACAAGAATCCTGCCACATCCTGGTAGTCAGGTAGGATGTACTTTGCTCCTTCAGCAATTAGGCTCCTGGTTCTTTCACCCTGACCGATAGCGATAAAGGAGTAATTCAATCTCCGGGCACAACGGACATCCCAAACACCATCGCCGACATAAACGATATCTCGAAAGTGAAATTGATAATGTGTTTCAGCTCTGGCAAGTGCGAGGGCGCAAATGCCTTCACGGGAGTGGTCATCATCGGCAAAAGCATTGGGAATATTTTCAGTAGGCAATTCTGCCGCGCGGAGTTTGAACATGGCAGAAGCTCTCCAGGAGCCTCCGGCATAAGCGATAGCGAAGTCTGGTGAGGTAATAAGACGGGCAAGGATATCTGAGGCGCCACGTATCGGCTTCACGCCACCGTGTGCCGAAGCGTCCTCGGAGAGCAACTCCACAAAGCGATTACGAAAACGGTCGACCTCTTTCGGCGTGGGACGATGTCCTTGATGAAGCTGATAAATCTCTTCTAAAACGCAGGAATCGGTGGCATGGGTGTAGCATCCCCAATCATTCGAGATCCCTTTGAAGCCGAAGACATCGTCGAGGGCTTTAATGAAAGCCCGGTCGTCAAGGTCGCTCGACTCTGTAAGTGTGCCATCGATGTCAAACATTACAAGCTTCATTAGGCTGGGTACCCTCTTTTTGGCCAGATTATTAATTTGACAAGGATAATAAATAATGAAAAAGTTCTGCCCGCGGTACGCTTGGTCTCATCAGGCAAAAACTCAGAGTGTTACGCCGCCGTCGATAACCAGGGTCGTTCCTGTCGTGAAGCTGGATGCATCGGAGGCAAAATAGAGTGCCGTTCTTGCGATCTCCTCGGATGTGCACAGCTTTTTAATGGCCATCCTCTTCATCGCTTCTTGAATAAACTGATCATTGCTCCAGACAGCCTCGCTGAACCTCGTCTTGACAAAGCCCGGCGCAATACAGTTTACACGTATATTGTAAGGTCCAAGCTCGGCAGCCAGCACCTTGGTCATCATTATCAGTCCTGCCTTGCTCATGCTGTAAGGGCCGAAGCCCGGCGTAAAAGAAACGCCGGCCGCCGAGGCGATATTGATGATATTCCCGCCATGGCCCTGCTCAACCATCATCCTGGCAGCGGCCTGGCTGAGAAAATAGTGGCTCTTGAGGTTGACATCCAGTATCCGGTCATATACGGCCTCTTCCATATGTAATACATCCGCTATCGCCGGGTTCACCCCCGTGTTATTTACCAGGATGTCGATGCGTCCGAACTCGTCCTTCACTCTACTCATCAGGTTCTTGAGCTCGTCCATTTTCCCGTTGTGCGCGGAGACTGCCAGGCTCCTGCGTCCCATGGCCCTGATTTCATCCGCAACCTTTTCGAGGTCGGGCAGCTTCCGGCTGCTCACGATAACGTCGGCCCCGGCGTCAGCAAGCTGGAGTGCGATCGCCTTACCGATGCCGCGGCTGCCCCCCGTTACCAGCGCTACTTTGCCCTGCAAGGTCAGAAATGATGTATCCATTAATACCCTCCGCTTTAGTAATCGGCCATCAAGATTTATTATTATACTCTTTATGTCGGATACCTTACGGGGATATGGCTCAATTGGGCGAACGCTGTGTTCGCATCGCAAAGGTCGCGGATTCGAATCCCCCTATCTCCAAAACCTTTCTGATCAGTTCATTTAAGGTTCTTAGCAGTTCTTATACCGTTTAGCAGCATCTCGAGAAGTTCTTCACCTGTGTCCTGCAGGTTGATCTTTATATTTGGAAGGCACCAGCTGTATTCTACCCCTCTAATACAATATAAGATGATCGTAGCGATTTGATCGCTATCGAGATCTTTCCTTATTTCACCGCAAGCCTGCCCTTCAATGACGAGTTCCTTTATTATTTTAAAGGCTTCTCTTTTATCAGGATAGATACTGGCAATATTCTTAGTATTTTCTATCCTGATAAGTAAAGATTGCTTTAATAGTTTCTTGCCGAGTTCGTCTTCATGTTTTATATGCAACCGGCAAAAAGCCAGTAATTTATTGATTCCAGGCTTCATCGCAGATATTTTTACCAGCAGTTCCGTTCGTAGATACATGTTATCAAGCGAAACCGCCTGCATGATGATCTGATCCTTGGATCTAAAATGGGCGTAAAACGTGCCCTTTGTAAAACCCAGCTTATGACATATCTCGTCTACAGTGACATTGTTATAGCCCTTTTTTATAAATAATGATACTGCGGTATCATATATTTTCTGCTTAATAGCCATCGTTTTTATTTGGCGATCTGAGGCCATTTTCTTACGCATGTTTCCCTCGTCGGCTCCATATTACAACATTTGAGAATTATTTTCATGCTGTAGCGGCGCGGATTCTATCTAACAATATTAACTTGACAGCCGATTTTATATTATGATAACATACCGAAGAATCATTCTCTGGTATGATTTATTTAGGAGATAGCTGAAGTGGATAAAATCATTCATGCCACCAAAGAGTTACCAGTTTCCTACTTCTATTCGCAGGCAGTCGAAGTAAATGGGTTTGTATTTTTATCCGGCATGGGTCCGATTAAAGCTGCTGATAACACCTTGGAGATCGGTGACATTAAGAAAAGCACTGAAGTTGTACTGCTCAATATCCAAAAGGTGTTGAAATACGCTGGCAGCAGTCTTGATCAGGTAATCAAGGTAACTGTCTATTTGAAAGACATGGGTGATTTTAAAAGTATGAACGAAGTATATACGGCGTTCTTCTCGCATAATCCCCCGGCTCGGACGTGTGTTGCCGTGAAAGAGCTGCCCTTCAATTTCAATATAGAGATCGACGTAATAGCAATCAAAAGTGGGTGAAACAAGTAATTAAGCGGGGAAGGCATATCAGAAGGAGGAAGGTATGTTCATTATCATTGCAGCGGTTGTGGCGCTGGCGGTCCTCATATTTGCGGGTATTATCCTTATCAGGACGTGGACATTCAGGTCAAAACAAATTCCCATTTCGCATAAGGTCGACAACAAAATCAATCTGGATGAGGCTGTTGCGAGGTTGGGTACCGCATTATCGATTCCAACATTCAGCGCAATTAATCCCATAGACTACACTCCATTCGATAAATTCCGGGGATTCCTTAAGAAATCTTTTCCGCTCGTTCATTCGACGCTGGAGATGCAGGTTCATAACGATTACAACTTGATATATATCTGGAAGGGAAGCGATACGTCGAAGAAGCCTATCGTGTTAACAGGGCACTATGACGTCCATACAGTGACCGATGCAGGCTGGAAATATCCGCCATTATCCGGCAAGGTAGCTGAGGATTGTATTTGGGGACGTGGCGCCATCGATGACAAAAGCACTGTAATGGGCCTCATGGAAGCGGCCGAATACCTTATTAAGGGCGGCTTTAAGCCGACCCGCACGTTCTATCTGGCTTTCGGCCAGGACGAAGAAAACGGCGGTCATCAGGGCACTGAAAAGCTGGCTGAGCATTTTAAATCCCAGGGCCTGCAATTTGAATGCGTAATAGACGAAGGCGGGCCTGTCACCTTCGGGTTATACCCCGGCATATCCAAATCACAACGCACGGCAATGGTTTGGACCGGCGAAAAGGGTATGTGTACACTGAGACTATCTGCTCAGTTACCCGGCGGGCACAGCGGCTTCCCTCCAAAACAGACCACCATCGGCATCATCGCTGCGGCTATAGACAAGATCGAAATGAACCTTTTCCCGGCCCAGTGGGGCATATCCTTCAGTGATACATTCAGGTACCTCGGCCCTGAGATGACGTTCAAATACAAAATGATGTTCGCCAATTTGTGGCTGTTCAGATCACGTATAGAGAAAGCATTTTCGTCTAATCCCATACACAATGCCACTATCAGGACAACGGCGGCGCCGGATGTATTCAATGCAGGAGAATCGCCTTTCTCTATGCCGGCATTAGCCTCAGCTGTTATCAATTTCCGGCTGCTGGCAGGCTGCACCGCAGAGATGGTGATTGAGAGAGTGAAAGCTGTTATCAATGATCCGCGCGTCAAAATCGAGGAAGTAGAAAAATATTGCTGGCCAACACCACCCGATGCCAGCGCCGAAACTCCAATTTTTCAGGTTATCAACAAAAGCATCAGAGAGGTGATGCCTGATGTACTGGTTACGCCCACACTCTCCCCTGCCGGATTTGATGTCCGGTACTATTCATATGCCGGCCTTTCATCGAATCTATTTCGTTATTCGGGCTATACATTCCCTCCATTGGAGGCTGCCACAATGGCTCACGGTGTCAACGAGCGGATCACTATTGAAAGCTACAGGGAGATGGTGAATGTTTACATACAGCTGATGCGTAATTTCTGTGACAACAGATGAAGGTCAAATAAATCATTAAGTATATGCAAAGAGCAGGCGCGTGGAACCGGAAAGAAAAATAAATTGAGCAGGAGGACTAAAGGCAATGGAGGCAGACAAGCAAATGGACGCTAAAAAAAGCAACAATGCGTCGGGAAGTGTGACTGCTGCTAGCTGGGTAACCCTGACGGTCTGCACACTACTCTACATCCTGAACTTCATGGACCGGCAGGTTATATCAGCGGTGTTGCAGCCAATGAAAATAGCTCTGGGGCTTACTGACACGGAAGCGGGGACTCTTGCGACGGTCTTTGCCGTCGGGGCTGCAGTATTTGCATGGCCTGTGGGGATGTTAATAGATAAATGGAGCAGGACGAAGTCGATCGGAATTATGGCCCTACTCTGGAGTATTGCGACTTTTGCTACGGGCCTGGGAAAGAATTTCATTAGTGTGCTTATACCGCGATCGTTAGTCGGCATTGGAGAGGCCGGATACTCACCGGGCGCCACCGCGCTGATCACCGCGAGGTTCCCGGCTAAAATGAGGAGCCGCATCCAGGGCATATATGTTCTGGGTATGCCGATTGGTACCATACTGGGCTCAGTCCTGGGCGGTTTTTTATCAGCTAAATACGGGTGGCAAACACCTTTCTATTACTTTGCTATTCCTGGAATAATCCTGGGTATAATCGCGTTCTTTTTAAAAGATTACAAAACTGTGCAAACCACGGATAAGGCATCTAAAGTGGGCTTCTTGCAGACTACCGGACGTCTGTTTAAGGTGCCTACCTTGGTTTGGCTGTATCTCGGCGTAGGATGTTTAAATACGTTCAGTTTTGCCTTTCTTACCTGGACACCCACCTTTATGATGCGTGCCATGAACATCGGTGAAGATAAAGCCGGCCTGCTGATGGCGCTCATTGCAGTTGCCGCATTTTTCGGCGCACTCGTGGGTGGATGGATTGCCGACATGTGGTACCGTAAAAATGTCAAGAGCAGGTTATATGTAGGAGTACTGGCCAGCCTGCTCTGCATAATAACCTTCATTCCCGGCATTCTACTCATGGGCGCCGGCCAGTTGGTAGCCTCATTAGTTTTTCTTTTCCTCTTTGGGATGGCCATAGTCATGTTTTATCCGCCGATACAGGTGGCAACGCAAGAGGTAGTGCATCCCTCCATGAAGGGCGTATCCTTTGGAATGTATGCGGTATTTGTGTTTGTTTTTAGCGCACCGGGACCTCTGATGGTTGGTGCGATTTCTGATTCACTGGGTGGTGGTGTTACCGGACTGCAAAATGCCCTTCTTATTCCGAGCGCATTGTGCTTGCTTTCGATTCTATTCTTCTGGCTTGGCTCACGCACCTATGTGTCCGATGTTGAAAGGGTCAAGGATGTTGAGTTGGAATTTGAAAAGTAAGAGATAACAATTGTATGAAGAGGTAGACATGGCAGAACAGATGGAAAATAAGGAATTATTGGGGAAAGACCCGGCAGCCGAGATGCTCGCCGCTATACAGAGGAGCGCGGCTCCGCTGATTAAACAACCATGGGCCGAGGTTTTGCAGGAGATCATGCAAAACACCGGCGCCATCATGAATGAAAACGCCGGGATGGCGGTTGACCAACAGAGCAAAACGTCTTTGTTGCCAACAGCTGCGTTCGCGCTCGCAGTATACCGTGTGTTATCAAAAATTGTGGGAGATAAGGGGAAGGTGGTGCAGATACTGGCCGATGCCGTGGCGGTCCACTTATATGGCGATATTGAAGCATATATCGGGAGAAGATTTGGCATAAAGCAGGATGCGCCGGATATGGCCTATGAAATGTGCAGGGTGAACTTCAAGAAAATCGGCGACGATCAGTTTGGCCGCGGTTATCAGTTTGAGCAGGAGAGTTCGGGCGATAGAGAGTCTTGCATCAACGTGCGTAAATGCTTCTTTTATGACTTCCTTGCTGCTAATGGCGCGCTTGAATTGTTGCTACCCGTATCATGCATGCAGGATGACTTGTGGATGAAAGAGCTGGACAAGCCGAAATATAAGATGAGTGTAAGCCGCTCATCCATGCTTCCGAAGGGAAGCGATGCCTGCCGGTATAAATTTACGAAGAAATAGCCATCATCTGGTGGCAGAGCATGATCAGTTGAGCTTTTTATAATACAATGAGTATTATCCCGGCCCTCCAGTACTGGAGGGCCGGGATAATAACCTAAAGGAGTTAATTTGTGGACAAGGTGTACATTTCGAGAAACATTTTTAGTGAGGCTCTTGATGTTTTGCGAAGAGAAGGAATTATGTCCACAATGAACGAAGCCGACACGCCTTTGTCCAGGCGGGAACTAATAGATCATATCCGGGGCTTTAACGGACTGATATGCCTGCTTACGGATACCGTGGATGAGGAGGTCTTTGCATCTTCACCTGGCCTTAAAGCGGTTTCCAACGTTGCCGCCGGGTTCAATAACATCGATGTGGCTGCGGCAACCAGGCATGGAGTGATAGTGACAAATACGCCCGGTGTACTTACCGAGACCACTGCGGATCTCGCATTCGCACTGATGATCTGCGCGGCGAGGAAAATTGCGGAAGCAAACAGATACACAAGAGCAGGCAAATTCGACGGATGGAAGCTGAAGCAACCTCACCTGGGCACAGATATTTATGCAAAAACACTGGGTATCATCGGTATGGGTAACGTAGGTATTGCTCTGGCGAGGCGCTCCAGGCTTGGTTTCAATATGGATGTAATTTATTGCGATGAGCGACCCTGCCGGGAGGCGGAGGAGAAGCTGGGCGCCAGACGGGTGAGCTTCGATGAATTGCTTAAGAGAAGCGATTTCATCAGCATTCATGTCCCCCTTACAGACAGGACCAGGCATCTTTTCGGGGCCAGGGAATTCAAGAAAATGAAATCAGGTTCGTACCTGATCAATACTGCGAGGGGACCGATTGTCAATGAAGTTGATCTGGTCGACGCTTTAAAGAAAGGGATCATAGCCGGCGCTGGTCTGGATGTCTTCGAGGACGAGCCTTGTATAAATCCCGAGCTATTGAAACTTGAAAACAGTGTCGTGCTCACTCCTCATATCGGGAGCGCGTCGTATGAGACCAGGATTAAGATGTCGGTTTTAGCTGCTGAAAACATGGCAGCGGCATTGAATGGCAGGCAGCCCCCGAACAGGGTAAACTGATAACTAAGCGGAGTGTATGCGGCCTGGTTCAATGTATCAATAATACAAGTAAATCGAGGAGGAGTTATCAGTTGTTTAAACGCGTTCACGTTTTCAGGGTGATGCCAAAGCAGGAATTACTGAGTGCTATAGCATCCTATTGCGAAAAAAACAATATCCGGTCCGCCGTCGTTCTTGGAATCATAGGTTCCCTGGTGAAAGCCAGGCTCAATTATTTGGTGGAACTTCCGGGGAAATACATAACAAAAGAGTTTAATGGCCACTTGGAGATAGTTTGTGCCCAGGGCTCAGTCGCGATGATGGGAGAAGAGCGTATAATCCATATTCATGTTCAACTTGGTGAACTGGAAAGAAACGAAGGAGGGCACCTGGCGGAAGCAACGGTGTTTTCCACTGCTGAAGTAGTTATAGGGGAACTGGATTATCAATTGACCCGCATAAAGGATAAATTCACGGGGCTTAACGAGTTAATAGTATAGATATTTAAAACCAATCTGATATTGACAATAGAAATAGCTTCATTATATTATCACAGAGAGTGAACAGCCACTCTCCAGGTGATTTGCTATGTATGAAACATTTAAGAAACTCCCGGCAGCCAAGCAGCATCGGATACTGAATTCCGCGATTAAGACGATCGCGGAGAAAGGGTATGAAGCGGCCAGCATCTCCACCATCTGCCGGCGGGCGGGTATCTCCAACGGTGCTCTCTATAAATATTTCGAGAACAAGGAGTCGATGGTCTACGCCTGCGTGGAGTACGGCGTTGAAGTAATGATGCAGGAACTGTATCTGAAATACACAAAAAAGATGGATACTCTGATCGATGCTGTGAGCGCCCTTCTATATGGATTTAAAGATTTTATCAAAAAGCACAGGGACCTGCTCTCGGTTTATTCGGACCTCGGATCATGCAGCATGAACCGGTTCGCAGCGATCACGGAAAAGGTCGAATACGCAGGGCATTTATTTTTTATGGACCTCGCTGAAAACGCGATGAAGCATGGTGAAATAGATAAGAGCCTGGGCGTTGACGTTGTAGCCTACTTTCTCGATAGCCATATCATGCTTTACAGCTACTCGCTGGTCTCAGAGCACCATGCCAGGAGATTCGATGTATTTTTCGGTGATTCCACCAGGCGGTTGAGCGAGGAAGAAAAGATCGGGAAAATACTGGAATCGCTCAAGAAATTATTGAAGATTTAGTACGTTTGTATCCTCCCAAAGGCTAGATTGAATATGAACACTCCTTCCTGTTGCCGGATGGACTGCCGGCCTTACTGTTGCTGGTGCCCGGCATCTATTAAATCTCCACGGGTAACCTGATATCCAGCGCCTTTATCAACCTGTGGTATGTCGGTTTCGGCATTGCCGTTGCAGCTATTAAATGCCATCGTTATATTCTCTGACCGCCGCGAAAAAGGCGTCGATGTTTTCCCACTTTGAAAGTGGGGGAATATCACAGCCCGAAGAGATAACAAAATTGGGGTATCTGCTGCATTCATTCAATACTCCGAGAGTGGCCTGTCGCACGGAATCAGGCGTTCCATAGCGCAGCTGTCCCGCCGGATCGATATTGCCCAGTGTTATTGTATCGGAGGGGATATTTTTCAGCATCTCGCCCATTTTTATAGCGTTGCCGAAGCTATAGGCAGAAGCGCCTGTTGCAAGGATTGAGTCTATTATTTTAATCGTGGAATTCCCGCAGTTATGGTAAATCACAATAAAATTCTGGTCCTGAACGGCTTCAACAATCTCTTTAATATAAATGGATGAAAAGCGTTCAGCCAGTGGTTGAGAGATCAAACCGGCCAGTGGTTCCGCCATAATTACGCCATTGGCTCCCGCAGCTTTATACGCACTGCAATATTTGATTGCGAAGGCTGTGGCCTTTTTCAACAAGAGATGCATTGTTTCAGGTTGATCGTAGCAGTAGATCATGGCTTGACTAACATCCATCAGGCGGCCTACCAGTGAAAAAGGTCCGATAACTCCGGCAAAGACCGGGCGGTCATTAATTAACTTAACTGCCTTTCCAATGGCATCTATGTATATGCCGGTACGTCCGGATCCAACCTTCGGAATCTTAAGCTCAGCTGCCTCCTCATATGTTGATACAATGCTGCCTACAACTGTCGGCACTTCATCCTCTGAGAAACGTATGTTCGATCCGAAGCATTCCGCCTCCACAGACAGGTCCATCAAACTGACAGTGGCCATGGCATCCGTCCGGTCGGCTATACATTTCATTCCGCGTGCCTGATTGTCGCTGTTCGAGATAAGATCAATCACGCTGATACCCATTATTTGTATGGCGGGAAAAGAGAGGATTGGCATCGCCTTTTTACGCGAAGTTGTCCTGATATGTTCAAGCCAGTTCAACATAAGGAGTGCGCCATTAAATCACGTCGCTGTCGGATGATACGGTTACCCTGCGGAACTGGCATTTGGCCACACCGCAGTGACGGCAGCGGTTGAATGGCGTATGCGATCCTTTGATCCCGATACCGGCGCAGATGGTGACCGATTTGCGCGGTATCATCATGCAGGAGTCGTTCAGCCTCACGCCGATGCTGTCCGCGGGCAGTATGCCGAAGATCAGGCGCTGGTCGGTCAGCGGCCAATCGAGATAGCCGGGATTGAGCCATGGTCCGGCCTCCTCGCTTCGCTCGCCCAGTCGTTGGCAGGCCATCTGCTGCACCTGCAGTCCAACCAGACCAAGGGCTATCGTGCCCGCTATATCGAGGCTGAGCGCCTGCGCCTGCAGACCCTCCTGAGTTAAAGCAGTTACGCGTTCCTCGAGCCCGGGCCCCAGTGTGTACAGCGCTATACCCAGAGCCCTGCTTCCCTCCCATAGCTCGCTGATCCTGCGGCCGATGCTGAACTGGACCCCATTTTGCAGGGTGATGCTCTCACTTCTCATCCGCGCAATTGGTAACTCTCGGTAGATCGCCCGCGGCCTGACCAGACCCTCCGCTTCAGCGGCTGCGGAGGAGGCCATCTCAACAACGACAGGGCGGGGTTTCCTGGCGGAGCCGTAACCATGGACCGAAAGGATGACCTGAGGGTCTATGGCGACCTCAAAGTTCTCCAGTATCGCTTCATTCTGCATGGTCGGTATCCCGGGCAGCCTATGAAAGCTATATTATAACCATATAGCTGCATTCGGTTATGTTATAATATCAGTCCCAAGCGATATCTACAATGCATATCAATAAAGTCGTACTACAGTCAGAGAGATATCCGGGCAGGGATTGTTATCCTTTCAACCTGGATATTTTCAACAAGACAGCATCGGTCGACTTCCGCTGCCCGGTGACCTTCTTTGCGGGAGAGAACGGGACAGGCAAGTCCACGCTGCTAAAGGCGATCTGCCAGAGATGCGGCATTCATATCTGGGAGGACACCGACGGGGCTCGCTATAAGTACAATCCCTACGAGGGCCGTTTCTACGAGTATATAGACGTGGAGTGGGAGTCGGGCCCCGTTCCGGGATCCTATTTCAGCTCGCAGATCTTCCACGACTTCGCCCGTTATCTCGATGAGTGGGCGCACGCCGACCCGGGCATGCTCGAATACTTCGGCGGGGACTCCCTGCTCACCCAGTCCCACGGCCAATCCCTCATCTCGTTCTTCAGCTCCAGGTACAAGATAAAGGGCGTTTATTTCATGGACGAGCCTGAGACCGCGCTCTCGCCCAGAAGCCAGCTCAAGCTTCTGAAGCTGCTCAAGGAGATGAGCACAGACGGCCATGCCCAGTTTATCATCACCAGCCACTCGCCTATCCTGCTGGCCTTTCCGGGGGCCGTCATCTACGATTTCGACAGCGTGCCTATCAGGCCGATAAACTATATGGACACGGAATATTATCAGATATACAAGGAGTTTATGAACAACAAGGACGCCTATTTAAATAGTCTGTAAAGAGGCGGCGGCAAGGAGACAAGCGGCATGAAAGAGATCAAACACAGGGTATTCGACGCCATAGGTAACACCCCGCTGGTGGAGCTGGGGCCTTTGGACGGAGTGAATCCTCGGGTTAAAATCCTGGCCAAGCTGGAGGGCTGTAATCCCGGCGGCTCGATCAAGGACCGGCCGGCCTATTATATGATCGTAAAAGCCGAGGAAAGCGGGCAACTGACCCCGGACAAGATAATCGTTGAACCTACCTCAGGCAATACCGGCATCGCGCTGGCCATGATAGGCTCGGCCAGGGGTTACAAAGTGAAGCTTTTCATGCCTGAATGTGTCAGCACCGAGCGCCAGATCTGCCTGCAGGCCTTCGGCGCCGAGGTTGTCCTGACCCCGGCCAAGGAGGCGACCGACGGCGCCATCCGCCGGGCCCGCCAGTTTATCGAGAAGGAGCCGGGCAAGTACTACATGCCCAACCAGTTCGACAATCCGAACAACCTTCTTTCTCATTACGAGACTACCGGGCCGGAGATATTCCGGCAGACTGACGGCGAGGTGGATGTGTTTATCGCCGGACTGGGCACTTCGGGGACGCTGATTGGGACGGGCAAATACCTCAGGGAGAAGAAGCCTGGAATCCGCATCGTAGCCGTTGAGCCCACCGTGGGCCACTCCATACAGGGCCTGAAAAATATGACCGAATCAATCGTCCCCGGCATCTATGACACCAAGGGATTTGATGATAAAATCGTGATGGAGGACGGAGAGGCGTTCGAAATGACCAGGATACTGGCCACCAGGGAGGGCGTCTTCGTGGGTATGTCCAGCGGGGCGGCTGTGGCCGGGGCCGTCAAGGTGGCCGACAGCATGGACAAAGGTAATATCGTGGTAATCCTGCCGGACCGGGGTGACCGCTATCTCAGCACCACACTCTTCCGCTCGGTCTGTGCCAAATGCCCGCCTTAATGCTGTTTTCTCGATTTTCCCGACATGAGAGATCCCGCGGCTGATACAAAATCAGGCTTTTAATATCAATATATGCTCTTCGGACGGGCCCTGGGTGCGGGCGAAGATGGCCCCGGGTATGTCGGCGGTCGTGTTGCGCCCGGTCAGGTAGGTAATGAAGGTGGGCACCTTGTGTCCGGGTATGCCGCTGGAGGAGCCTTTGATCAGGTCGGCTGCGTCCGCCAGGCTGCCTGCTATATGTGCGCCGCCCAGCAGAGTCAGGTGCAGTTTGGGCAGAGCCGCCGCCAGGCGCGCGTTGCCTTCGTCTTCCAGCGTAACCAGCGTGCCGGTCTCAGCGATGCCGAAGTCTGCCTCGGTGATGCCCAGGCAGGCCCCCGTATAGACGTCTTTCAGCATGCGGCGGGCAGCCTGCAGTATGGCCTCGGCTTCGGCGGGCACTTTTTCACCGGCGGCAGATGAGATCAACTCTGCCAGTTTATCGATGGGCACATCTTTTCCCCGGGCCATCCCGGCGGCCCATTGTGCGATCGATGTCTCCATGACCCTGATGCCGGCTTTCGACAGTCGCGCGGCCAAATCCAGCCTGCCGGCCATGGGTGAAGTCGACTTGACCACCGTTGTTATCCCTTTTTCTTTAGCCAGGTCCAGCACATACTCCACCGCCTCTTCGGCGGATGATGCAAACTTGACCAGTGCGCCTGTAAGAGCAGCCTCGGTCTTGAATCTCTCCAGTAGTTCATTGTCGTTCGGCATCAGCTACCTCGCCTGTGTATTTGAAAGTTCGGGGAAAGAGAGGTTCGGGCATCGTGTGAAATTATATATTGCGAGCGGGGACATTACCAATTGATAATTGAAACTATAATCTATACAATTATCAAAGGTTGAGCGAAATACAGGAAAACAGGATGGGAATACGGGATCTACTTAAAATAGCTATCGATAACCATGCCTCGGACCTGCATTTGAGGGTAGGGTCACCCCCGACGGTGAGGATCTTCGGGGCTTTGATTCCGATACCGGATATGGCGCCGTTGACTCCCAGGGACGTCGAGCTTTTTTTTGAGGAGATTACCACCGCGGAGAAAAGGAAGGCCTTTGCGGAACGGCACGAACTGGATTTCGAATTCAGCGTCAAAGACTATACGCGCTGCAGGATCAACGTGATGCAGCAGCGCTCTACGCTCAGCATCGCAGTCAGGATAATCCCCTATAGTATTCCCCCACTGGAGGATCTGAATCTTCCGCCGGTGATAAAAGACCTGGCCATGAAACGGTCGGGGCTGATCCTCGTCACCGGCGCCAAGGGCAGCGGAAAATCGACCACCATCGCTGCCATGGTGGAATATCTCAATCAGCACGTCCAGCGCAACATAATTACCATCGAGGACCCGATCGAATATGTCTTCAGGAACAAAAAGTGCCTGATAGTCCAGCGTAACGTGGGGCATGATACCGAATCGTTCGATGTTGCTTTGGTACACGCGCTGCGGCACGATCCCGATGTGATAGTGGTGGGAGAGATACGGGATATCCTGACAATGCAGACGGCCATCAGGGCCGCCGAAACAGGTCACCTGGTGATGGGAACCATGCATACCATCGATGCCGCCCAGACGATCAACCGCATTCTCGATATGTTCCCCGACAGGCAGCAGGAACAGATCAGGAATGAGCTTTCTCAGATATTGGTGGCCGTGATCTGCCAGTTCCTGATACCTACAAAGGGTGATCAGGGGATGGTGCCGGCCTGTGAGATCATGCTCACCAACAATGCGATCAGAAATACCATTCGCGAGGGACGCATACACCAGCTTTACGGACAGATACAGGTTTTCCGTAAGGAAGGGATGCAGACGCTCAACCAGTCGTTGACCGATCTGATACAGAAGGGGCTGATAACCGAGGAACAGGCCTACAACTATACCACTATGATCGAGGAACTGCGGTCTCTGCAGAACTCATCGCGTAAAGCCGGTTAGGCAGCCGAATTAAAGCGGCCCTCGCCGACGGCATTGTATTTCGCATGATAAACAGCAGTCTTAACACCAAGATATTTTTAACGGACAGTGAGTTCGGCGAGCTTTTCGGACCCGGCATAGCCAGGCTGGTCGGCATCATGAATACGGCCGCGACGGATATCTGCCCTCGCTGCAACGGTTACTGCTGCAAAAATATAGGCTGCCTGTTTTACTCGGAATATTTCAGCACCTGTCCCATCTTCGACCGGCGGCCGCGCGAATGCCGCTATCACTTCTGCAACGAGGTGTTCGCGGCGGCGCAGCTGACCAGGGAAGAGAAGGACCTCATGCAGCAACCCGTGGAGGACCTCATCTGCGGCAGCAAAAGCGAGATTGCCAGCCTCTTTTTCCTTTTTCCCGAGTTCCCGCTGGATGAGAAAGGCCTGACAGCGCTGGGTATCAGGGAGGAAGTGCGGCAGATAATAGAGGATTTCGAGGGCGGCAAATTGAAAGAGGATGAAGCCTTCAGGAGGATGAGGCAATTATGCAGGGATGACGCTGTCATCCCGTCCTGAGCAGCTATTTCTCGATCAGGACCATATCGAAGATGAATTTCTTCACCCTGGCGGCGTACTCGCGGTAAAAGAACGCTGTATTGTCAACGATATATTGCTGTTCCAATCCCAGCAGGATGGAGGAAAAAATGGTGGCGATGTAGTGCTCGTCCACGTCTCTAAAGATCCCCTTCTCCTTGCCTTCCCGTAGAATTGATGACAGGCTTTCCCTGTAACCCCTGTACAGCTTGCTCAAGATACGCTGCATACGCTCGTTGAACTTAATCTGCGTCAGGAAATCGAAGGTTACGTATATATATTCCTTTTCATTCTCCACAAGGTTAAAGCCCTGGTCGACGAAGATGCCTAATTTTTCTTTGGGATCCGACTCGCGCTCGAGTGCTCTCTCTAATGACGCACGCACATTTTGCTGCATCTCCCGGAGAAGGGTGACCAGCATATTCTCCTTGTCCTTGAAATAATGGTGTATGAGGCCGGAGGAGACCCCCGCCCGCTTGGCGATATCCATCATGGTGAAATTGTAGTAGCCTTTTTCGGCAATGATCTCGTACGCGGCACGCGTGATCTGCCTTTTTCTGTAGCTGGCTATCTGTTTCCCGCGCTGAGCGCGGTTCAGCTTGTTGTTCTTTTTTGCCACCACCCTCGTCTGAAACACCCTGCTCTTCTTTTGCGGCATTAATAACTCCTATTATTACAGATAAAGATCGAGTCGCCGTCTCCGACGCTGTACCGCATTATGATATACAATTCCGGCTAATTGTTCAATCAATCAATGGATTGACCATCGGTATCATACGGGCTTGCGGACGTATCAGGCCGTGCAAAAGCTCAATATTATACCACGGATAGATATGCGCCTGTTAAACTCTGGACATTTATAGGAGACGTGTGTAAAAATATGCATCAGACAGCTATGCGGCTGGAGCAAAATATTTAAGGAGGCAGTGTGATGAAAATCTTTGCGGGTATACTGCTTGCAACGTTGATACTCTTCTCGGGTTATAACTGCGCGGCGCCGGACGGAAAGTTGCGCATAATTACTGAAGACAATCCCCCCTTCAACTTTGCTGATGAGAGAGGCAATATCACAGGCCAGTCGACCGAGATAGTTCGATCGCTGATGAGCAAAACAGGAACCGACACCGTTATCGATCTGCTGCCGTGGTCGAAGGGATACGAGATAGTGCAAAACCAGCCCGACACCATGATTTACTCTACCAGCAGGATACCCTTCAGGGAGCAGATGTTCAAATGGGTGGGACCCATCGGATTCGCCGACGAATGGTTTTACGCTAAACGGGGATCCGATATCAAGATCAGTTCACTTGACGATGCCAGGAAGGTCAAATCCATCGCCGTTTATAAAGATGATTCCAACCAGCTCTTCCTGCTGGAGAAGGGTTTTACCAACCTGGATGTGAGTGAAAACGACGTACAGTGCATTAAAAAGCTTATGGATGGCAAGGTCGACCTCTGGCTGGGTCCCGCACAGGGATTTACCTTCCTGGCTTACGAGGCAGGCGTCAATCCTGCTGAGATCGAGCCGGTCTCATATGTGCGGCGGGCCGACTGGTACATCGCGTTCAACCGCCAGACACCGGATGCAACTATCCAAGCCTGGCAGAAGGCCCTCGACGATATGAAGAAATCGGAGAGTGCCGATGTCTGCAGCGTCTACGACAGCATCATTAGCAGCTATGTCCTGCCCCGCTACGCAACCGATAGTGTAGCGAAAGAAGCTGTTGCCCAGCTTGTGGAGAAAACGGCCGGCGATATCGCGGCCGATGCCGGCGGGACTATCAAAAAAATCAATGCCGGCGAAAGCCCCTACAGGGACAAGGACAGGCCGGACCTCTACGTCTATGTCTTCGATAAATATGTGACCGAGGCGGCCAACGCCAGCAATCCGGCGGTGGTGGGCCGCAACCTCAAAGGTGTACCGGATATAACAGGGAAGCTTTTCCGGGACGCTATAGTAGAAGGAGCGATTAAGAACGGCACAGGCTGGGAGGATTACGTATTCACCATGCCGGGAAAGATCGGCCTGTTCTACAAGTCTGTGTATTACAAGCTGGTCACGGGCAGCGATGGCAAGCAGTACGTGGTCTGTGTGGGCCGGTATAAGGACAAACAGGAATAGCGTATAAGGGCGGACGGCTATTTCCGCGTGCGCCTCTTGACATACAATTCATGTGTATGTAAACTATATTTCTGATTGCGCTTTTTTCAGACCATAGAGTAATTTGAAGGTATGGTGCATTGCTAATCTCTCAAAGCAGGAAAACCAACTACATAGTAATCGACAAGGATAAATGTAAGGCCTGCCATTACTGTATTTCAGTTTGTGCCAGGGAGATCATCGGGACATCCGAAGAGATTAACAGGCTCGGCGTGAATTTCGCCGAGGTGATTCCTGATAAAGCACACGAATGCACGGGCTGCAAGTCATGCGCGATCATGTGCCCCGACGTTGCTATCTCGGTTTTCCGCAGCCGTGTCCTTGAAGCCGGCACCATTTCCTGACCATTAATAATCCGAGGAGCCGACCGATGCCCGAAAGGACCCTCATGGGGGGTAATATTGCCGTAGCAGAAGGCGCCATACTCGCCGGGTGCCAGGCTTATTTTGGTTACCCCATCACACCGCAGAACGACCTGCTCGAACATATGGCTCGACATATGCCCGAGGAGGGCCGGGTATTTCTGCAGACCGAGAGTGAGCTGGCCGCCATCAATATGGTTTACGGCGCCGCGGCTGTCGGTTTCCGCGCCATGACATCCACTTCCAGCCCCGGTTTCAGCCTTCAACAGGAGGGTATCTCTTATATGGCAGGCGCCGAGATGCCGGCCGTTATCGTAAACATCATGCGGGCCGGGCCCGGACTGGGTAATATCGGGGGAGCGCAGGGCGATTACATGCAGTGCACGCGGGGTGGCGGGCACGGCGACTACTATTTGATCAATCTGGCGCCGTCCACCGTTCAGGAAATGATGGACCTGACCATGCTGGCCTTCGAGCTGGCGGATAAATACCGTAATCCGACGCTGGTTATCGCCGACGGTTTTCTGGGGCAGGCCATGGAGCCTGTGGTCATACGTGAGCGGGTGAAGAAATTTCCGGAAAAGAAGTGGGCCATAACGGGCGCCAGGGGCAGGCCCAAGAATCGTATCAACTCCTTTGAAATGAATCCAATCGATCATCCCAGGCGGATCAAGCTGCTGCTGGATAAATTCGAGAAGATGCGTATCAACGAGGTACGTTACGAAGCCCTCAATACAGAGGATGCGGATATCATACTGGTCGCCTACGGCAGCGCAGCCAGGTCCGCCATCAGCGCCATGAAAACGGCCCGCAATAAGAAGCTGCGCGTGGGCCTTATCCGTCCCATCACGGTGTTCCCCTTCCCCTATCAGCCACTGGCCGACCTTGCTGAAAAGGGCTGCAAGTTCGTGGTAGCTGAGATGAGCGGAGGGCAGATGCTGGAGGACGTCAGGATAGCTGTGGGAAACCAGAATGAGATAAAGCTGGTGAATACCTACGGCGGTGTTCCGTTGGAAGCTGATCCTATCTTCGAAGCAATCGATTTAATGATGTAGTGACTTCTATGAGTAAAGCAGAGATGGATGATTACGATAATGTGATCTTTACCCGGCCAGACATAATGGTCGACCGTCCCACTCACTTCTGTCCGGGATGCGGCCACGGCATTATTCAGCGCCTGGTTGGAGAGGCCCTGCAGGAGCTGGACCTTCTGGAGCGGGCCATATGCATCGGTTCCATCGGATGCACAGTGACGGCCTACGAATACTTCAAGGTCGACGGCATGGAGGCGCCCCACGGGCGCGCGCCGGCCGTGGCCACGGCCATCAAGCGCTGCAGGCCCGATCTGGTGCCCTTTGCCATACAGGGAGATGGCGACCTGGCCTCCATCGGCGCCGGCGAGATAGTACATGCGGCCGCCAGAGGGGAGAAGATCACCATCATCTTCGCCAACAATGCCACCTATGGCATGACCGGCGGACAACTTGCTCCCACCACACTGATGGGCATGTACACGGCGTCCACACCGGACGGACGTACCGCCGAGCAATCGGGCTACCCTATCAGGATGAGCGAGATGCTGGCCACACTGGACGGCCCCGCCTATATCGCCAGGGTGGCCGTGAACAATCCGGCCAACGTACGCAAGGCCAAGAAGGCCGTTGAGCTGGCTTTTCGCACGCAGCTCGCCGGCCTGGGCTTCGCCATGGTTGAAATCCTCTCCATGTGCCCCATCAACTGGAGAGTGGAGCCGGTGAAAGCGCCCCAGTGGATGACAGACAACATGATACCTCAGTTTCCCCTGGGTGAATACAAAGTTTTACCCGGGGTTGCCGAGCTCAAGAAGGGGGACAGGAGTTGAACTGGGAGATAACCATCTCAGGATTCGGCGGACAGGGCCTGCTCTTCATCGGCAGGCTGCTGATGGAATCAGCTTTCAAAGCAGGCCTGGAGACCACCTGGCTGCCATATTACAGCGGTGAAAAGAGAGGCGGGATGTGCTCCTGCTTCGTAAATATCTCGGACGAAAGGATCGGCTCCATTTTTATCACGCATCCCGATATCGGTGTGGCCATGAACCCGGCCGCCATGAAGATGCTTGAGCCCACGGTAAAGACCGGCGGACTGCTGGTGGTCAATACCTCATTGATCAAAACGAAATCCAAGCGAAACGATATCAAGGTCGTCTATGTGCCGACCGTCGAGACGGCCAAAGAGCTCGGCGACGAGTCGGTAGGCAATCTGATCGCGCTGGGCGCCGTCATCGCCAACACGGATGTAGCCACGACTTCCAGCATCATCAAGGTGCTCAACCAGATGCTCTCCAAAGACAAGCGACAGCTCGAACTGAACAAGGCCGCC
>DAOUFR010000029.1:0-12104 GCA_034429715.1 Dehalococcoidia bacterium
ATCTCGGGCAACGTACCCAGCACCAAGGACAGCATCGACTGACTTTCGCGGCCCAGGGTAAACCGCACTACCATTGAACGAGCAAAGGCCGGACCATTTCGATGATGTCATGCTTAATTCATGATTATTAGAATTTCATGAAAACGGAGTGCCAACGAAATGAATATTAAACATGCAGAACATATGGCAAAATCTGATCAATGGTTTTCCACCGAGATTTATTTCGGGAGACATTTTACTTCACGGGGAGAGATATCGGAGCAGCAGTTTGCCGAGTTCCTCTCACATCACGTGACTCCGGCATTTCCTGCCGGCATGACCGTCTATGACGCCTATGGCCAGATGCAGCATAGCAGCGGCGAAATCGTCAAACAGAAGACAAAGGTGGTGGTGCTGGTACATAATAATTCGAAAGCTGATGATGACGCCATCACTAACATCATTGCTGCTTATAGAAGTAAGTTCGGAAATCCACAGGTCATGTTATTAACAAAACAGGTAAAACCGGTGTTTTATGCAGACTGAACTAAAATCCTCAATAAAGATCACTCTGCCAGAACCGCGTAATCATGGGGATGTTCATCCATAATAATAAACAAAACCGGGTCCGAGTTTAGAATACTGCTATAGCTTAAATATTTTCTGCTCTTACAATAAGGTCATCTAGCCATTTTTCGTCTACATTTGATAACCTTTTCTTAGTTATCGGATACGTAAGAAAAACCATCCAGCCAGTCATCGTTTCGTACGTCGTTACTGTTGTCCTCCCATTGGTTTCATTGAATTCCCACCCATGAACGGCTTTGAGACCAATGTATTTTGCATCCCAAACTATCTTGTGTGGCTTCTCAGCTTTAGTCACCTTCAGAGCCCACTTCAAGCCTCCGAGTTCCGCAGTAAAAGTAGAACCTTCTTTTATTCGCCCTGGTTCAGCTGTCTTCACAAAATGTGTCCCTTGCCAAAGTGGCCAAGAATCAACGTCGGTAAGAATATCCCATAATTTCTCTGCTTTGGCCTTCGCTTCGGAACTGAATTTGACACTAATTTCCATTTCCACCACCCCCTATAACAATCCAATTCTATTCTTTCTATTCAACTCATACAACATCGGGATGACTGCGTGTATAAACCTCAGGGCGTGCTGCTAAGAGCGCTGCTCCGGATAGCGTCTGAGATAGTCCTGCACAGCCGCGTCCACCGTCGGGAAAACCTGTGACCTGTTAAATTCGCGCGCCAGCCCCGAGCGCAGCGCCATGCCACGCACGGGTTGGTGTACCTCGGCTGCCATTACCTCGATGCCTGCCTCATTCATCTCTTTTGTCAGCTTCTCCAGCATTTCAAGACTGGTGATATCGAGATTATCGCAGGCTGACATATCGATGATCACAGCTTTCGGCGGCGGCAGACTCTTATCAACCAGCTCCTTTAAACGGCTGTATATGAGAGGCGAGTTGGCAAAATAGAGAGGCGCGTTCAGCCTGAAGATTATAAGCCCTTCCACAGGTTGGTCTTCGGAATGTCTTTGAATATCCGTATAAGCGGCGGGCAACCCGGGGACGCGCCCCAGAACGGACACATGCGGCCTGCTGGACTTATAAATGACGTATACCAGGGAGAACAGCACTGCAATGGCCAGACCGGGCAACACGTCCAGTATCAGCACACCCAGCAGTGCGATCATCCCCAGCCAGAACTCCGCCTTCTGTAGCCTGTAGAATCCCTGCATCTGACGGAACTTCATCAGGCGCGCCACAGCGAAGATAATCAGGGCCGCCAGAACTGCTTCGGGTAAATCGGTAAAGAGCGGCATCAAGGCCACAACTGTTACCAGCCCCAGGACAGCAGCTACCAGCAGAGAGATGGGAGTCCTGGCGCCGGCACTATCATTGACCGATGACTGTGAAAGGCTGCCTCCAGCCACCAGGCCGCCGCACAACCCGGATGAGATATTGGCCGCTCCATAAGCGATGAGCTCCTGGTCCGGCTTGAGATCATACTTATGTTTTGAAGCGAAAACATCGGCGGCACCAAGTCCTTCGCTGAATACTACCAGGAACATGCCCAGGGCACCGGGCAACAATACCCAGAGATCGCGCAACCTAACCTCCGGCAGCCCTATCGAGGGCAATCCTGAAGGGATAATCCCCACCGTCTTGACTCCAATCAGAGAAAGGCCCAGGGCGGCGCTGACGATAATGCCCCCAATAAGCAATACCAGACCCGCTGGAACCGGCCGGGCGTACCTGTGCAGCACATAGAGCAGGGCCAGCGAACACAAGCCCACAGCGACTGTGGGCAGATTGGCCTGCCCCAGGTGGCTGAAGACATATAGCAGTTGCTCGAGGCTGTCGCCTTCCCCGTGCGGCAGGCCGAAAATCTTGGGCAATTGCTTCACCGCCACATAGATGGCCAGGCCGATGATGAATCCCCCCATCACCGGGCGCGATATGAAATTGGTGATGAATCCCAGCTTGAGCACACCGGCCAGCAGGAACAACGCCCCGACCACCAGCACCAGTCCCCCAGCCAGTGCTATATACGAGCTCTGGTCGGGCGGGTTGAGCGCCGTGATGATGGAGGCCAGCATTACCGCGGAAGCAGAAGTGGAGACCACCACAAGCTGTTTGCTTGTCCCGAAAATCGCGTAGGCAACCAGAGCGGCAAGCAACGTATAAAGGCCGGCCTGCAGAGGCATCCCCGCCAGTCCGGCATAGGCAATACCCTCGGGCACCACCACTCCCCAGAGCGTAACGCCCGCTATGATGTCCCAGCGCAGCAGACCTCTGACATCGTACTTAGGCAGCCACTGCAAAACGGGGACAAAGCGCAAAATAGATGCCGGCGCTTTACCCATAACTCACCGCAAGAAATAGTTCGGGAATTTTTGAAAGAGCATCTCGAAATAACCCATGAACTTAATCAGGCCATCCTGCGATCCATCAACTTTTATGCCCGGATTCTTCAGGGCCTCCGCCACAGGAGTAACGCCCGATAATAACGGCCCTATCGAGTCTCGTGTCCCTATCACCGTGGCCAAAGGATTAGCAGGCAGGCCGCTGCGTACTTCCGCCACACCACGGCGTATTTCTATCGTGTAGTACTCGTTCACGTCTGAATAGCTGAATCCTACTGATACGTTCACGTCGAGCGTCTCCTCGGCCTTCAACCTGACAGGCAGGGCCTCAACCTGGTTCAAGGCCGGGAAGCGCTTGAGCACCTCCGGCGATATCAGGACGTATCCCACCATGTTGTAAATAGGATTGGGATCATACGAGCCTTCCAGCACCATGGCGGCGGTGAGATAGAAACCCCTCCATGTCGCGTTAATGGCGGCATATCCAAGCTGCCTGAAGGCCGCCGCCTTGAGCTTACGCGCTTCCATGTCATCCTGGTTGATGCGGATCAGATAAGAAGTAAGCTCCGCCGCAAACTGCGGATCGCCTGATGTAAACGCTTTATCAGCTTCCTCCATCACGCTCTCCCTGCCGCCCATTAACCTCACCATGCGGCTTGCGTACTCTATACGCGGAGTGGGATCGAGATAGCAGGGATCGCCGTCGAACCACCCGATGCTGCCGCAGACTATTTGCGGCACCGAATGCTTGACCGAGCCGTAGAACGGCCGCAGCCAGGGGCTGAAATTCTCCAGGTGTGGCGGCAGCTTGATTAGTTTGGCCACCTCATCCTTGGCGTAACCCTTATTGGAGTAGCGAAGCGTCTGATCGTGCGTATACTGGATGGCGTCCCGGTAGTACATCAGCACCTGTTGTATATAATCCCTGCCCGATATGGGGGTGCCGTGTTGCAACACCATATGTTCCGCCTCTGCAGCGAATCCACGGATGGCGTCTATGCTGCGATACCAGGTGGCCGGGTTGCGGTATACAGCTCCCCTCAAAGTATAGATGTTGGGAAAGCAGTGGTCCTGGATGACCTCGGCCGACAGCAATATTTTTGAGTCCGGCAGGTAAATGCAGAGCTCGGAATGGGCCTCGCTGGGCACGTAGTGCATCTCCATGCGCACGCCGGCCAGGGTAATATTCATGATATCGCTGAACGTCTGAGTGGGCGGTATGAATGCATTTATGCCCTGACTGAAAATCGGCCCGATGCCGGCATTCATATCCTTCACGTCTTCCCCGCTCAGGACGCTATTGTACATGGACATGGCGCGGGCGCTCATGATGGGACCAATGAAGCCGCTCTCGTGGATATATTCGGGCATGAGCGTTTCATGAGCAATGATAGGAAAGGAAGCGGCATCTTTTACGTCGACAAAAGCCTCAGTGCCCTGCACATGGTCGGTATGATGATGCGTGTAGATAATGCCCGCTACCGGCTTATCGGTTATCTTCTTGAGGTCGGCCGCCACCTGCTGACCCTGGTCGAGGTTCATACCCGTATCGACTATGATGACGCCGTCATTGCCCTCGACCATAATGATATTGGCGAGGTTATACCCGACCGCGCAATATACATTCTCACCGATCTTGTGGATCTTGCGTTCAAAAAGCCGGGTATGCTCCTTCAGTTCCGGATTAATGCTTACAGGGACACGGTGCTCATGATCAGGTGGCATGCAATCCCTCCTCTTAACAATTTAATCGTATCCCGCAGGCGGCTCGAACTGGGACGGACATCACCTGGCCCTCGGGCACCGCTGTGCCATCTACTCTACAGCAGTTTCTCCAGCTCATCGATCTTGGCCTCGAGCTCCATCTGAGACCGTTTCTGCTCCTCAATGAGACGTTTTATCTCTGCTAAAGTTATTTCCTGATTATCCTTCCCCTCGCTGACCTGCCTCCCCAATCCCTTACCCCCGCGCCTTTGCAGGAATGCATTCGCCACAAAACCGGTGAGGGTGCCGAAAAGCGCCGTGCCGGCCGTCATAACCAGGATCCCCACAAAACGTCCCTCACCGGTTACAGGCACAACATCTCCATAACCGGTGGTCGTGATCGTCTGATAGATAAACCACATGGCATCCTGCCAGTCCTGAATCTGGGCGTCGGGTACCTTGTTCTCTAACTTCACTATAGCTATGCCGCCGAATTCCAGTATGATCATGATGAGAAAAAGCACAGTAAGGAAAGCGGTTGCCGAGCTGTAATCCTTCAATTCGCGCACAATATTGCGTCGTCCATATCCGACCAACATTTTGGCGGTACGTACGATCCTGAACAGGCGAAGTAGTTTGGCCCAGTTTATCGGCGATGTCGACAATAAGTCGGCCCAGCCGAACTGTTTGAAAAAATAGTTGGATTTGGATTTTGCCAGGGCGAGCCGCATTATGAAGTCCACCAGGAATATGAAGCTGTAGGTCCAGTCCATCGCCCCCAGTACACCAGCTATGTCACGGTCCGAGGTAAGATAAAAAATAAGAATATTCGCTATAGCGATGACCGACAGTGCGGCAATGAAAAGCTCATAGCCGATATTTTTCAACTCTTCAGGCTGGCGTTTCATAGGCGTCCCTTCATGCTTATACGCTCCGTAGTGTTGCCCGTTATCCCCTTATTCCTGCACACCACTGGAAACCATTTTATACCATTTAAACAACAATCAACCAGTCCAAAGAGTCTATACTCATGGCGGGGCAGACAATCTCCGTAACTGAGTGCTGTTGACATCCCTTTCCTGTCCGCATAGAATACCAGCAAAACTAATTCAGGGAGGTATGGTATGGCAGTATTTGGAACACTGGAGTGGGCAACCGCGTTCATGAATGCAATCAACGCAAGCAAACCTTATGAGGACGCGGCAAAAACATGGGAAGGTGACTTTTATTTCATCATCGAGCCGGGGGGAGCTATCAAAGAGCCCGGTTATCAGTATGTCGACCTCTGGCACGGCAAATGCCGCAAGGTTGATGTTATACCGGCGGCGGAGAAGGACAAGTATAAGCCGGAATTTGTTCTGTCAGCTTCAATAGCTACCTGGCGCAAGGTGGCCGAGAAGAAAGTCGATCCCATCCAGGCTATTGTTACACGCCAGCTCAAACTCACCGGCAACATGGGCAAGGTCATGCGCGCCGTCAAGGCAGCGCAGGAGCTGGTCAACTGCGTAACACAGGTCAAAACCGAGTATCCCGAATAACAATTGCTATAATTAAAATCAAGGTTTCCCGGTAGTTATACTGAGGAGGAAGCAATATGCAGTTTTTTGGTGTTCCGTTTACCGTTTTTGGCGACGATTCACTGCAGTATCTCAACACTTTCCTGGCCAAACGTGCCTTCATAGTCACGGATGCCAACATCGTCAAGCTCAGCCTGCACGAGTTGGTCAAGGCTGAACTGAAGACAGCCAATATCGAGTGCAAGGTTTTCGACGGGGTCGAGCCTGATCCCTCGATACAGACTGTGGAAAAGGCGACGGCTATCGCCAAAGATTTCAAACCGGATTTGTTCATCGGCCTGGGCGGCGGATCTTCCATGGACGCCTGCAAGTCAACTATGGTATGTTACGGCGCCGGCATCGGCCCGCTGGATATGTCGCCATCCGATTTTTATAACCTCAGGGCCAAAGCCCGCCTGATCTGCATTCCCACCACCAGCGGTACGGGCTCGGAGGCGACCTGGGCCATAGTATTGACAGATGTCGAAGGCCAGAGGAAGGTGGCGCTGGGCTCTTACGAGACGCTGCCCGATGTGGCCATCCTCGATCCACGCATGGTCATGAGCATGCCGCCGCATGTAACAGGATCTACCGGCATGGACGCCCTCACCCACGCCATTGAAGGCTACACGGCGACATGGCGTACGCCATTCACGGACGGGCCGGGATTGATCGCCATAAAATATATCTTTGAAAATCTTAAGAAAGCCGTCGATAACGGCAAGGATGAAGAGGCTCGCAAGTACATGATGTATGCAGCCTGCCAGGCCGGCACCTGCTTCGGCAACGGCATGGCCGGGCTGGCGCATAGCTGCGGGCACGCCCTGGGAGGCATCTTCCATACACCGCACGGTGTGGCTATGGGCTTATACCTTCCATATACTATGGAATACATAGCAAACGGTTCGGAAGAGTCCCTTCAAAGGTATGCCGAGATCGCCCGTTTTTGCGGCATTGCACAGGGCAGCGATAAAGAATGCTGCAAAGCGCTGATTGCGGCCGTGCGTAAACTGATGAAAGATATCGGGCAAAGCCCTTCAGTGAAAGACCTTAAGATCGATAAAGACAAATACCTTAAGGCCATGCCCGAACTTGTCGACAGGGCGGTAAACGAAGCCATGACCATCGCGGTTACAAGGATCGCGGACAACACCGACCTTGAGAAAATGTTCATCTGCGCCTACGACGGCAAGCCGGTCGATTTCTAATGATCACTACAGAGCGGGATATCGTAAAATAACAAGCACGGAGGGTCTGCCATGAATGGATACATGGGCAAGATACTTGTTGTCGACCTGACTAAAAAAGAACTGAAAGATGAGCCGCTGAACGAGCAGTACGCTCGTGACTTTATCGGCGCGGGAGGCATCGCCTGCCGCTACCTGGCGGACCTTACCACGGACAAAACAGACCCGATGGGCCCAGACAACCCTCTCATTTTCATGGCCGGGCTGCTGACCGGCACAGGTGGCCCCAGCTTCAGCCGCTGGGTGGTCGCGGCCCGTTCGCCCTATACAACCTATTACGGCGATGCCAACGGCGCGGCGCACTTCGGCTCCGAACTACGTTTCTCCGGCTACGACGGAATCATCGTCAAGGGCCAATCGGACAAGCCGGTCTATCTCTTTATCAAGGACGGCAAAGCCGAGCTCAAAGACGCATCTTCCCTCTGGGGAAAGAACACTTATCAGACAATCGAGGATATCCGCAAGGAATATGACGACCAGCGAATCCGCGTGGCATGTATCGGTCAGGCGGGCGAGAACAAGGTACTTTTCGCCAATATCATGACCGAGGACGGCCACTGTGCGGGGCGGGCCGGCATGGGCTGCGTTATGGGAACCAAAAAGCTCAAGGCCATAGCAGTCAGGGGCAAGGCCAAAATCCCCATGAAGGACCCCGAGAAGTTCAGGGAGTACGCCCGCGGCGCCATGGAGGAGGTTAAGAGCGGCTTTGTCACAACTATCATGCACGATACAGGCACATGCGGATGGGTTGATTCGGGCATCGCCTACGGCGACACGCCCACTAAATACTACACTATCGCCACCATGCCTGAAGCCACCGATATCAGCGGTGTTACGCAGTCCGAGCAATACCAGGTCGGAAATACCGCCTGCTTCGGCTGCCCGATCGGATGCCGCAAGGTGCTGCACATCAAGGAAGGGCGCTTCAAGACGGAAAAACCCACCGAAGGGCCCGAGTATGAGACGCTGATCGCCTGGGGTCCACAGCTCATGATAGCCGATTTGGGAGCTATCAATCATTTCAACGAGCTGGTCAACGGCTACGGCTTCGACAGCATCAGCAGCGGTTCCAGCGCCGCTTTTGCCTTCTACCTCTATGAAAAGGGTGTTATCACCAGCAAGGACACGGGCGGCCTGGAGCTCAAGTGGGGCGATATCGACGTCACACTCAAGCTGATCGATTTAATAGCTAAAAACGAGGGTTTCGGCAAGATTATTCAGGAGGGCACCAAACGCATGGCCGCCAGATATAATCGTCCCGGCGAGGCCATGCAGGTCAAGGGCCTGGAGTTCCCCATGCACGACCCGCGCGCATATTGCTGCATGGGCCTGGCCTACGCCACCGGCAACCGCGGCGCTGACCACAACAAAAGCGACGCATACCTGGTGGAGAACGGCATGGGCAATCCCGACCTCGGCCTGAATCCGGGAGACCGCTGGGGCGACGACAAGGCCCCCATGGTGGTACTCTCACAGGACTGGCGCTCGCTCACCGATGCTCTGGGCATCTGCCACTTCGCCATGATGTCTACTCAGTCGATTGTGGATATGATAAATGCGTCCACCGGCTGGGGAGTTGACCAGGACGCTATTCTCAAAGCAGGCGAGCGAATATTCCAGCTGATGAGGGCCATGACCTGCAGGTTCGGCGTCACTCCTAAGGACGACGAGCTGCCGGAGATCGCCCTCCGGCCCATACCCGACGGCGGCCAGGAAGGCAACATCCCCAACATGGCCAAGATGCTGCCAGAGTATTACGAGATACGCGATTGGGACAAGGCAAGCGGTAAACCCAGCAAAGACCGCATGGAAAAGCTGGGCATCGGTGCACTGGCAAGTAGCTCCGGGATTTAATAGAGAAGCATGAAGGGGCGTTGTTTTAGCTGCGCCCGAACAAGTAGCTGTAGGAGCGTTGCTTTAGCTGCGCCCGTTCTTGAGGACGGGTCTGAAGACCCGTCCCTGCTTTTTCACAGTTATATGCTATGACGACCAGGGTGGAAAAAGGCAAACGATTCATCGAGGCCGATCCGGCTAAATGCGCCGGCTGCATTACCTGCATGCTGCGCTGTTCCTTCAGGTCCGGTAACAAATTCAGCCTTTCCGCTTCCAGTATACGGATCGAACGGCTGGTGGGACGCCCCAATGAATTCGATGTTAGATTCGATACGGATTGCGATGCCTGCCTTATCTGCGCCCGCTATTGCCCCTACGGCGCCCTGACTGCAAGTAAAGAGGCGGCTGAGATCTGATATGAAGCTGGGCGGCTACGCGGGCAATATACTGTATGTGAACCTTTCGGACGGCACTTCACGCAAGCAGCCTCTGGATGAGGACCTCGTCAGAGAATGTATAGGCGGCGCCGCCATCAATAACAGGCTGGCCATCGACCTTATACGCCCCGATGTCGATCCGCTTTCACCCGGCAACGCCATTATTATCGGCACGGGACCCTTCAACGGTACCTTCATACCTGGCGCTTCGCAGACAATGTCTGTCTATAAGTCACCGCTCAACGGATCTTTCCCTCATAGCAATGCCGGCGGGGTTTTCAGCCACTTCCTTAAATCCTCGGGCTACGACTATCTGGTGATAACCGGACGATCGCAATGGCCGGTCTATCTGATCATTGAGGACGATAACGTCAGTTTGAAGCACGCTTCGGATATCTGGGGCCTGGACGGGTTCGACTCGGCCGACGAGCTCAGGCTGAGACACTCCCCCTGCAGCATCATCCCCATTGGAATAGCCGGGGAACGACAATCGGCCATCTCAGTTACACACATCGATAAGGGAGGCACCATCGGCTCCGGCGGCCTGGCTGCTGTAATGGGCTCGAAGAAGCTCAAGGCCATCGTGGCCTGTATGGGCAGCAGGTCCATCGAGGTCGCCGATCCAAAGCGCCTGAGGAGTATCGTAGACGGGATCATAGAGAAGATCAATGGTTATCACCTGCGCGACGAGATGATGAAGGGCGGCGCCATGACCATGACCTCCGCCTGGATACCTCCCGGTGTGGTGGCGCGCAATTCCGCAGAGCTTATGCCCTACCCGACCGATCTGAAGGAGATCAAGGCGGAGCTTTATGAATCGCATAAAGCGGCCCGTAAAAAGATCGCCTGTGCAACCTGTCCGCTGTCGGATAAGGACCGCCTGGACCTGCCGGGCTGCCGCAGCAGCTACGACACGGCCGTTTTTATGGAAATGGCCGCTATGACCTATTCTCCCGCACTCGGCTACAGCAGCGACGGCTCGGTTGCCGATAGATACGGCATGGCCATCCAGTACTATGACGAGATCAACAGGCTGGGGCTTGACCGTGTTTATAGCTTCAACGGCCTGGCCGATTTCGTGATCACTCTTTACGAGCAGGCGATTATTAATAAAAGTGATACCAACGGGCTGGAGCTCGACCGCAGCTATGACACTCTGCTGGCCCTGGTGCGCATGACGGCAGCCCGCGAAGGATTTGGTGCGGTACTGTGCGATGGAATCTTGAGCGCCGCGCGGAAACTGGGCAACCTGGCTGCCGGCCGCGTGCAGAACGTGGTCAAAGGACAGTTCATTGCCTTTGATCCTCGTATGAGCGGTTTCCTCCCCATGCACCTGGGTATGCTGGTACATCCCGGCCGGACTCTGGGTGTAGCACCCGCCATGGGAGCGCCCTCCTATAGCCCGGGCTGGCCCCTTGCCGATATAAAAAAACAGGCCGTGAGATGCGGCGTAACACCGCCGGATATAAATAGGCTCTTCACAGCCGACTCCTTCAATCTGGGCCGCCTGGCCAAACACGGTGAAGACTTCTTCGGGCTGTTCAACATGCTCGGACAGTGCCACCGCCTGTATATCTCGCGCTTTTACAGCCTCCAAACCCTGGCCGACCTGTACTCGGCCGTCACAGGCATTGAAAAAACTCCGATTGAACTTAAAAAGGCCAGCTCTCGTATGTGGGATACGTGGCTGGAGCTTAATCGTCAGGCCGGATTCACCCACCGCGATGATGAGCCGCCGCATATCTGGTTCAAACCTCTTAAAAGCCCCGATCACGAGTACACGCTTTACGATTACAACCTGAAAAATCAACTGACTCGCAGCGACATCCTGGGTTATCTGGATGAATATTACGCCGAACGGGAATTACAGGAGTAAAGAATGACTGAAGCAGCAAATACCAATTACATCGTATCCTGGAGCGGAGGTAAGGACAGCTGCATGGCCCTTTACCAGGCGCTGCGCCGCGGTTACAAAGTTACACACCTGGTGAACTTTGTTTCCAATAATGACAAGAGAGTGAGATTTCACGGGACCAACGCCGACCTGATCAGGCAACAGGGCGCCGCCATGGGCATCAACGTAGCGCAGTATGAGACGGATTGGGACGGCTATGAGCGTGATTTCAAAGCCGGAGTGCGCGGGCTACTCCCCACCGGAGTTAAAGGCATGATATTCGGTGACATCTACCTGGACGTGCACAGGGAGTGGGTTGAGAGGGTCTGTAGCGAGATAGGCATCGAGGCCGTCGAACCCCTCTGGGGCCAACCAACCGGTGAATTACTCGATCAGTTTATCGAGCTCGGCTTTGAGGCCATCATCGTAGGAATAAACTCCAAATTAGTTGATGAAAAATGGGTGGGCAGGATGGTGGACAGTTCATTCCGTGATTATCTCAAACAGAATAACATAGACCCCTGCGGTGAAAACGGCGAGTACCACACGGTTGTAATCAACGGCCCTATCTTCACCCGA
>DAOUFR010000030.1:0-24863 GCA_034429715.1 Dehalococcoidia bacterium
CCTGTCCCGGATGCCGTTTCGCGTGAATGTAAGCCGGAGGTGTTAGTGAATTGCTGTTCTCAATGTTGCTCTCAATAATCAGTTTTTCCATGGGAAGAGCTGCTAAAAATAATAAGGCTATTAAAGAGATGATGGCCATTCGAAACCTGATCTTCGTGATCATGACCGAAGACGGCAAAATAGGCAGGCGCTTAATTTTTAAGAACGGGAAATTTTCATCGGATAAGGTGCTTACGGACTACAATATGGCCCTGGTCTGGAAGGACCCATCAACGGCATTTAAAACGATGGCTTTCGGCGGAGAGACGGGGTTGCAGGATGCCATGAACAACTGGAAGCTGAGGCTGGCAGGCGACCCGGGCTTTTTGAATATCTTCGCTGTATTGCTGCTGGTCTCACTGGGCAAGATGAAGCGATGATTTTGAATCTGGAATAAACTACAGGAGATATCTAAATGAAGATCAGCCTCCACTACGACAGGTTAACCGGAAAATCGATCAACGCCGAGAAGTATAAAAACGACTCACAAATGGAGGTGCCCGACAGATGCAACGTACGTGACCTGATCACGTTGCTGGAGGCGCCCAAAGAGCGCAGGGAATCTCTGCTTGTCCACGTGAACGGCGAGCCAGCATGGAACACCACCATTTTAAAGGAAAACGATTCGGTTAAATTGTTCCTCATGCTCGGCGGCGGCTGAGGCAACCAATCTCAGTTACTGCGCAAATGAATGGGAGGTATGGATGGAATCAACTTCTGAATCAACGCAATTCCAGAAGACCTATTCAATCACTAATGGCCAGAAGGCCAGTATTCTTATAGTGTTGCTGGTCTTGTTGATGATCAATTATGCCGACAGGTCGATCCTGTCCGTAGTGCTGCAGCAGATCAAAGTCTCCCTCGGTTTATCTGATACGGAACTCGGTGCAATACAAACGGTATTCCATCTCACAGTTGGCGCCGTAACGATCCCGCTGGGTTGGCTGATCGATCGCTGGAGCCGTCGTAAGCTGGCCGGAATTATGGCGCTGTTCTGGAGTACAGCGACCTTTCTTACCGGCATGTGCACAAATTTCACCAGCCTGCTCTTCGTACGTGCGGCTGTCGGTCTGGGCGAGGACGGTTTCACGACGATCGGTACAGGCTGGTTGTCTGTAGCATTCAGCAAGACTAAAAGGGCCATGGTAAGCGGCATCTTTGGTATGGGTGGGACAGGTGGAATGGCCCTCGGCATGATCCTGGGCGGAATAATCGTTACGGCGACAGGAATGTGGCAGGCGCCATTCTTTATTTTCGCGGTGCCCGGTGTGATCTTCGGCATCTGGGCATTTTTTCTGAAGGACTATCGGAGCCCGATACGGGAAGGAGAAGCCTGGTTCAACAAGCAATACTTCAAAGACTGGATCGGGTTATTCCGAATAAAGTCGTATTTGTTCACGGTATTAGGGCACACTTGTTTCGGTTTGATGACGTTCACCTTGGCCGGCTGGCTGCCTGCTTTCATGATGCGCGCATATCAAATAGATGCCGCGCAGGCTGGAAGCATAGTCGGGGTGGCCGCTTTAATGGGCATCCTGGGATCATTAGCCGGCGGTTTCATTGCGGATGCCTGGTACAGAAAGAACAAGGGGGCGCGTATTTATGTAATGACCATAGCTCAGTTCCTGTTCGCCTGCATGGTGGGCGCTGTAATATATTTTATGGGTTCGATACCGATATCCTCTATGACTGTTCTTCTATTTGCCACGATGTTGATAGTAGGAGCGGCTGCCACCATTCTCTACTCACTTATAATGGATGTCACGCCGGTTACCCACCGATTTTCCGCCTATGGCATGCTGGCAACGTGTATTTTTGTGGTCGGAGCAATAGGCCCGTCGATCGTGGGGGCCATTTCTGATGCGGCTGGAGGCGGAGCCGCCGGTATACGCATCGGGTTCCTATGGCTCCTTCCCGCATCTTTTCTGGCCGTGCTCTTCTACGGAATAAACTGCAAATTCTATCCGAGCGACAGTCAGAAGGTGAGCGACACGGTTCTGGCAGAGAAATAAAAACATACCCATGAATTAGAAAGAGGAGGGTAAAATGGCTAAAAAAGAATACAAAACGACTTTTGATCAACTGATAGGAGACCTGCTATCGGGTAAATCATTCTATGACCTGATCGAGTGGAAAAGATTCGTTAATAAAGAGACCACGGCATTTATTGTTTCGGATGCTCAGAATGAGGTGCTGCATAAAGACGGCAATATGAATGTCCTGGGGACCTGGAAAGTAGCAGAGGACCTGGGCGTGGTGCAGAATATTAAAAATATCGTGGCCGCCTGTCGTAAAAAAGAAATACCGGTATTCTGGATACGTCAGGCGTTCCTGGCAGAAGGTAAGGACCTTTTCCCCGGGACCTATTTCGAAGCACTTATCAGCTATCTGCGCAGCGCAGTGCCGACCATCATGCTTGACGGCACCTGGGATATGGAAATTATCGATGAGCTTAAGGCCATTATGGAGCCCAAAGATCTGGTCATACATAAACAAGCGCTTGGCGCTTTCGAAGGGACTAACCTGCAGACTTATCTAACTCACATGGGTATAAAAACAATCATTGTCTGCGGATGTGTACTCGACCAGTGTGTTGAGTCTACGATACGCACTGCATGGGACCGCGGTTACCTGTCCGTACTGGTCAAGGATGCTTCGGCCGCGGGCAGCATGGAGGCTGCCGATATGGCATGCCAGAGGATGGGATTAATGATGGCGCCCGTAGTAGATACAAGCGAAGTTATCAGCCTGATAAACAGCCTGTAATGAGAAGTCCCGATAACAGACTATAATACAACTTATAGCTGAAACCCGGTCGTTGTAGTTAATCTTAATTGATCCTTCCCTCTTCAAAACTACTACCCGATTATTTAGTCCGGCCGATAAGTCGGCCAATCATGTGAACCACTATGGTGCGTATGGACGCGCCGAGCCATGCGCCTGGTTAGCGTATACAGCATTGACAACAGGTAATTACGCTCATATAATAAATGAACATAATTCATTATAGTGGTTCCTTGGGGAGGACTCTTTGGCGCGCAGGATCGATCCCGGCAAGCGAGAGGCCATTTTTAAGTCGGCGCGTAAGCTATTCAGTGAGCTTGGCGTAGAAAAGACATCTGTTGCTCAAATAGCGGCGGGCGCCGGTGTAGCCACGGGGACGGTATATCTCTATTTTGGTTCAAAAGGTAAGATAATCGACGCGCTATGCGACTATTACCTCCTGGACCACATTCAGACAATCAGGGCCGCATTTGAACATCCCGACGTTACGCAGGCAATTCCCAGAGGCGTTCATGCAGCACTCAAGCATGCCTCAGAGAATGCGGACCTCGTCCGCCTGATCGATATGCGCCGCAGCATAGGTGGTAAGACAAACCGGCCCGAAGCGGACCGGGTAGTGCAGAGGACTCTGAGACAGATATTGGCCAAACACATAGCCGACGGTACCGTAATTCCCTACAATCCCGTAATCCTGGCCGAACTCGTCAGCGGAATGGTCGAATGGATATCGAAGATCTGCTTCGTCTGGTCGGACGTTGACCCGATACGTTACGAGTCCACACTTGTTGAGCTGCTCAGTCATGCTCTATTGAAAAACTACACGGAGGGATCAAAATGACTGAATCGGTCAAAACCGTAGCAATCAGTGGAGCGGGATCCATGGACATTCAAATAGCATCCAGAGCGGCGCTGCACGCTTCCTCGATAAGTGGTCTACGATGTTAAGAAAAAAGCCCTGGAACTAGCCGCTGTAATAAATTAAGGGGTTGATAATGGAAGAAAAGAAACTGCCACTGGGTACCAAGCTAGGTTACGGCGTCTGCGATTTCGGCGGCAACCTGTTCTTCACTGCGACAGCCTTCTTCCTGCTTAATTTCCTCACAGATACCGTGGGACTGGCCGCCGCGCTGGCCGGCACCGCCATGTTGATCGGACGCATCTGGGACGCCTTCTACGACCCGATCATCGGCTATATCTCGGACAGGACGGTATCGAAGATGGGCCGGCGCAGGCCTTTCATGTTGGGAGGTATAGTCCCCCTCTTTTTTGCCACGATTTTCATATGGACAAACCCTGCGCTTATCGCCGGCGCAGGCATCAGCCAGGCAACGCTCTTCATCTATATCATGGTAGTCTACGTCATCCTGTGCTCGTCATTCTCCACTGTAAACATACCTTACTTGTCACTCGGACCAGAGTTAACAACCGATTACAATGAAAGGACCTCCCTCAACGGCTACCGCTACGGGTTCGGCGGCATCGGCACACTGCTGGGAGCAGGGTTGGCCCTCCCGATCGTAGCCATGGCCCCGGACAAAAATCTGGGCTTCTTGCTGATGGGCATCACCTTCGGTAGCTTAATACTGATATCGGCTTTAATCACGATTTTTACGGTCAGGGAACCTGCCAAACTCAAGCCGGTCAACACTATGGGCTTTGTCAAGACCTATACCGAGGTGTTCAAGAACAAGCCTTACCTGCTCATCCTGTTGGCCTACATCTTCCAAATCCTTGCCGTCACTGTGGCCATGGCCATCGCGATCTATTACTTCAAGTATATCCTGGGCAACGAGAGCGCGACCACCTGGGCCATGCTTATCCTGATCACAACCAGCATGCTCTTCATACCGGTAAGCGTGGCGGTCAGTAAAAAGGTGGGTAAAAAACTGGCATATGGGGCAGGCTTCGTGATTATGGCCGTCATGCTGATGATTATCTTCATCTTCGGCCAGAGCCAGGGGGTGATCTTCACCCTCATCATGATGTTCTTCACCGGCATGGGCCTCGGATTCCTCTACGCCTTGCCCTACGCCATCGTGGCCGACTCGATTGAATACGACTACCTGTGCACCGGCGAGCGACGCGAGGGCGCCTTCTTCGGCATCTGGGCCTGGGGGCTGAAAATCGGGCAGGCTCTGGCCATCTTCCTGATGGGCATAACGCTGGAGACGATGGGCTACGTGCCCAATGTCATACCGCAGTCAGCGAGTTCACAGCTGGGCATCACACTCTTCCTGGGACCCATATCGGCAGGCCTTTTCATCATCGCTGCCGTATTCCTCTATTTCTACCCCATCACAGAGAAGAGGTACAAGGAGATACTGGCGGGAATCGCCGAGATGGAGGCTAAGAAGGGCTCCCTTCTTCAAGCCTGAAATTAAGGATTTCGAAACCTGATGATTAAAGTATTACTCGAGACTACATAATAATGCAGTAGGAGGGGCATATGCTGAATGGGATAAGAGTCTTGGACGTTGGTGGATGGGCTGCTGGGCCTGTTGCCTGTGGTTTCCTGGGATCTCTCGGTGCTGACGTTATACGGTTTGAGCCACCACAAATAGAGGGCCCCTATTATTTCGGTACGCTTCAGAGCGGAGTAAGCACGAGTTATATTTTCGCACATTTCAATGCGCGAAACGTGATAATTGATCTGAAATCAGATGAAGGTCGAAAACTGGGTTTTCGTCTTGTTGAGACAGCGGATGTCCTAGTGGAGAACCACCGTACAGGACTAATGGATAGGCTCGGATTTGGATATGAGGATGTCCGCAAGGTTAATCCACGAATTATCTATTGTGCCAGCTCGGGGTATGGACGTGAGGGGCCTTTGGCGAAGTCGCCAAGTAATGATGTGTTAATGCAAGTCGGTTCCGGATTTGCCAGCATCCAGGGTTCTCCGGGAACCAAGGGGGAAGTATTCAGGTTCGGTGTGCATATTGACTATACCACGAGTTTGACAATTGTTCAGGGAGTATTAATGGCGCTTTTGCATCGGGAAATCACGGGAGAGGGGCAAAAATTGGAAACATCACAATTTGAAGCTGCGCTTTCCATGCAGGCGAGCCGGATCTGTGAGTATTTCGCCAGCGGAGTGAATCCTGAGCCAATGGGAACTGCCAATCGTAATATCGTCCCTTCACAGGCTTTTAAAGGATACGACGGCAAATATTTCAATGTGAGCGTGTCAAGGGAAGAATACTGGCCAAAATTATGCAAGGCATTGGAGTTAGCTGAAATAGAAAATGATCCCAGGTTTGCCACCAATGAGCAAAGAGTGAAGAACCGTGAGCAGCTAATATCTATACTGGAGAAGAAATTTGAGCAGGAACCAGCACGGTGGTGGCTTATTTTACTCCCGCGCCACGGCATCCCATGCGGCCCATACAACACTGTCGATGAGATTCTCAATGATCCTCATGTGCGCGCCAAAAAGATGCTTAAGGTATTGAACACACCATGGGGGAAATCGATTTACGCCACCTGCCCTGTTAAGTTCGGCGGATCGCCTGGAGCCACACAGACCAAGGCAACTGTCAAACCTGACAACAACCGTAAGGAGATCCTTACTGAGTTGGATTATAAATAATGGGTTGTTCCCATTCAATAAAATTGTAAAAAGGAGAGCACCATGAAATCACCGCTACAGGGCATTAAGGTCCTGGACTTAACCGAGGAAATCGCCGGGCCATATTGCGCTATGCAATTGGGCGATGGTGGTGCCGAGGTGATAAAAGTAGAGCCAATTAATGGTGACTGGTCGCGCTTTATCGGGGCCAGGATAAAAAGTGAAAGCGCCCTTTTTCTCGCCTTGAATCGTAATAAGAAAAGTATAGCTGTGGATATTAACAAAACGGAAGGCAAAAAGATACTTCAGCAGCTGGCAAAAGATACTGATATCCTTGTAGAGAGCTTTGCTCCGGGTGAAGCAGACAAAATGGGCATTGGCTATAGAAAACTAAAATCTGTAAATCCCAGACTTATCTATTGCTCTCTTACGCCGTTTGGAACCAGCGGACCTTACGAAAATAAAACGGCGTCAGAACTCGAAATTCAAGGGATAGCAGGCTACCAGTGGTATCTGGGCGAACCTGGTGAGGCTCGTGTTAGAGTTGGCGCTGATGTGGCGCAGGTGACTTCAGGTATATGGGCGTTTATAGGCATAGTCACAGCATTGCTTCAACGCGTAAAATCCGGCATCGGCCAAAAAGTTGAGACCTCAATGATGCATGGCTTGATCGCAATAGGGGCATATTTCTGTTCAGCACACTATAATCCTGACTACTGGGGAGGACCGTTTATTGAAGGACCGTACAACCATGCCGAACGCGGGTATGCAACAAAAGATGTGCCAATCGGCTTTGGTATGCCTCTCCTGCCTGATAAAGTTCAGAAGTCATGGGAAGTATTTTTAAATAAAGTAGGTCTGAGTGAACTGCTAAAAGACCCCTACTTTCGAGAAAAAGGCATGCGGCTGGTTGGCATGGGTAGAGATGCTCAGGAGATGAAGCCTTTTTTTGAGAATACTTTCTTGGAAATGACTTCGGAGGAGATCAGGGAAATTGTTGAGGGGGAAGGGGTAGAAGGATATTGTGCTATCTATAAAACTTATGAGCATATATTCAACGAAGGTCAAGTTGTTGCTGATCAGATGGTAGAAGAAATCGAGCATCCTGTCGCCGGGACAATTAAAACAACGGGTTTCCCCTGGAAATTATCAAAATCCCCGGCGCAAATCAGACTTGCTCCCCCTACTTTAGGGCAACATACCGATGAGATTTTGATTAACCTGGGGTATTCGAAAAAAGATATAGCAGCTTTGAGACAGGAAATGGTCGTTGTTTAGATCGGGGGAATATTATGAACGAAGTATTATCAAAAACTGTCGCTGGAAAAGTGACCTGGGACATCTTAAAAAAAGAGTTAATGGGATTGCCCAAGGAAGATATAGTTGACTTTGTCAATATATCCATCAAAACGTTTTGGACACTTCAAAACTACTGGATGGTATTTGTCGAGCGCGATTTCGGTTTTTTGAATGCCGCACTTTTGGATGCTGAGGTGTGGAATAAAGTAGCAATAGCACAAGCACATAGAATTAAAAAGACTTTGAAGCTTGATAATGATATTAAGTCATTAGCAACGCTGTTTAAATACTGTTCTGCCCAATGGGTTAACTGCGGTTTTGAATGGGAATTTGTGGAGATCACAGAAAAAAAGCTCATTATGCGGATTAATAATTGTCCGATGGGAACTTATCGAACCGCACAAAATCTTGAGTTAATGCCCTGTAAACAAGGGGCATTACCTATGTATCAGGCGTTCTCCGGCGTGATTAATGAGAACATCGAAGTTACATGCCTGCATGCATATCCAGATCCTAAAAAGGATGGAGTGATGTGCGAATGGCAATTTGTACTTCGCGATTAACTATATCGGTTTGTATTACAGATTTAGAATTGATCAATCCCTGTTCCTGCGGAGCTACTCAAGCGGCGAATTTTATGAATCTAAGGAGGGGGTAAGATGACCAAACGGTCTGAAATCGAGCGGGCACGAATGATAGAGATGTTCGACAACCTCGGGGCGGACAAATATCCGTTGAAGGAATTCAAATATGTAGGTAAGAAACAACCACGCAGGATGGACGGCCTCAACAAAGCTTCAGGGAAAGCCGACTACACCATGGATATACAGCTTCCCGGTATGTTATATATGCGCTTCCTGATGTCGCCCTACCCGCATGCCAAAATACTCAAGATGGATACCAGCAAAGCGGAGAAACTGCCGGGCGTTCGATACATACTGCGGTATGACGACCCCGAGCTGCCTGAGTCAGAAAGCCTTGGCCCGTATACGGGATTCTTCGGCACTGACAAGCCTCTTCCCTGGATAGCCCATTTTGAGGGAGAGTTGGTAGGTGCAGCAGTGACAGCCGATACCGAGGCCATTGCCGAGGAGGCGCTTTCCCTGATCGAGATTGAGTGGGAGCAACGACCCTTCAATCTCGATGTAGAAGCAGCTGGCGAACCGGGTACACCTCTGTCCTACCCCGAACGCTATGCAGACGCGAACTATTTTAACCAGGGCATACTGGATGAGCTTGCACATGGAGATGTCAAGAAGGGATTTGCAGAAGCGGATAAGATAGTGGAATTCAGGTTGGTACGCGGTCTTCATACAGCGATTGGCCCGGAGCGCCCCTGTGGAGTCTTCAAATGGAACGGTGATTGCCCCGAGGTATGGATCAAGGGTCAGCGGGCACATATTCCCAAGTATCAAATCTCCGAATGGTACGGTGGTACAAAGGTGAACAAAATCCAGTTCCATGCGCCGTACCAGGCAGCGACGTTTGGAGCCTGGAGTTCGATTGAATGGATGATGGGTCCGCTCTATTGTGCCGGCCTGGTTGCCAAGAGAACGGGCAGGCCGGTCAAATACGTCTTCAACCGGAGGGAGGACTTTTATAGCGGCTCTATGGACGCAGGAGTATCTTACATTAAGGTCGGGTTCAAATTAGACGGCACCATAACCGCCGTCGATGGTGTCCTCTACAACGTTAATAACATCATGCCGGTATATTACCCTGCACTCCAGGTCAAAGAAAATACCCGGATTCCCAATATATATTCCCAGGTCAAGTCGATATGGGTCAACAAGGGCCCGACTCTTCCCACACGCTGCGAATTTCTCACGCCGTGTTTGTGCCTTACCATGATTATGGACCATGTCGCTGCTGAACTGGGAATGGATCCTATCGAGGTTGCCTTTAAAAACGATGGCAGTGAAGGACAGGACCTGGCCATGCTTGACGAGGAAAAAAAACGTCGCGGCTTCGAAGTACGTGACAGCTTGAGGGAATGCATCGAGAAAGGTAAAGCTGAGTTCAAATGGGACCAGTCATGGCACAAAGCCGGCGCCCGAAAGCTCCCTAACGGAAGAATGCACGGCGTCGGATTCACCTGGACACAGGAGTGGGGCGACTCGGCCGGTGGTGGCGAAATTGCGATCCGCCTGGAACGAAAAGACGGAGCAGCCACAATACTGGCCATGGGTTTCGACCAGGGTGTCGATGCGGAAGATTCCTACTGCCAGATTGCGGCGGATGAACTTGGCTTTCGCATTGAGGATGTGTATTACAACCAGCAATTTGATCCTGGATTTTACAGGTGTACCCCCCAATCCTCTACCAACATGTCCATTAATGGATGGGCGGTGCGTCATGCGGCCAGGATTTTAAAACAAAAGATACTCGAAGCGGTCACCAGTCCAACTGCAACCACACAACGGGGAAGCTATCAGCCAGCATTTCCTGATACAAATCCGGAGGACCTTGACATAAAGGACGGCATCATTTTCCTCAAATCCGATCCTTCCGTACAGATGCCCGTGTCTGAGTGCACAAGGCGCGGTGGGCTGAGCGGACCCATGACCGAGCCGGAGGCAGTTGGGGTGAGATATAACTTCACGGAACCTTTGTACGCCGTTGCACACCACGTACAGGAAGGCGCATACAGTCCCAAGAACCCTCGGCCGCGGTTCTGCCGCCAGGCCCATTTCATGGAGGTGGAGGTCGATACTGAAACTGGCGAAATTTTCGTTACCAGGATCGTAAATGTCAACGACGTGGGCAAGGCGATTAACCCGATGAGCTGCTGGGGTCAGCAGTACGGCGGCAGCATTATGGGCGTGAGCAGGGCCAAGTTCGAGGAAGTGGTACATGACCCGATTACAGGTGTTTTGCTGAACGGTAACCTCATAGATTACAAGATAGCTACGATGAAGGATTTGGGCCCCATCAGCACAATACTGGTAGAGACCGGCATGGGATACGGTCCCTACGGGCTTACCGGCATAGGTGAAGACATTGCTACGGTTGTGCCAGGTCTGCTGGCGCCTGCGGTCTACAATGCTATCGGGAGATGGGTTGAAGATTTTCCAATAACTCCAGATAAAGTGCTCAAGGCCCTGGGGAAAATATAAGAGTGATTTATTATCTAATTAGGAGGACGAGAATGGGGAGGTGTGAGTAAATTGTTGTTTTCGCTGTTGCTCTCAATCATCAATATTGCTATGACAATAACTGCAAAAACCAACAAGTCTATGAAGGATCTTATCAATGTACGCAATTGTGCATACGTAATCATGACGAAGGACGGGAAAAAGGGCAGGCGTTTTCATTTCAGAAACGGAAAATACTGGTCCGATAAAGTACTCACAGACTATGACCTGGCCCTCGTGTTTAAAAACGCCGACATCGGGTTCAAAGTATTGGCTTTAGGAGGGGTCCCGGGGATACCGGAAGCAATAAATAACTACAACCTGAAGCTTGTAGGAAATCCCACTATCCTAATCTTCTTCCAAATAATGCTCGCTGTCTCGATGGGCATAGCGAAAAGGAAATAATATGGAGGAAATAAAAGGTAGTTATACTCTCCGAGAATGAGTAATCGGCTTGGATTGCCGGGGTGTCACAATAAACCGCAGGAGGCACATGTATGAAAATCAGCCTTAATTATCATAAGTTAATCAAACTGGAGAAATATGAAAATAATTCGCTAATTGAGGTGCCGGATAAATGCACAGTGCGCGACCTGATTTCACTGCTGGAAATACCCAAGAATCGCATGGGATCCATACTTGTTCACGTCAACAACGAACCATCGTGGAACGCAACCGTCCTAAAAGAAAACGATTCAGTTAAGCTGTTCCTGATGGTTGGCGGCGGATGAAGCCAACTCTACCGCAACGCAGCGATATTAGTCTGAGGACGGCAGCGCCTTAGGCTTCTGTAGCTCCATCTCTTTGCCGTCGCAGGTGATGGTTCCTTCCCCGGCCTTGGTGCAGAGCACCTCGGTGCCGCAGACCTCGCACTTGAATCTCTTGCCAAGCTGGTTTGCCATGTTATCTCTCCTGTAAAGGTTTAAATACTTTTTACTTCTTCTGTACCATGGGCTGGCCGCAGCAGGTTACCTGTCCATTGCCGCCCTTGGTGACAATGAACTCGGAGCCGCACTTGCTGCAGATGTATTTCTTGCCGATTTGATTGGCCATTGTAAAATCCCTCCGGACTATTATTTTAGTCTCAATTCAGCCTTGATGCAAAACAGAGCTACAGCTCCATCTCGTGGAAATCATCCGCAATAATCAATTTTGCCGCCGTCATCTTCTGCACATCCTCAGGTGTGATGCCGGGTATGGTCTCTTTAAGCACCAATCCTTTAGGCGTGACCTCTATCAGCGCATAGTTGGTGACGATCACATCCACGCACTCTTTGGCCGTCAGCGGGTACTTGCACACGTCCAGTATTTTGGGCTCGCCGCCCGGTGTGAAATGCTCCATGGCCACGATCAGTTTGGCGGCGCCCACCGCCAGGTCCATCGAGCCTCCGATGTTGCCGGTCTTGCCCAGGCCGCGGGCCGGGTTGTTCCATCCGGCCAGATCGCCTTTGGCCGATACCTGCAGGGCGCCTAGCACGGCCACATCCATGCGTCCGCCGCGGATCATGGCAAACGACGTCTCAACATTGAAATAGCAGCTCCCCGGCATCTCGTGCACAAACTGGCAGCTGGCGTTGATGCGGTCCTGGTCCTGCTCTCCCTCATCCGCCAGCGGACCGCATTTCAGCATGCCGATCTCAGCCTGGATGATTATGTCGCGCCCCTCTATCCAGTTGGAGACCAGCGTGGGTATGCCTATGCCCAGGTTGACGTATGATCCGTCCTCAAGCATATTGGCTATACGCAGGGCGATCATCTCTCGCTCCAGCGGAGGCATCTCCGGTATAACAACTTTACTCATCTTGCTCATATTAAACTCCGGATATTTAAAATCTTATACAGAAGCCGCATTAAACTTGGGCCTGCCTGTCTCCACCACACGCTTCACAAATATTCCGGGTGTGTGGATAAAGTTGGGGTCAAGTTCCCCTGCCTCTACCAGCGTCTCCACCTCAGCGATAGTCACCTTACCGGCCATGGCCATGGCGTTGTTGTAATTCTGCGCGGTGAAGCGGTAGACAAGGTTACCCTCGCGGTCACCCTTCCAGGCATGCACGAAAGCAAAATCCACCGGCAGGGCCAGTTCCATCAGGTTCTCCACACCGTTGAATACACGTACTTCTTTACCTTCCGCGACCACCGTGCCCACGCCCGCAGGTGTGTAGAACGCAGGTATGCCGGCGCCGGCGCAACGCAGCTTTTCTACAAAGGTGCCGATGGGATAAATCTCGAGCTCTATCTTTCCGGCGCGTACCGCTTGCTCGAAGGGGTGTTGGGCGCCCTTGCTGGCCGAGCGCGGGAAAGGATAGTTGCAGATGGCCTTCTTTATCTGGCCGTTGGTGACCAGCTCCAGCATCTCTTCGTTGCCGGTCCCCACCTGCTGCACGACCACAGTCAGGTTTTTTATTCCCTTTTTGGCCAGCGCCCGCGTCAGGGCGGTGGGTTTTCCGGCGGTAAAGAAACTGCCGAAAGCTATGACCGCGCCATCCGGGATGTCCGCAATCGCCTCTTCTGGTGAGGCATAAGTCTTATCCATGTCAGCAAGCCTCCGTATTTAGACATATAGATATCATAGGTTTCTTCTTAATTAAAAGGACTCAATCGAGGTACACTTTCAGGAGCTTTTCTTACGTGTATTCCTCTTGGATTTCGTTACTGAAAAAGCCTCATTGCCGTCGGATAGACCTGACATCATCCTGGCGTTGGAGGCAAGGTGCTCTTTGTTCGCGCCCAGATAATCGACAGCGGCATTGCTGACTTTCTGTGTCAGTTTAACCATAGTCTCACGCTCCTGCGGCGTTAGCGTGTAAAAAACCTTCTCCATCGCATCTTTGATGCTGACGCTGAGATCTTCCAGCAGCTCAAGTCCCTGCGGCGTCATCTCCACTTCGACAGCCCGCCTGTCGCTTTTGGACCTACGCCGCGTGATTATCTTGCGTTTGTGCAGCCTGTCCAGCAGGGGGCTGACCGAATGCGTCTCCAGCGGCAGCACGTGTGATATCTGGGTGGGGCTCAAAGGCTTCTTGGCATAATAGAGAGCCTGCAATGTGGTTATCTGAGAGACTGTAATTTTGCCACGGCGTAAACTCCTCTCCAGCGCCTTGGCCCATGTGTTCCAGGATTGGGAGAAATTAACGACGAGCCAGATAAGATCCGGCTGTATCCCTGCTTCATTGAGTTTTTTCGTTTTTGCCATATTCCTGACCACTTATTATAAGGTGTTTCTAATATAATATCACCATATAGCCGCATACGTCAAAGATACACAGCAAGATTTTAATCTTGCCGATATATTACAACGTTATATATATCCATACTGATTAAATTTATATTGACATTCTTTATGCGGGTATAATACAATATCACCCTGAGACCGACAGGAGGGCGTGACGTCATATTTAAATGTATCCGAGTCTGAATTTTTCGGCTTCAGTCCGGACCCAATATTAGTAAAGTGGAGGATTTTATGCACACGACACTGAGCTCTGAAAAAGGCTTGAAGGAACTTACCACGCTTGGCCTCGAGGCCAACAGGACCAAATATGCTCGTCAGTGGAAGAAGGACGGTAAAAAAGTCGCCGGTTTACTCTGCTCCTACGTTCCCGAGGAGATAGTCCACGCGGCCGGCGTTTTGCCCTGGCGTGTATTCGGCACCTGGCAGGCGGGCACTCCTCACGCCAACGAATGGAGACCCGCCGATACCTGCCTTTACTGCAACCATGTGCTGGAGGCGCTGCTCACAGACCGTCTCGATTTCCTGGATGCCGTGGTGGGGACCGACTGGGACCAGGAGCTTGTACGGCTATGGGACGTATGGCGATATGTCGAGAAAACGCCCGCAACCCTGATCATAGATGTGCCGATCATCAATGCCGACACCGCTGTCAAGTTCCTCACCCATCAATACAATAAATTTATCGGCGAGATGGAAAAAGTGGCGGGACGCCCGATTACAGATGAGGATTTGAAGCGCAGCATCGCTGTCCTTGAAAGAACGCGGCACCTGGTAAAAAGGCTATATGAGCTCAGGAATACAGAGGCTCCGGCGCTCAACGGCGCGGAGATGCTGGGCATAACCACCGCAGCCATGTTGATGCCTAAAGAGGAATTCAATGAAAGGATTGAAGCCCTGTTGCCCTACCTGGAAAAAAGGAAAATACCCGCGGAAAAGTCCCGACCGAGGTTACTGGTATCCAGCGACCGTCTGGATAATCCAGGGCACCTGGCGGCCATCGAAGATGCGGGGTGCATCGTCGCCATGGATGACCTGGATACCGGAAGCCGTCACTACTGGCGCCATGTAGAGGTCGGCTCAGCCAGTTCTCCGGCGTTGCGCCAGGAGATGGTGACAGCTCTGGCCAGGAGGTACCTGATGCAGCCGGCCAGCCCCAGGATGTTGAACTGGGAGGACCAGGTCGACCAGGTTGTTCACTGGGTGCGCGACTACAATATCCAGGGTGTTATCGAGCTCCCGCAGGGCTTCTCGCGCTACCGAGAATTCCGGGCCAATTTCTTCAGGAGCAAGCTTGAGGAGGCCGGCATACCCGTGATGTCTTATCGCCGGGAGTACATCGTCTCCAACGTGGGACAGATCAAGACCAGGGTCGGCGCATTCATCGAGATGATCGAATCCAAAGCCTGAATGCAACGCCTGGCGAATAATTAGAGGGAGAATGATATGACTTGGCTTGAGCAGGAAATAGCAAGAAATCAAAAAAGGATAGACCGCATCGCTGCAAATCCGGATGCCACCAAAATCAAGGCAAATAAGCTTCTCTATGAGCTGGAGCGCGACCTGAGAATCGCGCAACTGGATGCCTGGAAGACGGGCAGCAAACCACTGATCAACAACGACCACCTGCCCCCGCTGATATATGCTATGGGCGGTATCGGTATAGACATGACGGGCGCAGCGGACAGAACTATGCTGGCGACCGAATATTTCAATATTCTGAGGTCAAATAATTTCCCGGATGACGCCTGCGACCGCACCATCGTAATCATCGCACTCTGCATAAGCAAAAATTTCCCGCCCCCCAATTTGGTGATCTCCACTTCATTTGCCTGTCCCATGGAGTGCGTATCGCCCAAAGCCATCGGCGAGTATTACAATCTGCCCACCTTCCACATCGACACCACTCTGGAGATCAGTGATGACGGCCTTACCTACGTGGCAGACCAGATCGGCGAACTGATCGAGTTCGCCAAGGCCAAGGTACCCGGCGTCGACTACAGCGAAGAGAAGCTCCTGTATGCATTCGAATATGACACGATCGCCCATAATTACGCCAAAGAGATACATAAGCTGAGGAAAAGGGTACCATGTCCCCTGGCCGGACAGGACGCCTTCCGCCTGCCCAGGATCCCCTCCATGTACCCGGACCCCAAGAAGGGCGCCGAGTACTGGAAGCAGTTCTCCGAGGAGATGTTTGAACGTGCGGAGAAGGGCTACGGCGTGCTCGAAGATGAGAAACTCAGGTTCCTCTGGGCTGTGACCGGTCCCTTCTATTTCAATCCCTTCGATATCCTGGCTAAACGAGGAGTGGCTGTGCCGGCGCTGCAATTCGGTGTGATGAGCCGCTGGTTCGGCGCTGAATACGGCTTGTTCGGCGATGAGAAAGAATACGGGCGCAAACTGAAACCGCTGGAAGAGCTGGCCCGCTTTCTGAACGGCAATACCTGGGCCGGCGTGGGCCACCGCTGGGTGGACAGCACTGTTAACATGGCCAAGGACCTTAAATGCGACGGGATTATCTATTTCCTGCAGCTCGGCTGCAGCGCCAGCGGCGGAGTATCACGATTGGTATCCGAAAAAGCCGAGCGCGAACTGGGCATACCGACATTGATGCTCGAGGGCAGGCAGCTCGATCCGTTCTATAAGAGCCAGCAGGCATCGGAGGAAGAGATGAACGCATTCATCGACCTATGCCTGAATAAAAAGAAGTCAAAGTCCAAATAATTACTCCTTATAAAATAAGAATGCCCCGCCTTGAAAGGCGGGGCATTCTTATTTCGGATGCTTCCGATATATTATTTTCGTTTAATGCCGGTATCCTCAAGTCGGCGCAGGACAGCGGACGAACCTTCAGCGATCTCTTCAACGACCTGCCTGGCACTTACCAGTTCACTGATCAATCCCACAGCATCGTTGACAGTGACCACGCCCTGAACGGTATCACCCAGGCAAAAGGTGGGGTACATGCGGCTGACCAGGTAACCGGGCTTGGTCATAGCATGGTTCTCCTGCAGATTATACAGATCGCCCAGGGGTGCATGCCCGAGCTCCATCTCATGAAATTTTTGACTGAACTCGTTCTTGACGGCCCTGACCATGGATACACCCAGATTTTTACCCAGCACTATTGTGTCGGCTTCAGTCGCCTTTAATACTGCGTCTTTTACGTTCTGGTGTGCGTCGCTTTCACGTGTCGCCAGGAACCGGGTCCCGATAAATATCGCTTCCGCTCCCAGCGCCAGGGCAGCTATGAATCCGCGGCTGTCCACGATGCCACCCCCGGCTATGACCGGTATCTTCACTGCATCGGCCAGCTCGGGCACAAGACACATGGTCGTGTGGTCATCGTTGCCCAGGTGTCCGCCACCTTCATATCCCTCGGCGATGACAGCATCAACCCCCTCCGCCTCGGCACGTTTACCGTGCTTAACTGTAGTTACAGTATGAAATACTTTGACACCTTTGTCCCTCAACTCTTTTGTATAGACCTGCGGAGCGCCCATGGAGACCACGGCCACCGGTACCTTCTCTTCAATTATCACGCGCACAAATGCGTCGCTGAACTTTTTGGCGTCGCCCATACCGATCGCTACATTGACGGCGAAGGGCTTGCCTGTGATGCTCCTGACTTTTTTTATCTGGCTCCTCAGTCTCTCGCCGACCTCCTTCTCGTCGTTAGCCGGCGTCTTCTGGCCTGCGTTGGGGCCAAGCGTTCCCAATCCACCTGCCGCCGATACAGCGGACACCAGATCGGCCCCGCTGATCCAGTTCATGGGCGCCTGGATAATAGGATACTCGATGCCTAGCATCTGACTGATTCTGGTTTTGATCATCAGGTCTCCTTTGCTTTATTACTGCCCGCGGGCAATGGAATCAAGCAACAATCTTGCTCTTTCTCAGTTTCTTAATCCTGTCTTCCTTGTAGCCGATACCTGCAAGTATCTCGTCGGTATGCTGTCCCAGAGCGGGCGCCGCGCTTTTGATCTGCGCGGGAGTGTCGCTCATGGCCCAGGGTAGTGCCGTTACCTTGACCTTGCCGGCAACCGGATGTTCCATTTCCTTTATTGCGTCGACGGCTTGAATCTGCGGATGCATGGCGCCGCCATACAACGTTTCGTAGTCATAGATGGCCGAACCCATTCCACCTATCTCATCGATCATAGTGATCATCTCTTCACTGGTCTTATCAAGAAAATATGTCTCGAACAGGCCTTTCATCTCCTGGGCGTCGCGGCCCAACCCGATCGCCCGCAATCCCTTGTACTTGAACCAGGGGTCCTCCAGCAGCTCTCCCAGACCGACCCGCTTAAGAAACTCCACCCAGCTTTCAAGTGCTGCCTCGATACCCTTTCCTGCCCTGGCCAGTACCGAAAATACGATCGATCCATCTTTGGTTTTATAACCATGCTCGGCATGATCATAGGGGCCTGTCAGATACCATCCTCCGTAAGTATCAGGATTACCGAACGCCTGTATCCAGTGGGCGCCCATCTGAATCATGGACCTTAACTTGGCGATACCTACCTTCTGCCCATCGCCGGTCTTATCCCGGTAATACAGGGCCGCCAGTATGCCGCTTAAGGCATGGAATGCGGTAGACGCCTCTACAACATCGGAGCCCACCCGCACCGGCTCCTCACCGGGCTCACCCAGGAACTGAATATACCCGGCCAGGCCCTGCAGTTCGAGTTCCGAAGCATGCCTGCCTTTATAACAACCCGTCTCTCCAAAACTGGAGATGGAGCAGTAGACGATATTGTGATTGATGCGTTTGATGTCCTCATATCCAACTCCGAGCCGGGCTGCGCCACCCGCATCGAAGCTCTCGAGGAATACACCTGCCCCTTTGACCAGATCATAGACTACTTGCCTGCCCTCCGGTTTGGTGAGATCAACGGCTATGCTCTTTTTATTGCGGTTGTGGCAGATGAATAAATTGCTTTCGCCCTTGACCCTGGGGCCGATATGGCGCGCCCAGTCTCCCTCCAGACTCTCAACTTTAATGACCTCGGCTCCCATGTCACCCAGGTACATCGAGCACAGGGGGCCGCTTATCTCCTCGGTAAGATCGATCACTTTTATGCCGCCCAGAACCTCTGTCATTTCATTCTCTCCTTAATCTAATTCTCATCGCCGTCACGGAAATCTCATTCCAGCATCGCGAGAATTTCATCTCTATCACAGTCGTATTTAACCGTTGGAGTCATCTTTTCCGAAGGGGTCATGCTGAACTCCCATGGCGAAGCATACCCTTTCAATACTCCGTAGCTGCTATCCATGTCATAAAGCCACTTGTTTTCGTTGATATGCGGGTCCCTGATCAAGTCGACGTAATCATAATTGAACCCGTAAGGAACGCCGCACCTGTCGAAATGCAGCATCCACCAGTAGGCAGGCTTATCGCCGACCTTCTCCTGTATCAATGGGACCAGTTCCTTCCTGTTCTTTAAGCGTTTCTCATTGGTGCTGAACCTGGGATCATCCTGGATGTTCTCCAGCTCCAGCGCCCTGCAGATCTTGTGCCAATATTCCTCTCTGTCGGCGCTGATGTTTATATACTTGTTATCCTGCGTCCTGAACGCCTCGGAGGGCGCTACCCTGCTGCTCACACTGCCCATCAACGCAGGGTTCTTGCCCGATACAAAGAATTCAGCCAGGCGGCTGGTCTGCACCGCGATAGTGCCCTGCAGATGTGAAGTGTCTATCCTCTGACCTTTCCCCGTCTTTTGGCGCGCGATCAAACCGGCGATGGCCGCATTTAGAATGATCAGGGTCGCTGTGTAGTCCGCATTGGTGGCGTAGCGCAGTATCTCCGCTTCACCGCCCTCTTTGCCGTTTATACTGGCAAATCCCGACGCCGCCTGGACAAAATGGTCGGCGGCCGCGTATTTTGACCACGGCCCGGTAGTTCCGTAAGACGTGCTTTCAATATAGATTATTCGAGGATTCATTTTGGCCAGGTCCTTATACCCGAATCCTATACGGTCCAGGGCACCCAGCCGCCGGTTGTTGACCAGCACGTCGGCCCATTTGACCAGCTTGGTGCCGATCTCTTTTCCCAGAGGAGACCTTAAATCCAGCATGATGCTCTTCTTGTTATAATGACTGCTGATATAGCTGGTGCCCGTACCGCCGGCTATGGTCCCCACAAAGAGAAGACCGTCCAGAGTAGGGGGCTCGATACGAATAGCCTGCGCGCCCATCAATCCCAGAAGACTGCACGCAGCAGGCCCGACCGTAAAAGCGCCTGCATCCAGTACTTTGATCCCTGCTAATGGCCCTGACATGACAACTACCTCCATTTATATATTGAGCGCAGATCACGCTCCAAAAATCGCGCTAATCTTATCACGCAGATCGAATATTTGTCAATGTCAACTAAATCGATATTGATAATAATATTATTGTATGATATCCTTCTGTGTAATATTCAACAGCAGCAATGGCAATATCTGCTGCTGGTTGTTGGTTGCATTAATGAAGCAGCCGCAGGAACTGCGATTGCAATAAAAAGGAGGCAGAAAATGGCAGGACGCGACAGCTACGAAACTATAGCTGAGAAACACGGATATCCGGATTCCGCCTTATATAAGACGCTGATCAGAAACTTGTTGACTCCTGATGAGGCTGCGATCGGAGTCGTGATTCTCGAGAAAACGGACGAGGTAACCCCGGCGGTATTATCCAGTGAGATCGGCCTTGATCAGGAAAAGGTCGATGCCTGCCTCAATAGCCTGTTTCGTAAAGGGCTGGTCAACTACAAGGACGCCAAGACGCGCCGTGGTCTGCGCTTTGCCCGCGATCCATACTTCGCATTCATGACCTCGCTCTCCGACATGGCAATCGATCCCAAGACCTCGCCTGCTTACAAAAGCTGGTATGAATTCGTTAAAAAAGAGATGTACCCCGACCTGGCCAAGATGATAGGATTGACCGATGTTCAGTATGCCCGAGTGGTGCCCCATATCAGTGCTCTCAAGTCACATAACGATATTCAACCCCATGAAGACATACGGGAATACGCCAAAGCAGCCCGTATAGCCGTTACCGATTGCTCCTGCCGGAAATGCAACGCAGCCGGCGGTGACCCGTGCAAGCTAAGCGACGATTATACCATCTGCCTTAATTTCGGCCGCGCCGCCGAACACATCATTCAAAGGGGTGTAGGCAAGGCTATAAGTTCTGAGGAAGCGCTTAAAATCATCGAGGACTGCGAGAAAAGAGGCCTTATACATATACTTGATATCGGAGTGGCGACACTGTGCAACTGCTGCACCTGTTGCTGCATAGCTCTCAGCAACTGTGTCACCTTCTCGGTACCCTTCTCTAAAATCACCTTCAAAAGCCGCTATCTTGCTGAAAGCAATCCCGATCTGTGCAAGGGATGTAAGGTCTGCAGCAAACGCTGCCAGTTCAAGGCCGTCACGCTTGTCAAGGATGGCTCGGGCAAATTAAAAAGCGTTACAGACCCGGAGAAGTGCTTCGGCTGCGGCGCATGTGTAGCTTCCTGCCCGCATGGAGCACGGCAATTGAAGCCGGTGCGCACACCTGAGGCGCTGAACGCCTGGGAACCTTTTGAGCGCTGGGAAAGAAGAATCAAAGGTTAGGGTTCGGCGACGGTAGTCACTTGCCGGACTTCACAGCCAGGTCCCTGGCAAAAAGTGCAGCCCCTATGGCGCCGATTATCTGCGGCTCATCAGCTATCAATGCCTTCATACCCAGGCGTTTCTCAACCCTGGAGACGATGCCCGCGTTTTTGGCAATCCCGCCGCTGATGGAAAGCTCCGCCTCTGCCCCGATACGCTGAATGATGGTTATGATCCTCTCCACTGTGGCATCGACTGCGCCCGCCAGGATGTCATTGATCTGGTATCCCTCCCGGATACGCATGAGCACGTCGTTCTCAGCGAAGACCGCGCAAAAGCTATCAACTGCAACGGGACCGTTGACGGGCTGCAGCGATCTGGGACCGATCTCGCCCAGGGGAACCCCTGTATATTTAGACAATCTTTCAAGGTAGCGCCCGGTTCCTGCAGCGCACTTATCGTTAAGTGCAAACTTCACCACCCTTCCACCTTCATCGCACTTAATCGCCTTGCAGTCCTGGCCTCCCATATCCAGTACGGTACGCACGCCCGGGAAGTACCAGTTAACCCCCCTGGCATGACAGGATATCTCCGTGATATTTTTCTGTGCAAAAGGGACATTGACTCTTCCGTATCCCGTGGAAACAATGCAGGCCACATCACCTATGCCAGCCCCGCTTTTTGCCAGGACAAGCTCCATAACGCTGGAGGCAGCGGTCATACTGCTGGCGCCGGTCGGTATCAGGCTGGACGCCACAATACCCCGGTCATCCATGATGACCGCTTTGGTGCTGGATGAACCTATATCAATTCCGGCGAGCAGCAATGTTTAAATCGCTCCTTATTGCACGGCCAGGGCCGCTCCGCAGGCCATTACAATATCAGATTGCACGGCCGTCTTAATTTCGCAGCCGGCAAGCTTTACCAGCTCATCGAGCAAACACGCGTCGGCGGACACTCCGCCTGCGACGCAAACAACTTCCTGCAGCCCTACCTGGAGCAGCAGGCCGTACAGTCGCCGCGCCAGGGCCCTGTATGCGCCGCGTGCGATCTCCGCCGGCTTCTCATCCGAGTGAATAAGGGTGATGATCTCCGATTCGGCAAAGATGGTGCATGTGCTCTGCACCTCGACAAAATTTTCCGTGGATAATCCCAGCCTGCTCAGCTCGGTTTTATCCATTGCCATGGTTGCAGCAACTACATCCAGAAACCTTCCACTCCCGGAGGCACATTTCTCGCTATAACGGATCTTGAGCGGTACACCAGCATCACATTTAATTGCCAGGCTTTTCTGTGCGCCCACATCGATCACGGTCCTTGCCTCGGGCATAAAGAAATCAATGCCCCTGGCAAGGCAGGTGCTCTCGTTTATATGCTCCCCTTCCAGATGAACATACTTGTATGCCATGCCGGTAACGGCGACCTTGCGGATATCGTCCAGAGAAATACCAGCTATCCGGCATGTATCGGCCAGCGCCCGTTTGGATATATCGGTGATACTTTCTGTGCCTTCATCCAGGACCACATGACCCAGTAAGTTTCTGCCCCTGAGCAGAGCAACCTTGATCCTGCTGGCGCCTGCATCGATGCCGGCCGTTATAAATCCATCATCTGTTACCATAGGCATCACGGGATAAACGTTACACACCTGATAGCTGGTATATTAGTTCTAACCGATTATATATTCAACTCGCAAATTCAGGCAGACTCGTATGTGACTCCCTCCTCCAATTTCCTGGCTTTGGCATAGTCTTTGTTGAAAAGCTTGTAAGTGATGAAGTAACCGATCGATCCGAGCACCGCCACGCCGCCGTTAACCCAGAAACCCATCTGGAGGTTTGAGGCATCGGATACCATCCCGGTCACTGCAGGCCCCCACAAGCCGCCCAGGAAGAACATGCAGAAGATGTAGACGCCGTATGTGCTGGCCCTCAGGTAGAAGGGCACGATTTCCTGGCTGGCCGTGTGCTGCGCGGGGATGTACATATAGGAGAAGAAGGTCACCACGAAGAAAAGCGGCCAGGTGTTGAAGATGATTGCGCACACATAACATATGATCGACAGGCATACACAGATCCAGCAAAGCAGCATCTTGTTGGCCGGGTTCTTCCTGGATATGAGGTCTCCCAACCAGCCGCCCAGCGGGCTGCCGATCAGCGCGCTTATCATAACCACCGCCGTCAATGACCCTGCCGTAGTTACATCCATTCCCATATAGCGGTTAAAGTAAGTGGGTAGCCAGTAGACTATGGTATTTAGAAAATAGTAGAGAAGCCCGAAAGATATAAACAGTGCCACGGCCGTTTTATTGGTCAGAATGGCCTTCATGGTGCTGCCGAAACTCATGGAAGCTGAGCCGGCGGCTCCGTTCTGATCCTTGGGCCTGTTCTTATAATCGGGCATGAACCATGCCAGTATGCCGAAGATAATACCGGGTATTGCCACGACCATAAAAGCCATGCGCCACCCCATGTTGACGGCCACCCAGCCGCCGATCACCATGCCGAAGGCCATGCCCAGGGACGTCGCCGTAGTCCATAGACCGGTAACGGTAGCTCTGCGCGCCTTCTTTACCATGGCCATAATCAGGGACTGACCGCCCGAGTTGAAACTCGCTTCTCCGACGCCCAGGATACCCCTGGTAACCAGGAGCTGTGTAAAATTAACGCTCAATCCGGAGAAGAAGGAGGCGATGCTCCAGATGATCGACATGAGTGAAAGCATTCTGCCGCGGCGCCAGCGGTCAATGAAATAGGATAGCGGGATTGAGAGTAAACCTACCATGGCCAGCACAATCGTGCTCAGCCATCCCAGCTGGGCATCCGATAATCCAAGCTCCGCTTTTAAAACCGGGAACATCGGGCTGACGACTGCCCTGGTGGCAAAATCCAGGAAATACAGCACATAAAGAACTATCATTACATACCAGAATTTCCATTTGGGCAGGGGAAGCAGCAACTTCTCTTCCTGATTATTATTATTCTCTTGCTTGTCCGCCATTAAAACCTCCTTTAATAATGTGGGAATAATTTAACCGGTCTCGTATACAGATCATTTCGATATATATCTGCCTCAGTTACTGAACCACCCCCTGTTGTTTTAGATCAGCAACCTGTTTTTGTGTGAGCTTTAACTCTGCAAGTATTTCATCGGTATGCTGGCCGGGCCTGGGACAATACATGCGGAACGAGGGCGGCGTATCCGACAACTTCAGCGGATTG
>DAOUFR010000031.1:0-3111 GCA_034429715.1 Dehalococcoidia bacterium
AATTGCTGTTCTCAATGTTGCTCTCAATAATCAATATTGCAATGAGTATAACTGCAAAAAACAACAAGTCTATGAAGGATCTGATTAAGGTACGCAACTGTACATACGTAATGATGACCAGGGATGGGAAAATCGGCAGGCGCTTCCTTTTCAGAAACGGGAAATATTCATCGGACAAGGTACTCAAAGACTATGACCTGGCCTTCGTGTTTAAAAACGCGGATGTCGGGTTCAAAACACTGGCTCTGGGCGGGGCGACGGGAATTCCGGAAGCAATAAATAATTGGAACCTTAAGCTTGTAGGAAATGCCGACATCGCCACCTTCTTCCAGATAATGATCGGAGTCTCAATGGGAATAATGAAACGATAATGCGGCAAATCAGCTAAGACGACGGAGGAAAACAGGTGACCAAGGAATCAGAAATCCAAACTGAACGAATGCTGGAGATGTTCGACAATCTCAAGGCGGACAAGTACCAGCTCAAGGAGTACAAGTACGTTGGCGAGAGGGGGCCCCGCAGGATAGACGGCCCGGCCAAGGCAATGGGAGCGGCCGATTATTGTATGGATATACAGCTTCCCGGTATGCTGCATATGCGTTTTCTCATGTCACCCTACCCTCATGCCAAAATACTCAAAATGGACACCAGCAAGGCCGAGAAGCTACCGGGCGTAAGGCATGTGCTGCGCTACGACGACCCGGAAATCCCGGAATCCGCCAACCTGGGCAACATCGCCGGCTCATTCGGAAATGACAGGCCGCTCTCGGGCGCTGCCCACTTCGAGGGAGAGCTGATAGGCGCCGCCGTTGCAGCGGAGACCGAGGCCATCGCCGAGGAGGCGCTCTCCCTGATCGAGGTCGACTGGGAGGAGCGGCCCTTCAACCTGGACCCGGTGGCGGCCAGCGATCCCTCCGCGCCGCTTAGCTTCCCTGAGCGCTATATCGACGGCAACCACTGGAATAGAGGCTTTTTTGACGCAATAACGAAGGGCGATCCGGCAAAGGGATTTGCCGAGGCTGACAAAGTCATCGAATTCAAGCTCACACGCGCTGCCCACACGTGGATCGGCCCGGAACGGCCCTGCGGAGTCTTCAAGTGGAACGGCGACTACCCCGAAGTCTGGCTGAAAAATCAGCGGGGGCACCTGCCCAAACGCCAGATATCAACCTGGTATGGAGGAATACCTTTGAATACCATCCAGGTCCACATGCCGTACCAGGGCGCAAGCTTCGGAGGCTGGTCCTGCGTCGACTGGAGCCTGGGCGGCATGTATTGCGCCGGCCTCGTAGCCAGGAGGACCAAAAGGCCGGTCAAGTATATCTTCAACCGGCGTGAGGATTTCTACGGAGGCTCGATGGATGAGGGTACCTATCTGATTAAAGTGGGATTTAAAAACGACGGGACCATCACAGCCGTGGACGCAACGGCATACCTCGTCAATGCCATCTGGCCGGTCTTCCATGCGGGGGCGCATTTCAGTGAAAATACCCGGGTTGCAAATATGAAAAGCCAGACTAAATCGGTCTGGATCAACAAGGGGCCGACGGTCCCCGTCCGTTGCGAAATGCTCCCCACCTGTCTGACCCTGACGATGGTAATGGACCGCGTTGCGGCCGAGTTGGGGATGGATCCCACCGAGGTTGCACTTAAAAACGATGGCTGCGACGGGCGTGAAATGGCCTCGCTTGTTGAGGAGAAAAAAGAGCGCGGATTTGAAAACCGGGACAGCCTCAGGGAATGCATAGAGAAAGGCAAGGCGGAGTTCAAATGGGACCGGTCATGGCATAAGCCGGGCGCCAGAAAGCTGCCCAATGGCCGCATGCACGGTGTCGCTTTTACCTGGGGCCAGGAGTGGGCCGACTCGCTGGGAGGCGGCGAGATTGCCATCCGCATAGAACGGGGCGACGGCACAGCTACAATACAGTCCCTGGGTGTCGACCATGGCGTCGAAGCCGAAAATACATATTGCCGCATAGCGGCGGACGAGCTCGGCTTCCGCCTCCAGGATGTCAACTACAACTCACACCACGACCCCGGCTTTGTCAGAATGACTCCCGGTTCCTCCACCAATCTATCTGCCAACGGATGGGCGGTGCGCCATACGGCAAGGATCCTCAAACAAAAGATACTCGAGGCAGTCACCGGCCCGACAGCACCATCACAGCGGGGCAGCTTCCAGCCGGCATTTCCCGATATCAGATCGGATGAGCTGGATATTCAAAATAGCCAGATTTTCGTCAAGGCCGATCCCTCCAGGCGAATGCCCATCTCTGAATATGTTAAACACGGTGGACCGACCGGACCGATAACAGCCACCGAGATCCTTGGTGCGAGGACGGCGTTTACTGAACCTCTGTATGCAGTCGGATACCACGCACAGGAGGGCGGTTACAGCCCCCTCAGCCCCAGGCCGCGCTTCTGCCGCCAGGCCCACTTCATGGAGATCGAGGTGGACACCGAGACCGGTGAGGTCATCGTGACCAGGGTGGTCAATGTCAACGACGTGGGCAGGGCCATAAATCCCATGAGCTGCGAGGGCCAGCAGTATGGAGGCACCGTGATGGCGGTAGGCAGAGCTAAGTTCGAAGAGGTGATTCATGACCCGGTCACAGGTGTGATGCTGAACGGCAACCTGCTGGACTACAAGATAGCCACCACGCTGGACATGGGACCCATCTCCACCATACTGGTGGAGACCGGCATGGGCTACGGACCCTACGGCTCCACCGGCATCGGCGAAGATATAGGAACGATTGTTCCCGCGATGATGGCGCCCGCAATTTATAATGCCACAGGCGTCTGGATAAACGATTTCCCCATTACGCCTGACAAGATACTTAAGGCGCTGGGAAAAATTTAGAAATGAAATTGTGTAGTTCATGAGAGGAGGACGATAACTTGAGTAAAGAGACTAAGACTTACGTTTGTCCCTACTGCGGGGAATCACACGATTCACAGGACGGGCTGAAAAGCCATGTCTTCAAATCGCATAAGGGACGCGGCCTGCCCACGGCCGAGGGCCGCATCAAACTGATGATCAACAGGGCGGAGCACACCTTCCTGGTGGAGCCCAACTGGACCCTCTACTACCTCGTCCACGACGTACTC
>DAOUFR010000032.1:0-3566 GCA_034429715.1 Dehalococcoidia bacterium
TTACCCGAAAATTCAGGCTGTTCGAGGAGGCGTTATGGAGAACGAGAAGAAAATCTTCGAGGCACTGGAAAAGGATGCCAAGCTGACCCACGACCAGATCGCCGAGATGACCGGCGTACCTGTCCATGATGTGCAGAAGATAATCAAGAAGGCCGAGAAGGACGGCACTATCGTCAAGTACAAGACGGTCATCAACTGGTCCAAGCTCGGTGAGGAACAGGTATGGGCGCTGGTTGAGGTAAAGGTGGTCCCGCAACGCGATACGGGTTTCGGCGCCATCGCTGAACGTATCTATCGTTTCCCCCAGGCCAAATCGGTCTTCCTGGCATCCGGCACCTACGACCTGGCCATCCTCATTGCCGGCAAGACCATGCAGGAGATCGCTATTTTCGTCTCCGAAAAACTGGCGCCCATGGATACCGTCCAGGGCACTATAACCCATTTCATACTCAAGAAATACAAGGAGGACGGTGTCATCCTCGAGGATGACGGCGAACCGCGGCGGCTGGGCGTTGTAGCCTGACCTCCACCGGTCATCCCCGTTACAGGAGACTCCATATGACGCATCATATTAAAAAAAACAAATGCAGATATATATCGAAAAAAGCGCGTGATATCTCGCCGTCAGGCATAAGGAAATATTTCGACCTGCTTTCTTCCATGGACGGCGCCATTTCCCTCGGCGTGGGCGAACCTGATTTCGTGACCCCCTGGCCTATGCGCGAGGCGGGCATCACGGCAATCGAGAAAGGCTTCACCATGTACACTTCCAACCGGGGTATACACGAGTTAAGGGACTCCATCGCAAAATACCACCATAAATTCTATAACCTCAATTACGATCCGAAATCGGAGATTTTAGTGACCACCGGCAGCAGCGAAGCGCTCGACCTGGCATTCAGGGCCATTATCGATCCGGGCGACGAAGTCATCATGTCCGATCCTCATTACGTAGCCTACCCGGTTTGCGTTGCCCTGGCGGGCGGCGTGCCGGTGCCTGTGCCGACCTATGAGAAAAATAACTTCGAGCTGATGCCGGCTGATATCCGGAAGAAATTGACGCGCAAGACCAAGGCCATACTGCTCAGCTTCCCCTCCAATCCCACCGGCGCGGTCATGCCGAGGAAGCTGCTGCTTGAAATAGCCAAGATAGCCAATGAACATGACCTGCTGGTAGTCTCGGACGAGATCTACGCCCGCCTGACCTACGATATGGAGCATACCTGCATGGCCGGCCTGCCGGGCATGAGGGACAGGACCATACTGGTCGGCGGATTCTCCAAGGCTTTCGCCATGACAGGATGGCGCGTGGGATTCTCACTGGCCAACGATGAGATCACCGAGGCCATGCTCAAGGTTCACCAGTACACCATGATGTGCGCTCCCATCATGGGCCAGCTGGCCGCCATCGAAGCGCTCAAGGACAACAATAACCAGGAGGTCGAGGACATGCTGGCCGAGTATGACAGGCGCCGGCATGTTATCGTCAAGGGATTCAGAGACCTGGGGCTCTCCTGCTTCGAACCGAAGGGCGCCTTTTACGCCTTCCCCAATATTACATCCACCGGCATGACGTCCGAGGAGTTTGCCGAAGAGCTGCTGACTGAGGAGAAGGTGGCCGTGGTTCCCGGCTCGGTTTTCGGAAAATGCGGACAGGGCTACGTTCGCTGCTGTTACGCCACTTCGATGCCCGAGATCGAAGAGGCCCTTAAGAGGATCAAGAAGTTCCTGGCGCGGCGCCGCAGGAAGTAGCTACTTTTTAACCAGCCAGTCTCTGAATACACGGCCGAGGCGGGGATTGGCGGCGATGATCTCCCTGTCATGAATAGTGGCAGGGCGTCCGGTGTAATTTGTCACTTCTCCACCCGCTTCTCCGATCAGTAATAATCCGCTGGCCGAATCCCAGGGATACAGGCTCCTGTGAAAATAAAGGCTCAGCCGTCCGCCGGCTACATAGGCCATTCCCAGACTGGATGAGCCGATCAACCTCATACAGTGTATCTTCGGCCACAGCTTCATCGCCGTCTCCAGAAGATCATTGCTTCTTTCCGCGTCATAGCCAAGGTCCACTCCGACTGCGGCATCCTCCAGTTTGGCGACATCCGCCACCCTGATTTTTTTATTGTTCAGGTATGCGCCTCCGCCCCTGACAGCCCTGTAGAACTCATTGCGCATGGGATCGAAGGTGATGCCCATCATTACCTCGTTGCGCCGGGCCAAAGCGATATTTACACAGAACAGGGGAATCCCGTAATGGAAGTTGTTGGTGCCGTCCAGGGGATCGATGATCCAGGTATATTCACTGCCTTCCCGCCTGCTCCCTGCTTCCTCGGACATTATCCCGTGTTCGGGAAACGCGGCCATGATGATCTGAATAATGGTCTGCTCCGACAGCAGGTCGGCTTCGGTTACCAGATTGCGCCTGCCTTTGACCTTTGTCGCGTTATAAAGACCGAAGCGCTGCCGCAGTATCTTACCTGCTTCAGCAGCGGCCTGCCTGGCCACATGATAAGCGGATTGACCCTTTATGGATACTGGAAGCGCCCGGTACGGCTTCTCAGTCATGCCTGCTGAGGCCCATTTTGAGCTTGACTTCGCCGATGGTCTTGCATGCTATAGCCTGGGCCCGTCCGGCCCCGTCAGCCAGTATTTCGTAAATACGGTCGGGATCTTTCGCCAGGTTCGCTCGTTTCTCGCGAAAATCCTTGAGAGTGCTGTTAATGCCGGCTGCCAGCAGTTTCTTGCAATCGACACAACCTATCCCCGCCACCCTGCACTGCGACTCGATCTCCTGGACACGTGATTCATTGAAGAACTTTTGCAGGCTGAAAACATTGCAGACCTCCGGGTGCCCCGGATCGTTGCGGCGTTGCCTGGCAGGATCGGTCACGGCTGTCTTTACCCTCTCCAGCGTCTCCTCGGGGGTCGCAGCCAGCTCGATGTGGTTGTTATATGACTTGCCCATTTTCTGCCCGCCGTCCAGTCCGCGCACCATGGGGAAGGTTGTCAGCCTGGCCTGCGGCTCGGGGAAAGTCTCGCCGAAAATGTAGTTGAAGCGGCGCACTATCTCCCTCGTCATCTCGAGGTGGGGCAGCTGGTCCTCACCCACCGGCACGGCATCCGACTTGTAAAGCATTATATCGGCGGCCATCAGAACAGGATAGCCGACCAAACCGTAGTTCACATTCTGCGGCTGCATCCTGGCCTTCTCCTTGAAGGTGGGGACGCGCAGCAGCCAGCCCAGCGGCGTGAGCATGCCCAGCAGCGTGAACAGCTCGGTCACCTCGGGAACATGCGACTGCACAAAGACTATAGATCTCCTAGGATCGATGCCGGCGGCCAGCCAGTCGAGCATCATCTCGAAGATGTTCTGCTGGAGCTCGGATGTGCTCTCAAGCGTTGTAAGCGCATGCAGATCGACGATGCAGTAAATGCAATCATAGTCGTCCTGCAGCTTGACGTAGTTCTGAATAGCGCCGATGTAATTGCCGATGTGCTGCCTGCCGGTAGGGCGCGCCCCGGAGAAAACCCGTTTCTTCATAACAGGTCAAAAGTTTAACACAAAA
>DAOUFR010000033.1:0-32114 GCA_034429715.1 Dehalococcoidia bacterium
GGCGATACGAGCTATTATTACAGGGCCGTGGGCGACGGCGGCATTTACGGAACAGCCTACGGCGCCGAAGGCAGCTTCATAACGTCCAAAGTGCCGCCGACTGTGGAGACAGATAACGCCACTTCTGTGGGGTCCACAACCGCCGAGCTGCGTGGCTTCCTGGACGGTATGGGCACCGCCAAATCGGTCGACACCTGGTTCGTATACGGCAAAACGAGCGGCGGCCCTTACACTCACTCCACGCCGCACCGTACTAAGACCTCGCGTGGCTTTATGCTGGCCCCGCTCAACTGGCTGGATCCGCTGACCACCTATTACTTCAGGGCCGAGGCCGAAGGCGGAGCTCACGGCGCGGCGGAGGGTGAGGAGTGCCACTTCACCACCAGCGCCATACACCCTTCGATCTCCACCGGCGGCGCCACCTTCGTCGCGGTAGACTCAGCCACATTAAACGGCACACTGCATTCGCGGGGGAGCGCCCCCGCCGTCGAAGTCTCATTTCAGTACGGTACCAGGTCCGGCGTGTACGGGAACGAGACGCCCCTGCAGTTGATGGGAGCATCCGGAGATTTCATCGCCAACCTGAGCAGTCTGCGTCCCGACACCACCTATTACTACCGCGCCAGGGGCGACGGCGGCATACACGGCATCAGCTACGGGCATGAGCTCTCCTTCACAACCGGCACCCATCCGCCGATAGTGGCTACCGGGGCCGCCACGCACATGACCACCGATGCCGCACGCTTGAACGGCAATCTGGATAATACCGGAACAGCGACAACGGTAAATACCTTCTTTGTCTACGGTACCACTGCCGGTGGGCCTTATACCGGCTCCACGACGCCGCAGGCGATGAACGCGGCCGGACCCTATGACACATACGTGACCGGCCTGACGCCCAATACCACCTATTATTTCAAGACCAAAGGAGACGGAGGCATTTACGGCGCTGCCTGCGGGACCGAGATGAGCTTTACCACCACCCGGCTGGCGCCCGTCGTCGGAACGGGCGGCGCAATTGACGTCATGACCAATGCGGCCGTCCTCAACGGCAGCCTTTATCTGCTGGGCAGCGCCTCCACAGTGGACGTATCGTTTGAGTACGGCGCCACGCAGGGAGGACCCTATCCGAACTCCACTCCGGCGCAGGCCATGAACGAGCCGGACGCCTTTATCGGCAGGCTGACCGGCCTGGCGACCGGTACCACCTATTATTACCGGGCCAAAGGAGACGGAGGTGTGGACGGCATCGGCTACGGTGAGGAGCAGGTCTTCACCACGGGCGCCCATCCGCCCATCGTGGCCACCGTTAGCGCCGGCGGTATAACCGACGGTTCAGCCACACTGAACGGGGACCTGCTGAATCCGGGCAGCGCCGGGACGGTGAACGTCAGGTTCGAGTACGCGACCACGCAGAGAGGCCCCTATTTCAACGCAACTTTCCCGCAGGCTGTAACTGCTGCCGGGGCCTTTTCGGATGTGATCACGGGGCTTTCCCCGGATACCATCTATTATTACCGGACCAGGGCGGACGGCGGAATTTACGGCACAGGCTTCGGGAGCGAGAAGAGCTTCATCACACCCAGCGCCCCGCCGCTGGTAACCACGGGGGCCGCCGCCTCCGTCACGGCGAATACAGCCGCACTCAATGGCGATCTGACCTCGCTGGGCAGGGCAGGCGCAGTCGACGTTTCATTTCTGTTGGGCACTGCTCAAGGAGGTCCTTATACCTCGACGACAGCGCCGCAGGCGATGACAGCCGCAGGTGCTTTCAGCGCCAACCTGGCCGGCCTCGCTCCCCGGACGACCTACTACTACATGGCGAAAGCCGACGGCGGAATCTACGGCACAGCATTTGGAGTTGAGATGAATTTCACCACCGCCAACGCACCCGAGCCGATCCAGCCCACTCCGCCTCAGGGGAACCCTACTCCACATGGCTCTGGCGGTGTGCCGTCGACTATTCCGCCCGTTATGCCGGTATCCCTGCCCAATGTTGTGGTACAGAGCGCTACCCTGTCCCAGGCCAGCGTCATGCCCGGAGACTCTGTCGCAGTGAGTGTAAAGGTGGTCAACCGGGGCACGGTCAACGGGAGCACGACCATTAAACTGACCGTCAACGGGCAGGTGGAGTCGGTACGAAGCGTGATGCTGGAGAGCGGCAAGAGCCGTAACATAATCTTTACCACGTCCCAGAGCCGGCCCGGCACCTACACGGTCTATGTGGGCGGTGTGCAGGCCGGCAGCTTCGTGGTGAAGGATTACATCGATCCGGACATCATACTCTTCATCAGCATGGCGCTGGTCTTCACCGCCCTGGTGCTGGCGGTCATGTATGTCTGGAGGAGGAGACAGCAGGGGTATTAATCAATCTGATCCCGACGTCTATTTAACGGCGATAACCTCGATTTCGACCGGTATGTTGGCGGGCAGTTGTTTGGCCGCGATACAGGTCCTGGCCGGCTGTTTATCCGGGAAATAGGTTGCGTAGACCTCGTTCATCAGGTTGAAATCGGCCATATCCCGCAGATATACGTTGGCCTTTACCACTTTGTCCAGGTCGCTGCCGGCGGTTTTTAGAATTCTACGTATATTATCGAGGGTAATCCCGGTGGCTTTCTTTACATCGTCAAGCTCGAATGTGTTCCGTTCGATATCGACCGGGCCCGTGCCGGAAACAAAGATGAATCCGCCGGCCTCGACAGCGTGGGAATACGGCCCCGCCTTTGCCTGGCCGGCAACGTTGTGGACTTTCTTTTGCATATGGCGCTACTCCTTCATCCATGCTATTTCAGACCTTTTCTATTGTATCGTGTTTGAGGAGAAAACGGGAAAACCGTATTTAATACTATTCAGGGCCGGTGAATCAGGCGAGAGCCTCAATCTCACGCTCTGCGCGGCTGATGATCTCCCTGATGCGTGACAGCTTCTCTTCGTCCATACGCCGGGCTTGTTTCATTACGCTTTTGGCCAGATGGCCCATCTCATGCATGAGATCATGCATTTCCTCGTGGCTTCCGCCCTTGCACCAGTCGTGCATGTGAGCCTTGATCTTATCCATCGTTTCACCCCGTTCCTTTAAAAAGTCCTTGCCTGAATCCGTGATCGTGTAAACCTTCTTGCCGTCCTGCTCGGACGATTTTACATAGCCCATGTCCTCCAGCAGCTGCAGGGTGGGATAAACACTTCCCGCACTGGGCGAATAAAAGCCGTAAAAACGTTCCTCCAAGGCTCGGATTATCTCGTACCCGTGCGCCGGCTTGTCCTTCACCAGGTCGAGAATGACGTACTTGAGGTCCCCCTTTTCGAATAACCTGGAATGATGACCACGCTCAAAATGTCTTCTGCCAAACATATTATCCTCCTTGATCAATATATTACGATATATCGTAATATAACAAGATATGTTTGTCAAGCGAAATCCGCAGGAGGATTTTGGTTATAGATGTCGGGCAGGCAATAAAAGAGCACACACGGGGGGGCCGAATTCCGGGACCGTGTGTGCTCTATTGGTTAACTGAAGTTTTTAAAAAGTACCGCTTTCTATTTGGAGGCGCGCTTCTTTGCCGGCTTTTTCTTCTTCTGCAGGCCCTGTTGAATGTTGTCATGCAGCCAGCCTATCTCAAGCCGGCGGTTACTAACTATATGTGTTTGTAACTGGTTGTCCGGTGTCATCAGGGACTCGAGATGTTCACAGGTTTTTTCCGCCGTGGCCAGCAGCTTGACCGCGTCTTTAAACGAATCGTCCTTCACTCTGCTTTCAATGAATTTGATCTGATTGAACAGATCCTTGCTGATATCTGCAAATTGATTGGATGCCATGGAGTTACTCCTTCCCAAACGCGGACGATATTTGCAAGCAGAGCTTTTCTGAACTTGTAGCCGTAATTAAATTATACGATACTTAACATAAAATTTCAAATTTAACACGATATCGTTTGCCTCTCACCGGCGCCGAAGCATAAATTGCATTGACGAACTCATGGACAATGTAATAGTCTTATTGGACGGGGAGGTTGTGCAGTTATGAAATCCGGGCATTCAAACATACCGATCGAGCGCAACATCGCCATGGAGCTGGTGCGCGTGACGGAAGCCGCCGCCCTGGCTTCGGCGCGCTACCTGGGAAGGGGCGACAAAACGATTGTGGATGCGGCCGCGGTAAACGCCATGCGTTATGTGCTGGGCTATGTGCACATGGACGGGATCGTAATCATAGGTGAGGGGGAGAAGGACCACGCCCCCATGCTGTACATTGGCGAGCATATCGGCGGCGGCTCGGGGCTGAAGGTGGACATCGCCGTGGACCCTGTGGACGGTACCAATCTGGTCGCCAGGGGCCTGCCCGGCGCCATCGCTGTCGTGGCGCTTTCCGCCAGGGGGACGATACACTGGCCCAGGCAATTCGTTTATATGGATAAAATCGTCACCGGTCCTGAGGCAAAGGATTGCATCGATATCAACGCGACGGTATCGGAAAACCTGAAGTGTATTGCCGTAGCCAAGAAAAGAAAGATATCGGAGTTAACCGTTGTTGTGCTGGACCGGCCGCGCCATGAGCGTCTGATAGCAGACATCAGAAGCGCCGGCGCCAGGGTTAAACTGATCACCGACGGCGATATCGCAGCCAGCATAGACGCGGCCCTGCCGGAGAGGGAAGTCGATGTGCTGATGGGTATCGGCGGCACACCGGAGGGCGTCCTCTCCGCCGCAGCTATTCACTGCATCGGAGGCGCCATTCAGTGTAAGGCCTGGATGCGCGATGGTGGGGAGAGGGCGTCAGCACTGGCTGCGGGGATCGATATCGATAAGGTCTATAAGACGGAGGACCTTATAGACAGCGATGATGTCTTTTTTGCCGCCACCGGCATCAGCAGCGGTGAACTGCTCAAAGGGGTGCGCTATTTCAGCGGAGGGGCGCGGACGCAGTCCATAGCGATGCGCTGCCGCTCCGGCACGGTGCGCTGGATCGACGCCCAGCACAACTTCGAGCGACTGGACAAACTCAGTTTCTTTGAAGTACATTGAAAGATGTTCAGTCGGGGTTTATCAAAAGGAGGAAAGTTTAAATGCCACACGCACGGTTAAATACCGCTTATCTCAAAGTCCAGGCGACTTTTCCTGACGAGGAACAGAGCAAGTCCATGGAGAAGGCGCTGGCTATCAAGAAGAAGATCGAAGACCTGCTGAAGAAGGAAAAGCTCGAAATATTCGAGGTTGTCCTCGAGACTATTCAAAAGAGCCGATAATGAAACAGGGGAGATACGCCGGACCGATGGAATCTATCATACGGCGGATATTGAAGTAAATTGAAATTTTATTGCGTTAAAAGTGTTGCCGGGTTGGTGTTCAAACATCCAATCCTGAGGAGGACGGCATGAAGTTACTCAAATTATTGGGCAACATATATCTGGCGCTGGGATTGCTTGTGATGCTGGTGCTTTTTGTTCATGACTGTCTTGCCAATGACAAGTTCGTTCTGCACTTCATTGGGATCTTTCTCGTGATTCCTGCGATTATATATAGTGTCTGGAGACTGAGCGAGGATTGCGAGGACTACCTGGAGCAGAATCAAAAGCCTCTGAGCGAACTCTCACGGGTCCGCGAGAACTTACTGAACAGGGGTAAGCAGTACCGCGCTGATATAAATGCTTATTTGGATGCGGTGAAATCCGCCTGGTAGTACCTGCTGTTTTGAGGCAGGACCACCGTGAATTCTGGCAAAAACTCCACTTCAGCCCGGCCTCCCGCTATACGTGCATCTATCACATGGCCTCCTGATTTCCCATCACTGCTGATGAAGTGTGCGTGATATCCGGGATAGACGAGTTCCTTCATCTGGACCGGGCTGATGGTTATGGCCATGGTGCCGTCTACGTTATCGAAGTTAAAGGTCGGCTCATTCTGAGTAATTATGGAATACGGTGTGGACGGGTAGGGCTGGTCCAGCTTTGTCAGTGTCCTGGCCTTGATTGAGTCAAATTTGCCGATAAGTTTAATAGCATAAAAAATATTTTGGGTGGGCAGCTGGCTGTTAATATATTGCTGGAGCTCTTGGTAGCTCATCGGTTTATCGATCGTTATGACTTTATCCGCCTTAAAGAACGTCGCCGTTGTATTGGGCATGCGCATGCTGTCGTCAACGGAGTTTAACAGGCCCCCCGGACCTATCCGGTAGTATTTGCCGTCTACGGCCACCATTTCGCCGTCGATGGCATTGAAGTTGCCCAGGGCGAAATCACCCTGGCGTTTCAGGTCGGCAATGGTCACGTCTCCATCATAGACGCCGCGGCTGAGTGAGCCATACGTTCCGCTAATATATAGCGATTTGCCGGTTGTCTGCGCTGTCGTACAACCGGTGAGCAATACGCTGCCGGTTAGAATTACACCCAGGATAAGAAGTGCGATATCCGTGATAGTTCGCCTTTTCATAATAGACCGCGCCTCCTGCTCTGAAACTTCTTTACCTCAATGGCCGGCTGCCCGGGTCGGCAACCGATCATTCGTAGTATAGGGTGGCCAATCGTGCAAGTCAACGGCGGATGTGCAGAGCTTTTAGAATTATTTTAATCTGTAATATACTACCGGCATGGGCATCAGACCTTCTTCCTGGAAGCAGGTCATTCTTTACCTGGCTGTCCTTGCTGCAGCTTGCTTGCTCTTCAACTTTTTAAGCGGCAACAGCGTCCTTTTCAACTGCGCTCAGCCCGCCTCTCCCGCTGGACAGTCAACCCTTGCTGCAAGCGAAAACCAGCCCGGTGTATCCACAGGCACAGGAGCAATCGACGTCGCCGACCTGCCTCCCGAAGGCTGGACAACGCTGGAACTGATCAAGAGCGGGGGACCCTTCCCCTATTCCAAGGACGGCGCGGTGTTCAGCAACTATGAGGGGTTGCTGCCGGCCAAACCGGGCGGATATTATCACGAGTACACGGTCATCACGCCGGGCTCACATGACCGGGGCGCGCGACGTATAGTTGCCGGCGGCAGCGGGGAATACTACTATACAGACGATCACTACGGGTCATTCAAGTTGATACAGGAGTGATGTATGGAAGATTGGGCAGGCATATTCGGTTCATATCTAAACTCTGGAGTTTACCTGGCAACGCGGGACGCTGATACGGATATAGGCGATGCCGCCCGGTCCGCCGGGCTGGAGTTTATGCAGATCGATTTAAAAGGCGTGACGGGTAAAAAAAGTTTTCTCAAGAAGACGGCTGCGGGGCTCGGCTTTCCTGCGTATTTCGGTATGAACTGGGACGCGTTCAGCGACTGCCTGACGGACATGTCGTGGAGGCCGGCCGCAGGTTATGTTATTTTGTTGAAAAATCGGGAATCTTTCACTGCAAAAGCCCCGTCGGATGCGCATATGGCGGAGCGCATATTCGATTCCTCGGCGCAGTACTGGAAACAGAAGAGAACGCCTTTTTATATAATACTGCTTGAAAAACACCCTGAGAAAGGAGGTTGAGTATGCCGGACAAACGAATACTGGAATTGACTGAGAAGTTTATTGCCGCATGATCATCGTCGACCTTCTGAAAAAGTAGATTCAGATTTCCTTGCCTTGCGGTGCGCCGTTATTTAAGGCTGCTCAAATACATGCAGATGGCGCCGCAGGCGGCGACATTCAGGGACTCCGCTTTCGTACCGGCTATGGGTATTCGCACTCTATAATCGGACTTCTTCAATAGCATATCGGATAGCCCCGCCGCCTCGTTGCCCAGCGCAAGCACCAGCCTGTCAGGCTCTTTCAGTATCGAAGGTCCCTGCGTTCCCCGCAGATCGGCCGCCGCCAGGATATATCCCCTCTTCTTCAGATCGCCTACGAGGTCGAGATAGGCGACCGTTCTCCTGATCCATAGAGACAGGGCAGTGCCAGCCGTAGATTGTATGCACTTGGGGGAGAAGGGATCGGCGCATTTCTCGGTCATCATAATTCCCGAGTAATCGAAAGCGGCTGCAGTGCGGATAAGTGTACCCACATTGCCGGGGTCCTGTATATCTTCCAGCAGAAGGACCCTGGACCCGGCATCAACCGGTAGACTATGTGAATATGTGTCGGCCGGCAGCTGCACCACCGCTACGATCCCCTGGGGTACGACGGTGGAGCTGATGGACTTCATCTGGGCGGGTGTCAGGCATCGCAGTGCGTAGCGGGCATAGCCGGAGGGCGGGTCACCTGTATACAGTATCTCCAGTATACTGCCGGGACTGCTCTCGGCCACCTGGTCGATGGCGCGCGGACCTTCCAGCAAAAAGGCCCCTGTTGCCAGCCGGCCTTTATGGGCGGAAAGCTCTTTGTACCACGTGAGCGGCTTCAGCGGTTGGCCCTCCAGTGTTTGAAAAATTCAATAGCCGCCGGCATCAGTGAAATAATGATTATGGCCAGTATAAAGATCGAGAAGTTCTCTCTAACGAAAGGCAGGTTGCCGAAGAAGTATCCGCACAATATACAGATCGTCACCCATAGCAGGCCGCCCGTTACGTTGTAGAGAAGGAACCTGGGGTAGTTCATCTTGCCGACGCCCGCCACGAAAGGGGTAAAGGTTCTGAGGATCGGCGCAAACCTGGCCAGCACGATGGCCGTGCCGCCGTACTTTTCGAAAAAAGCGTGGGTTCGGTCGATATATTCCCTCCTGATATATTTGTAATCCCTGATGTAGACCTGTTCCCCGATTCGGTTGCCGATAAAGTAATTGAAGCTGTCACCCAGTGCGGCGGCTAGCCACATCAACAGGATCAATACCCATACATTCAGCGCGCCCAGCGCCGCAAATCCGCCCACTGCGAAAAGCAATGAGTCCCCGGGTAAAAAAGGAGTCACAACCAGGCCGGTTTCGCAGAATATGATAATAAACAATATTCCGTAGACAAAGATGCCATACTGTTGAATGAGGTCGCCAAGGTAGACGTCGATGTGAAGAACGATATCCGTTGCCCTGAACACCCACTGCCCGGCGGCCGTATCTTTAAAGAATATAACGGCTACGGCGATTGCCGACAGCAGGATCAGGGCGACGATGATACAGACCAGCAGCAGCCTGTTGGACAACACCCCGTCGCGTTTCCGAATATCAAAATCCTTTCGTCGTCATTAATAAAAGGGACCGCCTCTGAAATACCAGGGATAGTAATAATAGGGCGTTATGTAGGAGTTGTATCCTTCCCGCAGCCCCTTATTGTACCCTGCTGTTTCTCCTTCCTGATAGCCCTGGTCCTTGCCCTTGGCATATCCTTCATCATACCCTGCCTTGTTACCCTTGTCATATCCCGCTTTCTCACCGGCCTGGAACCCGAGGTCGTAGCCGATCTTTTCGCCGTTCTCGTAGCCCCTGGTGAAGCCGGCCTTGTCGCCGTCGACCTTCCCCCTGTCGTAGCCTGCCTGGTATCCGCTGTTGTTGCCCCACAGGTATCCACCGAGCAGTGCAGCGGCTATGATGATGACTATGGCCGCGATGATCAGACCGAGGACCCATCCACCGAGGGAAAGCGCAAATTTACCTGACATGGCGCACCTCCTTTTCTTCAATGGCTGTCGAAACTGCTGACGCTGCCATATTTTCCAGTCCCGTATTTAGATTGTACAACCTTTGATATGGACTGTGAATTTCCAACGTGATACTCTAATGATAAGACAAATTAACTATAGAGTGCTGCAAGTAACAATCGGATACAAGCGAATAGACGTGGTAAGAAAAGGTAGAATAGCCATCCTGACGGGCGGCGGTGATTGCCCGGGAATAAACGCAGTGATCCGGGCGGTGGCCAAGAAAGCCATGCTCGAGCTGGAGATGGAAGTGGTGGGGATATCCGATGGTTATGAGGGGCTGCTGCACAACCGGCATCGAATACTCCATTACGACGACGTATCCGGCATTATCAACCTGGGCGGCACCATACTGGGCACATCCAATAAAGCCAATCCCTACAGGTGCCCCGTTAAAAAGGAAGGCTCTCTGGAATTCAAGGATTTATCGAAGGCCGTTATCGATAATTTCGCCCATCTGGAAGCTGAATGCCTGGTGTGCATCGGCGGCGACGGCACGCTAAACATAGCAAACAGGTTGTATAAAGACGGCCTGCCCGTGATCGGCATCCCCAAGACCATCGATAATGATATCAGGGGGACGGATATCACTTTTGGATTTGATTCCGCGGTATACGTCGCCACGGAGGGGATGGACCGCGTGCGCACCACCGCCCAGTCTCACCACCGCGTGATGATCGTGGAGGTAATGGGGCGCAACGCCGGATGGATCGCCCTGCATGCCGGTATCGCCAGCGGGGCGGATGTGATACTCATCCCGGAGATCTCCTACGACCTCGATATTATCACCGACAAAGTTGATGACAGAAACTGCAGGGGAAAGAGGTTCACCATTACCGTGGTATCGGAGGGCGCCAGGCCGAAGGGTGGGGACAAGGTAGTTCAGAGGATCGTCGAGGAAAGCACTGACCCGGTCCGCCTTGGCGGCATAGGCTTTGTGCTGGGATCTCAAATTGAAGCTAAAACGGGGATTGAGACGCGTACGGTTGTCCTGGGCCACCTGCAGCGGGGTGGTGTGCCCACTCCCTTCGATAGGGTGCTTGCCACAAGGCTGGGCACCAGGGCTGTGGATATGCTGATGGACGGCCTCTACGGCCATATGGTGGGGGTTAAGGGCAAAGATCTGGTGGAGGTGCCTCTGGAGGAAGTTGCGCGCGGACAGAGGCGTGTGCCCGTCGGCGATGCTTTAATAGTCTCGGCCAGGTCCGTGGGGACCTGTTTCGGAGATATCAGGGATATCAAGCCGGAAGGCTGACGAGACCGGCGTCGTTCAATTTCACTTCTGGCCGGGGGATACCCTGTAATTATTGCAGCCGTTTGAGCGCACGTAGTACATGCATTTATCGGCGCAATTTATCAATGCATCGATGTCCCTTCCGTCATCGGGAAACACAGATGTGCCGACGCTGACGGTGACCAGTATTTTATGGCCGTTGACCAGGAAGTGATGCCTGAAGGCGTCCACAATCTTGTGGTTGACCTTGTCCACGCTACTGATGTCCTCGATCTCAGGTACCACAATGGCGAACTCGTCTCCGCCTACGCGCGCCACGGTATCGCTCTTGCGCAGCAGCTGCGTCATGCGGTCTGCTGCGGCCTTCAACAGGTTATCTCCAACCGAATTGCCCAGGGTTTCATTCACGCTATTGAATTTATCGAGGTCAAGGGATAAAATGGCCACTTTCTTTTTGCTGCGCTGGGCATGTAATAGGGCTATTTGAGCGCGGTCGCGGAAGAGCGTCCTGTTGGGGAGTCCCGTCATGGTATCGTGCGTGGCTACCAGACGTAATTCGCGCTCCAGCCGCTTTCGCTCCGTCGTATCACGGATATTGCAGTGGACGATGCGGTCGTCGTTGATCTTGCATACGGTGGATTCGATCTCCACGTCCAGCCGGCGGCCGTTTCTCGTCTCTAAAGGGAAATCTTCATAGCGCAGATGGTCCTGTTGTTTGAGATGATGCGCCGCGGCCCTGCTTTTTTCGGTATCTATGAATGCCCCCATATCCCACAGGTTTTTGCCCAGCAGATCATCATGAGTGTATCCCAGCATCTTCAGCAGTTGGGGATTGGCGCGCTTGATGTTGCCCGTATCCGCATCGAGTATCACGATTCCATGCTGTGCACCCTCAAAGAGCTGCCGATATTGATGCTCGGAGTTCCTCAACTCCCGCTCGACAACTTTAAATTCGCTTTCCAGTGATTTAAGCTGTTTGACCTGCTTGCGCAACTTCTCCAGTTCAGCGACGAGCTGCTTCTTGGTTTTGGCCTCTTCTTCCGGCATAGATACCTCCGTATATGCTTAAAAGTTGATCAGTTACGATATATAGCGGATATGTTCCCTCAGAGCGGTCTGCAATTTCAATTTAGTATTTATTAGGTAGTTTGTCAATGTTTATTGTATAATAGATCAATAGTTCAAGTTTAGGTTATCACAAGCTTATTATAATCCTTCCAGAATTATCACAAGCCTCGGATGGCCCGAACCCCGCTAAATATACTAAAGAGGTCATTCATTGAGTTTCGAGAATTTCAATCTTCATCCAAGCATCATGGATGGTGTACGGGCACAGGGTTACACCGAGCCCACACCCATTCAGTTGCAGGCCATACCCCCCATTATGCAGGGGCGTGATATCATAGGCCTGGCGCAGACAGGCACGGGGAAAACGGCAGCCTTCCTGCTGCCGGTGATGGACCGCCTGCTGAAGCTGCCGCGCGGGCGCATCGGCGCCGCGGTCATTTCGCCCACCCGTGAGCTGGCCGAACAAACTTGCGAGGCCGTAGACGCGCTGGGACAGTACACCGGTTTAAAGAGCATCTCTGTTTACGGCGGTGTAGGCATGGACCAGCAAATCCGCAGGCTGCGCAGCGGCGTCGATATCGTCGTGGCCTGCCCCGGCCGCCTGCTCGACCATATCTGGAAGAGCACGATAGACCTGTCCTTTGTCGAGATGCTGGTCATCGACGAGGCTGATCGCATGTTCGATATGGGCTTTCTGCCCGATATCAGGAGCATACTGAGGTGCCTTGTCAGGCCCCGCCAGACCATGCTTTTCTCCGCCACCATGCCGCCCGACATACGCAGGCTGGTGCAGGAGGCTCTGCGCATTCCCGTCACTGTACAGATCGGGCATGCAGCGCCGGCCGATACCGTATCCCATAGTATCTATCCGGTGAAGCAACACCTTAAGATAAAGCTGCTGACAGCGGTGCTGCGCAGCTTCGAGACCGACTCGGTGCTGGTCTTCACCCGCACCAAGCACCGCGCCGACCGTGTTGCCTTGCAACTGAAAAGGTCGGGCTTCAGGGCAACGGCCCTGCACGGTGACCTGGCTCAGAACAGGCGTCAGGCGGCCCTGGACGATTTCCGCGACGGCTCGGTTAAGATACTGGTAGCTACGGATATCGCGGCCCGGGGCATAGATGTACTGAGCATCTCGCATGTTATCAATGTAGACATGCCGGAGAGCGTGGATGCGTATACACATCGCATCGGCCGCACCGGCCGTATCGATCAGAAGGGCGATGCCCTGACATTTGTAACGGCCGCTGACGCCGCTCTGGTCAAAGATATTGAGAAAGTGCTCAAAACGCCGCTGGAAAGGCGTAAGCTACAGGGGTTCGATTACGATGCCCCGGTCCCCGCGGTGTCCGAGGAAGGAAGTCAGCGCCGCCCCGGTTTCGGAGGGCACAGGACGCAACAGCAGCGGACCGCGGGCGCGCGCAGACGCTAAACGGTTAACGTTTCTTGCGCCTGCCCATGATGCCGTAGAGCATGATATCCAGCACGGCCGAGTATATGTGTCCCACCGACGTGCCGTACGATAGCACCAGCGGGCTCTCGGCAACGTAGAGCGTCGCCTCTGAAAGTATCGTCTGCACCAGGTTCCAGTCTGTCTCAGAAGGAGTGATCAGCCCATCCCGCTTGGCCGCGTTAAAAACACGCCTGTATATCCCCCGGATCGAGGCCAGACGGGCGATCTGGTACTCTGCGAATATCTCCGGATAAAGCTGTTTGAGCTCGATAATGCGTGTGGAAATGTCCCCTTTGGGCATTAAAGACACCGCCTCCTTGATCAGCGTGGCGGATTTCTCGGTATCGTAGTACCTGTGTTTGTCCATGCTGGCCAGCGCCTCGTTAAGCACGTTCACCATGTGCAGAATGCTGGCCCTTATCAGGTGCCTCTTGTCTTTAAAGTAGCGGTACACGGTGGCCCGCGTCAGTCCGCAGCGCGCCGCAACATCCTCGATAGTAGTTTTTTTTATACCGTGAGCAAGGAGAACGTACAGGGCGGCGTCGACGATCTTCTCCTCGGTCTGGTTGTACTCAGACATGATATGATATTAACATACCCTGTAACATTTGACTACTGATTTATCAGGAGGTGACGGCTTTGAAAAAGACGTGTATAGATAACGATTTCCTGCTTAAAGCGGGGCCCTACTCGCATATAGTGGAAGCCGGAGGGTTCCTCTTTATCACGGGTATCGATCCCATGGACCTGGAGAAGGGCCTGATCATCACAGATGACATTGTCCGGGCCACTGAGATCGTCATGGAGAATATGAAACGGTCTCTGGAATCGGTCGGCAGCAGCCTGGCGAAGGTGGTGAAGGTGACCGTTTTTATGCGCGATATGGGTGATTTCGCCAAATTGAATGAGGTCTATGCCAGGTATTTTCCCGAGCAGCCGCCGGCGCGGACCTGCGTGGCCGTCAAAGAAGTGCCCGGAAATTTTCAGCTCAAGGTAGAGGCTATCGCTATCAAATAGCCTGATCCTGTATCTGCCGGAAGACCTTTCGCGCTGCTTTTATTGTGGCATCTATGTCCCGCCGGTTGTGTGCCAGAGAGAGGAAGGCGGCCTCGAATTGCGAGGGGGGCCAGTAGATGCCCTGCTCCAGCATACCTCTGAAGAAGCGGGCGAAGACAGCCGTGTCGCAGCTACGGGCGGAGGCATAATCAATCACAGGCTGCGTGCTGAAGAATACAGTGAGCAGGGACCCCTGGCGCGCTACTGACAGCGGCATGCAGGCTTCGCAGGCCGCGGCGGCTAGCCCTTCCTGTATGATATCTCCCTTCTCCTCGAGTTGCTCGTAAACTGATGGATTGTTGAGTATCTCGAGCGTCGTTATGCCGGCGGTCATGGCCAGCGGGTTGCCGGAGAGCGTGCCTGCCTGGTAGACCTTTCCCGATGGCGCAACCATCTGCATGATGTCACGCCGCCCCCCGTAGGCGCCCACCGGCAGGCCACCGCCGATGATTTTTCCCAGACAGGTGAGGTCCGGCCTTATCTGATAAAGCTCCTGTGCGGCGCCGTAGGCTACTCTAAAGCCTGTTATGACCTCATCGAAGATGAGCAGAGCGCCATGCCTTCCGGCCAGGCGCTGCAGGCCGCTGAGGAAGCCCCTGGCCGGATGCACCAGGCCCATATTGGCGGCTATGGGCTCAACGATAACGGCGGCGACACTGTCAGGATACCTGGCGAACAACCTGCGCACTGAGTCCAGATCGTTGTAGCCGGCTACCAGCGTATCCCGGGCTGTGGACGCTGTAACGCCGGGGGAATCGGGTATGCCGAGCGTGGCCATGCCCGAGCCGCCGCTGACCAGCAGGCTGTCGCAGTGCCCGTGGTAGCATCCGGCGAACTTGATGATCCTGTCCCTGCCGGTGAAGGCGCGGGCCAGGCGGATGGCGCTCATTGACGCTTCGGTGCCCGAGCTGACGAAACGCACCATCTCCATTGAGGGCAAGGCTTTACATATCATCGCAGCCAGCCGCGTCTCCAGCTCCGTGGCAGCTCCGAAGCTCGTGCCCTTGCCCGCTGCGTGTCTCAATGCTTCGACTGTGCGCCGCTCTGCGTGCCCCAGTATCAGCGGACCCCAGGAACAGACATAGTCGATGTAGCTGTTGCCGTCCGCATCAAAAATCCGAGAGCCTTTACCTTTCACGATGAAACGTGGGACGTCCCCCACGGCCCCGAATGCCCTGACCGGGCTGTCCACGCCTCCCGGCAGATAGCGCCGGGCATGTTTGAACAGGCGATGGGAAGTTTTTATTGTTCTCATCTCATTAAGCCTGCCCGGCCAGCCATGCGGCGGCTTCCCTGGCGTGGTAGCTGATAATGATATCCGCCCCGGCCCTTTTGATGGAACCGAGTATCTCCAGAGTGACCTTTTTCCCATCGATCCAGCCGCGCGCTGCGGCAGCTTTGACCATGGCATATTCGCCGCTCACGTTATACGCAGCCAGCGGGCAATTGAAACTGTCCCGCGCCCGGCGGATAACGTCCAGGTATGCCAGCGCCGGTTTGACCATGACGATATCGGCGCCCTCGTTGATGTCCTCTTCTATCTCTCTGAGCGCCTCGCGCACGTTGGGAGGGTCCATCTGATAGGACTTGCGGTCACCGAACTGTGGAGCTGAGCCGGCCGCCTCCCGGAAGGGCCCGTAAAAGGCGGAGGCGTATTTAGCCGCGTAAGACAATATCGGTATACGGCTGAAGCCGTTGTCATCCAACGCTTTTCTAATAGTCATCACCCGCCCGTCCATCATGTCTGACGGCGCAACAATGTCCGCGCCGGATGAAGCATGGGAAAGGGCCATTGCGGCCAGCAGGGGAAGCGTGTTGTCATTATCGACATCCCCGTCGGCTATGAGTCCGCAATGCCCGTGGTCGGTGTATTCACACAGGCAGATATCGGTGATCACTATCATCTGCGGAGCGGTTTTCTTTATGGTCCGTACGGCCTGCTGGACAACACCCTTGGGATCGAGGGCGGCCGAGCCTCTCTCGTCCTTCTTATTCACCACACCGAAGAGCAACACGGCGGGCACTTTAAGCCGGACCAGTTCATCGATCTCGGCGGCAAGCTTATCCACGGAGAAATGGAAGATGCCGGGCATGGCATCGATCTCGCTCTTTATGCTTTTGCCTTCCACGACGAAAAGAGGGAAGACAAGGTCACCGGGGTCCAGCTGGCTTTCCCTCACCAGCGACCTCAGCGCCGGGCTTTTTCTCAGTCTGCGCATACGTAATTCCGGAAATACAGACATTCAGGCCTCCTTGCGGAAGTGTTTTTCCATGGCTTCAATCAATCCCGCTATCGTCTGTTCTTTAGCGAGTATATCCACTTTCAGCCCTGCTTTTACGGCTGTCGCCGCAGTCTTGGGGCCGATGCAGGCTATTTTAGCTTCGATCTGCTTGATCTCTTTACCGCTCAGCCCCGCCAGCAGGTTTGTTACAGTCGATGAGCTGGTAAACGTGATTACATCCAGCTTGCCGGGCAACAGCAGGTCCTTCAGCCGTAACAGGTTTCCGCGCGGCCTGACAGTATGATAGACTGCGACCTCGTCAACCAGCGCACCCAGCTTTCTCAGACCCTGTGTGATCTCATCGTCGGCTATATCGGCGCGCGGCAAAAGGAATCGCCTCCCGTTGATATCTGCTTTACGTAAATCTTTAAGGAATCCCTTCCCGGTATAAACTGCGGGTATATAGTCCGCCGTGATCCCGTACTCATTGAGCGCCCTCGCCGTCATGGTACCGATAGCGCCTACCCTGAGGCCGGCCAGCATGCGGGAATCTTTCTGCATCTCACTCATGCGATGGAAAAATGCATGGACAGCGTTGGCGCTGGTGAAGGCCAGCCAGTCGTATTCGTTCAAATGCGAGATGTATTTGTCCAGTTGCTGCTTTGCTCGGATGGGACGTATCTCGATGGAGGAGAAACGCACAGGCTGCGCGCCGCGCTGGATAAGCAGCATTTCCATACCGCCCGCCTGGCTGCCTGCACGCGTGACCAGCACACGTTTGCTGAAAAGGGGGAAGATCTCGAACCAGAGCAGGTCCCGGCGCATCTCTACCACACGGCCGATGACGATGACGGCCGGGGCCGTCATACCGGCCTCGGCGGCCTTTTGCGCGATATTCTTCAATGTGCCTGTAACCGTGAACTGCGTGGGCAATGTGCCGTCTCTAATGACGGCCACCGGGGTATTGGGTTTCATGCCGTGCTTTAAGAGAAGCGTTGTGATGGGGCGCAGGTTTTGCATGCCCATCAAGATGACCAGTGTGCTGCCCGATCTGGCCAGCATATCCCAGCGGATATGGGAACCGCGCTTGGTAGGGTCCTCGTGGCCGGTGAGTATGGTCAATGAGGATGAGAGCCCTCGCTGCGTAACCGGGATTCCGGCATAGGCCGGCACAGCCACCGCTGAGGTGATGCCGGGAACCACTTCGTACGGGATACCCGCGGCCTTCAGCGCGACAGCCTCTTCGCCTCCCCTGCCCAGGATGTAAGGGTCGCCGCCCTTGAGACGCACCACGGTCTTTCCGCGGTGGGCCAGGCTCACCAGGAGCTGACTGATCTCATCCTGTTCGACATGATGGCTTCCGCCTCTCTTGCCGACATAAATTCTTTCGATCGCCGCCGGCGCATGATCGAGGATAATGTCGCTGATCAGGTGATCATGGACGACCACATCCGCAGCGGCAAGACACTCAACGCCCTTGAGTGTGAACAGACCGGGATCGCCCGGGCCTGCGCCGACCAGATAGACCTTTCCTTTCTTCAGCGGCATCTCGCATCCTTTATCAGGCCGGCGGCGCCCGCCTTCAGCATCCTGAGAGCAAGCTTTTCGCCGGCTTCCTGCGGCGGATCTGCCGGACCCTGATACGAGTCTTTCATTATTATTTCCCCTTCCCTGTCGGACACCATAGCTTGAATCTCCAGGATATCATCATGTGCCGAGGCCAGCGCTGCTATGGGCGCGCGGCAGCCTCCCTCCACCGTATGCAGGAATGCCCGTTCGGCGGTTATCGCCCGCCAAGTGGGCAAATGGTTGATCGTTGCGATGATCTCCTCTACTCTGCTGTCGCCCTCCCTGGCCTCTACAGCCAGTGCGCCCTGGCCCACAGCAGGCAGGAAGAATTCCAGGGGAAGGTACCCGGTTATTTTATCACTCCAGCCCAGCCTGAGCAGCGCTGCCGCGGCGATGATCACACCATCCAGTTGTCCTGAGCTCACACGGAGCAGTCGGCTGTCCACGTTGCCGCGGATGCTGCAGACCTCCAGGTCCGGACGGAGGTGTTTGAGCTGTACCGCGCGGCGCAGGCTTCCGGTGCCTATCTTCGAGCCGGGATTCAGATCAGCCAGCGGGGAACGGGCGACCAGCGCGTCGCGCGGGTCCAATCGCTTCGTCACAGTGGCCAGGCGCAGGTGCTGAGGCAGAACGGTCGGCAGGTCCTTGAGGCTGTGCACTGCTATATCTATGCTGCGGTTCAACAGGGCTTCCTCCAGCGCCTTGACGAAGATGCCTGTGTCGCCGGCCAGGTCGATGCTCACGCTACGGTTGCGGTCGCCCTCCGTCACGATCTTGATTATCTCGATCTCAAGCCCGGGCCGGGCCTGCCTGAGCTCGCGGGCCACTGACTCCGCCTGGATCATGGCCAGTCTGCTTCCCCGGGAGCCGATCACAATCTTGTTATTCACAGGTCCTTACCATCGTTCAGTCCAAAAAGACGGTTGATTATATCTATCCGTTCCGCGCCCCCGCCTTCTTTGAGATACAGTATGGGGTCCCTTAAAATCTTGTCCACGATCGATCTGGTGAGCAGGTCGACATGTAGTTTCTCTTCCTCCGACAGAGACGCCATTTTTTTCATGGAATTATGGTATTGTGCCGCACGGATCTTCTCGGCCCTGTCCATCAGGGACTTTATAACCGGTCGGGCGCTGTATGCCTGCCACCATTTCATGAGTATTTCCATTTCTTCGGCTATGATCCCCTTGACGGCCGCCACCTCAGACTCCCTCTCCTGGCGATGGTTGCCGGCCAGCTCGTTAAGGTCGTCTATATTGTGGAGATGCACGTTGTCGATGCTGCTGACATCCGGCTCAACGTTGCGCGGCAGGGCGATATCTATGATGATCAGGGGTAGTTGCGGCCTTGCGCTCATAACATCGCTCACCTGTTTGTGACGCAGCACCGTGTGGGGTGATGCCGCGCAGGCGATAACGATGTCGGCGCCGCGCAGCTCCGCCGCCAGCTTATCCGGGCCGACAGGACGTCCGCCGCAAGTGCCTGTTATCCGTACTGCGCGCTCCAGCGTTCTGCTGACGACCGCAATATCCGAGGCCCCCCTGCTGCCGGCCACCCTCAGGGCCAGCCTGCCTGCTTCGCCAGCTCCTATGATAACGATCTTACATCTGCCGATATCATCCACGATATCCAGGGCCTTGTTGACCGCTATAGAGCTGATGGACAGCGGATTTCGGCTGATGCCCGTCTCGTTACGGGCCCGCCTGCCGGTGCTTATGGCGCTCTCGAAGATATGCCGCAGGGGCAGGTTAACCGTGCCCGATTTCTCTGCCTCTGCCAGCGACTGCCCTACCTGACCCAGCACCTCGTATTCGCCGATAACCATTGAATCCAGGCCGCAGGACACGTCGAGAAGGTGTTCCAGTGCGACCCGGTCGCTCATAACGTAGAGATAGGGGGCAGTGCTCTCCGTCAGGCCCATGCTTTTGCCCAGGAAACCGGCGCAGGCCTGCTCAAGATCCCCAACCTGGCTGCCCGTGGCATATACCTCCGTGCGGTTGCAGGTTGAAAGGATGACGCCGTGCTGTAAATTCCGCCGCAGAAGATGAAGATATGCGGACAGGTCGTCCGGGCCGATAGCAGCCTTTTCGCGCACCTCGACGGGCGCCGTGCGGTGGTTAATGCCTGCCAGGCTAACATGCATGGGTATCTTCCGTCTGTGAAATCATTTTGCGCATTTCCTGAGCTTCTCCATCAAATCTTCCCCCGCCTTCTCGCCGCGCCCTTCCCTGATGAGCGCGATCATCGAGTCGATATCGATGCTCCGTTGCCAGTCGCTGCTGCTCACTTTCAGTCCCTGTTTCTTGATGCGGCGGCGGACCTCCTCGATTATGGTGACCAGGGACGCATATTCACTGCCGAACGTGCCTTCCAGCCTGCTGCGGATCTTGCGCGCCAGCGCGGGGCTTTTGGCGGAAGTTGAGACGGCGATCGAGAGATCGCCCCTGCGCAGGATGGAGGGGACGATGAAATCCGACAGCACGGGATCATCTACAACATTGACCGGCACTCTGCGTTTTTTAGCTTCCTCAGCCGCGCTGCGGTTTATTGTGCGATTGCTGGTGGCGACGATAGCGATGGATACTCCTTTCATATCGCCGGCGCGATAGGACCTGTTAACGGCTTTTATCATACCTTCACTCTCAAGCTTGCGCAGACCGGCGCATAACCGGGGGCTGATGACGATGATCTCGGCGCCATGTTCCAGCATCACGGCAGCCTTGCGCAAGGCGACCTGACCCCCTCCTGCGATAAGGCATTTCCTGCCCCGCAGGTTGAGGTAGACTGGATAATATGTGGCTATAATTTATTTACACCCTGTACAGTATTCTGGTTTTTTTAAATTCCTTTATGCTGAACAACACGGCGTAATCCGTGAGCCCTGTTCCAGCCGCCATCCTTTCGATTATTTGCAGGCAGGTTTCCCTATCGCGGCTGTGCACCATGGCGAACAGGTTATAATGCCAGGGATCAACAGTCGTCCTCTCATAGCAATGGCTGACATGCCTGTTGGAAGCCAGCAGGCGTCCCAACTCATCCACCCTGCAGGAGGGGACTTTCCAGCACGTCATGGCGTTGGCCCTGTATCCGGCCATGTGGTGGTTGATGGAAGCTCCGTAGCGCCTGATGACGCCGCGGCGCAGCAGCGCGCGGCTGTGCGCCAGCATTTCATCAACGTCCATTCCCATGCTGCGCGCCAGCGGGGCAAAAGGGTCGGCGCTCAGCGGCAGGTCATGCTGCAGTCCGTTGATGATCTGTTTGTCAGCCTTTAATAATCGAGCCCTGCCCGGCAGTCCGTTCCCGCTCAGAGCATCCTCTTCCTCTGAAGTATCTTCAATATGGCTGAAATTAGTCCTTAGCTTGAATACCTTGACGGCGGGCAGGGCAATTATCGCCCGCGCATGGGAACCTGCGGAGATGTTCATTTCCTCTGCCTGCAAATCCATGCCCGGAGGCACGGACAGGGTCACCCAGATATTAAATTCGTGCTCCCTCTCGTATCCGTGGCTGATACCGGGGTGGGCGATCAGGTACTCTTCAGCGCTTTTAATGCGGGATACATCGACCTTCATGGCAATCAGCGTGCTCTGGAAACCCAGTTTTCTGGCATCCAGCACCGGGCTGATCTGGCGTACGATGCCCTTCTTCTTCAAATTGACTGTTCTTGTGATCACATCATCACCGCTCATGCCGAGCCTGACGCCCATCTCGGTGTACGGCTCCCTGGACAGGGGAAAGCTCGATTGGAGCATGCCGAGCAGCCTGTTCTCGATACTTACATGCGCGCTATCCGGCATTTACGCGTTCTCCTGTTGCGCCGCGCGGCTGATAAATACAATACGGCTCGGACTCCAGATGATCGCCCGTGGTCTCCAGGGCACGTGCCCGGCAGCCGCCGCAGAGCTGCTTATATTCGCAGGCCCCGCATTTCCCCTTGATGGCGCTGAGGTCGCGCAGCTGTTTGAACAGAGGGGAATCGTGCCATATCTCCGAGAACGGTTGGTTCCTGATATTGCCGGCCTCGAGATCCAGGTAGCCGCATCCCTGTACCCGGCCCGTATGGGATATAAAGCAGAATCCGCTGCCGGCCATGCACCCGCGGCTGATCGAATCCGCACTCCCGTGGTGGCGGCGCGCTGAAGTCGCAGGGCCGGATTGTATAGCATTGTTTCCAGTGCGTTGCCTCAATATGCGCAGGTAATGCGGCGCATCGGTCGGTTTGAAGAATATTTTATCTCCCAGCTCAAGCTGCTTGTCGCATATCCAGTTTAAAGCGCTCTCGTATTCCCCGGCGCTGAGCTCAACGTCGCTCAGGCCTTTGCCCCTGCCCGTGGGCACCAGGAAAAAGGGGTGGAAGGCTACTGCCCCTTCATGTAGCGCCAGGGACAGCATGTCGTTCAAATAGGCGATATTCAGACTGGTCAGGGTGCAGTTGATCTGTACCTCCATGCCTGACTCGCGGATGCTGCGAATGCCGGCCATGGCCGCCTCAAATGCGCCCTGCTGCCCGCGGAATTTGTCCTGCATCTCCGCTACGGGGAAGTCCAGGCTGACCGAGACGCGCGCGAGCCCCGAAGCTTTCAGACGGGCTGCGACCTGAGGTGTGACCAGCGTCCCGTTAGTGCCCATGACCACACGCAGGCCTTTACGTTTTGCATATTCGGCCAGGGAATACACGTCGGCGCGCGCCAGTGGCTCCCCTCCTGTGAGTATGATTATGGGGTTGCCTGCCTCATTTATCTGGTCGATCAGGCGGAATGCCTCCTGTGTGGTTAGTTCACCCGCGTACTCGCCTGCGGAGGACGATGCGCGGCAGTGTGCGCAACGCAGGTTGCATGACCGCGTGATCTCCCATGCCACGAGCTGCAGCCGTGGCTGGATTGAGCTTGAATATGACGGATCAGCGTTCATTTTAGTAAACCGATCTCCCTGTCGCTGAGGTAACAGGCCGGGTCTTCGGCCCATATATCTCCGTGTACGGCCTCGGCGCGCACGCGCAGGTTGCCGTTGCACAGGTCGAGATACGCGCAGCGGGCGCAGCGCCCTTTGAGCAGATGCTTGCGGTTTTTCAGGCCCTTCATCACAGGCTGGGACATGTCCATCCAGATGTCGCCGAACTTACGCTTTAAAACATTGCCCGGCGAATAGCTCTGCCAGAATTGGTCCGGGTGGACGTCTCCTTTATCGTCCACAGCCCCGATTCTTATCCCCGAGTTATTGCCCCCGTTCATTTTGAGCAGCTCCCGTATTCGTCCGGCGCCTTCGTGCCCTTGCTCCTGCGCCCTCAGGTACAGGTATACCCCGTCCGCATGGTTGCCCACCGTTAGCACTTCCCTGGGGTGCCCGTGCCTGTGCATATCGAGTGTACGATCACAGATCATGTCCAACACCCTGCGCTTTTGAGAGTGAGGAAGGTCCTGTTCCCTGAGGTTATCGCCCCGGCCGGAATACGCCAGGTGATAGAAACAGACACGGTTGATGTTCTCATGTTCTATCAGCGAAAAGATGTCGGGTATTTCGGTGTGGTTGTATTTAGTAATAGTCAGCCTGAGGGACACCCTGATGTCCCTGGCCACGCATGCACGGATGCCTTCCAGCGCCTGCCGGTAGGCGCCGTCCCTGCCGCGGAAGCGGTCGTTGGTTGAGCTTGTGCCGTCCAGGCTGATGCCTACCTCTGCGAAACCCGTCTCCCTGATCTTATCCGCGATCGGCCCGTCGATGAGTGTGCCGTTGGTGGATAAAGCAACGCGCAGTCCACGCTGAGCAGCGTGCCCCGCCAGCTCGAAAAGGTCGTCTCTCAGCAGGGGTTCTCCGCCTGAAAAGAGGATGACGGGCACGTTGAATTCAACCAGGTCATCGATAAACTGCATGCCCTGTTTCGTGTTCATGGACGGTGTTTCCGCCCGGCTGCTGGCGCCGGCATAGCAGTGGATGCAATGCAGGTTACACTGGCGTGTGCAGTTCCAGACCACCACCGGTCCGGGCTCTGCGGCTTTCTTGCCCTGTCTGGAGTCCCGATAGCGAAGGCTGTCGCCGGGGCTAATGGTGCCGCAGAGCAGGCGGGATATCGATATCATGCCTGTCTTGCTCCACTGCCTGCATACTTCTGGTGTTCGTCTATCATGGCAATGAGAGTTACATCGATCAAACGGTTGGCAAGCGGTATGGCCTCTGCGATGCGTCCTCCCCGGGCCTGGCGTTTTCCTGCGAGGCTGGATGCGGCCTGCATGATCAGCTCTCGATGCATAAGGAAAGCCTCCGTCGCCTCGGTCAGCGGCATTCCCATCTCAGCCAGCAGGCGGCCGAAGCCCCTGCCCGTATCGCGGGCGGCGGACAGGGATTCCTCCCTTCTGGCGGGCTCACTCACATATCTGGCTGTCAGGTTGAGCAAATGTCGTCCCAGTTCGGCCAGTTGACGCTGATGCTCCTGGCATGGTTTTATGGCCTGTGGAGACCTGTCGAAGAAGCCGCGCGCTATCTCCCTGTGACGGGGAGTGGTATCTTCCAGCTCGCTCACCAGGTCCCTGATGCCCAGCACTTTCTGGCTGGAGCGGGTGAGCTTCTTCAGGTCAGATTTTGAATAGCGCCTGTGTCCGCCCGGCGTCACGAACGCGCTTAGCTTGCCCTCGTCCGTCCACTGGCGCAGCGTAGCTTCGTTGACACCCAGAATCTGGCTGGCTTCGCTTATGCTGATGAGAATCGCCTTCTTCGTCATGTCCGCTCTTTATATCTACGTCGAATACAAATGCCCGAAGATATATGGTATAGAATTATATAGAAATATGCAATTTTCTATATAATCAGAAGCCTGCGAGAGGGATTTATAGGAGGTTGGTGGAAGTGGTAGTAATATCAGGATTCCATCTGTAGCTCTATTTTCTCAACCTTGGCATAGTCTTTTTTATAGAAGAAAGAGCCAGCGAAGAAGAGAGCCGCAGCGACGAGCAGGTAAATGGGTAAAAATGTCATGGCTGTGTGTATGCCGTAGGCATCGGAGAAGGCCCCTGTCACTATGGGGCCCAGCGATGAGCCCAGCAGGTGCTGGATGACAACCGCCAGGGCAACGGAGGTGGCGCGCAAACCTGCGTGCACCACGTCCTGGCAGACGGCCAGCGCGGCAGGGATGAAGCTTGTGATGGCGATGCCTACCAGCAGCAGCATGAGGTACTGGTTCATCCCTTCGAGGAATGAAAACGCCAGATAAACGAATACTGCCGTGATCAGGATGGATATGGCGCAGAACAGCAGCCGGGCTCTCAGGTCTTTCTTATACCATAGATCGGCCAGGAAGCCGCCCAGCGGTGCGCCGATGATTGCCAGCGCCATAATTGCGCTGGCACGCAGGCCGGCCTGGTCCTCCGCGATGCCACCGGCACGATAAAAGTAGGTCGGCAGCCAGGTGATGATCGAGGTGGTAACGAATACGACGGCGGCGAATCCAAGGTACGTGAACCACAGGCTCGGCGTCTGAAGGAACTCCCTGCTGATATCACCGAAGCTCATTTTCTTCTTGCCTGCGCCCTTGCCTTCGTCCACCGTTTTGACCAGTTCCACGGTTTTGTAGTCTTTCACGAAGAAAAAGAGGATGGCCACGATCAGGCCGGGTATGGCCACCAGGCCGAAGGCGTGTTGCCATCCCAGTGACTTGGCGATGATGCCGCCCAGGGCGATGCCTACGGCGCTGCCCAGCGGTATGGAGGCGTTCCAGATGCCGAACATGCGGGCGCGCTTCTCCTCGGGGTAAAGCCCCGATATCATGGCGGACCCGCCCGGGGCGTAGCCAGCCTCACCGACGCCGATGGCGGTCCTAGCGCCGAAGAGGGCTTTGAAATTGGGCATGAAGGCGCAGGCCGCCGTAGCCAGGCTCCAGAATACGGCCATCAATCCGATGGTCTTCTTGCGGCTCCAGCGGTCGACCAGTATGGAAACAGGGAAGGTGAAGATGAGGATGGACCAGTAGACCGCGGAGACCAGCATACCGCACTCAGCATCCGAGATACCCCAGTCCCTCTGTATAAAAGGGAAGAGGGAGGTAACCACAGTGCGGTCGACGTAGTCGAAGAAATAAAGCAGGAAGAGCAGGACGAATATGTACATGCGGGAAGATGACGATAACTGGTACCGCTTTAAAGCCGGCTTACTATCCATCCTGCTCCTCCGATCGTTATTTATTTTTTCTTGAGATGTAGCAATTCCCTGGCTTCTTCCACGGTTGCGATCTCGAAATCCAGCTCGCGTGCGATCCTGACCGCTTTTTCAACCAGCTCAGCGTTGGATTTAGCCAGTTCGCCATGCGAGATATAGATGTTATCTTCAAGACCGACCCGGACGCTGTCGGCGCCCAGCAGCATGGCCATTGTGATCATGGGGAACTCGTCCTTGCCGATGCCCAGGGCCTGCCACTTGGAATTGGGGAACATCCTCTTGCCCTCTTCCGATATATACATAAGCTGTTTGGCTGTAGCGGGCTGGCCGCCGGCCACGCCCAGAGGATAATCGATGTGGAAGGGCATATTTTTGTCGAATACCCCTTCTTCGCAGAGCGCCATGGTGTTGTACAGGTGGCTGACATCCCAGATCTCCAGTTCCATGCCCCAGCCCCTTTCGATAATACCCTTTATGATCTTCCTCTGGAAAGGAGGGGTATTGCTGAAAGTGGAGAAACCGTACTTGCCGATCGACATATCGAACGTGCCCATATTGAGCGTGAGCATGTCCGGCTCGGGCTTGATGTCCAGCAGTGCCAGCTTCTGCTCTTCGGAAGCCGCGATGATCTGCCACGTAGTCGTATCGACCCAGGCGCCGATGCCGCCGCCGGCCTCGATTACTACCGGGCACTTCTCCCGTATGCGTGCCACCACATCACCCCAGACCTTGATATCAGGAGTGGCCAGCATGTGTATGGGGTCCCTGGCGTGGATGTGGCACAGGGTTGCACCCGCATTATACGAGCGGTACGCCTCCTCTGCGACCTCTTCCGGTGTAATCGGCAGGTAAGGTGTCCTTTTGCCGAGGTTGGGAAGGTTTGGTGTTTTTTCATGTAGAGTGTTTGAACCGAATGGCGCTACCTGGATGATCAATTTCTTAGTCATGTGTCGTAGTACCTCCTTTAATGCATAAAATGTTATTTTATATAAGCTGTTATATTGTCGAATTCTTTGAGGTTCTCCAGGGAGGGTTTCCTTTTCCCTTCCTCAATTTCCTTAATTACTTTAGTCACAAGCTCGTTGGCCGGCGTTTTCAATCCAACCTCTTTGCCCTTCCTGACAACGTAGCCGTTGACGAAATCTACTTCGGTCTTTCGCCCCTTTTCGATATCCTGCCACATGGAGGGTTTAGTTGCCCCGTGGTTGGCAAACCCGATCTCCAGCAGTTTGGATGCCTTATCGAAATCCTCCTTGTTGCGTACCAGGACGATGGAAGGGGATACGCCCATCAGGTCGGCGAACTTCACACCCGCCTTTATGCCGACATCATAGGTCTCCGTGATCACGGTTAGCGCCACCTTGCGGGCAGCCTCGTTGTCGATCACACCGCCATAGGTCAGACCGGCTGTTGTGCCCACTCCGGTGAACGAGACTGTAATGAGCAGCTTGGTCCAGCGGTCCCCGATGATATTGTCGGAAACTTCGGTGGTGAAGGCCTTGGAAAGCAGTGCGGCGGTCTCTTCCACGATTTTGCTTTTGCCTGTCGGCCATTGGCCGATGATGAACCCGCCGTCGGTTGTTTGTATGAGCTGGCCAGGGCCTTTATTGGTGCCGCCCCAGGTGATGCTGCAGGCGATGGTTCGATCGGCGCCGACGATTTTAGCTATGGTCTCCTCGTTGATGCCGTTTTGCATCGATACCACCGGCGCAGACTTGGACATCACCGGCAGCACTGATTTGAGCGCATTTTCCGTATGCAGCCCTTTCACGGCCAGCAGGACAATATCGGCCCAGGCAGCGTTTTGTGTGCCGACGAAATCGCCGGGCAACATGGCCTTGACCGGTACAGTCATCTCTCTGAAGCCGCTTATCTCGAGGCCACTGTTCATGCGCTTGACGTGCTCTTTATCGGCATCAAGCACGACTACGTTCACTCCTTGCTTTGTCAGCAAAGCCGCAGTGATGCCGCCGATGGCGCCGCCGCCGACTACTAAAATCTTATTAAATACCATGGGCGCGTTCACCTCCTTTTATCACGTTGTCTAAACACGTCAAGGGGGCTACTGAAGTGTAGCCGGTTTGATCTTCCTTCTCGCTTTTTGAATGTAGTAAAGGCCCAGCCCCACGGCTATGGCGAGGACGAACAGGATGATGGGCCAGGTGACCTTTTGCATTAACATGAATACGACCAGCAGCAGCATGAAGATCACGTTCAGCACCGCGGCTGTGATGGCCGCGAATGAGACCAGGCCGGGTTTGAACTTGAACGGTGATGTTGCGAACTCCTCAGGGTGAGTTTTATGCAGGCGCGCGGCCGCTATTAATACCAGCGTGACCATCCACAGCATGCCGAAGTTGAGCATGGCCCCATAGATGCTGATGCTCTCACCGGCGAACAGGAGCATGATCACGGTCAGTACCCAGGGCAACGTGAGTCCCCAGTGGGGTGTGCCCCAGCGTTTGTTGATATCGGCCAAAAACTTGGGAAAGAAGCCGTCGTTAGCATAGACCATCACGTAGCGTCCGGAGATAGTCATTAAAGCGTGTAAAGTGGAGATACAGGCCATCACGACGCCGCCGATGATGAAGAAATAAAACCAGAACGAGCCGGCGCCGAAGATCATTGTACTCACCGCGCCCAGGTCCTTGGATGCTGCAAGCTGGTCCCAGTGCATGACGCCGACGGCGACAAGCTCTACGAAGAATGTCAGCAGGAACACTCCCAGAAGTGCCATCCATAGACTGCGGGGTATCGTGACCTTGGCTTGTTTAACCTCATCGCCCAGCTCGATGCCGAACAGCCCGCCCGCCATCAGCGTGTAGCATATTGCCGCCGCCGCTATCAGGCCCACCGTCTGCGCCAGCGTAGCCGGCATGCCGGGGAATTTCAGGTTGCCCGTGAACATATTCGAGAAGTTGGACCATTCAATCTGAGGGAATCCTCCGAAAATGAACGCCAGCAGGGCAACGATCAGCAGAAATACCATGCCGAACTGTGCCCAGGCGGAAGGCTTGATGCCTACGATGTTGATGATATAGAAGATGGTAATAGATATTATAGCGATGAGCACCACCCAGGAGATGCCCAGGCCCGGCACCATCGCAGGGGCATCCGGAAACAGCATCATTAGGAAACGCGCATTCGTAATGGCGAAGAGGGGCAGTCCGCCCAGCGGCACGGCCACCAGCAGTACGATCACGCCCGCCACTGCCATGGGATAGGAGGCGAGCTTGCCGTACTGGTAGCTGGCCGCCGACTTGGGCGCGATGGAAGTCATAAGCATATAGGGTATGATGGCCAGGAAAACGGGTATGGCGCAGATGATCTGTGCGATGATAAGCGATGGCCCGGTCAGGCCCGCGGCGACTGTGGTCAGTGTGAACAGCGAGCCGCCGATGTTCAGGCCTATCATGAGGAAGATCAGTAATATTAGTGTAAGTTCCTTTCTGAGAGTTCCCTGGACGGGCTGTGTTTCTTCCGTCATCCCAATTAACTCCTGACAAATTTATTTGGATCCGCCCACTTCAGAGGGAATGAAAGCATTATACAATTTCCATTCCCCCGGTGAACAGGCTATTTGAATCCGCCTGTCGATTCATTATTTATATATGCTGAATGCCTTCTCAAAAGCCTGCCGGCTTTTCTGTATGTCCTTCTCGGTCATAACACCCGACATGTAAACATGGCCGGGCAACACCACCAGGCCCGGATCGCCCAGCAGCAGCGCCAGCCTGATCATCAGGTCGAACTCGTAGACCTCCAGCACCTGGCTCATATCGAATTTTCCGTTAAGGCCGAAGTGCACGATACTGTAGATGGCATGGGCCGAGACGTCCATCTTGAGGGCGGATGTTACCTCATTGATAACTCTGACCAGGTCGGCAGCTCGATCGATGGAGTTCTGTATGTAATCGCCTTTTTCGAGCTCCTCGATGAAGGCGATGCCGGCCGCCATGGCCAGCGGGTGGGCGCAGAATGAGCCCATGGGGAAGAGCGGCCCGAAATGATCGGCCCTGGGGTCCAGAGCGCCGACCACCGACATCACGTCCTCGCGCCCGCCTACCGCGCCGATGGGTATGCCGCCGCCCACAGGTTTGCCCAGGCAGGTCAGGTCGGGCGTTATGCCCAGCAGCTGCTGGACGCCGCCGATGGCCACTCTGAATCCTGTGGCAACCTCGTCGAAGGCCAGCAATACGTTGTATTTAGTGGTGAGCTCGCGAAGATGCTTCTGGAAGCCCTCATTGAGCGGCGTGCCACCGGATGAAGCGCCCAGAGGCTCCAGCACCACGGCCGCCACCTGGTCTTTGTTATCTTGAAGAGCTTTCTCCACGATCCCTATATCGTTGGGCGGCAGGTTGATCAGATTGTCCCAGTGGTTGTTGGGTATGCCCAGTGTAAAGAGAGTGCCGGAGCCGGCCGCCAGCGCGTCGTAGGAAAGGACGCCGTTCCAGCCGTGATGGTGTCCGGCGAATTTGATGATTTTGGTTTTTCCCGTGAAGGCCCTCGCGATCTGGCAGACCAGCTCGGTGGCCTCGTTGCCGGAGTTGACTATTTTTATCTTCTTGATGGAGGGATAATGCTGCATGACCTTCTGCGCCCACCTGGTGGCAAGCTCCTCGCACATCTCAAGGTGGAAACCGTATTTATCCAGTGCTTTGTCGATGGCCTTGCGTATAGCCGGCGCCTTATGCCCTATATAGGAGATGCCCTGGTCGATGAACATGTCGATATACTCGTTGCCGTCCACATCGTAAAGCCGCGAACCTTTGGCGTTGTCGATAAAAAGAGGATAGGGCCTGTGCCAGATCATGTATGCGGGTGCGCCCATGGGGACTATGTATTTGCGGGATTCTTCGATGAGTTTCTTGGATTTAGGTGTCTTCTTCTCGTAGGCTGCTATGACTTCTTTGTATTTCTCGTCGCTCAGTTTTGGTATGCTCATTTTCACCCCCCATTGCCCGCCCGGCCAGGTGGCCTTACAGGCGGCGGACGCCGTAATTTTAAACCACCGTGTTACAAAAAACAACATTTTTGTATAAATTGTTTAACCGCAGCTACGACATCCGTATTGTACTGCACCTTCTGCTGCGTTATACTTACCATAACGCGAAGCACGGGCAGGCAGATGAAAAAGGGCGATCATAAAAAGATTAAATCCGGCGCGCAGAAGTTCAGTCAACGCTGGCTGACGGATCTGCTCAAAAAGGTCAGGTCGGGCGAACTGTCGCTGCAGGACGCAGTCACGCAGTTGAGCGTCCTGCCTTACGAGGACATGGTGCATGCCAAGCTTGACCACCACCGCAGCCTGCGCACGGGCTTTCCCGAGGTTGTCTTCGGGCCGGGCAAGACCAGGGAACAACTGGTCAGTATTGCAAATAGTCTGGCGGCGCATTCCGGCCGGGTGTTGATTACACGCGTCGACGCCGATGGCTTCAGGGCTATTAAAAAGAAACTGCCGGACGCCGTATATAATACAGACGCCCGCGCCGTCATCATAGACCGCACGGTGAAAAAGACGGGCAAACCGGGCATAACGATTGTAACGGGAGGCACGGCGGATATACCCGTGGCCGAGGAGGCCGCCGTGACAGCCGAGATGATGGGCAATAAGGTGGAGCGAATCTTCGATGTAGGCGTGGCCGGCATCCACCGTCTTTTCGATCACCTGGAGCAGGTCAGGAGCGCCAGGGTAATCATCGCCGTGGCCGGAATGGACGGCGTGCTACCCGCGGTACTGGGCGGGCTGGTGACCTGCCCTGTCATAGCGGTACCCACCAGCGTCGGATATGGCGCCAGCTTCAAGGGCATTGC
>DAOUFR010000034.1:0-7192 GCA_034429715.1 Dehalococcoidia bacterium
TAAACCTCACCTCAGACCCGTAGCCGGTGCCACCCAGGTCTCCTTCCGCCTTGGCCCGGTAATAGTATATCTTATCAGGAGTTAATGATACCCAGAAGCCGTATTCGTCGGGACGTTCAAGTGTATAGAACGATGTTTCATAGGGGTAAGGCCCCCCCATGGTGGTTCCATACACGAAGGACGCGAATGCATCCTGATTGCTGCCCAAGGAGACCAGTTTGCCTATTAAATGGACATCGCTGCCTTGCACGTCGGGTTTCTCGGTGTATGCAACAGGTGGCAACAGTGGAGTATTAAAGCTCATTTCAGCGCCGTAAGCAGTGCCATGTATTCCGCCGTCAGCCACAGCCTGATAATAATATGTGGTGTAGCTGTTCAGGTTAGAGACAGCGATGTGAAAAGGGCCGGTAGCGGTCACGGCCTGTGTCGGCGTAGAGTTATAAGGACCTCCCTGATAAAATCCGTAGCGGAAGTAAACATTCACTGTCGTGGCTGTGCCCAGGCCGGTCAATGTACCGTTCAATACCGCTGAATTACCTGCGATGGAACTGGCCGCCTGTGTGATAACCGAAGGCGGGGTAACCGCAGTGCGGAAACTCATCTCGGCGCCGTAGTCAATACCTTCCGCGCCCCCGTCCACCCTCGCCCTGTAGTAATAGGTAACCCCCGCCGGTAACCCGGACAGGGCGGAATTGAAGGCGCCGGGGGCGTCCATAGCCTGATCCGGGGTATTGTTGGGATAGGGTCCTCCGGACGTTGTGCCCCACTGGAAGGATACATTCACGGGTGAGCCGGAAATGCCCATGACAACCAGGTTGCCATTGAGCACAGCCGAGTTCAGCCCCACGTTGGAGGCTGCAGCGGTAGTTACCGAAGGCGCTCCCGAATAGGCTATGTAAACACTGTGCAGCACCGGCGAATTAAAATTTTTTCCGGTAGTAAATGTGGCGCGCCATTGCATGTAACGCCCCGAGGGCAAGCCCGCAATGACCGGGCTGGTACTACCAACCGAGATCCAGGCCGGGCTGGAAGCATCCTTGGCAAATAGGGTATCACTGGCCCTGGCCTCGAAAGTCATATTTGTATTGCCAGGCAGAGTTTCCTCCCAACTGAGCCTGCGCCAGACCTGCCCCGCTGCGCCTGTATCAACCACATCAGAGGCGATGGTGCCGCCGGCAACATAAAGGCCTGAAATATAGCTTGGCGTGGGGTTGGTGCTACCGGAGACGGTGACGTAATCGAGACGGATCTTGCCCGGTCCACCATCTCCCCCAGTAGTCCCGGAGGGGGCTGTCGGACCCCAAACGCCGTCGTCTCCTGGATTTCCGTCGCAATTGTAGTTGGACAGACCTTGGGGCCCACCACATCCACCACGCCCACCTTCTCCTCCAGCGCCACCAGTTGCTCCGGCTCCGGTAGCAGCAGATACATTATTAATACCCAAGGTTAGATTATCAGCGACAAGCCATATTGCTCCTGCAGCACCGCCTGCGCCACCATTTCCGCCGTAACCGCCTTCAGATCCCACGCCCCCACCTCCTCCACTGCCAGCACAATGAAAAACCGCGTCGACACCTGCGCCCCCACATCCGTAATCATGCCAATGCTTACATTTGCTACAACTATAAGCATCCCCACCTCCAATTCCTGTATTACCGAAGGTACCTGAGCCTCCCGATGCACTGATCTTCCCATTGAGGACTATTGACCTTGCAAAGATAATTATGTTACCAGCGCCCGTGCCTCCACCACCACCAATAGCGCCATCTCCCCCCACATTCCCTCTTGCTCCATAATTCCATTGAGAGGCATCACCACTATTCTGGCTTCCACCACCACCACCACCAGCACCATGTCCTCCTTGGCCTCCACTTCCACCACCACCACCGCTACCTAACTGCAGCAGCGAGAGGTCATAGCTACTGCCGTTGGCGCCTCCCTGGTCGGAAGCCCCTCCACCGGGACCCTCGCCTGCATCACCCGCGTCGCCCTGATCGCCCTGATGGCCCTGTTGTCCACCCCATCCGCCATGCCCACATTTGCCACAACCAGAACCACCTCGCGTACCTTCTCCGAAGTCTCCATCCCCGCCGGGATCATAAGTACTTCGTGAATTCGTTCCTCCTGACCCCCCCTTTCCACCACTGCCGCCATCTCCACCACTTCCACCGCGAAAGCCATTATCAGATACATCGATGCTCCCATCCGAAAGTATCTCCACCACCCCTCGCGCCCTGAAAATGACGATCCCGCCCGTCGAGCCGTCCCAGGGATCACAGGTGATCTTGCCTCCATTCCAAACATGTACTTCACCATACTGCGGGATCATGATCACCTGGGCCCTGTTGTTTCCATCCGCGTAATAGGTGTTGGTTAAATTCTGGGTCAGTGTAATCTGCCCGGCGCCGACCGACTGAATATGTCTCGTCTCCCAGTTGCCCGCGCCCGAACCCAGCATCTGGATGATGAGTACCTCGTCCGTTCCAAAGAACCGCCCTGCCGGCGTGTCCACATATACAATGTTGCTGCCTGCGTAGCTCCGCTGCGTGATTGCGCCTTTGCGGCCATCGGTTTTAAATATCCCCCCATCAATGTACTGGTCGCCAAAACCGCCATTCCCTGTGTTGAGATTAATTGCCAGCAGAACATCGCCCGGACTGGAGGAGGTATCGACGTTATTGAGCACGCCGGCGTCGAAATCCGCCTTTGTGTCCCAGGTATGCATATACTGTCCGGCATATACGGGCGCCGCCGGTGTAAACAGCGACAGTATCATCGCAACGATCGCCGCCAAAGGTATGGCTCTCTTAAATATCCTCATGACAGTCCCTCCAGAATACAAATCTCTCTATGGTTCGGGTATCGCCGGATGCATATCTCATCTTCGACTCACCCACCCTGAATACCTGCCCTCGCCTGATCCCGTCTCATGGAGCTTGATCAGCAGCCCGTCGCCGTCTATCTCGGATAATAGATATCCCGCTGCCCCGCAGCGCGCAGCCGCCCTGAGATTCTCCCGGCTGTCTGCAAAAACAATGATCCTTGCTGCGGGAGCTTTTCTCATGATCCGGCGGATAATTGACCTGCTGCTGCGATTATCTCCGCCGGCATTGAGGATAACCACATCGGGCTTGAGCTGCCCGGCCCTGGTCACGGCTTCATCACCATCCTCCGCCACACCGGCCACCTCAATGCCGCCTGCCCGCAGGATGCTCTGCAGCCCCTGCAGGAAAAGTGTATGGTTGTCTACCAGCAGTACCTTCATCCGGACTTATGCCTCTCCAAGCAAAAACGTTTACAATACGCCCTTCTTAAATATAAATACCGACCGGGCTTAAACCAACGCCGAAAGGCACAGTTTCACAGTTAAAAAAGTACAGTCTTACATGACGGTCGACTGTACTATCGGACAGTTATTTGTCGCGGCAGCCGGTAAACCATAGATTTTCTGTCGCGGCATTTATATAATGGCCGGAAGGGTCCATATAAAACCGCCGTTAATCGATCAGGGGAGGTTATGATGAAAGCGACAGGGAAACGAAATCGGGTGATAGGAGACCTTTTGACAGCCAACGCCGGCGAGATTCCAAATGCCGACGCAGTGGTCTTCAAGGACAGGCGCATATCCTGGAAAGAATATGATGAGGAATCGGACAGGGCGGCCATGGGTCTGCTGAACCTGGGAGTTAAAAAAGGCGACCGCATCGGCATCTATATTCCCAACTGGCCGGAGTTCCTTTTCGTATACCTGGGCGCGGCCAAGATAGGCGCTGTGACCGTCCCCATCAGCTGGCGCTTCACTCCCCATGAGATCAAATTCATCGTCAACAACTCCGGGGTCTCCGTACTGGTCATGGCGGGGGAGTTCATGGGCATAGACCTGGTCAGGAACATCGAATCCATCCGGCTTGAGCTGCCGACGCTTAAAAAGATCGTGATCTATGACAGCAACAAATCGGTGGTGGAGATGCTGCCTTATAAGCAGTTCGCGATGAAGCCGGGTCCGGCGCTTAAAAAGGCGCGGGCGGCGGTGAAGCCTGAAGACCCGGTACTGTTTATCTATACTTCGGGAACGACCGGCGTCCCCAAGGCGGCCGTGCTGACGCACAAGAATTTAATCGCCTACTCCAGGGCTCAGGTCGAGGCCACCGGATTTACGCGGGGCCACAGCCTGCTGCTGAATATACCCCTCAACCACTCAGGCGGCGCCGTGATGGCTGTGATGTCCTGCCTGACCACAGGCAACAAGCTGGTTATGATGGACATGTTCGATCCGGAAAAGACGCTGCAGGTCATACAGGACGAGAAAGTCACGTGTATCGGGCAGGTCCCCGCACAGTACGCCATGGAGCTGTTGAGCCCCAACGTGGATAAATACGACCTTAAATCGATCAGGGTGGCCGTCGTCTCCAGCCAGCCCTGTCCCTCAGACCTGATCGTCGCCATCAAACAGCGCATGGGCGTGATGCCGCTCAACGCCTACGGTCTGACGGAGAGCACGGGGACCATCACCTTTACACATCCCGAGCACGGGGAGGAGAAACTGAAGCACACGGTGGGCATCCCCATTCCGGGCGTGCAGGTGGCCATTATGGACCAGGACAACAAAATACTGCCGCAGGGGCAGGAGGGCGAGGTCGTCATCAAGGGCGACGTCGTGATGAAGGGCTATTGGAAGCGTCCCGATGAGGACAGGCGCGTCCTGGATCGCAAAAACTATTTGCATACGGGCGATATGGGCAAGATCGATAATGACGGGTACCTGATGATCATCGGCCGCAAAAAGGAGATGTTTATCCGCGGCGGTGAGAACGTTTATCCGCCGGAAGTGGAAGAGGCCGTATCACAGCATGCGGACGTTTTCATGGTGGCGGTGCTGGGTCGTCCCGACCCTATCATGGGTGAGGTAGGCAGAGCCTATATAATCCGCAAACCCGGCGCGAGCGTTACGCAGGACGAGATAAAGGCGTTTCTCAGGGATAAACTGGCCAGATACAAAATACCCGAGGACATCATATTCCGCGACCAGCTCCCTTTCACCCCGCTGGGTAAAGTGAAAAAGCTTGCGCTTTACGAGGAAATTAAAGCCGAGTTCGCCGCGAAATAGGATTTAATCGTTAACTTCTTCGCGGGCTGAATAGGCGATGGCCTGCGCTCGGTTCTGCACGTGCAGCGCCTCCAATATCCTTTCCATATGGTATTTAATGGTGCTTTCGCTTAATTTGAGCTCGGCCGCGATGTCTCTGTAAGTCCTGCCACGCGCCACCAGATTAAGTATCTCGGCCTGCCGCCGTGTCAGGACCGATTTAACCTTCTGCTCTTCGGTCCCGCTATCTGTTTTATCACCGTCCGGACGGCGGGCGAATTCGGCCAGCAACCGGGCGGCCAATCCAGGGGACAGGGGCACTTCTCCCTTTTCCAGCGAATGCAGCAGCCCGACCAGCTCGTCTGCGTTGAGGTTCTTCAACAGGTAACCCGAGGCGCCCCTCTTTACAGCCTCGAACAGGTTTCGATCATCATCGAAGGTGGTGAGCATAACGATCCATATATGCGGCATCTCATCTTTAATGGGACCGATGGCATCGATACCGCTGCCGCCGGGCATGGCGATATCCATCAGTATCACGTCCGGCTTCAGCTCGCGCGCCCGCAGCAGGGCCTGGTCGCCGTTTGCCGCGGTGCCGGCCACCTGGATACCATGGGCCTCCAGAAGGTTCTGTAACCCCTCCAGGAAAAGCGGATGGTCATCAACCAGCAATACTCTCATTTAACGAATAGCCAGTTGTATTCTGATGGCTTCCTCTATTTTGTATATATCCGGCGCGGAGAGAGCTCCGGCACAACGAAAGAGCCGTTGCTTGCTAACAGTTGACAGCTGATCTGCCATAGCCTTGCTCTCCTTACCTTCAAAGATCACTGCTGCTTCGCTGGGATATAGCCGGTCTGTTTTACTGGTAAGAGGGACAACCTGAACTCGATTAAGAAACCTGTTGGATATATCATTGCTGATGATTACAGCAGGGCGCTTCTTGTGAATTTCCCCACCGATAGAAGGATCGAAACTAACCCACCAGACCTCACCCCTTTTCATGAGATAGGTCCTTAAAAGTAATTTCCGCCCACTCCAGTGCTACTTTCTCCCTTTTCTTGTCTTTCGCCATCTCCGCATAGGCCGATTCCATATTGGGGCGAACAACGTGAGGTCTAACTAATTCCTCAATGAACTTGCTTATTTTTCGCGGCCCTATAATCTTGCGCAGACCATGGTAGACCTCCTCATCAATTGTCACGGTCAATTTTTTCTGCATAATTCATCTCCGTACACGTGTAGTATACGTGTAGTCGTTCAACCTGTCAAAATTACCTCGTAGCGCTCACCTGTGTAAAGGCACTCTCAATATAACCTGTGTACCTTTGGCGGGGGTGGTGTCGACACTCAGCTCCCCTCCGATCTCCGCAGCCCGCTCTTTCATTATATTTAATCCTAACCCCTGTAACGGTTTATTTTTAAGCTGCGCCAGGTCGAAGCCCCTGCCATCATCCGATATCGTAACACGGATATCCGTGCCGTCGGACCTGATTACGATGGATACGTTTTTCGCCCCGGCGTGCTTCTGTATGTTGTTCAGGGCCTCTTTGACGACGCTCAGCATATGCTGCCGGACATCGGGCTTTAAACTCTCAATCGTCGGGGCGTCCGATATATCCAGGCTGACGGCCAGCCCGGCTTCTCTCCCGATACGCCCGGCCTCCTGTTTGAGAGCGGAGGCGAAGTCCCCTTCAACCTTCACGTTTTTAGCGCTGTGGATATACTCGCGCATCTTCTGGTGCGCCGACTGCGTGACCTCGATCAGCCGGTCAATTTTATTTGAGTCGACATCGACGCCGGCATCGGACATCTGCTTTTTAATAGCCTGCGCCTGAACGTTGATAAAACCGAAGACCTGGCCCAGGTCGTCATGCAGGTCCATGGCCATCCTATCCCGCTCCTCCGATACAGCCAGTTCCCTCTGCTGCTCCAGCAGTTTCCCCTGTGACTCCCTCTGTTCGGTGACATCGTGAAAGACAAGCGTCATACCGCTGCGTTTGCCCCACCTGTCGCAGAGGGGGGAACAGGACACCTCGTATACTCGTCTATGCCCGTCTTTCTCTATGGCCATCTCTCGCGGCAGTTTGACCGGATCGAAACCGG
>DAOUFR010000035.1:0-16357 GCA_034429715.1 Dehalococcoidia bacterium
GCCCTTCAGTCGAATACTGAGTCCCTGGCTTAATTATATCTGGTCAATTCGTCTGCCAGAGCCTTTTTGGGCAGCGCACCCACCTTGCGGTCGGCCAGTTTGCCGTCCTTGAAGATGAGCAGAGTGGGTATGGCCTGCACCTGGAACCTGGCTGCGATATCCTGGTTCTCGTCGGTGTTGAGCTTGCCGAAGGTTATCTTTCCTTTGAGATCGGCGGCGAGCTCATCGATAACGGGCGACATCATGCGGCAGGGGCCGCACCACGGCGCCCAGCAATCCACCACCAGCGACCGGTTGTTCCTTATAGCCTCCTCCAGATTACGGCTGTTCAGCTCGAGCACGAGCCCTTTTTCGGTTTCCATGTTACCCTCCGTGTGTAAATTAAACTGTAGATAAATTATATTGCAGGTATAGCGGAGGGAACATGATTTTAGTCACCGTGTGACCTAAGTAACATTGCTATGCGGATATGCGGTTTATCTCATCGGCGATGAGGGCTGCCAGGTGCTTTTCGCTGCGAGGGCTGCCGTCAAGGCTCTCGCCGGCAATTATAAGGCGCCGACGGGCCTGAGACTTATACTGTTCCTGATTGGCACAGGCACGGCGGCAGCCGCAGAGTATGATCAACAGGTCCAATCCCGCGGCATCCGGTGGCGCAACCTCGATGTCTTCCCTGCCACAAGACAGTTTGCGGACCTGCGAGGCCAGTGAGGACAGGTCGATCTCCGGGTTACACGAGCCGCAGAACTTCAGCGTTATTTTAATGTTGAGCCTGCCCGGTAAGTTTTTCAGCAGACGAAGAAGGGCTGATCGCCGATCTTGGCCAGCTTCTCCGCCAGTCTCTTCTTGCGCTCGAGGTTGCCGCGCCGCTCGATCATGATCTTCTGCGCCTGCGGTGATCCGGCGCCGTGCATCGACTCTGCCAGGGCGGTGCCGCAGGTCATGGCATCGATCAGGCGGATCAGTCGGATCCTGGTCTCGGCCGGAACATCTGAAACACCCTTCATGTATTTATCAACCCATTTGCCGACAGAGGGGTCCCTGAGATCGAACTCCGAAGGCATGGTGGCCAGCAGGCCGCCCGTGATGTCATGTGCCAGGCGGGCTATCTCATAGACGTTGCGAGTTACGTTCAGCTTGGTGATGTTGGCCATCAGCGGGTCTGCCTGGTAGCATCCCGCCGGCTGCTGGAAGCCCTGGCAGGAGCAGGCGATCGAGCAGCAGTAAATGGTCTCGGCCAGGTGTATCATCTCGGCCAGCTTGTCCTTTACATGAGAAGCTTTGATCGTGCCCTGCGCCTGCGCCAGCGCGTAAACGGCGCCCACCAGCACATCGGCCAGTCCGCCCTTGCAACCGCCGTAGTTCTGCCGGTGGAAAGTGGCGAAGCGCTCCACCAGCTCCACGGCAAAGTCATACTCGCCGCACATGAAGACATGCTCGTTGGGCACGAAGACCTTATCGAACACGATGAGGGCCTCGCCGCCCACGCATCCATACTCGGCGTTGCCCTGGTCCATGGAGCACTCGCATTTGCGCGTATCGTTGGACTGGCGGCCGAAGACATGCAGCAAGCCCGGCGCATCGATGGGCACGTAGCAGCAGACTGCGTAGTCCTTGTCCTCAGCCCGCATGGCGGAGGTGGGCATGACCAGGTGGCCGTGCGAATTGACCGCACCGGTGATGTGGGCCTTGGCGCCGCTGACCACGATGCCGTCCTTCTTCTTCTCCACTACGTGGACATAGAGGTCGGGATCCTTCTGCTGGCTGGGGGAGAGGCTGCGGTCTCCCTTGGGATCGGTCATGGCGCCGGAGGGCATCAGGTCCCTCTCCTGGACCATCTTCATAAAATTTTTAAAGCGCTGATGGTAGTCCGTCCCGTATTTTTTATCGACATCGTAGCTTACGGAATAGGTGGCGTTCATGCCGTCGAATCCCACGCAGCGCTGGAAGCAGCTTCCAGTCTGCTGCCCGATGGCGCGCAGCATCTTCACCTTCTTGATCAGGTCGTCATGTCCCTGGTGGATATGTGTGAAGCGGTTGATCTTGCCTCCGGTGAGATGGGATTTGGCCGAGCAGAGCTCCTCGAACTCCGGCGCGATAGCCATCTCGTAAGTCAGTGCGGCGGCGTTAACGTGCGGTATAAAAGCCGGATGCTCCGTTATATCCGCGATCTTCTCCCCCATATAGTAGATCACGGGTTTAAGACTCTTTAGACTCTGCCTGTACTGCTTGCCGGTCATCTGGGACATGGCGAATACCTCCTGATAGTAATCGGGCAAAGGCGGCGCGACATCCGCCAGGATAATGATTATACAATATTGCGGGCTATCTTTTAATGTGGCCCGGCAGTATGTAGATGTAGGGCTTGCGCAGTATACATCTGTGCAGTCAGTGATACACCAGAATCCACGCAATAGCACATTGCATAGGAATACCCAGATTGTGTATATTGTATTAAGCGGGATTCTGGCAATCAGTTATAAGGAGGTTGGGAGGGAGGTTTTTAGTGATTGTGACCATAGACAAGAGGATCAAGTGCTCTGCGATGGTGATAGCCTTTGTCCAGTTATTTATACTGATAAATACTGCTTGCTTACCTTCAGCTGATAATAATTCGGAACAATCCACACCAGTACCGGCATCATCTGTCCAACCTCCGTCATCTGTGGAAATGCCAGATACGGATAAAGATATAAAACTGTATAGCAATACTAAATACAGTTTAAGTATTGAATATCCAAAGAACTGGGTAGAAGAAAAGCCTTCGGTTGCCAGTACAATTTTCTTAGTGCAGAGCCCTGATAAATTAAATACTGACAATCTTCAAATGGGAATATATCCGATTGGTCCGGTAAGGTCATCTATTTTGGAATGGAGCAAGGAACAATTGAGTGTACTGAATATATACGATGAATTGAGCATAAAATCGGAAAAGCCGGTTAAGCTGGCAGATAATAAGACTGACTGTTATTCAATAGAACTCATGCTTGATAAAGGAAGTGCTCAATTCGCAGCAGTTTATTACGGATTTATCAAGGATGAAAAGGTAATTATGATAAGTGCGGCCAGCACCGATCCCAGTGATGCCAAATGGATAAAACTACGGAGTATTGTTCAGACGTTATCAGTTGACAGTGCTTTACGGAAGAAACTTAGCCCAGAGGAAAATATTGTGCCTACTGAATGGATTCATTATCCAAACAAGTACGTGGATTGGAAAATTAATGAAAGCATGGCCAGTTATGATCGTGAATCACCGAGGACGCTGCAATATGGCACAATTGCCAACAAACATGATAAATGGCTAATGGTTGATGTAACCATCAATGATGTTGATATTGTTGATTCGATATCGCCCGGCCAGCAATACTTCTATTCAAAAAGTGTGGAAGATTGGTATAAGTCAAAACTTAAATGGCACTGGCGAAGTCAATAACCGTCGGATATGAAATTAAATACATCATATCAAAACAAACAATATGGGAGAAGAAGATGATTAGATCAAGTAAAAATATAATAATACTTATGATACTGGCTTTAATACTAACTGCGTGTACTGGTTCAGCAGAAAACACTACTATGAAAAATGAAGCTATTTCGGATAACTTAACAAATTATATCCAACAAGGCGATTTCTATTATAAAAATAACCAACTGGATCTTGCTATCGTTGAGTATGGAAAGGCTATTAAAAATGATCCTGAATCTGCCATCGCTTTCTATAATAGAGGTTGGGCTTACAATGATAAAGACCAATGGGATTTAGCTATTGCTGACTTTAATAAGGCCATTGAACTCAATCAAAGTTATGCCGAGGCGTACAACGGTCGTGGTTTTGCACATAATAGTAAAGGACAGACTGATATTGCCATTGCTGATTTTACTAAAGCAATTGAGCTTGATCCTGAATATATGATCGCCCATAACAATCGGGGTTGGGCTTACAATGACAACGAACAGTGGGATATGGCCGTACAGGATTTAAGCAAGGCGATTGAGCTTGACCATGAATATGCATTAGCCTACAGTAATCGTGGGCGTTCCTACAATGGTCTAAGACAGTGGGAAAAAGCTGTCGACGATTTTACTAAAGCCGTCGAGCTTAATCCTGAGTTGGCTGTAGCCTACAGCAATCGTGGGTATTCGTACAATAGCCTGAGGCAATGGGATAAGGCAATTGCTGATTTTACGAAGTCTATTGAGCTTAATCCCAAGTTTACTACTGTTTACAGCAACAGGGGATATTCATATATCAAGCAGGAGAAGTGGAACGAGGCCATTTCTGACTATACTAAGGCCATCTGGTTTGATCCTGAGGATCCCTCATTATATGAATGGCGTGCATGGTTATATGACAAAAATGGTCAGAAAGATCTGGCTAATGCTGATTATGCAAAAGCAGCTGAACTTAAAGCAGCAGCATCCTCTGTTACTCCAGGCTCTTCTGCTGCTCAAGAAATAAAGCCAGATGATTCTTTTGCGCAAATTACCAAGGATATGTCGTACTATATAGGAGGCACCGGAAGAACTTGTATAACAGAAATAGCCGTCCATAATAAGCATGATAAATGGTTGATTGTAGACGTGAAGTTAGTATATGATGACAAGGTTTACACGGTTGCGGATGTGGTGAAGCCCCATGACACTGTTAATTTCTATAAACCGAGTTTGCCATGCCCCAGTAAATATTATCATATTGAGTATGATTGGCGATTACCGGAAGAATGATCTGCTAATCAATCATCGCTTGATGTGGCCCGGCAGTATGTAGATGTAGGGCTTGCGCAGTATATATCTGTGCAGCCAGCGGTCGAAGCGGCGGAAGGCCAGGAAGACCACCCAGATCATGGCGTCCTCTTTGTAGTATGCCTTGATATCCTTTTCCGTGAGAGGTTTGACGCCCAGGGAGGCGCCCTCCGTGGCGTAGAATTCGTTGGCGGCCTGCACCAGGCCGGGCACCAGCTCGGGCCGTTGCTCCTTGTAGAAATTGGCGATCAGGTCGGTTGTCACCAGGCGGGCATCGTAATAGCGTGTCATCACCCCCTCCAGGAAGAGCCAGCGGATAAGCCAGACCAGGAACGAGGGCGCGCTGCGCAGGAAAAGCTCCGGGTCCAGCCGCTCCCGGCCATTCTTTTTCATAAGGGGAGTGCTGGTATCGAAGTACAGCAGTTCGGATTCCTCGCCCACCTGCGGTTTGGAGGCATCGAAGCCGGCGATGGACCAGTTGGATATCTGGCCGTCTATTCCCAACGCCCGGTCCGGATTGGCCAGGTTGAACTTCCAGACCTTAGTAAGCTCGCGCAGCACGAGCACAAATAGTGTGCGGACACCATCGGTGTTCAGTATGTGGATGGCGCGGTTGCCGATGGAATCGGGATTCAATTTGCGCTGGATGTCGAAAGCGATGATATTGCCGGCGTCGGAGGTAAAAGAGGCGAAGCCCCACTCGGGTAATCTGATGCCCAGCTCTTTTCCCAGCGTCTCGTTGTAGTCTTTATAAAGCGTCTCGTATTCAGCTATCTCCTCTTTCGTTTTAAAGATGGGCATCCGCTTGCAGGCCAGGTTTCTGGTTGTCTCCGTCTGTATTTCGAAGATGGTGCTGATCTCCCCGTATCCCAACACACGGGCGGGTATCCTGCTGTTTTCGGGATGCGCCGGGTCCAGCCCCTTTTCGAATTCTTTCAGCAGCTCGATATCTACCTGCACGTCGGCCTCCTGTCGATATATTATTTCAGGCCAAGGAAGGCTGCCGTATCGCCCAGCGCACCGTCCACGCCTTCCAGAATCTGATGGGCTACTTTCGTATCGATTACCAGCGGCGGCAACAGCTGGCATACCCTCTTATCGTTATTGGCGTAGATGGCCAGTATGCCGTGGTCGTAACAGGACTTGGTCAGTATCGGCCCGCAGGCGTCGTTGACCATCTCGATGCCCATCATCAGGCCGAGCTGTCGCAGGCCGGTAAGTATCTTCGGGTGTTTCTTTTTCAACTCAACGAAGCCGTCTTTGAAAACGGCTGCCAGCCTGTTGACGTTCTCCAGAAACTCCGGTCTGGACGATTCATCCAGCACGGCGGAGGCCACCGGGCAGCCCACCTCGGCGCCTCCGAAGGTGGAAACGTGAATAAAGGGGTTGTTGTGGAAGAAGCTGGAGAGCTCCTTACGGTAACAGGTTGCGCTCATAGGGTAGATGCCGCCGGAGAGCCCTTTGCCGATCACGATGATGTCGGGCACGGTGTCGAAATGCTCGATGCCCCACAGTTTGCCCGTGCGCCCCAGTCCGGTCTGCACCTCGTCGATAATGAGCAGCGCCCCTTTGTGCGAGCAGATCCGGCGGGCCTCCTTGAAGAAGTCCCCGGATGGGACGGGCATACCGAGCGTGGCAGGTATCGTCTCGAAGATGACCGCGGCCGTTTCATTGTCCACGGCCTTTTCCAGCGCCGCGACGTTATCGAAGGGGACCTGCAGGAAGCCGGGCAGGTTGGGACCGAAGGGGGAACGGTACTGCTCGTCCCCGGTGGCCAGTGCAAAGCCGGTGTGTCCGTGATAGCCTCCGACCGCCGAAACGACCTTGTATTTGCCCGTGTATCCGCGGGCCAGCTTGATGGCCACGTCGATGGCCTCGCCGCCGCCCACGCCGAATACCGTGCAGGAAATGTCGCCGGGCATCAGTCCGGCCAGCTTTTCGCCCAGCAGCGCACGCTGTTCGCTGATCAGGTGGTGGTTGCCGATGTCGAGCTCCTTCAGGCTGTTCTGCAGGGCTTTGACGACCAGCGGATTGCGGTGGCCCAGATTGAAAACGCCGCCGTTGCAGTGGCAATTGATCAGCCGCTTGCCGCCGGCGGCGTCCCAGACGTAGGGGCCTTCGCGCCTGCCGAAAACGAACTCCATATTGTAGGACTTAAAGGTCTCGGCCTTGCCTGATGACACGTACTCGGCGAAACGCCTGACTACGGTCTCCTTGCTATCTTTCCCCACATATTTCATGCAGGCCTCCTCAGGTGATCAAATAGTCTGCGCCTCAGCGCGCGGTCCCCGAAGCGAGGTTGACCAGTGCCTTTAACAAGTCTGCCACCACGCCCCTGGTTGCCGGGTCCGTCAGATTGCCCTTTTCATCGAATTTCTGTGCGGCGAATGTCACGAAGACCTCCGGTTTGATCACCGCCTTCACGTCGAAGAAGAGCAGGGTCTGTCTCAGATGGTACTGCGCCCGGGACCCGCCCAGCATGCCCGTAGATGCGCTCATAATGGCGAGGGGCTTGCCCGGCCAGACGCTGTCCCTGGGCGGCCGGGATGCCCAGTCCAGAGCGTTCTTGAGCACGCCGGGCATGGAGAAGTTGTACTCGGGTGTTACGATCAGCACCGCGGAGGCCGCCCTGATCCTGGACTTGAACTCTTTGACCCTTTCAGGCAGGCTCTCCTCCAGGTCCTGGTTGAACGGAGGTATGCCCTCGAGGTCGAACACTTCGAGAGATGCGCCCGGGGGCAGCAATTCTCCAGCCGCCCTTAATAAAGCTTTGTTGTAGGAGCCTTGCCTGAGGCTGCCTGCAAATCCGAGGATATTTACCGTGTCCATCTCCCGCCTCCGTTATTGCGAACTCCCTGCCGCAGGCTGTTCTCTTGGTTCAGCCTGCGGCAGGGAAGATTGATCGATTGGCTATTTCTATCAGGGTGTCAGCACCAGTTTATGGGCGGCGCCGCTGTTGACCTGGTCTTTGGTCCACAGCATGGGGTGGTATTTGATATTTAGCCAGGGTTTGATCATGCTGTCGTACCATTCGCTGGCCGGGTTGCCGCTCTGCCCCGTGGCATTCATGCTGATGCTTTTACTCAGGTCGCTCCAGTCGATGATCATTCGCATGGAAGGAATCATGGTTATCTTGAAATTACCGTTGTCGACTCTCCAGCTGCAGGCATTTACAGCATCTGTGCTGCCGCCGGCGGGGTACGGGCCCCTGTTAACCAGCGACTCCAGCGACCCAATGCCGCTGGCGCCCAGCGGATTGCTGGCGAAAGTGGCCGTATGCAGGTCGCCCCACTTCCACTTGCTGCGGTCGGGTCCCAGCGCCGCCACGGTTGCGTCGTAGCCTTCCTTGAAGGACCTGGCCAGCAGTTCATCGCGGGTTTCTTTTATATCCTTGGTTCGCACGTCGTCCCACCACGGGTCGTCGGGGCTCTTGAGCAGCTGGTGGATAGCCCACATATCCCTGTCGTCGCCTTCCGATTTAATGACATCGCCCAGCTGGTCCTGGACCGTGTTGTTGACCAGCTTCATCCAGAATTCGGCGTAGAGGGCGGCCTGAGGGCTGTCCGCGTTGAAGTTCTGGTCCCAGTGCTCCAGCCAGCTTTTGGCGTCGGTCAGCGCAGGGTCCTCGAACTTGACATTTGCCAGGTAGGGCATGATCTCGCCCACGCTCAGTACCTTGTTGTCTCCCTGAATCTTCTGGAAAGTCTCAATGCTGTGCGGCGCCAGGGCTTTGATCAACTGCTCGATGCGCTGGCCGCGGTATCCGGAGTTCCATTCGTAGCCGAGGTTATAGTTGAGGTTGGGATCGAGGTGTTTTTTCAGGAAATCGTAGTATGATGGGGGCACAACAGCCTGGTTGGCCGTGATGATGTAACCGCGTTCCGGATTGTAGGCCCGCGGCAGCATGTCGAAAGGTATATAGCCCTTCCACTCGTACTGGTCGGTCCAGCCCGGCACGGGCAGCAGGCCGCTGTGGTTCTTATCGCGGATGGGCACTTTGCTCGGCATCTGGTAGCCGATGTTGCCCTGATTGTCGGCGTAGATAAAGTTCTGGGAGGGGCAGTCCCAGCTTCTGAGAGCGTTGCGGAACTCGTTCCAGTTGCTAGCCGTGTCGATGCCGTATATCGCGGATACCAGCGTTCCCGGATCGAGGGCCGTCCAGCGCAGGGCCAGCGGGTCCTTATTGTTGAAGCCGAAGAACTGGCCGGTCTTGGCATCGTATTTATTGTCGTTGATGATCGGGCCGAGGTGTGTCTGCCTGACCTTGATGGTGATGGGCGATGAGCCGTCGCCGAAATCGATGGCCTCGTTGCGTATGGTCATGTCGCGCCATGCGCCGTTCCACTCGTACTGCAGCGGGTTATCAGGATTGACCTTGATCTGATAGTGGTCGTGAACATCGGGATAGACGTTGGTCACGCCCCAGGCGATATTGTTGTTGTGTCCGATAATGACGCCCGGGCTGGGTGCGAAGGCGAATCCGACCACGTCATACGGCCGGCCCTTCCCGTCGTCGGGGCAGTGCAGGCCGATCTCATACCAGATGGAGGGCATTTGAATACCTAGGTGCGGATCGTTGGCCAGCAGCGGCTTGCCGCTCTGCGTCAGGTTGCCGGAGACGACCCAGTTGTTGCTGCCTATGCCTGCGGACGACCCCATCACCCAGCTGAGGTTCGGCCTCGGATCGTCGTAAGCCTGTATGGATGAAACTGGCTGTCCCGACGCCGGCGAAGTCTCGCCTGCGGGAGCGGCCGGCGTCACCGACCCGTCCATGGTCCGGACGTCCGTGTCATTTATAACAGTGGGCTTATCTCCATATCCCCAGGGCGGTGTCTGCCATTTGTCGGCCATCACCTGGCCCAGCGCGCTGTAGAGCTTAGAGCGCTGCATTTCCTCGTCGCCGCTGTATCCCAGGTCGTAGCACATCAGCTTGCCGAAGGCCAGGGTGTCCACCGGGGTCCACGGCTCGATATCGAACTTGACGCCGGTCAAACCCAGGATGCTGTAATTGACGGAGAGGTCCTGGGGGCTGCGCTTGGATATATAAGCGTTGACACCGGCTGCGAAGTCATCCAGCGGGGCGCGCTGTTCCGGCGTGTAGTTGGCATATTCTTCTTCCGCCACTTTGTACCAGCCCAGTGTGCGCAGGTAGATATCGGTGGAGACCAGGCTGGCTTTTTTGCCGGTGAGCTCTTCGATGCGGCCGCCGCAAATGTGGCGGAACATCTCCATCTGCCACCAGCGGTCCTGAGCCTGTATGTAGCCCTGAGCGAAATTGAGGTCATGCATGCTGTTGGCATAAATGTGCGGTATGCCGTTGCTGTCGCGTATCACTTCAACCTTGTCGTAGAGGCCGTTCACCTTGACGTTCCCGTCCACCCTGGGCAGCGGGGCGTTGTTGATATAATTGAAATAGCCGGCGCCGCCTCCGACCAGGATGATTATTATGGCCAGTATGACCAGTGACGTGATTAAATTCGATTTGCCGCCTTTTTTCTTTTTGGGTGGTTTAGCTTCACTTTTGGGGGTTGTGGTTTCGTTTTCGTTGTCGGTCAAGGTGTCCTCCTTCCGCTCTTATTTAAACTTCGGGGACGAAGCTTGCAGGTCCAATCCCTTTGTCTGCATGATATTACTCTGAAAACGCGCCTGCCGTCAAAGCGGTGCGAACATGACGGCGGGCGCGCCCCGAGGAGCGGCTCAGTAGAGCCTTTTTTATACCTGTTGCCGGATAATGGAGCTGTCCGGTGCTCTGCCTCGCGGGCTACGGATTGAGCACCAGCTTGTGCGCCGTGCCGGCCTCCACCTGCTCACGGGTCCAGGGCATGGAATGATACTGCACTTTGGCCCACGGCAGTATCATGCTGCCGTACCAGGGATTGCCCGGATTGCCGCTCTGGCCTGTGGAGTTCATGCTGACGCTTTTGCCCAGGTCCGACATATCGACTATCAGGCGCATCGAAGGGATGAGTGTGATGCCGAAATTGCCCTTGCTGGCGGACCAGATCTCATTGTTGACGCACTCGGTGTTGCCCCCCACCGGCACAGGGCCCTGGTTTACCAGCGACTCGAGGGGAGCTATCCCGCTGGCGCCCAGCGGATTGCTGACGAAGGTCGCTTTATGAAGTTTTCCCCACTGCCACTGGCTGCGGTCCTTGCCCATGGCGGCAACAGCGGCAGCGTAGCCCTCCTTGAATGATTGCGCCAGTGTCTCGTCGCGCGTCTCTTTTTTATCGGCCGTCGCAACGTTATCCCACCAGGCGTCGTTGGGCTTCTGCAGCAGCATGTTGACGGCCCACATCTCCTTGTCCTGGCCGTCCGTTTTGGCGGCATCACCCAGCTGGTCCTGGAACAGGTTGCGCATCAGGCACATCCAGAATTCGTTATAGAGCGCGGCCTGGCCGCTGTCCTCGGTGCAGAGGCGGTCCCATTTGAGCAGCCAGTCACGGGCGTCGCTCACCTCGGGGTCGTCGAACTTCAGCCCCGATAGATAAGGCAGTACCTCATCGGCGGGCAGGGATTTGACGTCTCCCTGTATGGCCTGGTAGGTGGCGACCGTGTTGGGCGCGAGCTGCTTGATCAGCTCATTGATGCGCTGGCTGCGGTAGCCGTAGACCCATTTGTTGTACTTGCTGCCGAAGTTGGCGTTCACGTCAGGCCCGAGCTGTTTATTCAGAAACTCGTAATACTGCGGGGGTGCCACCTCCTGGTTGGCTGCCACTATATAGTTGCGGGCCGGATTGTAGGTGCGAGGCATCAGTTCGTAGGGCACATAGCCCTTCCACTCGTATTCACTGGTCCAGCCGGGCGCGGGCACCTGTCCGGTGTAGTTGGCGGGACGTATGGGTAGTCTGCCGGGCATCTGGTAGCCGATGTTGCCCTGCGTGTCCGCGTAGATCAGGCTTTGCGAAGGCACGTCCCAGTACTGCAGCGCGCTGCGGAACTCCTCCCAGTTCCTGGCTTTATTGAGCCCGATGATGGCCAGCGTGATGCGGCTGGGCTCCAGCGCCGTCCAGTGCAGGGCCAGCGGGTCCTTGTTGTTGAATCCGGCCGTCTGGCCGGTCTTGGCATCAAATTTATTGTCGTTGGTGATGGGCCCAAGGTGGGTTACCCTGACCTTGATTGTTATGGGCGGTTTTCCGTCGCCGAAGGAGATTGTCTCATCCCTGACGGTCATATCCCGCCATTTCCCGTCCCACTCGTACTGGAGGGGATTATCCGGGTTCACCTTGATCATGTACTGGTCGTTGACATCGGGGTAGACGTTGGTAGTGCCCCAGGCGATATCGTTATTGTGGCCCGAGACGACTCCGGGGTTGGAGGCGAAGGTGAAGCCCGAGACGTCGAAGGGATGTCCCGAGCCGTCGTCCGTGCAATGCAGGCCGACCTCGTACCAGATGGAAGGCTGGGCGATGCCCAGGTGCGGGTCGTTGGCCAGCAGCGCCTTGCCGCTGGCCGTCATGTTGCCCGAGGCCACCCAGCTGTTGCTGCCCGTGCCCTCCAGTCCTCCGATTATCTGTGTGAGGTCGGGGACCAGCACATCGTAGACTTTACCCGGTGCAGTGGGCAGGGAATTGATATTAATGGAGGTCGACGTTGCCGACGCCGATTCCACAATAGTCCGGATATCATCGTCCGTTAAGATGGTTGGTTTATAGCCGAGAGGCCAGGCCGGCACCATCCACTGCTCTGCCATGGCGGGATCCATCACACTATACAGCTTGCTGCGCGTTATCTCAGGGTCGCGGCTGAGTCCCAGGTCCCAGGCCATCAGCTTGGCGAAGGCGATGGTGTCCAGCGGGCTCCAGGCGTCGACCTTGAACTTCACGCCGGTCAGTCCCAGTATGGAGTAGTTGACCGACAGCTGCGACGGGCTCCTGCCGGCTATATAGGCATTGACTCCCTCGCTGAAAGCATCCAGCGGGGCACGCTGCTCCGGCGTCCAGGAATCGTACTCCTTCTGGCAGACCCCGTAGAGGCCCAGCGAGCGGAGATATATATCGGTATTGACCAGGCCGGCCTTCTTGCCGGTAAGCTCCTCTATCCGGCCGCCGCAGGTCTTGCGGAAGAACTCCATCTGCCACCAGCGGTCCTGCGCCTGCGTATAACCCTGCGCAAAGTACAGGTCGTGCATATTTTTGGCATAGATATGCGGGACGCCGCTGTCGTCACGGATTATCTCGACGCTGTCCCGCAGTCCTTTGGCCTGCAGATCGCCGTCTATTTTCGGCTGAGGGCTGTTAATGATGGATTGATAGTAGGCAAAACCTCCCCCGAACAGCAGAATTATTAGAGCCAGGATTACGAACAGTACAATCTTGCCGGCCTTGCCGGCGCCGCTTTTTTTCTTCACTTCAACCTCCTTATATTTTGTGGATCAAGCGATAGCTGTTTAGATTATTTAAATCAACTGCGTGGAAATTACGTGTAGAACCTGGCCACCTTTTCAAACGGCTCGCGGCTGCTGCGGAACTTGTTGGCCGCATTTTTATCATCCTCGTAGCCGATGGGGATACCCATCACCATCAACCTGGACGGCGGCAGTCCCAGCGCGCTGCGCAGCACATCCGGGTAGAGCACGGGCATAAGGGCCGGTATGGTGCCCAGCCCGTGCGCTGTCGCCAGCAGCATGATGTTCTGCGCAACCAGTCCGCAGTCGAAGATGTTCCATATGTTTGTCCCGTTGTCCGCGTGGTGGAACTCGCTGTCGATCATGATATATATACAGGTCGGAGCGCCCCACAGCCTGAAGCCGAACTGCTGCCATTCCAGGCGCTTCTGCTTATCCTCGCGCGCCACCCCCAGCTTCTCCAGCACGCCGGCCATAACCGCCTGGCGCCGCGATTTCCAGGGCTCCGGGTACTGTAATGAAATGGGCACATCCAGGTTCGGCATCTTTGTGGAATTGTCGATGAAGGCCTGCTTGATCTCCTCCAGCTTCGCGCCGCTGACGATAGCGAATTCCCAGGGCTGGCTGTTGGAGGAGGATGGGGCGCGCAGGGCCCCTTCGACGATCTTCTTTAAAATGTCCTGAGGGACGGGGTCGGGTTTAAAGGCCCGCACTGAGTGTCTTTTGTTAATAGTCTCCAGTACCTCCATAGCTGCAGCCTCCTGATTTTTATCGCCGTGAGCGGACAATACATGATAGCGCTAATCAGGCCGGAGATTCAATTACTGTCGAGATAAAATTCATGCCGGGGGCGCTGATTATACTAAAATAGATTATCGTGCCTGCCACAAACCGTCCGACTGCTGAGGCCGTTTCCAACGATCCCACCGGGATAGCGCGCATCTTCCGGGCGTTGCGCTACCGCAACTACCGGCTGTTTTTCATCGGGCAGGGCATATCGCTGATCGGAACATGGATGCAGCAGGTGGCCATGAGCTGGCTGGTGTACAGCCTGACCAATTCCGCCTGGCTGCTGGGCGTGGTGGCCTTTTCAGGCCTGATCAGCAACTCCCTGCTGACGCCATTCGCCGGAGTACTGGTCGACCGTCTCGATCGCCACCGCATACTGGTGGTCACGCAGGTTCTGGCCATGCTGCAGGCGTTAACGCTGGCCGCGGTGGTGCTGACGGGCTCGGCCGCGGTCTGGAACCTCATCCTGCTGAGCATAGCGCTGGGGCTGATCAATGCCTTCGATATGCCCACCCGCCAGTCTTTCGTACTGGACATGGTCACCAACCGTGAGGATCTGGGCAATGCCATCGCCCTCAACTCCTCCCTGTTTAATGGCGCCAGGCTGATCGGGCCCTCCATAGCCGGTGTGCTGGTGGCCCTGGTTGGAGAAGGGCTCTGCTTCCTGATAAACGGTATCAGCTTTATCGCGGTCATCGCCTGCCTGCTGGCCATGAGGATATCACCGACCCCGGCCAGGTTGAGGAAGGAAAATTTCTTCCGCGGCATGAAGGACGGCGCGAACTATGCCTTCGGCTTTCCGCCCGTGAAATACATCATAATACTGCTGGCTTTCTCCGCCCTGGTGGCCATGCCCTACCCTGTGCTCATGCCTGTGTTCGCCAGGGAAATATTGCAGGGAGGGGCCAATACGCTGGGTTTCCTGATGGCGTCCGCCGGTGTGGGCGCGCTGGTCGGGGCCATATATCTGGCCTCGCGTAAGAATGTTTTCGGCCTCGATAAGATTATAGTGGTGTCGTCCTGCAGCTTCGGCGTCGGACTGATATGTTTTTCCTTTTCCCGGATGATGATACTTTCCATGCTGTTTATGGCGGTAATCGGCTTCGGCATGGTGGTGCAGCTGGCAGCCAGCAACACCATCCTCCAGACGATTGCTGATGACGATAAGCGGGGACGCGTCATGAGCATCTTTGTCATGTCGTTCATGGGGCTGGCCCCCTTCGGCAGCCTGCTCTTCGGCGGACTGGCCGATGTAATCGGCGCTCCCTACACTCTTCTTATGGGAGGCGCCTGTGTCCTTGTGGGAGGCGTGATTTTTGCCCGTAAATTCTCGTCGGTCAAAGGTATGGTGCACCGGGCTTACGTCAAGAAAGGATTGATGCCGGATAAATGATCAAAAAACAAATAACCATAGGCAGCTTTGAAAAGCTGCCTATGGTTGCGAATGTCAGCTTATACGATGTTTAGGCTTTGCCGATGCGGAACATCTTGGTGCCGCACTTGGCGCAGACACCCTGGGTTGCCGGTTTGCCATTCTTCATCTTAATGGCCTTGGCATTTTTCATTTCCCTCTTGGCTCTGCATTTCATGCAATAAGCGTCCATCAATGTACCTCCTATGTGATTTGAACTTAGCATAGAGGATTGTTTGAAGCTTGTCAAGTGGGGGGGACACTCTAAATTAGCTATAAAACCCAAAATTTCCTGTCGCTGATCGTAAAAAAGGCTGAAAATGTCATGAAAATCATACGGGCGGTTATAGTACAATAGTCCTGTATGCCGTCGCGCTTTGCCAGCGCAAGCGCTTTTTCACTATAATTGTGCACCTGCGATTTTATAGTTGATGGTGTTTGAGTGAATGTAGTAGCGCTGGTCGGCATGCCGGGCTCCGGGAAATCGGAGGTAGCCCGTGTCTTTCACATGCACGGCTTTGTCACTGTCAGATTTGGAGATATCACTGATGAGGAAGTGCGTAAAAAGGGCCTCAAGCTCGACGAGGAGAATGAGAGGCAGGCCAGGGAGGACCTGAGGAAGAAACACGGCATGGCCGCCTATGCCATACTCAACCTGCCGCGCATCGAGGATGCCTTGCAGAAGTCTAATGTCGTGATAGACGGCCTTTACTCATGGGAGGAATACAAGTACCTTAAGGACAGGCTGGGTGGCAGATTGCGCATAGTGGCCGTCTGGTCCCCGCCCGAGACCCGTTACGCCAGGCTGAAAGGCAGGGCGGTGCGGCCTCTCACGGCGGATCAGGCCAGGTCGCGTGACTACGCCGAGATAGAGAACGTGAACAAGGGCGGCCCCATCGCCATGGCCGATTACATCATCATAAATAATGGTACGCTGCAATCATTGGTGGAACAGGCTGATAAAATAGTACAGGTGCTCAAATGAAAGAGATCGAAAGGCCGTCGCTGGACGAGTATTTCCTGAAAATAGCCGCCGTGGTAGCCGAGAGGGCCACCTGCCGGCG
>DAOUFR010000036.1:0-4634 GCA_034429715.1 Dehalococcoidia bacterium
GCCTGCGACCCCGCTGTGGGTCTGGGTTATCATCGCCATCGGCGCCATCCTCGTGATCGTCATACTCATCCTGGTATTCAAGACGCGTCGGGCATAATCATACGGCAGGTGAAAACAAGAATAAGCTGGAGGCTGCTGTTTTGAAACAGCAGCCTCCATAAGCTATGGAGATTATGGATTCGGTAGATCGTGAAAGCAATATCTATAAAATGAGGTTTTGACATGACTGTTTCACTCCGCATATAATTGCCGGACAACTGAATAGTACTCATGGCGTCTGCGAGTGATCGCGGACTTAATAGGAGAGCAAAACGGTGTAAGTCCGTTACAGCCCTGCCTGCTGTGAAAGTCAGAACGCCTGCCATGATATAGAATGCCTTCGCAGAAAACGGGGGCTAAAATTACTGCAAATAAAAACCCCGCTGCTGAAAGGCAGCGGGGTTTTTCATTAAGGAGGGTTTCGTGAAAAAAAACATCTTACACATCGTATTAATCCTGTTAATACTATTATCCCAATCAATTGCCTGTATCGGTTCAACGGCGCCGGGAGAAATAAGTGAGGTAACACCGGCTGGGGAGAATACCGGCATCCCTGACGGCCATCGGATCAGTGAGAACCTGACTGATGATTCGGAAATCGAAATATTGCCTGATTTTCCGCTAACAGTCACCGATGATCTGGGAAGAAAAGTAGTAATCACCAGCCTGCCGAAAAGAATCGTATCTCTGGCGCCAAGCAATACCGAGATACTGTTCGCGCTCGGCCTCGAAGATAGCATAGTGGGAGTCACAGATTACTGCGATTATCCGGAAGCAGCTAAAACTAAAACACGCGTATCCGGTTATTCCACCCCCGACCTGGAAAGACTTGTTTCCCTTCAACCCGATTTGATAGTGGCAGAATCCATTCATGAAAAAACAGCTTTGCCTGCATTGGAACAACTGGGGATGACTGTCTATGTAACTGAAGCATTAACGATTGATTCAATTAAAAATGATATATCCATCCTGGGTAAAATTACAGGGAAAGCCGGCGCAGCGTCGCGGGTACTGGATGAGATGAATTATAAAATAAATAGTGTCGTTTCGAAGACTCAAAACTTGAGCCCTCAACAACGAATGAAAGTGTTGTACGTCAACTGGCATGACCCGATATGGACAATGGGAAGAAATAATTACATTAATGATGTAATCGTAAAGGCCGGAGGCAACAACATTTATGCGGACGACTTTGAAAAATCCAGAGCCGTATCACTTGAATCAGTAGTCGCTAAAAATCCACAGGTCATTTTCGTCTCGGGCATGGGGACCACCGGCGACGTTGTCTACAACGGAATAATAAATGAAGTGAGATTATATAACGTGGATGCCATGCTTAATAACCGGATATATAAAATGGGCGATGCCAATTTAATTGAGCGACCCGGGCCAAGAATAGTTAACGGACTTATAGAAGTATCAAAAATGATTCATCCCGAGATATTCGGGGAGGATAAATAGAGGCAGGAGAAAAAGCATCATGTCGTTGCCTGACGGTTAATTAATTGTAATAACTAAACTACCGGGTGCTGCCGGGTGACCGGAAGCTTAATTGGAGAGCAAGACGGTGCAATTCCGTCACAGTCCCGCCTGCTGTGAAAGCCAGAACGCCGGCCCTGTAGTTTATTGGTAGCCTCTGCGGAGAATGGGGGGTGTGTTTTATCTATTAATCCCTGGCTCTCTGGAGTCGGGGATTTTGTTTTTAATCACTTAATTAGGAGATTCTGATGAAGAGGTTTAAATATTATTCGATCATATTAATGATATTGATTATGGTTTCTCCGGTCGGGCTGATAGCGCCGGTCTCCACGTCCGCTCATGATCTTCAATTAAAATGGCATTATATGGATACACCCGGCTCTGTATCCGCCAGGAATGATATTTTAAGCCCTTCTGAAGTCAACGGCATGGCTATTGGTTCTGACGATAAAACCTATTATGCTGTCGATATCCCCTGGGCGGATAGTTTCACAGGCAGAAAAGCGTTATTTAAATCATTGGATGGCGGTATCTCCTGGAGTGATGATATCGGCGTATATCTTTTCAATACAATGTCGGGCGCCGAACAGGCCAATTTCCATGTGTGGTATATCGCCATAGCACCCGATGACGTCAATTTCATCGTGGTTATAACAAATGGCAGCGCCAGCAATTTGCCTGCGAATGTCTGGCTTTCGCAAGACGGAGGTACTACCTGGATTAACTCGTATTGCCCTGTGTCATCAACTATAAGTGCGATAGCCGTTTCTTCGATTGATGGGGATAATCGGGATGTGGCAATAGGGACTCGATCCGGAATCGGTGCAGGCGACGTCTGGACGATGAACAGTCAGCGGCTATTCAGTTGGGCAAAGCAGGGGCTGAGCGGAGATGTTATGTCGCTCAAGTTTTCTCCCAACTACTCTGCTGACAACGCAGTAGTAGTAGTCTTTTCGAATATGCTGGGAACTTATTTTAATGCGGGTGTTCGTGATATCGCAGCAAATATGACCGATTGGTTCGCAATATATCAACAGGGTCCGGTCGAAATTACTGCAAAAGGCGCGGGTGATTCCCCCAAAGCCGATCAGATAATATCGGCAGACCTGTCGTTACCTAACAGCTATAACGGTCAGGTTTCAACCAATCGTAAATACTTCATCAGCATGGATTGTCCCCTTGCTTCGGCGGGTGTCTACCGTTTTGACGATCCAATTGGATATCAGCTCATGATTGCGACCCCCTCTAAAAGGATTTCCAGCATCGCTTATTATGGAGACTCCTCTACCGGAAAACTGCTGGCGGGTGAAGTCCTCGGCAGTGCTTGTACTGCATCGATTATGACATGGTTTACCGATTCCCCTTTTGCGTGTGTCATTCCTTGCTGGTACCCAGCCATCAAGCCTCCCACGGGTGGCGCCGGAACCGCTGACTGCACGGGAAACTCGTATGGAAACGCCCGTGTAGCATGGTCAGGAGACGGTTCTCTCTCATTTACCGGAACATCCAGCACAGGCAATCCGGCGGCCGGTGTAAATTGGGCGGCAGCATATCTTGTTGGATGTGCTCTTGATGAATCGGCTTTTTCTCAGAGTAATAATAACGGCAAAACGTGGGCGCAATTGTCATTGATCGACACGCAGATCAGCCGGCTCAGTGATATTGCTCCTTCCCCCGATTGCTCCAAAATATTTATAGCTTCAATTAATGAGGGCGCAGGATGCACCGGCTTTGACAGCGTGTGGCTGAGTAAAAAAGCACCGCTGGGGTCTGCCTGGGAACGGGTATTCTGCTCAATGACTAATGGTGATAATTGCACGGCAACTCAAAGCGATACGGCAATACTGCGCCTGGCCGGAGATAAGCCGGACGGTGAAGCGCTTATCTGGTCAGCGACCGGCACCAACAGGGTGAAATGGTCGGTCAATTACGGTGACAGCTGGAACAATATCGGTACATTATGGCCGGTTCAGGATATAGCTTTCGAGGAAAGTAAGGTCATGTATATACTTGGTCGGGGAGGTGAGGTGCAAAGGTGCAGTTACAGCGGTACAGGCTGGGTGCTGCAAAGGAGTACTTTAAGTGAGATCGTACCCGCGTATAGTATAGCTACCGCTTTTACGGGCATGACTCCTGATAACGATAAAGGTGTAGTGATAGTCGGTGGCTCGGGGTCGGGTCTCTGGGATGTAGCATATTCTACTGATAGCGGCACTTGTTTCAAACAGATTCCGGTACAATTACCGGTGCGCGATAACAGTATGGTAATTGCCAGTTCCGGGTTTAAAAGCGATGGCTATATCCTGGCGGTTAACTCGGGAGGGATGTTTGCTTACAGCGTTTATACAACCGGCGAGAGTCCGTGGGAGGAATGGTGGGGGGGAGCAGCCTGGCCTGATCCCGTAACCGGTATAACCATATCCCGAAACTCCAGCTACTATTTCTGCACGGCAGCAACATGGGGTTCCGCTACTCCCTACATACGCTGGTCAGTGGCATATTCCGGACTTGACAGGGCTGTCTCGCTGGGAATGGCAAACCAGCCGACCACACGTTTTCGTACGTGCGGCGGACTTATGCTTGAACAGCCAACGATTACATACGCAATCGATCAGAGGCCGTTCAACCCTCCGGTCGGTGGTGTTTGGTATTATGTCGATGATCTTCTGTGGTCGGGTCCCAGGCCGACTTCTCCGGTCAACCATTTTACTGTCACGTGCGATCCTGTTACAGGAAGGGCGGGTTCAATAGAACTGCGGTGGCTGCCCAGATCTTTATCCAAAGGATATGACATTTATATTGCAAAGGACATAGATTTCTACCTGACAATGGCCAAAATAGGAGATGATTATTCCGGTCCTTACTATGTTCCGTATGACCTGGATAGCCCGTCCTTGTACATACCTCCCGGGGGAGGTGAAATCACAGATGCTAACGGTAACAGCTGGGCGGTTCCCGGCCTGGAGGCAGGACACATATATTACTGGAAAGTTATGGTCCAGGACGTTGCAACAGGGGATGCCATAAAAAGCCCCTGGTCCTGGAGGGAGAGTTATCAGGTAGTGCCCGGCTTCCGTGTAATTTCCCCCTATAGGGGTGTTCAACTTATTGTCCCC
>DAOUFR010000037.1:0-3634 GCA_034429715.1 Dehalococcoidia bacterium
GGTATGTTCAACTTCTGCCTTACCGTGTCCGGATAGCTGACACCGGCGGCCAGCATGATCGAGCCCAGGCCGTAATGCAGCGCGGCCAGACTAATAGTCTGTGCTAACAGCCCGACATTCATGATGGCCCAGTCGCTGATATCCCTTTCGGCATAGATATAGATGGCATTGGGCGCATCGAAGAAGCGGTACATACTGACAAACCAGTTGAGCTGCTTCTCCACATCCTCCCTGGCTATGCCCATATGTTCGTACAGCTTATACCCGTTGCGGCTGCGCCGCTCCTTATACTTCCCCGTCCATTCGGGATAGGGTATATCGGCGTTACGCGCATCCTGCGCGAAGGCCCGGTCGGCCAGCGCCTTTCCCAGGTCCTCCAGTGCAGCACCACCCACAACAGCGAACTCCCAGGTCTGCGTGTTGGCCCAGGATGGTGTGCGCTGCGAAACGGTCAGCAGCTCCTCCAGTATATGCCTGGGCACGGGATCGGGTTTGAAAGCGCGCACACTGTAACGATTATTTATAGCCTCTATAACTTCCATAGTACGCCCTCCTGGTTCAGCGGGTGTCTAAAATATCAGGTGAATGTCCTCTAAAGACATCTATATGCCGTTATTCTGCATATGTTCTAATTTAAATCTGTTCTCTTTAAAGAGCTTCAAGCAGGCGTCGACGACGTCGGGATCATAGAGGACTCCCCTGTTTTGAGTGATCTCTTCAAACGCTTTTTCAATGCCCAGTGCCGCCCGGTAAGGCCTGTGCGACGACATCGCTTCAACCACATCGGCCACAGCCAGTATTTTTGCTTCCAGCGAGATATGGTCGCGATCCAGTCCGAGGGGATATCCCGAGCCGTCCAATCTTTCATGATGCTGCCAGGCTATCTCTGCTACCGGCCAGGGAAATTCTATGTTTTTTAAAATATCGTAGCTTCCCTGCGCATGGATCTTCACCAGTTCCCACTCTATATCACGCAGCTTGCCCGGTTTGCTCAGTATATCGGACGGTATGTATATTTTACCGATATCGTGGATGAGCGCCGCTATGTGTAAATACTTGATGTTCGCTTCGGGAAGTCCCAATTCCCCGGCGATTGCCGCCGATAAATCGGCCACTCTCATTTGATGTCCTGAAGTATAGGGGTCCCTCATCTCAACGATTTTGGACATGGCCTTAATAGTACCGTTCAGAGCTCTGTCCAGGGCCAGATATGCGGCCTCCCGCTCTTCCTCCGCCTTGCGTTTGGTGATCAGCGTCTGTTTCTTTTCCAGCGCGTTGATCACCGCCGGTCCCAGCCGCCGGATGTGTTCTTTAATAATATAATCCCATGCGCCGGCTTTCATGCTTTCGGCTGCCACGTCTTCGCTGACTGACCCGGTGACGATGATGAAGGGCGTTTCGGGTGAATGTTCCTGCAACAGTCTTAACGCGGACATCCCGTCAAAGCCGGGCATGCTGTAATCACTCAGTATGAGATCCGGCTGGAACTTGCTGAGCGCCGCCAGGTATGCCCGGCGAGTGTCCACCACCTCGAACAGGCACGATTTCAGCACCTTGCGCACTTCCCTCTGGCACAGTTCAGCGTCGGATGGAGCGTCTTCCGCTATCAGTATCTTGATCGTTTCACTCATGGCAATGACATCCCGGCAAGTATGATTACTTTCAAAAACTCACCTCGGAGGCTGATTGATCAACAGCCAGTACAGGCCCAGGCTGCCGATCGCTTCCGTGAAGGCCTCGAAGTCCACCGGCTTCACCACGTAGCTGTTGGCACCCAGCTCGTATGCCGCCTTAACGTCCGGGTCCTCGCGCGAAGAGGTAACCACCACCACTGGGACCGATTTGGTGCGGGCGTCCTGTTTGATCTCCCTCAATACCTCCAGCCCGCTGACCAGCGGCAGCTTCAAGTCCAAAAATATCACCTTGGGCGGATGATTGATGTCCCGCTTGCTGTATTTGCCCCGGCAGAAGATAAAATCCAACGCCTCCGCTCCGTCTTCGACCACGGAGATGTTATTGGCCAGCTTGTGCTTCTTGAGCGACCTTATAGTGAGCTCCGCATCCTGCTGGTTATCCTCGACCAGTAAAACATCTATAGCATGCATATCGCTCATCATATCACTCCTTGGTTAGGAAGTGTAAAATAAAAAGTCGCGCCCTTGCCTGTTTCACCTTCAGCCCGGACACGGCCGCCATGACGATGGATCACCCGCTGGACCAGGGCCAGGCCCACGCCGTTTCCTTCAAAATCCTTGACGCTGTGCAACCGCTGGAATACGCCGAACAGCTTATCGACATATTGCATATCGAAGCCCACGCCGTTATCCTGCACCGAGTAGAGGGTCTCGTTCTCAGATTTCTCGCCCCGCACCCTGATAACAGCACGTTTTTTCTTCTGGGAAAACTTGACGGAGTTGGAGAGCAGATTTACCCACACCTGCCTCAGTAACGCCGGATCACCCACCGCAGGCGGCAATGAATCCAGCTGAAAATCGATGCGTTTGCGGCTTTGCGCGGTGGTCAACTCCTGGAAAACCGCTTTCGCCATCTCTTCCATATCTATGTTAGATGGATTGAGCGCAGACCTGCCCAGGCGGGAAAACGTTAGAAGATCATCGATCAGGTCGCTCATCTTATGCGCACCCTCGGATATAACCGAGCAGATCCTTTTGCCTTCGTCATCCAGCAGTTGCTGGTAATCCTCCAGCAGGATGCGCGTATAGCCGTCGATAGCCCGCAAGGGAGCGCGCAGGTCATGTGAGACCGAATAGGAGAAAGCCTCCAGTTCGCGATTGGCCGCTTCAAGCTGGGCCGTACGTTCATGGATGCGCTGCTCCAGTTCATCGATCGACACAGTTGTCATTTTTAACTCATTGGCCATACGGTCGAACGCCCGCGACAGCTCTCCGATCTCATCCTTGTCCTCGGTACCAACCTTAAAGTCAAGATGCCCGTGGCGGCCTATCTCAGCAGCCCCGGCGACCAGCCGGGCCAGCGGCTGGGTGATGGTGCGGGCCAGAAAGAAACCTGCCGCCAGGACTATCAGCGCGAGTATTGAGATAATGGAGAGCATTGTCATTGCCATGGAATTAATCGGGGCGTAAGCTTCAGCCTGGTCCACCTCGGTGATCAGGCACATGTTGTATTGAGGCAGCCATTTGTAAGCGCCGATTACAGGGACATTGCGGTAATCGTTATAGAAAGCCACACCGTCGTTGCCCGAAAGGCCGGCCTGCACCCCCTCGGTCCGAACGGTTTTCTTCAGAGCATAGCCTTCTCCGGAATATGGCTCGGTAACGAAGAAATTGGATTTATTTACCAGGTAGGTCTTTTCACTCCGGCTGAGGCCGCTCTGTGCGGACATGATAGTGGAAAGGTCCCGCAGGTCGAGACGACCGGCCAGCACTGCTACCAGCATCTCTCTCCTGTCATTGATCGGGGTGCTGACCATCATCGTGGTCTGCTGTAAGGGAATGGAGTAAAAGACTCCCTGCGTATAGGTATGCGTTTTTCCTTCCACGAAGAAACGCTGGTTGGCATAATATTTGCCTTCCTGCATTTCGTCGCTGGAGGCCAGGATAATACCTTTATCAGGGTTGATCACCGATACTTCGGTAAAACCGCCCATGGGCTT
>DAOUFR010000038.1:0-8308 GCA_034429715.1 Dehalococcoidia bacterium
GGCTTCTGTTTGTGCCAGGGCGTGGCCTGCTCGTAGGCATAGGCGGCGTGCAGCAGGGTTTCCTCGCCGAAGTGTTTGCCAATGAACTGCATGCCCACCGGCAGTCCGTCCACGAATCCGGCAGGAATAGATATGGCGGGGACACCGGCGATGTTGATGGGAAGTGTGCATACGTCGCTGAGGTACATTTGTACCGGATCGTCTGCCTTCTCACCGATCTTGAAGGCCACGGTGGGCGATGTGGGCGTGACCAGGACATCGTACTTCTCGAAAGCCCGGTCGAAATCGCGTTTGATCAGTGTCCGCACCTTCTGCGCTTTCAGGTAATACGCGTCGTAGTAGCCGGCGGATAGGGCGTAGGTGCCCAGCATAATGCGCCTCTTGACCTCCGCGCCGAAGCCGTACTGCTTGGTCTTCTCCATCGATTCCCACATGCTTGTGGTCTCGCGGTAGGAGTAGCCGTATTTCACGCCGTCGTAGCGCGCCAGGTTGGCTGAAGCTTCCGAGGGCGCAAGGATATAGTAGGCGGCCAGGCCGTATCTGGTGTTGGGCAGCGAGACGTCCCAGTCGACGCCTGCGCCCAGTTCCTCGAGCTTTTTAACTGCGGCCTCTATAGCCTGACGGACGGCGGGCTGCATCCCCTCCACCAGGTACTCGCGCGGTACTCCGATGCGAAGGCCCTTGATATCCGGCTTCAGCGCTCTGGTATAGTCCGGCACCTCCAGCGGCACCGTTGTGGAATCGCGTTTATCATGTCCCGAGATGACATTCATCACCAGCGCGGCGTCGGTCACATCTTTAGCTAACGGTCCGATCTGGTCCAGCGAACTGGCGAAGGCTACCAGCCCGTAGCGGCTGACACGTCCGTAAGTGGGCTTGAGTCCTACCACACCGCAGAACCCCGCCGGCTGGCGTATGCTTCCGCCCGTATCGGAGCCCAGAGCGTAGACGCAGGCATCGGCGGCGACCGCTGCGGCTGAGCCTCCGCTGCTCCCACCCGGCACACAGTCCAGCTTCCATGGATTGTGCGTGGTAAAGAAAGCCGAGTTTTCCGTGGAGGAGCCCATGGCGAACTCGTCCATGTTGGCCTTGCCCACCATCACGGCATTTACCGAATTGAGCTTCTCGATTACGTGGGCATCGTAGGGCGGCACGAAGTTCTCCAGCATTTTGGAGGAGCAGGTGGTGGTTACTCCCCTGGTGCACATGTTGTCCTTGATAATCGCCGGCACGCCGGTCAGCGGGCCGCACTTACCCTGAGCTATAGCCCTGTCCGCGGATTTCGCACGTTCAAGAGCGTACTCGGACGTAATACGCATGCAGGCACGAATCTTGTCGTCTATAGATTCGAGGTATTTAAGCGTGGCACGAGTCAGCTCGAGAGAAGAGATTTTTTTCTCTTTGAGCAGGGCGTGAGACTCGTGGATGGTCAGGCGGTGAAGGTCTTTCATGGATTACTCCAGGACTGCATTGACCTTGAAGCAGTTTTCCTCCCGGTCAGGGGCATTGGCCAGGACATCGTCGGCCGGCAGGGAAAGCCTGGCCTCGTCAGGGCGGTAGATGTTCTCCAGCGCTACTGATTGTGCTGTAGGCGGCAGGCCCTCGGTGTCCGCCTGGCTGAGTATGTCGAAGTTCTCCATGATATTGGAGAGCTGAACGCGGAATTTCTCCACCTCGGAGTCCGAGATGCCCAGCCTGGCCAGGAGTGCTATGTGTCTAACCTCTTCGTCAGTTAATTTCATCGGTGTACATTGAGATGCCATAGTCGAGATGGCAACTAAAAATTATAACACAAATGGAGCTGCATGGTGACTCTCGCCGTCACGCTGCAGATCATAGTGAAATTGAGGCTACATGCCGATTATTAAGTTTATATGTTATTTCAGGGATTGCCGCATCCGTAGATGGAGGCATTTAATTTGATCGTGCCGTTATCTGAAGGCGCCTTGGCTGGGAAGGTGTAACCATCGAAAATGGCTTTTAAGTAAAAGGTCTGCTGGGTACCCGCTCCGTTCATAACAACACCGGTTGTATCCGTATTAAAGGCCAGCCAGTACGTCTTTCCCTTGTCTATAGATACGGGTGGGATATAGATAGTATTCCACTGGTCTGCGGCACAGGCGGTGGGCTGGTCGTTTGAGCTGAGCTTGTTGATGGGCCTGCCGGTGGCGGCGCCGTGATCATAAATGGCGGCTTTTGCAGAGCCCGCCTCCGAGCTGTAGACCCTGATCACATCGACGCTTCCGCTCTGGTCTGCCACGAACTGAACGTAATGCACATTGTCCTTGCCGCTGGAGTTCTTATTGGGTGTGGATATTTCGCTGCCCAGTATTTTGGTCCTGACGACGGGAGGTGTTGCTATGGCAGGCGGCTTCAGCTTTTCGCTGATCCATAGCGGGATCTGGTCGTTAGCTTTATCATTAGTCAATCTTTTTTGATTTCCGCCATCGTTATTCATGATATAGATGTCGTCGTTTCCATCAATATTGGAATGGTACACGATTTTCGCGCCGGCGGGGGAGAAGCAGGGGTAATAGTCTTTGGCGCTGTTGAAAGTGACGCGTTTCTGATTTTTTCCGTCGGCGTCCATGGTATATATCTCCGGATTTCCGTCACGTTCACTGACGAAGGCGATCCTCTTCGCGTCCGGCGACCAGCGGGCCTGTCCGTCCCAGCTTTCACTGGTGGTGAGCCTCAACTGGTTGCTTCCGTCGGCATCCATGACGTAAATTTCAAAGTTGCCGTCACGGTCTGTAGAGAATAGGATTTTATCTCCCGCAGGTGACCAGCGCGGCCTTTGATCGTTTGGTTTGCTCACAGTCAGCCGCTGTAGATTGCCGCCGTCGGCGTCCATAACATATATCTCGTTGTTACCGTCCCGGTTGCTGATAAACGCTACTCTCTTGCTGACGTCCGACCAGTCGGGCTGCAGGTCATTGAAATTGCTTTTAGTCAGATTGGTATCATTCGATACGTCCGCATCTATGCTGTATATCTCATTATTTTTGTCCCGGCTGGTGCAAAAGTATAGTTTTTTCAGGTCCGCAGACCAGCTCGACTGCACACTGTAATACTTGCTCGTATTATCGTGCGCGGTAAAAAGTACCGGATCGGATCCGTCCGGATTCATAACCCAGACCTGCCAGGTCCCATCGCGAAGGCTGTCAAAGATGATCGTGCCGCGCTCTGAAGAGCCGGCCGGCATGCCGGGCATTATTGCGAAAACAAAGACAATCACGGCGTATACCGCCGTAAGCCCGATGCCGGTCCAGAGCATGGCCTTGGCTTTGCCGGGCTCTTTCGATTTATTCTTAAACCAGGCGAGAAGCCCGCCGATAAAGGCCAGCAAAACCGGCGCCAGCCACCACAGCGCTGTGAGATCTCTGGCCGCGGCCGCTTTAGCTCCGGGTTGCGCCTTGACCGGAGTAGGAGGTGCAACCGGTGGTTTTTCTATTGCAGGAGGCGTATCTGCGGCAGGTGGTACACCGGATGCAACAGGCGGTTTCTCAGCCGGCGCCGGCAACCTGGATACGTTGACGGCTTCCTGTTTCAGCGTTTTCTGCGGAGCTTCAACAGGTTTCTGTTGGGATTGAGCGCTCCTGTCAGCGGTTGCAGGAGGAGAAGGCGGCTGCTCCTTCACTATAAACAGTTTGTTGGCACATGATGTACAGTAGACCCTGTCCTTGACCTCTGTATAGCAGGCTTTGCAGACCAGGTGCCCGCACTCGCTACAAGCTCCAATGGCGTCTTTCCCCGGATGCTGGGTGCAGTATGACATATCGGACCTCCTCGCCACAGATGGAAGTTTGGATGTGATGTATCATACTCGATCTATATAAAAATGGTCAACGAGACAGCAGCACTTAAAGCGATCGGGGTTAATCTTTAGTCCATCTGTATCCGCTCAATGCCCAGAGCACTACGTTCGTTCCATAGAATACCCAGACCAGGCAGAACATCACCTGTGAGACATTGCCCAGGCCCAGGTTATAGACCTCCCCGATTATCTCGGTGGCATACCAGCAGGTGGCTGCTATGGCCACCATCCAGGCATTGGGCGCGGGATAGAGCTTGCGGCGTACCGTCTCCCAGGCCAGCCAGGTCGTGGTGCAGAAGAAAGCGGTATAGGCCGGCCCGATCACAGCGTGATTGATGCGCACCATTTCGTTCCACAACACAATTATCACCACCGCCGCCGATCCGTAAATAAGTACAGGCAGCCAGATTTCAGATAGCTTAAATGTCTTGAAGTAGCCGAAGCCGCGGCCAACACGTATGATGAGGAAGATGTGTGCGATGATGGAGAGCACACCGCCGATCATGAAGGTCAGCCCTCCCACCGTCATGCCCGGCACCGCCGCCACCACGCTCATCAAGATGTCGGTGGGCAGCATACAGCAGAAAGCCAGCAGCAGCAATACCCAGTCCTTTTTCTCCAGCGCATATTTTCCCGCGATAAGGACGATGATCATAGACAGCAAAGTGATGCCCGGCTTGGCGATTGCAGGATATAGACTATTAGTTTTAAAAAGATAGTTGATCCAGTCGATGCCGAAGACCGATCCGGCCAGTAACAGCGTGGCCCCTAAAAGAACGAAGACCCAGACTCGACGCGCCCCTTCCAACACCGGTCCCTGTACCTGCTCGTTTTTCATACTGACCTCCACACGCTTTAATCCTGTCGGATGTGGGGCCTATTATAACTGATTCCCGACTTTCGCAAATACAACCATTTGAGCGTGTTCAAGCTACGATGCTATAATGCCATGTACATTTGCGGGACTGAGTAATGTTTGAGAAGCTTGAAGCAATCGAAAAACGCTATGAGGAACTGGGTGAAATGATCGCCCAGCCGGAGGTCTACAACGATTTCCAGCGCGTACAGGCGCTCTCACAGGAGCGGGCCGTCATAGAGGATGCTGTTAACAAATACAAGCAGTACAAAGAAGTGCAAAAGGCCATTACCGATACGCAGGCCATGATCGAGGGCGGACTGGACCCTGACATGCTGTCCATGGCCAGGGAAGAGCTCGCTGAACTGAAGGCTTCAGAGCAGGCGTTGGGCGAGGTTTTACGCCTGAGCCTTGTGCCGAAAGACGCCAACCAGGACAAGGACGCTATCGTAGAGATCAGGGCCGGTACGGGAGGTGACGAGGCGGCGCTCTTTGCGGCGGACCTGTATCGTATGTATTCGCGCTACGCCCAGGCCAAAGGCTGGCAGATAGATATAATCGATAGCAACCAGAATGAGATGGGGGGCTTCAAGGAGATCATCTTCGAAATCAAGGGAAAAGGCGCCTACGGCCATCTCAAGTACGAACGCGGTGTGCACCGTGTGCAACGCGTCCCCGTCACCGAGGCTTCGGGCAGGATACATACTTCGGCTGCTACCGTAGCAGTGTTGCCTGAAGCGGAAGAGATAGACGTGCATATCAACCAGGAGGACCTGCGGATCGACATCTTCCGCAGCGGCGGCGCCGGCGGGCAGAATGTCAACAAGCTGAGCACGGCGGTGCGTATCACGCACATACCCACAGGAATCGTGGCAATCTGCCAGGACGAGCGGTCGCAGCTCCGCAATAAGCTCAAGGCCATGGCGGTGCTTAGGTCAAGGCTATATGATATCGAGCAGCGCAAGCAGCAGGACGAGCTCACCGAAGAGCGCAGGTCGCAGATAGGCAGCGGGGACAGGTCCGAGAAAATCCGCACCTACAATTACCCTCAAGATCGCCTGACCGACCACCGCATCAACCTCAGCCTGCACGGGTTGCCCCGTATTATGGACGGAGACCTGGACAAGCTTATCGAAGCGCTGGCCAATGAGGAACAATCGCGGCTGCTGCAGGAAAGCAAACTGTGACCTGCGGGGAATGGCTGCGTAAATATACGCTGGTTTTTCAACAGGCGGGTATTGATGAGGCGGTGGATGAGGCATCGGCGCTCCTCTGCCATGCGCTGGAACTCGGCAAAGCTGAAATTTTCGCGCAGCCGGAGAGGACACTGAACGTTAAAGAGCTTGCCCTGCTTGACGGTCTGACTATGCGCCGGCTGCGCCGGGAGCCGTCTGCTTATATCACAGGCCGGAAGGAGTTTTACGGCCTCAGCCTGTTCGTTGATTCCAGGGTGCTGATACCCAGGCCCGAGACGGAGGTGGTTGTCGAGGCGGCCGTCGCATTCGGGCGCCCCTGGGTCACGCGTAACAGGAGACAGATGCTGGCTGTCGACGTCGGCACCGGCTGTGGCGCCATTGCCATAGCGCTGGCCGTGCATATGAAGGAGGCTCAAATATTCGCTGTGGATATTTCCCCCGCTGCGCTGGAAGTTGCCGTTATTAATGTTCGTCGCCGTGGACTCGATGACCGGATAATACCGGTCCAGGGGAATTTACTGGAGAAAATTAATCAGAAAATGGATTTGATCGTGGCAAACCTGCCCTATATAAGGAGCGGGGAACTTTCCGGCCTCCAGCCCGAGATAAGCATGTATGAGCCGGCCTCTGCCCTGGATGGGGGCGACAGCGGCACTGATGTCATCGAGGCAATGCTTGCGCAGGCGGTGGAAAAGACGGCCCCGGGCGGCGCTATCTTGCTCGAGATAGGAATGGGGCAGGATGAGCGGTTGATACCCGTCGTCCATGATGTGTTGCCGGGTTGGGAGGTTGCGCTGATCAAAGACTTTTCCAACGTAAACAGGTGTATGAAAATCACCAAGGTAGATTGACCACATGGGCATTGATCTCGGAATCCGCGATGCCGGCAGCATTTTCGAATGTGTATGACCCTCATAACAGGTTTTTGACATCTATATAAGGTTAAGGTAAACTTTCCGATTGGTTAAATTCTTTAGCCAAATATCGTATTTAGGGGTGATTAGCTACCATGAACATGATCGTCTGCTGTAAACAGGTACTCGATCCCGAAGCAGCTCCAGCCACCTTCAAACTGGATGCTGCCAACAACAGGATGGTCCAGCCGCCTGAGGTCAAGCCGGTTGTAAATCCGTATGACGAGCAGGCTGTCGAGGCTGCCCTGCGCATCAAGGACAAGGACAAGGCTGCCCATAAGGTGACTATTATTAGCCTTGGCAACAATCTGGTGCGCGATGTGGTTAAAAAGCCGCTTTCCATGGGCGCCGACGAGCTGATACTGCTTGAAGACGCTGCTTTCGAAGGCGGAGACAGCTTCTCAGTTGCCTCGGCGCTGGCCGCCGCCGTTAAAAAGGTCGGAGCTTTCGACCTGATCTTCTGCGGCAGGCAGGAATCCGAATGGGACGACGGACAGGTCGGCTCAGGATTGGCCGAGCTGCTGGGTATACCCAGTGTTACGGTAGCCAAGAAAGTTGAGGTTCTCGATGGTGGTAAAGTAAAGGTGGAACGCGTGGTTGCAGACGGTTTCCAGGTGCTGGAAGTTCAGGGCCCCGCGCTCATCACTGTCAGCAACGAGCTTGGTGAAGCGCGCTATGCCACGCTGAAGGGCATTATGGCCGCCAGCAAAAAACAGCCCGTTGTATGGAAGCCTGCGGATATCGGCGTGGATGCCGGCAAGGTCGGCGCCGCAGCCAGGAAATCCAAGATCGTCAAGCTCTTCCAGCCGGTAAAAGAAGGCAAATGTGATATCGTCAGCGCCGATTCACCGGCGGAGGCGGCAGCCTTGCTCGCCACCAAACTGCGCGAAGCCAAGGTTATCTAACGCTACTGACAGGATAATTAATAGGAGGATACAATGGCTGATAATAAAGGAATACTGGTCGTCGGTGAAGCCGCTGAAGGCAAACTTCTCCCGATCACTGCTGAAATACTGGGCGCCGGCAGGAAACTTGCCGATGAGCTCAAAGAGCCCCTGAATTGCATTATTATAGGCGCAGGCCTGGGCGACACAGGGAAAGCGGCCGTGGCCGCAGGCGCGGACAAGGTCTATCTGGCCGATGACGCGCAGCTAAAAGATTACGAGAACTCCACATATATGCAGGTCATGGAGAAAGCCGTGGCCGAGCTGGCTCCCAAGGTCATTATCATGGGACAGACCGCCAACGGTCGAGACCTGGCCCCCAGACTGGCCTTCAAACTGGGTGTGAGCGCGGTTATGGACTGTCTGGAGCTGGCCATTGACGGCGGCAAACTGCAGTGCACCCGCCCGGTATACGGCGGCAACGCCAAGGCCATCTTCACGTCAGATGCTATTCCTCAAATAGCCACTCTCAGAGTCAAGGCAGGGACCCCGCTGGCCCCTGACGCAGGCCGCGCCGGTGAGGTAGCCGCCTTCGCAGTGGCGCTGGACGCATCCAAGATAAAGGCCAAGGTTCTTGAGAC
>DAOUFR010000039.1:0-3289 GCA_034429715.1 Dehalococcoidia bacterium
TTGCTGCGCATGGAGCGTCCCAGCGCACTGATAACGCCTGCCGTGACCGTCCTCTGAAAGCCCAGCGGGCTGCCGAGGGCAATTGCAACCTGGCCGGGGCGCAGCTTGCCCGAGTCTCCCAGGCCAATGGCGGGCAGACTGGAGGCGCCGATCCTGACTAAAGCCAGGTCAGTCGACGCATCCTTTCCAACCAGGCTCGCACTGCAGTGCGAGCCTTCGTAAGTTACCACTTCCATCTCGGAGGCATCCTCGATGACATGGCAGTTGGTTACTATGTAGCCGTCAGGGGCAATGATGACCCCGCTGCCCCCACCGTCAACGTTGCGATACGACCCACCGCGGTCGCGCACCTTCTGCTTGACACTCATGTGCACGACCATGGGTGAAACACGTTCAACCACCCCCGCAACCGCCTCTGAATAAGCATCCAGAAAATCGCTCCTCTCCAGGACTCCCACGGGAGAACCTGTACCTTCGCCTAATTCAAATTCATCGGCCTCCAGAAACTGGAACCTTCTCTCAGGATTCTTGGTAACCATAATCAGCTCACCTCGAAATAATTCTCAACTTTATTCTAATCACCATCCGGGGTACAGCCAAATTGCACATTCACTTTGTAGGTGTAGCCCCAATCAGGTATATTTATCTGGCGCCGCGTGCGCGGGGTTAAGACGATTTGAAAATAAGCACCGGCATAGCCGACCTTGACGACCTGCTGCAGGGGTTGCTGGCGGGCGACAACATCGTCTGGCAGATCGATGACCTGCAGGACTATTCTTTTTTTGCAGAGAGGTTTGCGCGCGAGGCGGTGGCCGGGAACCACGAGTGCATCTACTTCAGGTTCGGCTCGCACCCGCCTATACTGACCGATATCGAGGGCGTCAGCGTGGTGAACATCGACCCCGCCCCGGGATTCGACTACTTCTCGGGCGAAGTGCACAACACCATCAGGTGCTGCAGCAGGGACGCCCGCATCATCTTCGACAACCTCTCTTCGCTGGTAGGGACATGGGCCACAGACGAGCTGCTGGCCAACTTTTTCATGGTCACCTGCCCGTACATCTTCGAGCTCGGCCCTATCGCATACTTCGCGCTGACACGCGGCAAGCACCTGCACACGGCGGTGGCGCGCATTCGCGACACGACACAGATATTGATCGACGTTTACCATGCGCGGGGCGCCATGTACATACACCCCATCAAAGTCTGGGACCGCTACTCCTCGCGCATGTTCCTGCCTCACCGTGTATCGGAAGGCGGCTGGACGCCGGTTTCCATCAGCGACGATGCGGCCGCCGTATCCTCCAGCGCGCTCAAACATCCTCTGACATCATCGATCGCGTCCATGGCGCCCTGGGAGGTGGTCTACGACCGGTTGCTCCAGCACAGGGCCGGCGCCCGGGAGAAGGAGGGCTATTCACCCGAGATCGCATCGCTCAAGCAGGAGCTGATCCGCATGATGATCGGCGACCATCCCTCGTTCAACAGGCTGGCGGGTCAGCACTTCACCATCGATGACCTGGTCGCCGTGCGAAACAGGCTGATCGGCACCGGGCGCATCGGCGGCAAGGCGGCCGGCATGCTGCTCTCGCGGCGCATCCTGCTCTCCGGTGATAAGGATATAGACTTCTCGCAGGTGCTTGAGGCGCACGATTCCTTTTTCATCGGCTCGGACGTCTTCTTCACCTTCCTGGTCAAGAACAACCTCTTCCAGCTGCGCATGCAGCTCACCCGCGATTCGCAGATGTCCCACGAGGAGTTCGAGGACGTGGAACGCCGCTTTTTAGAGGGGGAGTTCCCGGCAGACATCATGGACCAGTTCAGCGACATGCTGGACTACTTCGGCCAGGCGCCCATCATCGTGCGCTCCAGCAGCCTGCTGGAGGACAGGTTCGGCAACGCCTTCGCCGGCAAATACCGCAGCGAGTTTTGCGCCAACCAGGGCAATCACGAACAGCGCATGCAGGCCTTCCTGCAGGCCGTGAAGCTGGTCTATGCCAGCGCCATCAATCCCGACGCGCTATCCTACCGGCACAAGCAGGGCCTGGGGGAAAACGACGAGCAGATGGCCATACTGGTGCAGCGCGTCTCCGGCATGCCCTACAAGCAGTATTTCTTCCCACCGCTGGCCGGTGTGGCCTTCTCACGCAACCTCTACGCCTGGTCCAACAGGATCGATCCCAACAGGGGCATGATCCGGCTGGTCTTCGGGCTGGGCACGCACGCGGTAAACCGCGTAGGCGGCGACTATACCCGCATCGTGGCGGTCAGCCACCCGCAACTGAGGCCGGAAGCAGGCAGCAAGATCATCAAGTATTCGCAGCACACGGCCGACGTGCTCAATATAGCCGGCAATACCTTCGAGTCGGTCCCTGTAAACGAGTTACTGGCCGACTGCGATTACCCCGGCCTCAATCTGATCGCATCACTGGTTGAGGACGGCTTCGTTAAAGAACCGGTGGGCAACTTCCCGCGCGGCCGGGCCGACGACATAGTCCTGACCTTCAACAATTTCATCAACCGCACTACCTTCGTCAAGACCATGGACTCCATGCTGGAGAGGCTGGAGAAGGCCTACGGACAACCGGTCGACACCGAGTTTACGGCGCGTGTGGACCCGGACGGTCAGGTCAGGATCAACCTGCTGCAGTGTCGCTCGCTGCGGCTGCCCGGCACCGCCGGACACGTCGAGTTCCCTGACAACATCCCGGACGACAGGATACTGTTCACCTCCAACCGCTTCATCAGCGGCGGAGCGGTCCACAATATCCGCTACATACTATTTATAGACCCTGAAAAATATGCGGCCATCGACTCCCTCAACACCAAGAAATCGCTGGGCCGCGCCGTGGGCAAGATCAACCGCCACCCGGACGTCATTGAGGGCAGGACAATCATGATGGGACCCGGCAGGTGGGGCAGCAGCAATATAGATCTTGGCGTGAACGTGGGCTATGCCGATATCGACAACGCCTCGGTCCTGGTCGAGATGGCGCGCGAGGAAAAGGGCCACGTGCCCGAGGTCTCCTACGGGACGCACTTTTTCCAGGACCTGGTGGAATCCGGTATCATGTACCTGCCGGTCTATCCGTCCGATCCGGAATCCAGATTCAATGAGAAGTTTTTCAGAGGAGCCGCCAACATGCTGCAGCTAGTGGTGCCCGAAGTATCCGAGTTCGCTGAGATAATATGCCTCATTGACATCACCCGCTGCTCCGACGGCCTGTACTCTCATATCCTGGCAGACCCTGCCGTTCATCGAGCAGTCTGCTTCCTGGATATTGGCTGC
>DAOUFR010000040.1:0-43153 GCA_034429715.1 Dehalococcoidia bacterium
ACATTATGCTTACCATTTAATACTCGATTCCTTTGCGTTGATGAACGCCTTCCGAAAAAGGATGCTTGATCATAAGCATCTCGGTCACCAGGTCGGCCTTCTTGACCACCTCCTGCGGCGCCTTGCGTCCAGTCAGTATAAGCTCCACGTTGGCCGGCTTCATTTTTATCAGGTCCATGATCTGCGCCAGGCTGAGGAAGCCCCGCCAGTGTGCGATGAATATCTCGTCCAGCACCACCATGTCGTACTTTCCCCCGCTCAGGGCGTTCACCGCGTAATCGTAGGCCTGCCGCGTCTCAGCCAGCAGTTGATCCTCTCCCTTATTGAAAAGGTCGCCCTTGCCGAACTGCATGATCTCAAAGGGCCTGTACTTATCGGCGAAGAAATGCTCACCCCCGGGCTGTGTTTTGAGAAACTGGATGAAGACCACCCTCAGTCCCTGAGCACAGGCACGCAACGCCTGTCCCAGCGCAGCGGTGGTCTTGCCTTTTCCGTCACCGGTATAAACCTGTACCAGACCTTTAAAATCCTGTTCCGACATGTAGTCCTCCGCAGATAATATTGTACAGCATCGTTGTTAAGTCGCCTTCCATGCCATCCCGGCAATAGCCTGCGCCAGCTTTCTGCAGTCATCCATGCGGTGCGGCGATATACGCACGTAGGCCGGCAGCCCGAAGGACGAGCAATCGCGCACCAGGAATCCTTTCTCAAGCAGCCGGTTTTTAAAACCGGCTGCGTCTCCCACCCTGACAAGGAAGAAATGTGTGTCGGTGGGGACAATCCTGTATCCCATTCTTGACAACCGGCGCGTCAGGTAGGCGCGGCACCTTTGCATGCGGGTGTTGCAGCGCCGGACGTAGCCGCCGCATCCGGTTGCCGCTATGCCCGCCTGCTGGGCCGGCGAATTTACGTTCCAGGGCGGCTGCACTTTTTTCAGGTTGTTGATGATTGCGGGAGAGGCCAGACCGTAACCCAGTCTCAGGCCGGCCAGCGCGAAGTCCTTGGTCATGGAGCGGACGATCAAAACGTTGGGCTCGTCCATCAGATCGAGCCCGCCGGCGGATTCGTCCGTGAATGCCATGTAGGCCTCGTCCAGTATAATCAGCGCATCGGGCAAGCCTTTGATAAATCTGCGCAGGTCCTCTTCCGGCAGAAGCTGTCCGGTGGGATTGTTCGGATTACACAGAAAAACAGCCCTGGGATTGTGAGCCTGCGCGAAGGAAGCGAAGTCATCCAGGCTCAACCGGAAGTCCCGATCTTCGCGCAGTTTATATTTTTCGATAACGCATCCGGCAATCGCGGCTGCCAGCGAGTATTCACCATATGTCGGAGACGGTATGACAACCTTATCGCCCGCCGCCAGATAGGCCAGAGCGGCCAGCCGGATGATCTCGGTCGAACCGCTGCCTGCTATGATCCTGCCGGCAGCCGTTCCCAGGCTGCCGGCCAGAGACGCCACAAGTTCACCTGAATGCGGATCGGGATAGTCATGGATATTTGTTGCGCGCAGTGCGCGGTAGACTTCTTTAGGCGGTCCGTAGGGATTGCAACAGGTGCTGAAGTCCAGCAGTCCTGACTCTTTCAGCCCGGCGTAGCCTGCTCCTCCGTGTTCGATAGGAGGCAAGCTGTGTATTCGGGGATTAACGCGCAAGCCCAACCAGCGCCTCCACCACGGCAATCATTAGTCCCCATATGCCCGCGGACGTCAGCATCACAGCCTGTGATCGAGATACCACGGCGCCCGACAGAGCGCCGCCGCCGCCGCTGAGGGTGTATTCGCCGCTTTTTTCAAGCTCGATGCCCAGAGAGCCGGCCATGGAGCACATGGTCCAGCCTGCGTTGGGACTGGCGGTCCTCCCGTGCTGTTTCTGCATAATGCGCCAGCTTCCACCGGCATCGGCCCGGCAGATGCCCGAAGCAACTACGATCAGCAGTGCGCTCAAACGGGCGGGGATGTAATTGAGGGCGTCATCCAGGCGGGCCGCGGCTTTACCAGTATATTCCCAGCGTCCGTGATACCCGATCATGGCGTCGAAGGTATTTACGATACGGTATATCAGGGCTCCCGGCAGGCCCAGAATGGCGTAATAAAAAAGCGGCGCCACGAAGCTGTCGCAGAGGTTTTCAGCGCAGGACTCGACGGCCGCCGACATAAGCTGTTCGTCTGATAGCCCCGAGGTATCACGGCTGACCAGCGACCTTGCCTTCCGCCTGGCCTGCGCCGCATCGTTGCATTGCAGGCACAACCGGACGTCTTCTACGGCCTGCCACAGCCCTTTCAGGGCAAAGGTGTTCTTGAAAAGATATGCTGAAACAAGTATGTAAATGACCGGATTGAGGCTGAGCAGGAAAGCAAGGCCGAACCAGAGCGGAACGGCTATTGCGATACAGGTCGTCACGACCATGACGGCGCCGAATGACAGTTGCCGGCGCGGTCCCCCGGGCGGCTCGAATTTAAGCTCCAGGGAGATGAGCTTGCCGAGCCAGGCCACGGGATGCCAGGTATTGGAGACCTCCCCGATCAATGCATCCAGCAGAAGGGCGATGAACAGTATATACAGGCCTGAAAGCTCCATTATTTGCGCTCCCCTTCAGCGACTGACGTTATCATAGCTGTAGGAAGTCCGTTAACCGGGTGGGCAAAGACAGTGACGCCGATGCCGAAGGCCTCCTGAAGTGTGCGACTATTTATGACGTCATCCGGCCCGCCCTCTTGATATACGGCGGCGTCCTTGAGGACGATAATGCGGTCGCCGAACTGCGAGGCCAGGTTGATATCGTGCAGGGCTGCGACAATGGTGAGCCCTTTGTCCCGGCAGAGCTTCTTAAGGAAATCCAGTATGCCGGCCTGGAAATTGATATCCAGGCTGGCCGTAGGCTCATCCAGCAGCAGTATGCCGGCTTCCTGCGCCAGCGAGCGGGCGATCAGTACCCGCTGACGCTCGCCGCCGGAAAGCTGGTTGATGCGGCGGCCGGCCAGCCGTGCGGTCTCCGTGGCCTCCATGGCATTGGCAGCTGCCAGAATATCGCTGCTGCCCTCGTATCTGAGCAGCCCCAGGTGCGGCGTGCGGCCCATCAGCACGATCTCCATAGCGGTGAAAAGCTCGGGCAGCGAAGCGCTCTGCGGCATGAAGGCGATATTGCGGGCGATATATGTGCGGCTATAGCTACCCAGCAGCCGTCCGTCCAGGCTGATCGAGCCTTCGAACGGCCTCAGCAGCCCGCAGATGCCCTTGAGCAATGTGCTCTTGCCGGAGCCGTTCGGCCCGATTAATGTCAGGAACTCTCCGGGCCGGGTCTGCAGCGTAATGTCGTGAAGAACGGTCCTTTCGCCGTAACGGAAACCTGCTCTGACCAGGGATATAACCGACATCAAAACACCGCCTTTTTTTTCTGGTTGAGCAGGTAGAGGAAAAAGGGCGCGCCGATGATGGCAGTGATGATGCCGACAGGTATCTCGGTGGGGGCCATGATGGTCCGGGCGGCTGTGTCCGCCAGTATCAGAAAGGCCGCCCCTCCCAGCAGTGACATGGGCAGCAGCAGGCGGTAGTCCGGCCCGCAGGTCATCCTCACGGCGTGGGGGATGATGATGCCAACGAAACCGATGGCGCCGCAGAAGCATACGGCAGCAGCGGTCGTAAGTGTGGCTGCCGCTAAAATGATCAGCTTGGTGCGTTCGACATTTATGCCCAGCTGTTCGGCCTGTTCCTCGTCCAGCTGCATTACATTAAGAGGACGTGCCATCAGCAGCAGTACCGTCACTCCGGCGAAAATGTAGGGTATCATAACGGCCACCCGCCACCAGTCAGCCAGGGAGAAGGTGCCCAGCAGCCAGAAAACGATGCCGTGTACCTTTTCATCCGATATGATGATGAGATAGGAAGTGATCGAGGCTAAAAATGCCCCCACCGCTACACCGCCCAGTATGAGGGTGGTGACGGGCAGTGTGCGTCCCGTTCTCGCAATGGAGTAGACCGCTGCCACGCTGAGCAGGGCGCCCAGGAAGGCCAGTACGGGCACCAGCGCAGCCGGCACGGCGGCCGGCAGCATAAAGCCGGCCACAGCTCCCAGCGCAGCTCCCTGCGAGATGCCCGTTAGATAAGGATCGGCCAGCGGGTTGCGGAACATACCCTGGTAGGCCGCGCCGGCCACCGCCAGAGCGGCTCCGGTGAAACCGGCCATGATAACGCGCGGCAGTCGAATGTCCCAGATAATCGTGTTGTAGATAGCGGAATAGGCGTCGGCTTTTTCCGGTGCAAATATCCTTGACTGCAGGACGCCGAGTATATCTTGAAGTGGGATGGCAGTGCTGCCGGCTGTGACGGCCCATAGTCCCACCCCGACAAGTACCAGGGCAGCCAGCATCAATAGCAGCCTTCCTCGTTGCGCTCTGGCGTGGTGCAGGTCCAGTTCAGTTTTTAATGCCGTTTCCATTGTAAAATTCTTGTTCCCCGGACATCATTCACTGCCCGGGCTTGCTGAAGAGGCCCGGGTGCAGGAAGGAGGCCGTTTGTTCCAGGGCTGTTATGCAACGCGGGCTGTGGCGGTAGATCAGGTCCCCCTCGATCTTGTAAACCCGGCCGTTTTTAACGGCGGACGTATTGCTCATGCGCGGGTCGGTGGTAATGAAGTCCCACAACGGATCTCCCTTTTCGTCCATGCTGGTCGGCACGATGATGATCTGCGGGTCGGCGCTGATGATCGATTCCAGGTTCATGGAGGCGAAGCCGTTGAGCTGCGATGCTATATTGGTACCTCCTGCCAGGCGGATGATGTCGTCGATAAGAGTGGATTTGCCCGCCACCATTAAGGGATCGTTCCAGATGACGAGCAGCGCCCGGGGGCACTGCTCGGACGCCAGGCTACCGGTGATTATAGTTACGGCGTCCACGCGTTTTTGCAGATCGGCAGTCAGCGTTGAGGCGGCCGTGTCGGCGCCGCACAGCCTGCCGGTGAGCGCGATGTCCTGTATAACGCCCTGCACCGTTTTAGGATGCAGCGAAACGACACGGAAGCCCATTTTCTGTAGCTGCGGTGTAACACTTTTGTTATGGATTTCGGCTGCCAGTACCAGGTCCGGCTTGAGCGCCACAGCTTTCTCAATGTCAACCGTGCTAAATCCTCCCACTTTGGGTTTGTCTTTAGCTGCCGGAGGATAGTTGCAGAAATCCGTCACGCCTATCAGCCTGTCCTGCAGGCCCAGGGCGTAAATTATCTCGGTATTGGCCGGGGCCAGCGATATTATTCGCTCAGCGGGGGGCGCCGACGTTATGATATTGCCGGAGTCGTCTCTCAATCCCTCGAGTGAAGCTGGCGCGGCGCACGCACATGCGCATATCAAGACGGCCAGTGCCAGACAGGTCAGGGATTTGTGCCACGTATTGTTCACGATTCACCCCCGGTAAATAAAAATCCCCTGCTCCGGCGGGCAGGGGGACTGTTAATAAATAACAAATCCCGCCTCCTTAACTCCGCGGAGGCAGCTTTTCGGCAGGGTGGCGTTCTGACTTTAACAGTAGGCGGGACTGTACCGGTATTGCGCCGGTTTGCATTCCTTTTAAGCCCGCGGTCACCCGCGGGCGCCCTGCTTCAAATATTCAGTTGGCTAAAGCATATAGTTTTAACCGCCCGATGTCAAAATACATCAGCTCAAATTCATTGTCATAAACTGAAGCTTAACGTTATAATCTATCGCAAGGTTAAATATATGGCGCTTAAGAAGGCAGGGTCCTGGGCGGTCGTCCTGTTGCTGCTCGTAGTAATTATTGCGCTGGCTCTCTGGCTGCGTGTGGCTCTTCCGTATGACCAGGTGTTTGTCAGGGACTGGGTGAAGATGACGGGAGTGGATGCCTACTATTACATGCGCCTGGTGGACAACCTGATGAAGCACTTCCCGCAGCTCACGCAGTTCGATCCCTATCTGCTGTATCCCGGGGGTGTAGTGACAGGGTCACAGCCTGATTTCTTCGCCTATTTCATGGGCGGCATCATCTGGCTGCTCAGCCTGGGAAATGCCGGCCAGCATACTGTGGACGTGATATCGGTGTATATCCCGCCCGTGCTGGCGGTACTGACTATACTTGCTGCGTTCCTCATCGGCCTTTTGCTGGGCAGCAAGTGGCTGGGCCTGATGTCAGCCGGTCTGCTGGCAATCATGCCGGGAGAGTTCCTCAACAGGTCGTTGCTGGGTTATACCGACCACCATATCGCCGAGGTATTTTTCTCCACCTGTATCATGCTGTTCGCCTTCCTGGCTTTAAGGGTGGGCTATGGGAAGTCATTGGGAGAGATTGCAGGAGCAGGCTGGAGCGGCATCGGCAAGATGTTGACTCTGAGCATTCTGGCCGGGATTTTTATGGGTCTATATATGCTGACCTGGGCCGGCGCCCTGTTGTTTGCGCTGGTTCTATTTTTATTTATCGCGGTTCAGGCTGTGGTCGACCATTTGCACGGCCGGCCCACCGGCTATCTCGGCCTTCTGGGCGTTTGTCTTTTCGGAGTGGGGCTGATTGTATATATTCCAGCGATACACGGTATTTCAACGACGGCAGCGCTCGCTGCAGGATTGCTGGTATCTGTATTATTGCCGCTTCTTTCCGGATGGATGAACGGCAGGGGATTGAGGGGTTTTTACTATCCGATCGTTATAGCAGGGCTGACTGTACTGGGAGCGGTCCTGCTGGCTGTGATCAGCCCGTCGATGTTCCAGTGGGTGACAGGCAGCCTGGCGACCATTTTTGTCTGGCCCATTGGGACGACCGTAATGGAGATGCAGCCTCTGCTCATACAGCAGAACAATTTCACGTTTGCCGTAGCTATGGGCAACTATATGCTGGCCTTTTTCTTGAGCATGGTATGTATCGGGGTGTTGTTCTATCAGGTGATAAAGAAAGGGGAGGCGAATGTGACGTTGCTGCTGGTGTGGAGCGTTATCATTTTGCTCTCCGCCCTTTCCATGCGGCGTTTCGCCTACTATTTCGCGGTCAACGTGGCGCTGCTGACGGGTTACCTCTGCTGGATCCCGCTTGAAGCGCTGGTCAGAAAGAGAAACGAGTCAGTTGCAGCGGTCGCCGCACCGAGGCCTTCGGCCAGAGGGAAGAAACATGCAGCCAGGCAGGCGCAGCAGACGAGGCGGACCTCCGTGCAGGGCAATTTTGCCGTCGCAGTGGTGCTGATTGTGATAATGCTGCTGGTGTATTACCCCAATATCGGACCGCTGCCCGACGGACAGAGGCCGTCCATCGACCTGGCCAGAAGGCCTCTCTTCGCCCCCTCAAACGCCTGGTGCGAGGCCATGGACTGGCTGCGGACAGATACACCCGAGCCGTTTGGCGATGCAGACACTTACTATGGATTATATAAATCACCCGGCTTGCAGGGGGGATTCACATATCCGTCGGATGCCTACGGGATCCTGGCCTGGTGGGATTACGGCTACTGGATTGCCAGGATAGGCCTGCGGCCTCCGGCTACCAGCCCGGGGACAGGTGCGCTCGAATCAGCCTATTTTTTTACCGCCCAGGATGAATCATCGGCTGAAAAGACGATCGACAGGTACGGCGCCCGCTTGATTATTTTAGACAATGAGATAGCCGCCTATGATGGAAAATTCCATGCGCTGGCCACCCTGAGCGGCTCGGATTATTCGCGTTATTACGATATGTTCTTAACGAAGCAGAATGACCAGTATGTACCTGCTATTTATTTCTTCCCCGAGTATTACCGCAGCATGGTGGTCAGGCTTTATAATTTCGATGGAAAAGCTGTGGTACCGATTAATACTGATGTCATCCAGTACAGGGAGTTTAAAGCTCAGAACGGAAATATATACAGAGAGGTCATAGATAGCAGGGTATTCTCATCGTACGAGGCTGCACAGCGGTTTATTGAGGAGAACAGCGGTAGAAATTACATTATTGCCGGGCAAGATCCATCTGAGAGTCCCGTGCCACTGGATGAGTTGAAGGACTACAGGCCGGTTTACAGCTCGAACCAGCAATCTACGGTTGGATCAATGTCGCAACCCAGCATTAAGATCTTTGAGTATAAGAAAAATATAGATTCTGTAACACGGCAGACTCCGATTCGCACAGTCGGATGTAAAGACCTGCAGGTGTATGAAATATCAGCCGCTTGCTGCCTAAATGAACCAAATTCGAGTTGCTTCGATCATGCATACATCCGTCAAACAAACCAGCTGCCACAATCACCAATGACCAAATATGTATAGCTAATCGTAACAGTAATCTGCTCAGGGTAAGTATCAGGTGGTATTGTGAAGAGGTTAATTAAATATAAATCAGGTTCCATTCAACGGTGGAGTATCGATAATAGAAATGAGCATACAACGTCTTAAGGTGCTCTTTCTGCCCGCCTGGTATCCATCGGAAGACAGTCCTGTAACAGGTATATTTGTCAGGGAACATGCCAGGGCAGCTCACCTTTATGCTGATGTCGTTGTTATTCATGCTTATCTTGATCCCTCCCCCGATAACCGGAGACTATTTAGGACCAATGAAAGCGTTGAAGGTGGGATAAGAACAATACGAGTGAAATATGGTGGAGCTTTAGCGTCCGTCTGGAAAAAACTTAATGCCGGAAAACAAACTAATGAAAACAATAACGATTTTGAACTGAAGCATTCCACTTTGTGGAGCAAGCTTTTTTTAATTCCGGCTGCTATGGTCAACGATCTGCTATACAACTGGAGTATTATCACCGCTTTTCGTAAGCTGGTTAAGGAGGGATGGAAACCGGATATCATTCATTCTCATGTTTTCACAGCCGGTGTAACAGGGATGATCATCGGCAAGCGGTTCAGGATTCCTGTGGTTATTACCGAACACTGGGATATTTTTCTTGATCGTAAATTAACATTGTTGGACCGATCAAAAGCTCGATTTGCCATGAATAATGCAGGAATGATACTGCCGGTAAGCAGTGCACTGGAGGCGGCTATCAAAGCCTACGGGATTAAAAATATATTCGAAGTTGTACCTAATGCCGTTAATACAGAAGTGTTCTATTTTAAATTATCCGATAACAGGAGGGAAAGCAGTAAAAAGAAGTTACTTTTCGTTGGGCTTCTGACACCTGTCAAAGGTGTTCCTTTTTTACTGCAAGCTATAAAGTCCCTGAAAAATTGCCGGCAGGATTTTATCTTGGATATTGTGGGGAATGGCCCCGGCAGATTGGATTATGAGGAGCTCGCGAGGACACTTGGAGTCTGGGACCTGGTGAAATTTGCCGGACTTGTATCGAAGTCCGAGGTGGCAGAATTCATGAGAGCATGTGATTTTTTAGTCGCTCCGAGTTTGCATGAGACCTTCGGAGTAACTTTGATTGAAGTTATGGCTTGCGGTAAACCGGTGATTGCGACAAATGTTGGCGGCTCGCAAGAAATAGTAAATAACGAAGTTGGCCTTCTAATATCGCCTCAAGATGCTGAGTCGCTTACAAAAGCTATTGACTACATGCTGGATAATTTCATGAGCTATTCTCCTGAAAGGATAGAGAGGTATTCAAAGGAAAAATACGGATATGAGGCCGTTGGGAGCAAGCTGGACAGGATCTATAAGCAATTAGTATTTGGGGATCCTGGAGGTGTCAAAGTAGTCGATCAAGATCAAAGAAATGCCAGGTGAGCTGACATATCCGATTGATAATAATGCAACGAAGACTTTATAGTAAGTGACATAATGAACCGGAACGAAGAATCCCACCGGATAATCGAATTTTATGAGCAATTGGGTTGCAATTTAGATAGTGCTCGCGAGAGACTGGATGCAGGTTGGAAAGTGAGAAGTATGTTGGAAGTAATACCAACCGATAAATTCAGTTCAGTGTTAGAGATTGGCGGTGGCAGCGCATTAGTGCTTAAAGGGATTACCTCTGCGGTGCACACTGAAATAAAAATAAATTGTGACATAGCTGTTTCAGTGCTTAATGCAGCAAAGATCGAAATGGCAGAAGCCTTATTGATACGCGCAAGTGCTGATCATTTACCATTCAGAGATTCGTCGATTGACCTTGTAATATTGTGCGACATTTTAGAGCATGTTGAGGATGTTGACCTACTGTTGAACGAAGCAAGAAGAATTGCAAAGCATATTGCTTTTAAAATACCGTTGGAAAAATGCGTAATGATCAGATTACAGGAAATTATCCGAAGGAAGAAATCTTACGGTTTAGGATGTCATCGGTCAGGACATTTATACACCTGGAATAAAAAGGACGCACTGTCCATTCTCCAGCGTGCAGGGCTGATACCCTTGAGCTACAGATTGGTGGAGCCGCCGGAGGAAATCAGGTACTACGGGCGATTAAAAAATCAGAAGGGATTTTCTATTAAAACGAGGTTGCTAAACTGGCTGGAGAAAACTACATATAATAGAATGAGATGTGTGTATCGACTCCTGTTTGGCTCAACGCTGGTTGCCTTTGTTGAAGTTGGCAAACATTGATGGCGGGAAAATTACCGGTGGCTGCTGCCAATCGTCACAATATTCTTTCCTTATCAGATATATTAATTATCGTCCAGATGGCCATTTCCAGTGCATATTTTGATTAAAATAAAGGGCAGCCTAATTACATACCTGTCAGGTTGGTAAAACGTTACAATATGAATATATGAAATCGAAGTCTTGAATACTTCCATAAATAAAAGTATAAAAAGAAGATTTAGAAGTGAGTTACCGAGCATCGACAGAAGCACAAAAATTCGGTAGCGATATTGTTTGGGTAGCTTTATCGCAAGTACTTACCTCTCTGCTTGGGATCTTAATCTTACCTGCTTTTACTAAATCCTATACGTCAGAGGTTTATGGAGTATGGACCCAGACCAATATAACTATGGCTTTGCTGACTACCATCTTCGCCCTTGGTCTTGGGACTGCTATACAAAGATTTTTAGCAGGAGAAGAGGCCAGGGAAAAAAGACGCCGGGCCTTTGGCTCCATGCTTTGGACAGTTGTTGCATTCACATTTTTATCCCTGCCTATCCCGATATTACTGGGGCAAGATCTCTCGGTTCTTATCTATAATAGTTCACAGTACCTTCCATTTGTCTATATGACTTTCCTTTGGGCCTTTGTACGAGCTCTGTTTTTCCTCTCCTCCTCATACATGATAGCCAGAGGAAAAATAAAGATGTTATCGGCTATTCAGGTTGCGATCTCTGTCATAACGGTAGTATTAATAATTACGTTGGCGATAGCAGAGTATAACCTGGCCTGGATTATTGTCTGTTTAATCAGTATAGAAGCTCTTTTCACCGTGGCGATCCTTGCTGTGATAAGCAGAGAAATAGGCTTCCCCACGCCGTATTTTAAGCAAGCAAAAACATTCCTGGAATTCAGCGTGCCACTGGTACCGAATGTTCTGCTATTCTGGGTAATCACGTCCAGCGATCGGTATTTTATAGCTCATTTTACCGATTTGTCACAAGTAGCAATCTACAACGTATATTACAATCTGGCTAATATAATGCAATTTTTCTATACGCCCATCTCTGTTATTCTCTTCCCCATATTGGCAAAATTCTGGGACAGAAACGAAATGTCGAGGGTGAGAAGCTACACTGAATACAGCAAAAAGCTATTTTTGCTGCTGGCTATCCCCGGCTCAGCCGGATTGTTTATCCTATGTCAGCCCGTACTCGTCATACTAACCACCCCTGAATACCTAGTCGGAGGGGCCCTGGTGTTGGTGATATCCGCAGGAATAATATTACAGGGCATATATATGATTAATATGTACATAATCTTCGTGGCAGGGAAAACAAGGTGGTTGCCCTTAATAATTTTAGTAGCTGCTGCTGCCAATGTCGGCATAAATATGATACTAATACCCAGGATTGGTATAATTGGAGCGGCCATTGCGTCTCTGAGCTCCTACATCATTATCGCCGGTATCGTGTCCATCTGGGCGATGCATTTATTAAACTATAAAATCGACTTCAAGTTCCTGGCAAAAGTGGTGCTGGCTACTCTTTTGATGGCTTTGTTCCTGAGTTTCATCAATATCAGCGGTGCCTTAAGCATCGTTCTATCCACAATTGCAGGAGTGATAATATATGCAATAGCACTATTCCTGCTAAGGACGTTTTCAAGGGAAGAGGTGAGATTGGTACGGGAGATATTGGCTGGCTTAAATCTTAGAGTTTGGATGAAAGAATTTGCTATCGAGTCAAAACAATTGCCTGATCATGAGCAGAGCAAGGTGCAAGAGAGACAAGATGATAAAAAACCGGGCGAGTAATAACGATAGGAAATAGAGGTTCAAGAATGAATGACCGCTTGAACGGAATCTATAAAACCCAACCCATCAAGTTTATTGATGGGATTCCAATATTCTCTGAGAATAATGAATATATCGAGAACTATGAAAAAATATCTGTTGATCATATAGCAGCAACGGAGAAAACAGGAATTAATCCATTCATATCCGAAGATCTCTGGCTTGAGTCGGAGAAATCAACGAGAGATTTGATTCTTAAATACTTTACGCAGACAAGCAGCATCAAAGTATTGGACGCGGGTGTTGGAATGGGACGCTTGTTAGCTCTATTACCAACATCTTTCGAAAAATACGGCATGGATATCAGCATGGGCTACCTGAAAATTTCTAAAAGCAAGGGAACTAACGTCTGTTTATCAGCTATTGAGGATATGCCGTACCAGGAAAATGCGTTCGATTTGGTTATTTGCACAGATGTATTAGAACATGTTCTGGATTTAAATCTTGCCTGCAATAAACTCTTTTCTGTATTAAAAGAAAACGGCATGCTAATTGCAAGGGTTCCTTATCGAGAGAATTTGGATTCGTATGTGCGTTCTGTGTGTCCTTATAAATTTTCACATTTAAGAAGCTTCGACGAGCATTCATTAAGACTTTTGTTTGAAAACGTTTTTCAGTGCGAAGTCATCGAATATAAAAAAGCAGTATACAGGGCAATACGGCCTTTCTTTAAATATTCCCTACCATTACGTGGAGATATTTTATTTAGCAGTATAATTTATCCTGCCAAATTTATTAGCAAGAAAGCTTATGAATATTTCGTAAGAAAACTCTACCACCCATATGTAATCAATATTGTGGTAAAAAAAAGGCCAACTATGGCAATAACGGGAGAGGTAACCCATTGACTGATGGGTAGCCTCTTAAGCTGAATGAGAATTCTAATCATATACCATGCCGCCAATACGGGGGATAGAGTAACATTCAATCAGCACCTTTATTCGTTCAGGAGATATTCAAAAGAAGAATGTTACTATTTAAATACAGCTTATGGTATACCTGAGTATATAAACAGAATCAACTTTGACCTCATCGTCTACCATTATTACTTTTTCGACCCGAATGTGCGTTTCAGTAAATTGAGTCGGCATGAAATGAATACGAAATACAGTTTATTAAAGCAACTGAAAGGATATAAAGTAGCTATTCCGCAGGATGAATATAGATGCACTGATAGGATGAACGAGTTCTTTTACGATTTAGGCATCAAAACCGTTTTTACATTAACCCCCGAAGCAGAGTGGCAAACAGTTTTTCCAAGGAGTAAATCCGGGCTGGAGCATTATTTTACTGTTTTGGCCGGATATATAGATGAGCTAACTTTAGCAAAGCTTGAAAGATTACAGGTAAATATTAGCCATATATCAAGACCGATTGATGTCGGCTATAGAGGTTCCAGCCCGCCCTACTGGCTTGGAAAGGCCGGACTTATGAAATGGCAACTTACAGAAAGGTTTCTGAATACTCCATTTAAACATAATCTCAAACTTGATTTATCCAACGACTATAAAGACATCTTTTATGGCTTTGACTGGTACAGATTTCTAAGCAAATGCCGTGTGGTCTTAGGTTGTGAGGGTGGCGCCAGTTTGCATGACCCGGACGGTAGTATAAAAGAGAAGGTGGATCGATATGTTAAAGAGCACCCGGGTGCTGATTTTGAGGAGGTGGAAGCAGCCTGTTTCCCTGGTCAGGATGGGAACCTAAATCTTTATGTGCCATCACCACGTATTTTTGATGCATGTATGACGCGGACTTGCCAGGCTTTAATAGCGGGAAATTATGGAGGAATAATGAAGCCCGGGGTGCATTACATAGAGATCAAGCAGGACTGGAGCAATATCAAGGATGTTATGGATCAAATAAAAGATGTGCAGTATTGTGAACAAATTGCCGCGAATGCGTATCGGGACATAGTTGGATCCGGACTTTTCACTTACCGACGTTTTGTCGAGTCGGTTATGAATCATGTGAAAAGCGTGTATCAGCCGGTTTCCGAGATCAGTCCTCGGGAGGCTTATTACTTGAAGATACTGAAATTACGCGGTAGGTTTCCATTTATTTTTGCGCCTGCTGCTTTTTTCAGTATAGACAGGGTACGATACATCGGTTATCGGATGTTGCTCAAGGTGAGGCGCCATGGTTATTACAAGAACCTTGAAGCTACATCAAGAAAGATAACAAAGAAATTGCAGGGTCGCATCAGTGTATTATCGGTTTAATGAGGACCTATCACCTATCATGATAAGCTAAGGGGAGAATAATAACTATCGACTATGCGGTCCGTTTATACAATAAATTTTACAACGCGATGGGAATTCAAGAAATATTATGAATGGTTACTCAGGGAGTATTCATTGTTGGATAAGATTCTGGATTTCTACTGGTTGCGGGCTTCCTAAAAGAGGCTTTGAATGATGGAATGCAGAATGCAGAATATAGAGACTTCTTGAGCAGATTGGAGTACCATGAGAAGGGTTGCCCTAAGTATGAAACAAATATGCTGGGATAGGTGGGGAATACAGGGTATGTTAGCCCTGAGGATAGATTAAGTATGTGTGGCATAGCCGGTATATTCAATACAAAATTGGAGGATTACCCTGGCCTCGAGCATGATTTGCGTGTCATGAACCATCTACAAGCTCATAGGGGGCCTGATGGCGATAATGTCTGGGTGCATTCAAGCGGTTCTCTTGGGTTCGGGCACAGGCGCCTTGCCATAATTGATTTAGTCAGCGGCAATCAGCCTCTAACAGACGCTTCCGGTAATACGATCTGCTGTAACGGCGAGATTTACAATTACATTGAGTTACGGGATGAGCTCAGGGGAGCTTACGCTTTCAGGACGAACTCGGACACCGAGGTTATTTTAGCGGCCTATGAAAAATGGGGCGCTGACTGTGTTAATCACCTGCGCGGTATGTTCTCATTTGCTATCTGGGATGAGAAAAAAAGGCAATTATTTTGCGCTCGCGACCGTTTTGGTATTAAACCTTTTTATTACACGATACTTAATAATATTTTCTATTTTGCTACTGAAGTGAAGGCACTACTTCCCTTTCTGCCGGCGATATCGACAGACCTCGATGGTTTGAAGGACTACCTTGTATTCCAGTTATGTATGGGCGACAAGACTTTATTTAATAATGTGAAATCCCTGCCGCCGGCCCATGTTATCTTGATCGGAACAGGTAAAATCCAATCAAGACGATATTGGGAGGTCAACTATGATCTGGACTGGACTCATACGGACCGGTATTTTCAGAACAGGGTAAAAGAACTTCTTGAGGAATCGGTGCGGTTCCATCTTAGAAGCGATGTTCCGGTAGGCGCCTATTTGAGCGGCGGTTTGGATTCCAGCCTGGTGGCGACACTGGCCAGTAAACACCAAAAGGGGAAGGAGTTCAAAGTCTTCAATGGACGGTTCGATATAGGCAGTGAGTACGACGAGTCAGAATATGCCCGCGAGATAGCGGAGAAGAACGGCTTCACTCTTTTTGAGATTGATATCAGCAGTAGAGATTTCATCGACAATATCAGAAAAGTCATCTATCACCTCGACTATCCGGTCGCCGGCCCTGGCTCCTTCCCGCAGTATATGGTATCTGCAGTGGCAGGGGATAATTTGAAAGTCGCCTTAGGCGGCCAGGGGGGGGATGAGGTGTTTGGTGGCTATGCACGTTATCTTCTGGCGTATTTTGAGCAATGCATTAGCGGCGCCATCAACGGAACGTTGCACAATGGCAATTACATCGTCACATACGAATCAATAATTCCGAATTTGCGAATATTGAAGGGCTATGAACCGCTGATGAAGGAATTCTGGAGTGATGGCCTATTTGATTCAAGGGATAGGCGATATTTCCGTTTAATCAACAGGGCCAATACCTTGAGGGAGGAGATTAACTGGGAAATTCTGGAACCTTATTCTGCCTTCGAGGTATTCAAGAACATATTCTGGGGCAAGAACGTCCAGAAGGAATCCTATTTCGACAGTATGACTCACTTCGATTTCAAGACTCTGTTGCCCGCTCTGTTGCATGTGGAGGACCGGATGAGCATGGCGCACGGATTGGAATCCAGGGTACCTATACTGGACCATCCCCTGATTGAGTTTGCAGCCACGGTGCCGTCTAATGTGAAGTTTGAAAATGGCAACCTCAAGCATCTTTTAAAAACTGCATTTAGTGACGTATTACCTGCAAGCATACTCAATAGAAAGGACAAGATGGGTTTCCCTGTGCCACTGAGTGAATGGATGAAGGGTGAATTAAAAGAGTTACTGGCCGATATTTTTTCCAGTATGAAGGCGAGGCAAAGAGAATACTTAAACCCGAAATTTGATGTTGGCTCTTTGATTGATAACGAGAGTAAGTTTAGCCGCAAACTGTGGGGACTTCTGTGCCTGGAGATATGGCAACAGGAATTCCATGACAGGGCCGGTTATTATCGCGATATGGCAAATATAGAAGGGAGAAAATCCCGGTGAGTGTTTTTCCCTTTGATGATTAACTCTGTTTTGGTCAGTTCGTTTTTCCCCATAAGATATGGATGACACAAGCAGCAAAGAAATTGGAGGAACTGCCGGCAAGCGAGAGAAAAAGGATTACAGATGCATCAGTTAATGTAAATACAACACGTAGGGCATTGTGAAGGATGCCCTATGATCCTGATCATCTTATATAACCTCCGCGTATCCGCGGTTTTGTATTGCAAAAAAGATGCGGACTATTTTTGATCATAAGATTCAGATAGAGGAGAGCAAAAAATGAGAATTTTAATCACCGGGGGTGCCGGATTTATCGGTTCGCACCTTGCGGACAGGTTATTATCCGAGGGCCATGAATTATTGATAATAGATAACTATTCAACCGGACGACGAGATAATCTGACTCCCCGGCAGAAATTGAGCATAGTGGAAGGGAGCATCGTCGATGCAAAACTGGTTGATAAGCTGTTTGCGGAGTTTAAACCGGAACAGGTGGTACACGCGGCCGCCTCTTATAAAGATCCTAATGCCTGGATAGAAGATGCGATGACGAATATAGTGGGAACGATCAACATCGTGCATGCCTCACGGGAGATAAAGATTAAAAGGCTCATCTATTTTCAAACTTCACTATGCTATGGTATGAATCCCCTGGAGCAACCTGTTACTCTGAAACACCCTTTTTTTTCCGGAGGTTACTCTGGAGGCAGCAGTTATGCCATAAGTAAAACCGCCGGTGAGCAGTATATTGAGTTAAGCGGGCTCGACTTTATTTCATTCCGTTTAGCCAACGGATATGGCCCGCGAAATATAACCGGACCACTGCCGACCTTCTACCAGCGCCTGACAACCGGAAAGCCCTGCTTTGTGATGGACACTCGTCGTGATTTCACATATATAGACGATATCGCTGAGGTGGTGATACGTGCTTTGAAAGGCATGGGTAAAAGAGGCTACTACAATATATCGACGGGATCAGATTGCTCTATAAAAGAGCTGTTTGATCTGGCAGTAAAGGCATTGGGCATCAAGCTTGACAAGGAAGTAGAGGTGAGGCAGCGTGGGCCTGATGATGTCTATACTATTCTTATAGATCCCTCTATGACGATTAAAGACTTCCAGTTTAAAGCTTCAACACCTCTGGAAGAGGGAGTACAAAAGGCGATCGAGTGGTATAAGAAACATGGTATAACCGAAACCTTTACCCACTTGAGGCCGGTTGAGAAGAAAAAGTGACCGACAGATTGTGCAACGATTTAGGCAATGCCAGGGTGCTGGTAGTTGGCGGGGCGGGTTTTGTGGGAAGCAACCTTGTAAAATTGTTACTGAACACAGCACCGAAGGTTTCTGTGACGGTGATCGATAATCTGCTTTCAGCGGAGCGGGCGAATTTGCCTGATGATCCGCGTGTTTGCTTTATCGAAGGCTCCATAGCTGATGAAGCAATACTATCCCGGTTAGAAGATGAGTTCGATTTCATATTTCACATGGCCACATACCATGGCAACCAGAACTCGATCGCTAATCCGCTGGCTGATCATGAAAACAATACAATTACGACACTCAAGTTGTACGATAAGGTGAAAAGCTTCAGTAAAGTTAAGAAGATAGTTTACGCTTCGGCGGGATGCTCTGTGGCAAAGAAGACCAGCGGACACGCTGTAGCTACCACAGAGAAGAGTCCAATCGAGATAAACCAGGATAGCCCGTATTCGATCTCTAAAATCATCGGGGAGTTCTATTCAGTCTATTATTATAAACAGCATGGTATGCCGACTGTACGCGCCAGGTTTCAAAATGTATATGGTCCGGGAGAGATATTGGGTGCGGGGAAATGGCGCGGCACACCGGCAACAGTATGGCGCAATGTTATTCCCATCTTTATATATAAAGCTTTAAAGGGAGAAGCGCTTCCTCTGGAAAACGCAGGTGTGGATAGCAGGGATTTCATTTTTGTCGAAGATATATGTCGAGGTTTAATTGCCTGTGCGATAAAAGGCAAGCCCGGTGACGTCTATAACCTTGCCAGTGGCACGGAAACTACTATATCGGAACTGGCTTATATGATTAACGATCTAACCGACAACCAGTCAGGTTTTACCCATCTGCCTAAAAGGTCATGGGATTCTTCAGGGAGGCGCTTTGGCAGCACCATTAAATCTGAGAGGGTGCTTGGTTTTAGAGCTGCTACCGTCCTGAAGAACGGCTTAATAGCAACTATTATTTGGACAAGAGATAACATGGAACTAATCGACTCCACTATCGCCAGGCACAAGAATAAAATGCGTACTTATACTGCACCAGGGTCGAACAAAGCTGTTGCTCGTCACTGACCAGACTGGATCAAAGCTTGATACTATGGATAAGGCATGTATTTTTTGAGAGTTTAACTTCAACCAATTCATAGACAGTATGTGTGGCATAACTGGAATTTATAATATTGACGGGCAAATAGTCAGCAGCGTCACTCTGCAGAGGGCGACTCAGGTCCTTGAGCACCGCGGGCCGGATGACGAGGGTTACGTATTTATCCAAACTGCTGACGGCGCATTTCTTACTGCCGGCGGTAAAGACACACCAGAAGCAGTGCTATCGAGCAAATATTTATATTCACCCGAGCGGGAGATCCAATCCATTAATTCAGGAGCTGCAAACTTCAACCTGGCTTTCGGCTACAGACGGCTTTCCATCGTCGATCTCTCTCCGGCGGGCCATCAGCCTATGTGCAACTCAAACGGCAGGCTCTGGATCGTCTATAACGGAGAGATATACAATCACTTTGAGTTGCGGGAGGAGCTTAAGAGCAGGGGGCGTACCTTCGTCACCCAGAGCGACACAGAGGTTGTTCTGCAGGCTTACGAAGAGTGGGGCCATGATTGCCTGAGTAAATTCAATGGGATGTGGGCTTTCGCCCTCTGGGACAGCCGCAAGCGCGAGCTTTTTTGCAGCCGGGATAGATTCGGCGTCAAACCTTTTTACTATTATTGGAATAGTACCTCTTTCGTTTTTGCCTCGGAGATAAAGGCCCTCCTGCAAGTTCCTTTTATTAAAACCAGTCCTAACGACCCGGCTATTTACAGCTATCTGGTTCTTGGCCGAAGCGAGGGCAAGCAGGACACCTTCTTCTGCAATATCAAACAGCTTGAGCCCGGACATCAGATCACGTTAAGTGACAAAGGATTACAGGTAAATCGATATTACAGCCTGGCCTATTCCATAGAGCCGGGCAATTTCGACCAAAAGGCCCTGCTGGACTATGCTGACCGGTTCAATGAGATATTCAGGGATGCCGTAAGGATAAGGCTGCGCAGCGATGTTCCCGTAGGTTCCTGCCTATCCGGAGGATTGGACTCATCGGCGATCGTGTGTACGATCAACGGTTTGCTTCAGAGCGACGGCTATAGCCGTAAAGTTATCGGCGAGCGGCAGAAAACCCTGAGCGCCTGCTACAAGCTCGAGGCCTGTGATGAACGGCAGTTCATTCAGGAGATTATCAGGGCGACTGACGTTGATGCGCATTACGTTTTTCCTTCCGGCGACAGGTTCTGGCAGGAGATAGACGACCTGATCTGGCACCAGGAAGAGCCGTTCGGCTCAACCAGTATATACGCTCAGTGGAATGTGATGCGCCTGGCGAAAGAAAACCGCGTGCCGGTGCTGCTGGATGGCCAGGGCGCAGATGAAATGCTTGCCGGATACCATACCTATTTCAATGCCTTCCTCGCGCAACTATTGTTTGCGGGGCGCCTGCGAGAGTATCGGCAGGAGTTCAATTCAATTCGCAGAATAACTCAGAATCCCGTATTCTCATCGCTCTCTTTTCTGCTGCCTTTGTATAACGCACTGCCGAACGGCGTGCGAGCCCGGTTGCTTACCGGCGTAATCAAGGGAAGCATACTGAACATACAGAATACAGGCCTGATAAATAATGCTTTCCTGACAAAATACGGAGTGGAAGAAGGGTCAAAGGTGGAGACCAATCTACAGACGGCTCTCTGGAAAAGCGAGACGGAATACGGCCTCAAAGAATTGCTCAGGTACGAGGATAAGAACTCCATGGCGTTCTCGGTGGAAACACGAACACCCTTTATAGATTACCGGTTGGTGGAGTTAGTTTTTTCCCTGCCGGCCTGCTATAAAATCCACGACGGCTGGACCAAGTACCTTCTCAGGATCAGCACGGAGGGGCTTTTGCCCGAGAAGATCAGGTGGCGCAGTGACAAACTGGGATTTCCCACTCCCGAGGCCGCCTGGATGAGGCAGAACCGGGACAACATCAGGGAGGTATTTGCCGGCAAAGATTTCAAGGCATCTTGTTATCTGAATAATAGAAAAATACTGGATAATCTGGATAAACAGCTCGATAAAGGAAGGGCCGCTGAACTTTCAGCACTCTGGAAACCGCTGAACCTTGAGCTCTGGTTAAGGAAGATGTTCCCCTGAGGATGACTGCATCGATCAGCATTTAGTGGTTGAAATCATATGCACATATTAATGCTGGTATCCAGCACTGCTACCACAGACCCCCGGCTATATAACGAAGCCCGTGCGTTGAATGAAGCTGGGCATCGGGTGAGCGTTATTGCCTGGGACAGGTACGGACAGCTACCCCTCAGAGAGTCGCAAGAAGGAATCGATATTATTCGCCTCAGGATATCGCTGCCGCCACAGTGCGGGCTGGGCGTACCTCCCTGGCATGCATTTCACCTGCTGCTATGGCAGCAGCAGGCCTATCGGGAGGCGCTGTCTCTGCATAAAAAGGCCCCCTTCAATGCCGTTCATTGCCATTTCCTCGATAGTCTGGCGGCCGGGATAAGACTCAAGCGGAAACTGGGCCTGCCTTTGATCTACGATGCCCGCGATATGTATGGCTATATGATGCAGTCGTCTTTCCCTCGCTGGATAGCGCGCGCGTTCGAATGGCTGGAGAAACGCTGGGTGGCAAAAGCGGATGTTATCATCGCGGTCAGCGAAATAATGCGGTCCTGTCTGCGGAAGATAACCAAAAGGCCGATAGTAGTACTCATGAACTGTAAGCCGCTGCAGATCACCGAGTATCGACCGCCGGACAACGGCGGCATGTTCACCGTGCTGTATATCGGTACATTACATAAAGCGCGAGCGTTGCCGCAGCTTATCAGTGCCGTGAAAGATTTACAGGACGTATTTTGTATCATCGGGGGTATCGGCGAAACGGGTTACGTGGCATCGATCAGTCAAGCCTGCAGTGCAATTCCTAATATCTCGTTTGTGGGTCGAGTCCCTGTGGATAGGGTGTTGCCTATGTCGGCGGAAGCTGACGTTATCTTCTGCATGTTCGATCCGGACAATCCCAATAACAGGATCGGCATGCCGAATAAAATTTTTGAATCCATGGCCTGCGGCAGGCCGATAATCTGCACGCGGGGGATATACTCGGGCGAATTTACAGAAGCGGAAGGCATCGGTCTGGCCGTTGAATACAATGAGGAGGCTCTCCGGCAAGCCATGATCAAATTGCGGGATGATCCACAATTGAGGGAGAGGATGGGTAGAAAGGCACTATCGGCAGCTTTATCTACCTATAATTGGGAGAGCGAGAAAAAGAAACTGCTGGAGCTTTACCGGGATATTCATCGGTCCGGTATCAACAACACCTGAGCGCTGCCGTTACTGTAGATCCTGTCGCCCTGCTCAATAGTTCGGTCGAATTCGGGTATATCTGCAAATGCGACATATTGCCTGAGGCCGGTTGAAACCGCAAAGGTTATCTCTCCCCTGCTGATATTGACGCTGTCTAAATACAGGTAACTGTTCATCTGCAGGTCAGCTGCATCGTGCGTAAATTCCTGAATGGGGCCGGGGAATTCATAGAAGCGCAACAGATTGGCAGCATGCCGATCGGCATAGACGCCAGTTATGTTATCGGAGTTCCGGCTGACCCATTGCGCGGCTGCGCCATCCTTCGAATACAACGCGCCGGCAAGGTCGAGCCGGTAACTGCTCAGGGCTATTGAATAGGGAAGGTCCGCTTTATCGGTCACGCTCTGGCCGGTTACTTCGTAAATGGCGCCGGACGTGAACAGGAAATAGGGGATCAGGACAGCCAGAGTTACAAATCTGAGGCCGCCCGCGCCACCGTTATACGTGCCCCCTCTAAATTTTCGACAGGCGGATACGGTCCACAGCCAGACTGCTTCGCCGCCCAGTATACAGAAAGGAGACAGCGTCATCAGCGCAATGTGATACAGCCTGGTTAAATTTAAATAGTCGGCGAAACGCGGCAATATCAAAGAGGCCAGAAGGAGGCAGGCGGCGGCCAGGCCCAAGGATAAAAATTCGGGCTTGAATCCGGATTTCCCCGGGCGTAAGAGGATTTTAATAAACCCGATAACCAGCAACAGCTGTGTTATATACTGTATGATCCTGAAGACCTTACCCGCGGGCGTTGCATCGGCGAAATCGAGTCCCAGGGCCGTCCGGATAAGTCCGTCGCGGTTGTTGAACTGAATCACATCCTGAGCAACGGACGCTGCTGATGGACCCGTTCCCGGTGCCGTATTCCATATTTGCGCGGTGATAGTCCGTATTTGCTCGATCAATATGTTGCCGAATGAGCCGGCCATCAGTCCCGAACCTGTAAGGCTGTACCAGGCCGCTCCGGCGATTAAGAAGACGGATATCAATATGATGAGAGCTTTTAATCCGATCGATCCGTTTGGTGAAGAGACCGTTCCGGCATCACATGGTTGCTCCGGCACGCCTCTCATGCAGGATGACCTGATACTGAGAACCAGCATAACCAGCAGTACGAATACAAGAAATACGAAACCGATCAGTCCCAGCGCGTAATGCGATACCACTATCGAAACGGCGAAGATGCACAGGAGAAACAGTCGTTGATACGGCTTCAGCTTTCTCTCCACCAGCAGCAGTATGATCAGGGCCAGAAAAAGTTCGGCTATCTGCTGCCGGCAGAGGGCGGTCATCTCCAGGGAGAACGTGGGCACGGAGACGAAGAAAAATACTGATAGAAAGGCTCTTTTAGCACCGATCTGCCGGCTGAAGGCCGAGTAAAGGCAGAGGGGGACCAGCGCGAAAATCAGGGGGTAAACCGCTTTAAAAAGCCAGTTGCCGTCTATACCCAGAAACAGCGAGTAGACCGGCGCCAGGATGGTTATACTCAGGCATGTGTTGACCATCTCGAATATGGATGCGTCCCAGAATCCGGCATCCATCGCCATGCGGTAGAACCTGTACTCGGTGAAAATATCGCTGCCGATGGGATGGGGTGATGTGAGCGTGGTCTGATAGAGCAGACAGAGGCCGATGGCGAATATGGCCAGTGGATAAAGTTCGGGATGGATGAATTTATCGAAGGCGGCAAGCACGACAAGCGCTGCAATGCCTGCCAGGACGACGATCAGCAGCATATTATTCTGGAAGGTATCGGCCAGGGCCACGCCCAGCACTGTGAGAGCAACGAGCAGCAGGAGGGTTAGAACGGGTATCAGCGTTAATGATAGGGGAGGTGACGCTGCCGGACCGGCTGTGAAATCCCTGTCGCGCACCCAGGCAATCATCATTAATATAAGTACCAGAAGCCCGATGGTGATTGTGATAGGCAGAGGCGAGAGCGGCTGCCGGACACCTGCCAGAGGCAATAGGAGGTCTATTAATGCGCCGCTGAACATGACGAAGGCGATGCTCAAGCCTGCCGAATATATCAGACTTTCTAAAGCGCTAATCCCGTGAATTTTCAGGATGCGCAGTATTAAAGAGCCGGGAATAATCGTGAGGAAGATGAAGCCGATGACCTGCCTCAGCGCCGGTATATCCAGGCCGGCGTACGCCAGGCCGATCAGCCCGGCTGTGGCCAGCAGCAGACTGGCGCATAGCGCCATCAGGTTCTTGAGCGGCCAGTCGTTGAGTTTAATCATCAATTGCCTTTCAACTCTGCACTATTTAAGAACGATCTTTTGCTTCATTAACAACCTGTCCGCTCCTATCTGGATGTAATAACAGATCACAAATAATATCGGGAGCGCTATTATTCCGGCTATGTTGCGCTCAACAGGACCGGTTAAGTTTAAAACATGGTAGATGACGGAGTAATATGCATCGTGAAACAGGTAGACCGCGTACGAAGCTATAGCCCCGGCTGTTAGGATACGTCTAACTGAAAACGGCAGAGAGCCCAGCGTGAGTATCCAGTAAACAGCTGCGATAGTGGAGACGATCAATAACATCCTGAACACGGTAATCAGGCCTACGTTAAACAGCAGCATCGGATCTATGCGGCTCAGGTCGCTTGGCATCAGCGGCCCGAAGATGATGACGATGCAGATACATATGACTGAAATAATTGTTGAAGGTATCTTCCACTTAAGAAAATAGCTCGAGTCGAAGAACTGCAGACGTGCTGCCATTATACCCAGCACGAAAACGAAAAAGTATTCAAAAACCCTGCCGTCGAACAGGCCCGCAAATACTCTGATCAGCATGAGAAAAACGAAAATAGATATGCTTATCAGTAACATCGAAAATGTTTTCTTTGCGCGGGTGATAAGTGGAAACAACAAGTAGTATATCAGTATCGTTCCTATGAACCAGTAGGAGGAAATCTCAACCATATACCTGGGCACAAATACCGATTGCAGCCCGCACAAATAGGCGATAATCGTCCGCCAATCAAATAAATTATTTTCTAACAGCCAGCTGAGAAGAATGGTTAAAATCAGCGCCACCCAGTACAACGGATATATCCGCAAGGACCTCCTCTTGAAGTAGTCGATCGCGTTTTTCTTCGATACGGAGCTTTCATTTGCGACCAGCAGGTAGCCGGATACGAAGAAAAATATCCCCAGTCCCATGATGCCCAGGTAGCCCCGTACTGCATCCAGACTCTTGATGCTGAGAATGTGGCTGAGAACCACCAGCAGGATTGCCAGAAAGCGCAAGAAATCAAATACGAACAGTCTTTTTGAAACCATACATGCCGCCCGCGGATATTAATATATAATGTTCCATCGCGAAATTTGATTGCTTCTAATAAGGCCCCGGATACCTGTGGCTGCCCAGCTGGCCCGCCACACGTTTTTCATCCGACGACCTGAAAAGGCCCACAACTTTATATATCAGCGGCGTCAAAGCCGAGTCCATCACGATTTTAGCCAGCATGCCGCTGTGGAAGAGCAGGCTCGAGGCCCTGTCGATCAGGGTGCGCTCGATCTGAAATTGACGTCTGTACCTGCTCCAATCCGCATTCACCTCCATGTCCGTTAAAGCCAGCGGTCCCAGCCCCGCCTTCCCCGCCATAGCCAGGTGGCTGATGTGGCTCGGGGTAAAGCCCATGATCGTCGCTCCCAGAGCATCGGCCGCCACGGTATTGTCGGAGACCAGCAGCAGGTCGGTCCTGACCGCTTCCCCGTACATGGGGCCGTGCTTGTCCAGCGAGTACAGGCCGTCGATGATTACAATGCGCGGCTTTAGCCTGTCTGCGATCAGCGCCAGCTTATGCGCCAGGTCCTGATGCAACAGGCATCTCATCGTATCCGGTACGCAGCCCCAGGAGTTTTTCAGGCTGAGCGTCACGGTGGTCATGGCATGCACCTTAAAAACCGGCACCGAGATGAAGCAGTCGATATCGTGCAGCAGCAGGTCGGGCAACTGCACCTGTACCTTCTTGCCCAGCACGGACGATTCGATGGTTGTCGAGGGCATTCCGGACAGGCTGACCGCTTCGGCGCCCTCCTCTTTGCAGATATCGTACATGCCGTGGCCTTCCAGAGCCTCTTCGGCGGTGAAGGCATGGTTGGCGCCGTCCGACTCACCCAGGATCACCCTGCCCGCCTTCCCCTTCAGCAGTTGCAGCAGGCTGCGCAGCAGTTCCGGAGAGGTGGTAACTCCCTCTATATGGCGGGGAAAGGTGAAATTGGGCTTGATGAAAACAGTGGATTTGCTGTTGACGTAGCGGTCCCATTCTATATATTGCAGTCCGCGCTGCAGCGATGCTTTAACGTCGCTGTCGGCGCGTTCCAGGAAGACGCGGCATTTAGCCTTATTTTCATTCATTATAGATAGCTGTTCTGCAGTCTATATTAGTGCAATTAGATGACAAATGCGACCTCCCTGCTCGCCAGCGGGGATCGCCGAGTCTATTTGAGGCCCTTGACGATGTCGATCAGCCGGGCCGCCCTGTGGTTGAAGGTATGTTCTTTCAATATGCGCGCCCTGGCGCTGCTGCCCGCCCTCTCCCTTTCGTCCTTATCCGCCAGCAGCCTCCGGTACACTTCAACAGCCTGTTCTGCGCTTTCCACAACGTACAACTCCTTGCCTATATCGAACCATTGCTCGATGCCGTTGTAGGGTTGCGAGACGATGCAGCAGCCGAAGGCGGCCAGCTCGAACGGCCGGGAGGTCGACGAGGCGAAAACGTTGGTGTGCGACCACCTGGTGATGTTGAGGTTGATCTTGCTACGGCAGCTGAACTGCCTCCACTGGCTGTAGGAGAGGTCGCCGATCATCCTGGCGGCGCCCAGATCGATGCCGAAATTTCCGCCGGCGACTGCGAAGCTGACATCCGGCATCTTCCTGCTGGGTATGGTGATCAGTTTCTCCATCCATTCCTCGCGGAAGTCGCTGCCGTAGCCGAAAAATGCTATATCGATATCCTTCTCGATTTTAACAGGCGTTACAAGGCTGGGATCGATGCCGTAATACAGGGCGTGGACGTTGCGCGCGCCCATTTTCTCCAGGTCGGGTATGACTCCCGCCGAGTTGGTTAAAAAGGCGTCATACTCGGTCAGGTCGGCGCCCTCGTAGTAGTTGAATTTGAAGCCCCGGCTGATAGTGTATTTGGGCAGGATGGTGGGCATATCGCCGTCGTAATACACGACCGGTATGCCGAACTCCTTCCTGACGGCAGAGGGAATGCCGGTTATATGGTTCAGCGGTATGCTCATCATGAACAGCAGGTCGAACTTTTCCCGCGTTAATATCTTCCGCAGGTGCCTGGCCCATTTGGGCCTGACGTGGTGCTTGATCAGCTGGTCGGCGATGGGCGAGATGAAGCTTCTCTGGCTGGGCGATTTGCCGCGGCGCTTGCGGCTCTCCAGGAAGTTGTTATACATGATGCTTTCCCGTGCGCAGGGATTGTCGTACGTCTTCCACCACAGGCTCTCCACAGGTATGCCCATATAAGGTATGACTGTAACTTCGTGGCCCTCCTCGTAGAGGGCTTTTAACAGCTGCCACCAGGCCGGTGTGCAGCCCATCTTATTCTTGAGGTCGATAGTCGAGGCCATGACCAGGATTTTCATACGTTTCCTCTTCTCGCAGGCACGCCTGACTCGCAGCGATCCATCCTAAATGTTTTCGAGCTCTGCGAACCTCTCTTTGGCCCAGTCGTAGGTCCTTTTCAATCCCTCTTCAAGGCTTACACTTGGTTCCCAGTTTAAGACTTTCTTGACCAGGGTCAGGTCGGCGTTCCTGCCCCTGACGCCCTGCGGCTTGGACAGGTCGTGCTTGAGCTCGATCTTTTTACCCGAGATTTTGATCGTCATCTCGGCCAGCTCATCGATGGTCACCATCCGGTCGGAGCCGATATTGATCGATCCCGTGTAATCCGAGTCCATCAATCTCAGCACGGCCTCGATACAATCATCTATATACAGGAAGCTCCTGGTCTGTTTGCCGTCTCCCCAGACCACATAATCCTGATCTGGATATCTGAGCGCCTTCATGATCAGGTGGCAGGGCGCCTTGCCCTTCTGTTTATCGAAGGCGGTATAAACCTCGCCGTAGATATTATGGAACCTGGCGATCTTGATATTCATACCGTAGTCGGTGCGGTAGGCCTCGCACATCTTCTCCGTAAAGATCTTCTCCCAGCCGTAAAACTGGTCGGGATCGGCGGGGTAGGCGTCGGCCTCTTTGAGCGGCGTCACCTTAGCGTCCTTCTGGAGGTACTCGGGATAAACGCATGCAGACGAGCTGTAGAAATATTCGGTCACCTTGTTCTCGTGGGCGGACTGAAGCATATTGGTGTTGATCAATACACTGTCCCGCATGATATCCGCCCCGATGCTGGTGATGTATCCTATGCCGCCCATGTTGGCCGCAAACTGGAAAACGTAATCTATGCCTTTAGTCATCTTCAGGCAGTTCTTCTTATCGCGCAGGTCTATATTGTGGAAATCGATTTTGTTCTTGATGTCCTTTATATTGCTGAGGGACCCGCTGGAAAGGTCATCCGCGACCCTGACTTTGGCGCCTTTGCTTAACAGGGTCCTGGCCATATGCGATCCTATCAGTCCGGCTCCGCCGGCCACTAATACTTTGCTGTTGGTCCAGTCCAAAGGCATCCTCCTTTTACTGCGGCATCAGCGGAGAGGCCGCGCCATAAACTAATAATTATAACACAGCTTTTTGCCCGCATAGTTCAATCGCGGCGCGCAGCTGTATCACGCTCCAGGCGACCCCCAGCCCGTGTGTGATAGGGTCCATGGTCGAGCTGTCCGCATGATAATAACAGGAGGCCGGGACCTCGACGATCTTCAGCCCCTTTTTCCTGGCCTTGATCAGCACTTCTACGCTGAAGCCGAAATCATCGTGGGTGATGTCGACCGTCTCCAGAAGCCTGCGGCTGTAGGAGCGAAAACAGCTCTGGGAATCGGTGATTTTGTCCTTCGAGCCCAGGTTGTACAGCCAGGTGATGATATATATGCCCAGATTGCGGTAGGGGGGCATGTTGGTGTCGGGCCTGAAGAAGCGTGATCCGATGGTCATATCGGCCTCTCCTCTCAGCAGGGGAGCGATCACGTCGGGTATCTCGTTCGCATCATGCTGCCCGTCGCCGTCGAGCGTCACCACGATGTCGGCGCCCTCTTTCAGCGCAGCCTCGAACCCGCTGCGTGTGGCAGCGCCCGCTCCGCGCCGTTTCTCGTGCCTGATCACTTCTGCGCCCGCCTGGCGGGCGACCTCTGCGGTGCGGTCGCTGGAGCCGTCATCGACGACGAAAACGCGATCGACATGCTTCAGGGCTTTGCTGACGATATCGCTGATGAAAGCCGCCTCATTCAGGCAGGGGATGACGGCGATGATTCTCATTCAAGCTACCTGACCGTTACCGATTTGGCGAGGTTGCGCGGCATATCGGGATTGCGGCCCCGCCGGGTGGCCATATGGTAGGCCAGCAATTGCAGCGGCACGACGGATACCATGGGGTAGAGCAGGTCGTGCACCCTGGGTATCCTGATCCAGTGGTCGTAGACCTCGTTATTGACATCGGAGACCGCAATTATTTTGGCGCCCCTGGCCTTGGCCTCGATGGCATTGCCCAGTGTCTCTTTGTAGGTGAAGTCCCCGGGACAGATCACCAGCACAGGCGTGCCCTCCTCGATCAGCGAAAGCGTGCCGTGCTTGAGTTCGCCGGCGGGCATGCCCTCGGCATGTATGTAGGATATCTCTTTCAGCTTCAGCGCCCCCTCGGAGGCTATGGCGAAGTTGATGCCGCGGGCGATGTAGTAGAAATCGTTTTTATCATGGTATTCTTTTGTGATCCTGGCTATCTCGCCGTTGTTCCAGTCGATGGCCCTGGCGACCTGCCGGCTGACCTTGCGTATATTGTCGACCGCCATATCGAATGAATGCACCATGGAAAAAGCCAGCAGGTAGAAAATGGCCAGCTGGTTGAGGAACGACTTGGTGGCGGCTACGCCGATCTCGGGGCCGCAGTTCAGGTACAGCACATTGTGGCTGAGCTCGCCCAGCAGTGACTGGGGCCGGTTGATGATGGAGACTATTCGAGCGCCCGCCTTACGGGCCAGCTCCACGCCGTCGATCACATCGAGCGTCTCGCCGCTCTGCGATATGGCCAGCACCAGCGTGTTCCTGCTCACGGATTCGGCGAAATACTGGAACTCGGAGGCCATGACCACCTCGCAGAATTTCTTGCCGACGCTGGAGAAGAGGTAGCGTCCCACCAGTGCGGCGTAACGCGAGGAGCCGCAGGCAGTGACAATGATCTGGTCGGCCCTCAGCACATCCAGCGCCACTGATGTAAAAACGTCCTTGTCCTGGTGCGTGGCGGATATGAGCGTATCGGGCTGCTCCATGATCTCTTTGAGCATGAAGTACTCGTAGCCTTCCTTGTTGTTATCGTTCCATACTGCATCGGGTTTAGTCGACTTCTTGCTGATCGGCCGTCCCGTGGAGTCGAAGAAAACGGTTTTATCTGCGGTGAGGACCGCTATCTCGCCCTCTCCCAGCATGTAGAGTTGGTCTATCTGCCCGGCCAGGGCCAGCGAGTCGCTGGCCGCGAAGGCTTTATTCTTGCCCAGGCCGACCACCAGCGGACTGCCCTTGCGGGTGCCTACCACCTTGCCTGGCTCATTGGTGCAGATGGCGAGGAAGGCGTATGAACCCTCCAGCCTTGGCGCCACAGCCATTACCGCCTCCTCGAGCGAGCGGCCGCGTTTCATCTCGTCTTCCAGCATGTGAGGGATGACCTCTGTATCAGTCTCGGAGATAAAGCGGTGTTTGTGCTTGATCAGGTCCTTGCGCAGCTCCTGGTAGTTGTCGACGATGCCGTTGTGTATCACGGCGATCTCGTTTCCGCAGTCGCAGTGGGGGTGTGTGTTGACCTGGGTCACACCGCCGTGCGTGGCCCAGCGCGTATGTCCGATACCGACGCTGCCCGGCATCTTATCCAGCCTGTATTTGCGGTTGACCTCCTCCAGCTTGCCCACTCCCTTCTTCACCAGCAGTTTGCCGTCGGATATCATGGCCACGCCCGAAGAATCGTAGCCGCGGTATTCCATGCGCTTGAGGTCTTCGAAGATCACCTGGGAAGCCTTGCCGTTCTTGCTGCAAAAGCCGATGATTCCGCACATATTCTCAGTTCTCCGTTACCTTCATAATCAATACCAGCGGGTCTTTGATGTGTGGTACAGCTCCATTGTCCTTATAGAGGTAGAAATTCACCCTCCGGCCTTCTCCGGCGTTATTGAGCGCGAATTCCACGGGCTGTTCCCACTTCTGGCCGTCATTCAGTTGGCCCACCGTTATGGTCTTGATTATAGCATCATTTTCCCTGATTTGAACTGTATAATCAGACGGTTTTCCTTCGTGGTTCACGATGCCCGCGATAACGCTTACCGGCTGACCCGCAGCCGTCTGCGATGGGTAACCGGCAGCCCGGCCCCCTTTGCCCAGCAGGTAGAACTCGCTGAAGCTTTCGGAAGACTGGGTCGTCACCGCCAGGCAGACGATCGCTGCGACACATATGAGTATGACGGCGATCAGGACGCCTGCGATTATTTTTTTAGTCGTGGTCATAGTCTATTAGACGCTGAATTCTACGTACTGCACGATGCGGTTGTCAATTCGGGCGGACCTTCAGGTCCGCCCCTACAAGCTGAAAATGTAGGGGCGGTTTTTTAAACCCGCCCGCGATGACGGATTATAAGGTAATCATGGCGTCGCCGAAGATGAAGAAGTGGGTGCAACCGCGTCTAAGCTTTATATTTCTGCTCGAGATCGGTGTAGTAGCCGGCGCCCAGGAAGTTATTGAGATCGAGAAACGCCTGCAGCCAGTCGGCGAATTCCCGCTGTTTACCCGTGTCTTTGATCCTTTTAACTTCTTCGGTGCAGCCTGCAATTACGGCGGCCAGACAGACGCCCGGGTAGATGGCTATGGCAAAACCCATACTTCTGATCTGATCCAGGGATAAATTGGGTGTCCTGGGCGCCAGGTTCAGCAGAACGGGACTGGGTGATAGAAGTTTTGGTATCTTCTCAAGCTGTTCCATACTGATCGGGGCCTCGACAAAGAGCACATCCGCTCCGGCTTCTGCGTATCTATATCCGCGTTCAATGGCATGGTCGAGGCCGTGGGTTGCGATAGCATCAGTGCGTGCAATAATCAGGAGCTTTGAGTTTTTTCTGGCGTCGACGGCGGCCCTGATTTTGCCCACCATTTCATCTGCATCAATTACGCTTTTACCCGCCATATGTCCGCAACGCTTGGGCCACGTCTGGTCCTCTATCTGGATGGCTGCAACGCCCGCTTTCTCATATTGCCTTACGGTTCGTACGACATTTATTGGATTGCCGTATCCGGTGTCTGCATCGGCTATCAGCGGGATTTCAACGGCGTCAGCGATTCGCGCTGCGTTGTCTGCCATCTCGGTCATGGTCAGCAGACCGATATCGGGCAGGCCGAACATAGCCGCCGATGTCCCATATCCCGTCATATAAACGGCATCGAACCCCTGCGCCTCTACGATCTTGGCTGTCAGTGCGTCATAAACACCCGGCGCCAGGACAAGCTCCTTTGACCGGACCATTGTAAATAGCCTCTCATCTCTCATAGCCGACACCTCTCAGGATTTTGATAATTATGCTATGAAAAGAAAAAAATAACAAGATTAAGATACATAATAGATAAAATAGATAAATAGACACGAAAAATATGAAAAATTATTATCAGCAATAGCAGGATATTGTAATCAGGTTGTATGAGGGATGTTAAACCGGCCGGACGGCCCGGCGGATGTGGCGGCTATGCTGTTTTCATTCGACTTCGGACTCGGATAACCAGCCGTAGGTTCTTTTCATTAACTGGGACCACATGATGGTCTCCATGCTCTTTACGGCGTCGAGTTTACCGATTTTTCGCACAAGGGTATTCAGATTTTCAGCTCCGGTGGTCTGCACCCAGCATACTATGTCATACCGGCCGTATGTGAATGCCATCAGGTGAATGTCGGGAAACGTGGATAATTTCTTGACCAGGTCATCGATTTTTTTCAGGTCGGCGGTGATGCCGATGGAAGCCACTGTTATATGGCCTATTTTATAGGGGTCGGGGATGGCGGTTATTTTAACGACGCCGTCTTTTAACAGGCGCTGAACACGCCTGAAAACGGTCGGCGTGCTCATTCCCAATTTTTTGGCAATCGCTTTATAACTTGAGCGCCCGTCCTCCTGGAGCTCCAGTATTATTCTTTTATCAGTATTATCAATCATAAGATCTCTTGCCCAAGCAATGATGTTAATTAATTGTAAAGGATAAAGTCAAATAAAGCGTATTGCACAATTATAGCGCCACCTGCCCTTTTCAAGCTACCGATCCCGTTCGCGAATAAAACGATCTGCTTGACATAGCCCGAGTCATTTTTCGCGGCAACCCGGTCGGCGCATGTTATAAAAATTACACAATATTATTATAAATGAACAAAACAAGAAGCTAAAAAGCTTAATATTGACAAAAACATAAAAAATAATTAATATAAACGAAATAAAAAAGAAAAGAGCTGTCGGGCAGGTAGTTCTGCGGCATCGGCAGGGTCCGGGAACTGGGGTCAACCAATCCACAATATAAGGAGGCTGAAAATTGGCTGTTAAGACGTTCAGAAGAGGCAATCATTACGAGGACTTTCAGGTCGGCCAGAAGTTCCAGCATCACTGGGGGCGAACGCTTGCGGAAAGCGACAACACCTTGTTCACGCATCTGACCATGCATTTCAATCCCATTTATCTCAATAAGGAATATGCCAGGCGCTTTGGCTATGAAAACGTGGTGGTCAATCCGCAGTTTATATTTCACCTGACGCTCGGTATGAGCGTGGAGGACCTGAGTGAAGTGGGTGGGCCCTTTTTAGGGGTGGATAACCTTTCCTTTGTTAATCCAGTTTATCCGGGAGATACGCTGTATGCCGAATCAGTAGTTATGGATATGAGGGAATCGAAATCGAAGCCCCAATTCGGCATCGTGACCTGGAAAACCACAGGCATCAATCAAAAGGGCAAAACGGTCATAGAATTCGAACGCAGGAACCTGGTGTCCAAGCGGGGCAATCTCCCTCAGTAACACTGTAAGTCGAACGTTAAGAAAGGAGTGCAAAATGTTTTTAGATGAAACTCATCTTCAGTTGCAGAAAACAGCCAGAGACTTTACGGAAAAAGAGGTTATTCCTATTGCCAGTGAATGCGATCATGCATTTGAACGGGACAAGCGCGCGTCGCACATACCGGAGAACATAATAAGAAAGATGGGAGACCTGGGATTCTACGGGATCCGCACAGCAGTGGAGGACGGTGGCGCCGGACTGGGGCATCTTGCGTTGGTTGTAGTGGCCGAAGAATTGGCCAGAGGCTGGCTGTCCGTCGGCAGTTGTTTTTCCAGAAACGAAGCCTCACTCGCGATGGTAGTTCAACCCGGACGCGAAAAGCTTAGAAAGAAATATCTAAGCGGTCTGCTTTCAGGTGAGATTCAAACGGCCATGGCCAACTCGGAAGCAGATGCGGGGTCGGATGCAGCCAATATAAAATGCGCGGCGCACAAGTCCGGCGATAAGTGGATTATTGACGGTCAAAAAATGTGGTGCACAAATGCCGACAGGGCAAATCTGATGCACGTATTGGTAAGGACCGACCCGCAGATCACACCGGGCAAGAAGCACAGGGGAATCAGCTGGCTCCTGGTGGAAAAGAAACCGTGGGATAACTCCGATCCCCGTTTTGTTATTACCGAGCTGGACACTGTCGGATACCACGGCATGGGCACTTATCAGGTGGACTTCTCGGATTACCCGGTCCCAGAGGAGAACCTGTTTGGAGATGAGGGCAGGGCTTTCAAACTGTTGATGACTGGTTATGAAACAGCCCGCATACAGTTTGCCGGCAGATGCCTCGGTGTGGCGCGTGCAGCATTTGAAAGAGCGCTGACATACGCCACGCAGCGTATCCAGTTTGACGTTCCTATAGCAAGCTTCCAGGCAGTCCGTTTCAGGCTGGCGGATATGGCAACCGGCATCGAGGTATGCCGCCAGTACGCATATTATGCAGCCATGAAAAAAGATTCCGGAGTGAGATGTGACCTGGAGGCAGGGATGGCCAAATTATTCGCTGCTGATATGGTCATGAAAGTGGCGTGGGAGGCTCTCCAATTGCATGGCGGATACGGATATACCAGAGACCTTCCGCTGGAGAGATACTGGAGGGATGCTGCCATGCTGCCTATCGGGGAAGGTACCCAGGAAATTCAAAGGGGCATCATTTCAGCCAGACTTCTGGAAAGAGTCAGCGGCAAATAACGAATCGACGGTTATGGAGTGAAGAAATGGGTGTTACAAGAGCCATAAATTACTACGAGGATTTTGAGATAGGTGACAAGATCCGTCACCAGCGCGGCCGCACCGTGACCGAGATGGACAACGTGATGTTCACCCAGTTGGGCCTGAACACAGCGGAAGGACATTTTAACGAAGATTTCATGAGTAAAATCCGCATAGGTACATGGGGTGGGACAAGGATAGTGGTCGGCAGTTTCACCATCGGACTCGTTATCGGACTGGCGGCTGAAGATATCAGCGAGAACGCCCTGGCGGAGGTAGCTCTGGATAAAATCAGGCTTCAGACGCCCGTGGTACATGGTGACACTCTCTATGCGGAATCCGAAGTGCTGGGTAAGGAGGACACGGATTTATTCAAGGGCGCCGGCATCATCCATTTCAAAGTCACCGGTAAAAACCAGGAAGGTAAAGTCGTGTTTGAAGGGGAGAAAAAGACCGTGATAAAGAAACGGTCTTTCTATTTGAAAGACGACGAAAAATTCTGGCCGCATAAATGACCCTCGCGCGGGGGTATACAGGCTACAAATATCTTATTTATTAATCGACGTGGAGGAGGTTACTTATGAAGCTCAGGCGAAGCAGCCTCAGCGTGCCGGGTAACAGCGTTAAGATGCTGACGAAATCAGCGGAGAGCCAGGCAGATTGCATTGTTATAGACCTTGAGGATTCCGTGCCCGTTTCGCAGAAGGAAAAGACACGTGAGCAACTCCCGGGAACGCTCAAACAGCTCAACTTTGGGCAGAAAGAACTTGCCGTCAGGATAAACAGCCTGCCTACAGGATTTGCACATCTGGACCTGGTACAGGTTATTAAAGCTGATCCGGACGCCATAGTGATTCCCAAGGTGGAGTCACCAGAGGACATTATATTTGTCGACCGTTTGCTCACCTCGCTGGAAAGCAACGGGGCCGGGACAAAGAAAGTTACGCTACAGGCGATCATCGAGACTGCGAAAGGTATCCAGGCTGTCGATGAGATATCCAGGTCCAGTCTTCGTCTTACCGCCCTGATTTTCGGGATAGGGGACTACCTGGCAGATACCGGAGCCAGGATCACGGCGTGGACCGATGAGATATCCACCATGTGTATTTATCCACGCTCAAGGATACTGATTGCGGCGACGGCCGCAAGTATCGATGCGATCGACAGTGTTTATCCGGATTTCAAGGACGCCGACGGGTTAAGAGCCGAGTCACAAAAGGGTGCAAGGATGGGTTTCAAAGGGAAATGGGCCATCCATCCTGCACAGATTGAAGTAATCAACGAGTCTTTCACGCCGACCATGGATGAGTTCCGAAGAGCCAAGAGCATGGTACAGGCGTATGAAAAGGCCAGGGAACAGGGGAAGGGGGCAATTGCCATCGATGACAAAATGATCGACGAGGCAGCTATCAAGATTGCCCGGAAGCTATGTGACATGGCGAAACATCTCGGGCTGTGGGACAAAATTTGAACGCGGGAGGTTATTGATGCCCAAATACAGCATTTTGAAAGGCATACGAGTAATTGATATCACGCTGGCCCTGGCAGGGCCATTCGCCATGCAGATCCTGGCGGACCTTGGTGCGGAAGTGATTAAACTTGAGCCGCCGTTCGTGGGAGATGTCACGAGAGAGACAGTGCCAAATCTGGGCGATAAGGGCGGTTACTATTTCCTTGCACTAAACCGCAATAAAAAGAGCATGGCAATCGATTTGCAGACCGAATCCGGCCAGCAGGCGTTTAAGGAACTGGTCAAGGTTTCCGATATATTTTTTTCAAATCTAAGACCGAAAGGATTGGAGCATCTCGGGATCAATTATGAGAACCTGCGAAAAATAAATCCATCGATCATTTTCTGCGGTCTCAGTGCTTTTGGTAAAGAGGGCCCGTATGTGGACTATCCCGCATTCGATGACATTGTCCAGGCGATGAGCGGCATCATCAGTCTCACGACCGATGATAACGGAGCGCCGGTCAGGACCGCTGTTGGAAGCAGTGATATTTCGGCTGCGGTGTTTAGCGTAATTGGGATTCTTTCAGCCCTGTATAAACGCAAAGAGACGGGCAAGGGAATGGAAATAAGTACCAGCATGCTGGATGCCAGCATGGCATTTATACCCCAGCTCTTCGAATACTATTTTGTGAGTAAACAACTGCCACCTCAAATGGGCAGCAAACATTCGGCCATAGCAGGCTTCGGGTACTTCAAAACCCTTGATGGCTATGTGGCACTGGGGCCGTGCTGGTCGAGGATTACACGCGCAATCAATAAAGAGGAACTTGCGGAAGATGAACGTTTCAAAGAACCGATAAACCGCTTTTTTCACAAGAATGAATTGAATGCAGAAATTCAAGAGTTTTTCAAACAGCTAACCACGGACGACCTGATGAATATATTGCGGGCGGAAGATATCCCTGCCGGGCCTGTGCGAAACCTGGAACAGATGGCATCTGATCCACAGGTGGAATTCGACAGGGCTATCAGGACGATCAAGGATCCTGTGCGGGGTGAATTGAGGTTTATAGACTGCCCGATCAGGATGTCAGGCCTTCCGGAGGATGAGCATTTGCCCCCGCCTCAAGTGGGACAGCACACGGATGACATATTGTCCAATTTACTCCACTTCTCGAGTGATCAGATCAACAGGTTTAAGGACGAAGCCGAGAAACACTCAAAGACTTTGGTGGATAACTCCGTGCGCCGCAGATTATGAAAAAGTTAGTGATCGGTCGTCTTCAACAGTTATTAGCAATGCGGAGGTCGTGAGATGCAGATTACGTATAAATTTGTCGATCATATCATCGGTACAAAGTTCGAAGATCTCGGTGTCGATGTTGTTGAGAGTGTTAAGAAACAGGTACTGGATACTCTGGCGACGGCCCTGGGAGGAGGTTCCAGCGAGGGCATCCGGGAAGTCTACGAGATTGTAAAGGATTGGGGAGGGAAAAAAGAGAGCAGCGTAATCAATTTCGGAGGTAAGTTCCCCGCGCCCAATGCGGTCATGGTGAACGCCGCCATGGCCCACGCGCTCGACTATGACGATACACATGAGATTGCCCGCATACATTGCGCTGTCGTATCAGTGCCCACGGCCCTTGCCGTTGCTCAGGCGGTTGGCGGGGTATCCGGAAAGGAATTAATAACCGCTATTGCCCTTGGCGTGGATTTTCATTGCCGCATGGGTATGGCGGCTAAGATTGCCAGGCCTAACGTTCTTCAGGGCGGATGGCACTTTACCACGATGTTCGGGTACCTTGCCGCGACTGCTGTCGCAGGCAGGCTTTACGGCCTGGATAGGGAGAAGCTGATCAACGCCCTCGGCATAGCCTATCATCAGACTTCCGGAAATCTGCAATGCATTTCGGAGGGAGCATTGACCAAGAGGATGGGGCCAGGCCTAGCTGCCAGGGCTGGAATCATGTCTGCCCAGATGGCATCCAGAGGGATAACCGGCGCAAAAGACATCATTGAGAGTGAAATCGGTATATTCAAGCTTTATCACGCCGGCTATGACGAAGGGGTCCTGCTGGACGGGCTGGGTAATAAATTCGCAAGCACAGGCACAAGCTTTAAACCATATCCGTGCTGCAGGATAAATCATCCTTTCCTCGATGGGATGTTGAAGGTGGTCGTCGACAATGACATCAAGCCGGAGGACGTAATTGAGATCGTACCGGAAACCCCGACTGTGGCGATGCTCTTGTGCGAGCCAGTGGAAGCGAAGACAAAACCCAAGAACATTGTCGACAGTCAGTTCAGCCTGCCCTGGTCGCTGGCCTGTGCTGTGGTGAGAAGAAAGGCGGAATTGGATGAGTACAGCAACGAAGCTCTGAAGGATGTTGCCCTGATAGAGATGGCCTGCAAGGTAAAACCGCATGCGGATGATGCTATCGTGGCCAGTTTGGAAACGCCCGTAAAGATAACAGTTAAGACAAAACGAGGAGACTTCATAGCCACAACTTCCGGGCATGTATTGGGCAGCCCGGAAAATAGCCTGTCTCTTGATTTCCTGGAAGACAAATTTATGAACTGCGCTGCACACGCGGTCAAGCCCCTGACCCGGCAGGATATGAAAAAGGTGATCAGCTCCATCAGGCAGCTTGAGGTGTCCAGGGATGCCGGCGCAGTGATCAATCCCCTGTGCTGAATGCATGAATCGACTTTATGAGAGTTTAATTTAACGTTAGGAGTGAAATACGAGCATGAAGAAAACGTATGAACTGGTGGACTTTGTTGTTGATCTCAAATACAGGGACCTGGACAGTAATGTAGTCGATTGTACCAAGAAGCAGGTATTCGACACGCTGGCTACGATGCTGGGTGGCAGCACTAAAGAAGGCGTGCTCCCGCTCTATGAGTTGACAAAGGACTGGGGTGGTAAAAAGGAGAGCAGTGTGGCCGTTTTCGGAGGGAAGTTCCCTGCGCCGAATGCTGCTATGGTGAACGGCGCTATGGCGCACGCTCTGGACTATGACGACATTCACGATACCGCAGTAGTCCATACCGCCGTCGTGGCCATACCTTCGGCATTTGCAGTTGCGCAGGCCATTGGAAATGTATCAGGGAAGGACCTGATAACGGCAATTGCAGCCGGTGTCGATATACACTGCCGTTTCGGTTCAGCCACCAAGAAAGCCAAGGCGGACCTTCCCGAAGGCGGCTGGCACTGGACCCCGCTCTTCGGCTATTTCAGCAGCGCGGCAATAGCGGGCAAATTGTACGGCTTCGACCGGGAAAAAATGATCAATGGTTTTGGCATCGCCTATCACCAGTGCGCGGGCAATCTGCAGGCCGTCGTAGATGGTTCAGTCATGAAAAGAATCGGTCCCGGCCTGGCGGCCAGGGGAGGAATACTGGCGGCTCTGATGGCGGGAAAGGGAATAACCGGCGCCAAGGACATTGTCGAGAGCGAGATCGGTATTTTCAAGCTTTACCATGCAGGATATGACGAAAAAGCATTGCTGGACGGTCTGGGACACAAGTTCGGCACAACGGCGAACAGCTTCAAGCCGTACCCCTGCTGCCGCGGTATTCATCCCTTCGTTGATGGTGTGTTGGAGCTTGTAAAGAAGAACGATATCAAGCCCGATGAGGTGGAAGCGATAATACCCGTTGTGTCCATTATTAATAACCACCTTTGTGAGCCAAGTGAGATTAAGACGCAACCACGCAACGTGGTGGATACACAGTTCAGCCTCCCCTGGGCGCTTGCCTGTGCGGTTGTGCGTAGAAAGGCCGGGCTGGATGAGTTCACCGATGCTGCTCTCGGTGATAAGGCCGTCATGGCCATGGCCAAAAAGGTGAAGCATGAGGTTGATTCTTCATCGAAAGACGATTTAATCGGTCTATCAGTCAAGGTCAAAATAGTGACGCGCAGAGGGGATTTCGAGATAAATACCGGCCCTATGCTGGGAAGCCCGGAAAACACCCTGACTTTCGATATGCTGGAAGAGAAATTCAATGATTGCGCCAACCATGCTGCAAAGCCGGTTGCAAAGAAAAATTTGAAAGAGGTAAGCAACCTGGTCAGAAGGTTGGAAGAGGTGGAGGACGCAGGGAAAATATTATCGTTGCTGGTCTGAAGGAGGAATATTGTGTTAGCACAGGTATTACTTACTCCGGCTGAGTCCAAGAAATTGATAGCAAAGGCCATCGCCGGTATGGACGGGGTCAAGAAGGCTTTAAAGAAAGGATTGATAGTGCTCCATCCCAGCAGCAGTAGCCATTTTGTGGTGGAGGAAATACTCGGATTTAAGCCGCCTACTGAAGCATGGGTATGCGGGGTAGCCAGCCCGCGCGGCATGTGCTTTGAGGTGGGTGTTTTTCTGGCCACACAGAAGTTCGCTGCTGCAGTAACTTCCGATCCCGGGACCTTCCCGCATTCATGGGTTATAAAAGACGGTAAATTTTCGGCGGGAGAGGCACTATCGAGTCTGCTCGAGCAAATGGGCCCCGGTGATTTCTATATCAAGGGAGTCAACGCTGTAGATCCGCAGGGAAATGTCGGTGTGCTGGTCGGGAATCTGGTTGAGGGTGGGACTATCGGCCGGGTCATGTCCGCTCAAAGGAAAAATGGTTTTCAAATTATCTGGCCCGTCGGTATGGAAAAACTAATCCCAATTTCCATCCAGCAGGCGGTACAGGAGGTGAAAAAATCTGCCATAGATTATTCCATGGGCATGCCTGCCGGCCTGTTCCCATGCACGGGTGGAAGGAAAATCGATGAGATGGAGGCTATTAATATATTGTCCGGGGCCGAAGCGGTGCCCATCTCTGCCGGGGGATTGGGGGGAGCTGAGGGGGCAATCACATTAATGATAAAAGGTGATGAAGCCAGTGTAAAGAAGGCAATTAGCTTTGTCGAACAATCTAAAGGAGCTATATCGCCGCGGGTACGCCTGGCTAATTGCGGTCAATGCATAGCCAACGGGATAACCTGTAAAAACATGGATAAGAAACCCTGGGTCGTTTTTTAACAATCATCTTATATGTTTCATATATGAAATGGCAGCTGAAATATTGAATTAATAAGGAGGTTGCAGGTCGGGAATTGTTATAAACACGTGGTGCTGTTGTAGATGCAAATTAAATTATTCAAAGGAGAGAATGAATGGCTGTTGCCGAAAAAAACAATGTTTCAAATGCAGCAAGTGCCGGTGACACTGAAGAGAAGCTGCTGCTTCCGCTTCCCAAGTGGAAAATCTGGTATATCATGGTGGTCATTTTCATACTGCTTTTCTTCGATTTCGCCACCCGGGTTGTGGTAGGTCCTCTTTTTCCCCTGATCAAGGCAGAGTTCAACCTTTCTGACGCCCAGCTTGGTTTGCTCAACACGGTGACCCTGATAATGGTGACCGTCCTTGCCATGCCGCTTTCCTATGTGATAGACCGCTGGAGGCGGGGCAAGATGATGTCACTCATGGCGATCGTATGGAGTCTGGCTTCGCTGGTCAGCGGGCTGGCCACCAGTTTCGGGATGCTCCTGACGGGTAGGGCAGCGTTGGGTGTGGCGGAGGCCAGTTATAACTCCGGTGGACAGACAATGATCATGGCCACTATAAAAAAACGACGGCGGACCACGGTAACCGGCTTTTTATATACGGGCATGATGCTGGGCATAGCGGGTGGTATGGCATTGGGTGGAGTTCTGGGCGCGAAATACGGGTGGCGTAACACACTAATGATACTTGCGGTACCCGGCATTCTTTTCGGTATCCTGGCATGGTTTATGCCGGATTTCAAGAATCCGGACAAGGGTGCAGCCGG
>DAOUFR010000041.1:0-16004 GCA_034429715.1 Dehalococcoidia bacterium
GTCTGGCACTTCACGGCGCCCGCCAGCAGCTTGCCACTGGAGATGCTTCCGTGATAGGCGATGGACGCAATTGCTTCCGGAGCGTTCATACGGAAGACCTGGTAATCAGAAACCTGATAAATGTCCCGTCCCGGATTGTTTTTATTCCACGAGGCAAAGGCCCTGCGGGAAAATGCATTGCTGCCGCTGTAGTCGGAGGGCAAGGCTATATCGGCATGGTTGAGCGGCTCTCCGGCCTGCCCGATCACAACAGGGTAGCCGGTCCAGGAGTTCCATGTTATAGAGTTTGAACCGGTGTCACGTACGCCGGTATAGAGATAAGTTTTTGCCGCGCTGGAGGCAACCAGCAACAGGGCGCCATCGGCGCCGTAGGATGGGGAATAGCTGATAGCGGCCACATCCACCCCTCCTCCGTCCGGAGGCGTCCAGCCGGGCATGCCGTCGCCCGCATCGAACCACCCTCCTGAAAAACTGGTCAGAATATTAATCAGTACGCTTCCTCCGGCGGCCCCATTCCAGGTTCCAACAGCCAGTTCGCGCCTCGGTGAGCCGTAACCCGGCGATATGGCTATGCATCTGACCGCCTGGCCGGCCCCCAGGTGTGAGGTTATCTCGGTGCTCTGGAAAGTGCCGCCGCCGTCTGTGGAGATATGGACCTGGCTGCCCCCCGCTGTTACCACGGCTAAAAAGCCTGGATCGTCGGGTGCTACGGCCAGGTCTATCCAGGGCGCGCCGGCGCCCAGACCTGCGGATATGTCTCTCCATGCGACTCCCGCCGAGGTGGAACGGTACAGGCGCGAGCTGGTGGCATCGAGCGCATAAACGGTTGATCCGTCGCCGGCCATGGCAATGCGGCTGACGTCCGCACCGATCAACAGCAGCCCCCCGTCGACTCCCGGCGCTGCGGGCAGGGCCTGTACCTGTGGCGGGATAACTCCTGAGACGACAAAGGACTGGCTGGGAGTCGCAGGATCCATATTGCCGTTGAGGTCCTGCGTTTTTACATAAAATTTATAGCTACCGTTGGGCAGGTTGCTGAAAGAGCGCGATGTATCCGATAGAAAAGGTGTGTAATCCTGGTCCAGGCCCTCCAGAAACGTGGCGTACATAAAGTTGGAGGGATCCACCGAGGAAAGGCTGCTTCCCCATCTGAACGTCACCGTGTTGTAGTTGATGGTGCCCACAGGCCCTTCGAGGATAACGGTATGAAAGCGCGGGCTGGCGACGGAAGGGAGAATGGGAGGAGAGGGTGAGGTCGGCAGGGCTGGTGGCTGCGCTGGCTGAGTGTAGCAGCCAGCCTGGGGGCAGATGAGTATAGCTAAGGATACGAGAATAAGGGCGGCCGTTTTCAAACATCGGATGAGCATGAATAATCGCTGCCTCAACGGTCTAATTATACAGCCTGCCGGCCGATATGGCCCAACGGCTGATTTCCCTATTTTGACTGTATCTGCATTTGCCCCTATAATCAAGTGCGTATGCCGCTTGAAGCTTATCTCATTTGCCGCCCCGATTAACCTGCCCGCCCAGTCAGGCAATGGTATAATTTAGCAGCCTTTGGTATCTCTTCAGGAGGTTAATGTGCCGGAAGATAATATGAAAGTAAATATGGAGAAAATTGTCTCGCTGTGTAAAAGGCGGGGCTTTGTTTTCCAGAGCAGTGAGATATACGGCGGCCTGGGAAGCTGCTGGGACTATGGTCCGCTGGGCGTAGAGCTCAAGAAAAACATCAAGGACTACTGGTGGAAGAAGGTGGTGCAGGAACGTGATGATATGGTGGGCCTTGACGCCAGCATCATGATGCACCCGCAGGTGTGGGTGGCCAGCGGTCATGTGGCGGGCTTCTCCGACCCTCTGGTCGAATGCAAGAATTGTAAACACAGGTTCCGCTCCACCGATATCGAGACGTCGGCCTGCCCGGATTGCGGCGGCGCCCTGTCCGAACCGCGCATGTTTAACCTCATGTTCAAGACCTTTATGGGTCCCGTCGAGGATGCCGCCAATATAGTCTACCTGCGGCCGGAGACCGCACAGGCGCAGTTCGTTAATTTCGATAACGTACAGTCCACAACCCGAAAAAAGCTGCCTTTCGGCATCGCCCAGATCGGCAAATCCTTCCGCAACGAGATCACCACGGGCAATTTTATCTTCCGTACGCGGGAGTTTGAGCAGATGGAGATCGAGTACTTCGTCAAACCCGGCACCGACGGCGAATGGTTCGATTACTGGGTCAAAGAGAGGCTCAACTACTATGTGGGGCTGGGTATAAAAAGGGAGAACCTCAGGCTCAGGCAGCACGATAAAGAGGAGCTGGCTCATTATGCCAGGGGCTGCTTCGACGTTGATTATAATTTCCCTATCGGCTGGTCGGAGATCGAAGGCATCGCCAACCGCGGCGATTTCGACTTGACCCAGCACTCCAAGTTCAGCGGCAAGACGCTGGACTATTTCGATGAGGAGAAGAACGAACGCTATATTCCTTACGTTATCGAGCCCTCTTCAGGCGTGGACCGCACCCTGCTGGCCGTTCTCTGCGATGCCTACGATGAAGAGATGGCCGACAAGGAATTGCGCGTGGTACTGCGCATCAATCCCGGAATAGCTCCGGTGAAGGTGGCTATTTTACCGCTTAGCCGTAACGCCAAACTGCTGCCGTTGTCGAAAGAAGTCTCAGAACTGCTGAGGCCGCATTTTATGGCGCAGTACGATGATGCGCAGAGTATCGGCCGGCGCTATAGAAGACAGGACGAGATAGGCACGCCCTATTGCGTGACCATCGACTTCCAATCGCTGGAGGATAACCAGGTAACGATCCGTGAGCGCGACAGCATGCAGCAGTCCAGAGTGCCTGTGCCGGAACTTGTTGAGATTTTGAAAGACAAATTTGGATTGTGATGAGTAAAAAAAATACAGGTGAAAAAAAACAGGCCGGGGTGGTCAGCCGGATCGAGAAGATCAGGATCCGGTTCGGTATCCGTGACAAGATTCTCATATCGTTCCTGGCCCTTTCCCTGATCTCCGTTGGCATCATCAGCTCCCTGGCGCTGAGATATATCGGCTCAGTGGGTGAGCTGACCAAGGAATACAGCGCCTCTATGGGTGAAACGGTCATGTCCGTCTCCATCGCGGCGCTCGAGGACCAGGGCAGGCGGACCATTTACCAGAAGGCTTCTGACGTTGCCAAGGAGATATATTTCTATTTACAGCTCCATCCCAATCTGGACCAGGCTTCGCTTATGCAGAATCAGGAGTTGAGCACCATCGCGGTTGAGAAGGTGGGCAGGACGGGAAATACCAGGGTTTATGACAAAACGGGAAAGGTTATATTCGCTATGAATCCCAGCATCGTGGGGGCAAACCTGCGCCAGCTTGGAGGGGAGCCATCGTATTACTCGTCTATTTTCGAGCGCAGCCTGCTGGGGGAGGAGGCCTCGGGTTACTATAAGTACAAGGGGCCTACCGATACCGAGGAAAGAACCAAGTATATGTACACGGTGCCGGTCGAGTCATCCGACCTGATCGTAGCTGCCAATACTTACCTGGACGAGTTCTCCTCGGCGGCTGAAGAGACCAAGGCAAGGATCGCATCGGCCGTGGATGAGATGAGCGATCAGGTCGACAAACAGGCCAGGGAGGCCGAGTTGATCTTTATCGCCGTAATTGTGACCATGGTGGTGGTGGTGTCGGGTATCTCATTCCTGCTTTCTGAGACCATCACGCGGCCTATTATGGCGCTGACCAAAGGCTCGGAACATATCGCCAACGGCGAACTTAATTACAAATTCAACGTTAATACCGGGGACGAAATGCAGGTGCTGGCCGAACAGTTCAATGTGATGACCAAGGCTTTAAGCGAGTCGTATACCAACCTCGAGCAGAAGGTTATCGAACGTACCGAAAAGGAGAGACAGAGGGCGGAGCAGCTCCGCACCATCAACGAGGTCAGCCGCAAGATCAGCTCTATCGTCAATCTGGACGAGCTGCTGGCCTATGTGGGCAATCTGCTGCGCCAGACCTTTCATTTTCATAACGTCAATATCTTTCTGTTTGAGCCGAGCTCGGGCAAACTGATGCTCAAGACCCTGCATTTCAGCGGACAGAAAAATGTAATACCTGTGGGCGTGCCGCTGGAGATGGACGAGGAGGGCATAATCGGCAAGGCTGCCCGTACTGGAGAATATGTGCTGGTCAGCGACCTCAAGCTGGAGCCGGGCTATAGGAAGCAGGAGGGTACGGGCGAGACAATGTCCGAGCTGGCCGTGCCCGTGCGTATGGGCGGCAGGGTACTGGGTGTGCTGGATATCGAAAGTACTGAAGTGGACGGTTTCGATGAGGCGGATGTGTTCACTGCGCAGACGCTGGCCGATCAGCTGGCTGTGGCTATCGACAATGCACGGCTTTATCAGGAGATGAAGTCTATGGCCGTCACGGAGGAACGCAATCGCATGGCGCGAGAGATACACGATACGCTGGCCCAGGGATTCACCGGTATTATCCTGCAGCTTGAAGCCACCGAGCAGGCACTGGGCGACACCAGTGAAGATGTGCAGAAACATCTGAACCAGGCGCGCAGCCTGGCCCGCAAAAGTCTGGCCGAGGCCCGCAGATCCGTGTGGAATTTAAGCCCGCAGGCGCTGGAACAACTCAAGCTGGATGAGGCTATCCAGCATGAGGTGGAAAGGTTCCGCCATGACAACGGCATAGAGGCCGGTTTCGCTATGTACGGGGATAAGCGCGAGATACCCCCCGATACCGGGACTGCCATATTCCGTATTTGCCAGGAAGCGTTGGCCAATGTTGCCAAACACGCGCAGGCGACGCATGTGGATGTTTCGCTCAGTTTTGAGGGCAAAGGAGTCACGTTGACGGTCAAGGATAACGGCATGGGCTTTGAGCCGGGGCCTGAAGGCAAGATCGGTAAAGCGGGAGGCTTCGGATTGATCAGCATGCGGGAAAGAGCGCAGGGTCAGAATGGAAAATTTGAAGTACAGAGCGGTAAGGGTGAGGGGACCGTTATCAGGGTGTCGATCCCTCTGTCGTAGGAGGTGCAAGAGTGGAGCAGATAAAGATACTTGTCGTAGATGATCACGAAGTGGTCAGGGATGGTATCGTAGGCAACCTGGTGCGGCAGCCGGATTTCGCCATCATCGGCCAGGCATCCAACGGTTTGGAGGCTGTAGAGAAGGCATCCGAGCTGTCTCCTGATATTATTTTAATGGATTTACGCATGCCTGAGCTGGACGGCGTTGAGGCCATGATCAGGATCAAGCAGGATAATCCGGAGATCAAGTTCATAGTTTTTACCACGTATTCCGATGACGAATACCTTTTCGCCGCCATCAAGGCCGGGGCCAAAGGCTACCTGTTGAAGGATGCCCCCCGCGAAGAGCTTTTTAAGGCTATACGGGCTGTTTCACAGGGTGAATCCCTGATACAGCCGGTCTTTACCACCAAGGTGCTGGATAAGCTGGCCTCGGAGCTGTCCCGCAAAAGCACGGGCGTCGACGCGCTGTCCGACAGGGAGATAGAGGTTCTCGACCTCATGGCCAAGGGCGTTTCCAACAAAGATATAGCTGATCAGCTCTCCATCACGCAGAGCACGGTTAAAACCCACGTGACCAGCATATTTCAGAAATTAAACGTAACCACCCGTACCGAAGCTGTAACAACCGCGCTCAAGCGGGGAATAATCCAGCTCTGATCATACTTAAGTATGATTCCGCCCGGCCTTTCGACGGGTTTTGCAGTCACCTTTGGACGGCCTGCAAAACCAACCTATCTCCCGATTATACGGGCCTGTAAATACGTTAGACTACCTGTAGATCACTTATGAATTAAAGTGAGTGCATATTATTTTATTAAGAGTGAGAGATGGAAGAACCGATTAAAGTACTGATTACAGACGACAACGAAGTAGTGCGCGAAGGGCTCAAGAGCATATTTGACGGGCACAAGGATATCGAGGTGGTAGGCCAGGCTGTGGACGGTCTGGATGCCCTGGAGAAAGCCGAGAAGCTGCGGCCCGATGTCATACTCATGGACGGCCAGATGCCGCGCATGGACGGGCCGACTGCCATACGGGCCATTAAGAAGATCATGCCCGATGTCAAGATACTTTTCCTTACCGTGTATGGCGATTATGCGGGCGATGCACTGGCGTCCGGCGCAAGCTGGTATCTGACCAAGGACTGTCGCAGGCAGGACCTGTTAGAGGCCATACGGGCACTGGCGCAGAGCGCCCGGCTGAAAGCCAAACCGGCCGGTTAAATCACATAGCGTAACAAGATATGAATCCCGCCTTTAAAGGCGGGATTCAGTTTTTCTGTCATGCTCACTTCTGTCTGGACGCCTTTTCCTCTTCCACCAGAGCGCGCCGGTCCACCTTGCCGCTGGCCAGCAGGGGAAGCAGCGGGCGGACCTCGAACTGTTTCGGCACCTTATAGTTGGCCAGCTGCTTTTTACACAGCTCCCGTATCTCCGCTACATCGACATTCTTGCCCGGGACCGGCATGATATAGGCCTTGCCCACCTCCTGCCAGGTCTCGTCCGGTATGGGAATGACCGTGACAAAGGCTATGCCGGGATATTGCTCGATAACAGCCTCGATCTCGCGCGGATAAACGTTGTAGCCGCCCGATTTGAACATCTCTTTGGTGCGTCCCACGATCTTGATATAGCCGCGGTCATCCATAGTAGCCAGGTCGCCCGATTTCAGCCAGCCGTCCTTGGTAATCGTCTCGGCCGTGGCCTCGGGACGTTGCCAGTATCCTTTCATCACCAGATCGCCTTTCATCCATATCTCGCCCACTTCCCCGTGGCCGACCTCCTTGCCTTTGCCGTCCATCAGCTTTATTTTAAACGGTGGATAGCATTTGCCGGCTGTCTGTATCAGGTCATCCATGGAGTCGTCCGGCCTGGTGTACGTGATGAATCCGGCGTTCTCGGTCTGTCCGTATCCGGTCATCAGTGTCGCTCCGGTCTTCGACAGCCTTTTAACCATCGATTCCGGGGCCGCTGAGCCGGCCCAGATGATGGTTTTGAGGCTGGACAGGTCGTAGCTGTCGAAATCGGGCAGTGTGAATTGCAGCATGAACATGGCCGGCACCTGTCCCATGAATGTGATTTTCTCGTCCTGCACCATCTTGAGAGTAGCCGCCGGATCGAAGCGGTCCATCAATACCATGGTGGTCCCCCAGTGCAGACAGCCCATGACCAGCTCCACCGCGCAGGCGACATGGTTGATGGGGAAATGGATGAGGGCCTTGCCCTCGCCACGCTTGCTATTGGGCGCCATGAAGCGCGCATTCTGGGCGGCGGCGCTGGATATCATGTTCTTATGCGTGAGCAGCGCCCCCTTGGGCTTGCCCGTAGTCCCGGAGGTATAGATGATTAAAGCAGGGTCATCCTCCTTCACCTCGCTGATGCGCTTTTTCAGGGCGGCGTCCAGGCTGCTGCGGTCTTTACCCAGCTCCTGCTCCCATCCGGAAGTACCCTCCCAGGGATTGTCTATAATGATCAGTCGCTCCAGTTCTGGATTGGCGTCCTTAAGCGCGGTCAGGTCGTCCTTGTAGTCGCGCATCAGGACATCGTAGTTTCTGATTGCGAATCCGATTTTGGGCTTGGCGTCACCGACCATATAAAGGAACTCATCGCGCGTATATCGCGGATTGAGCCCGAACCAGATACCTCCCACCATGGCCGTAGCCATGTAAATGTACTCGAACTCATCGCGCGCCGCGGAAAGCGTGAATACCCGGTCCCCCTTTTTAACTCCCAGTTCGAGCAGCAGTTTCGCCACGCTGACTGTTTTCTCATAGAACGTCTTGTAGGTAATCCGCCTTTCCTTGTAAACCAGCGCTTCACTGTCGGGCCTTTCCTCCGCCCATTTCTTCACATACTGCCAGGCCAACTTCTCCTTATCCATGGTCACAACCTCCAATTTATATCTGTGTGTTTATGAACTGCGTTTTATCACGCAGGCAAATCGAATTTGGGCACTCCGGCCTCGGTTTTAAATGAAGGCGGACGTTTCTCTATAGATGCCGTAATGCCCTCCTGCAGGTCGGGGGATATCTGGTTCCTCTCCCACAGCTCGGACTCGAATAAATTCAGATCGGACATGCGGGCTACCGAGGCCGCGTTCACCTGCTTTTTAGTGATGCGGATGGCCAGAGGTCCCCTGCGCATGATCTTGCCGGCCAGCTCGTAGCTGGCGGGAATGAGTTTGTCGTGAGCAACCACGCTATTTACCATGCCTATCCTTAGAGCTTCTGCGGCATTGACCGGGTCACAGGTCATGATGAATTCCTTGGCTTTGGCCGGGCCAAGCAGAGCTACCAGCCGGGGTGTCGCGCCCCAGCTCAGATATACTCCCAGTCCGGTCTCGGGAACGCCCAGCCTGGCGTTGTCGGCCATGATGCGGAAGTCGCAGTTCAAGGCAAGGCAGAATCCGCCTCCCATGGCGGGACCGTTGATGGCGGCGATGGTGATCTGTTCAAGGTTCTCGATGGCGGACATCAGGTCCATGAAAAACAGCTGCCATATCCTTTCGTTGGGCATCTCTTTTTGAGAAGCATGTTCCTTGAGAGCTTCTATACGCAGGTCGAAGCCGGCGGAGAATGCCCGGCCGGCCCCCGTGAGGATAATCACCCTTGTCTCGAGGTCGTACCTGAACTCGGCCATCAGGTCCCTCAGATCGAAAAAAAGCCGGGTGTTGAGAGTGTTCAATTTATCCGGACGGTTGAACGTCACCAGCGCTATGCCGTCCTTTTTTTCTACCAGCAGTGTTTCGTATGCCATTAATCGCTCCTCTTAAACGTCTGTTAATAATTTGAACTGGACTACATCCACGATGCCTTTGTCGGTCAGGCGCAGCTCGGGTATTACCGGCAGCGCAATAAAGGATAGCAGGGCGAAGGGGGCCGGCGGCAGCTTGCCCAGGCCGGCTGCCAACCGTTCCAGGTGCTCGAATTGAGCAGAGACCTTCTCCGCCGGATCGGTCGAGAGCAGTCCGCAAATGGGCAGTGGAAGCCTGGCAATGGGTTTTGCATCGCGGCAGACTACTAATCCGCCCTGCATCTCCCTGACGGCCTCAACCGCTGCCAGGATATCTTTATCGCTGACGCCAACCACTACGATGTTGTGCGAATCGTGAGCTATGGTGGATGCGATGGCGCCCTCTTTTAGCCCGAATCCCCGCACGATGCCCAGGCCGATATTGCCGGTGGCGTGGTGCCTTTCCACCACGACGGCTTTAAGCAGGTCCCTGGCCGTGTCGGGCTGGAATTTGCCCCGCCCGATTTTCACCATCTGTTTTTTGGTTATTATCTGGCCGGGCACTATCTCAATTACAGGGAAATGATCGTTTTTCGAGACCAGTTCCAGAGCCGATGGTTTAAACGGCTTGAAGTTGACCGATTTCATCAGTTTGGAGGGCGTTTTCACCGTCGTGCTTCCCAGGTATCGGCCTCCCTTCGCCACCAGTTTGCCGTTGTAGAAGACTATGTCTATATCCAGCTTCTCCAGGTTCCTAATGGTTACCAGGTTGGCCCTGCTGCCCGGTGCGATGCGTCCCAGGTCGTGCAGGCGGAAGTACTCGGCGGGATTAAGCGTGACCAGCTGGATTGCCCGGATAGGATCCAGTCCCAGTCCGATTGCCTTCCTCACCACCGCATCGACATCACCATCTCGCAGCAGGTCCGAACAGCTGCGGTCGTCCACCACGAACATACACCTGTGCCAGGTCTTATTGGTGACCAGCCGGATCAGCTCCTCCAGGTTTTTCTCGGATGTGCCCTCCCTGATCATCAGGAAGAGGCCGCGTGACAGTTTTTCGCTGCTCTCCTCGAGCTCCGAGTTCTCGTGGTCGGAGTAAATGCCGGCGGACACATATGCGTTCAGCTGCTTTCCCCTCAGGCCGGGCACGTGCCCGGCGATCACGTGACCGCCGGCTGCATTTATCTCGTCGATCACCGGAGGGAAGGCGTTGATCACGCCCGGGTAGTTCATCATCTCGCCCAGGCCGATGTTGTTCTTCCATTTGAGCAGCCGCCGTATGTCGGAGGCCGCAATTGAAGCGCCGGAGGTTTCCATATGCGTGGCCGGCACACAGGATGCAGCCTGGAAGTAGAAGTCCAGCGGCAGGTTGCGCGCGCAATTCAGGACAAAACGAATGCCGGCCATGCCTGATACGTTGGTGATCTCGTGAAGGTCTGTGGATATTGAAGTGGTTCCGTGCGGCACCACGGTGCGGGCGTAATTGGCCGGGTGCAGCATCGAGCTTTCAATGTGGATGTGGCCGTTGATAAAGCCGGGCGCCAGGAAAGCCCCGCGGAGGTCGATGATGTCATCTGCCTCAGTGTAGTCGCCTATACCGGCGATGCGCCCGTCGCATACAGCGACGCTGTTTTCTTCGATGCTGCTGGTAAAAACGTTGACGATACCGGCGTTCTTCAGCAGCAGGTCCGCAGGTCTGTCGCCCCGCGCCACCGCAATTAAATCCGGCAGGTTCATATCACCTCGCTCACTCAATATAACAGATATCCGGCAGGTTGCGGTATCTCTCGTTGTAGTCGATGCCGTAGCCGACGATGAATTTGTTGGGTACGGTAAAACCGAGGTAGTCGATCTTCACTTCTACCCTGCGGCGCGCGGGCTTTTCGGTCAGGGCGCAAAGGGCTACCGAGGCCGGTTTTCTGCCCCTGATGTAACGAAGGAAATAGGAGGTTGTCAGGCCGGTATCGATGATGTCCTCCACCACGATGATATGGCGTCCCTCCAACTGAGAGCTTAATTTCCCCGAAATGCTGACCTTGCCGCAGGACTCGGTGCCGCTGCCGTAGCTGAAGAGCCGTACGAAATCGATCTCCAGCGGAATATCCAGCCTGCGCACCAGATCGGCCATAAAAACGAAGGACCCCTTGAGGATACCGATGAGAAGGGGATTCTTGCGCCGGTAGTCTCTCGTTATCTCGGAAGCCAGCCTTTGCACAGCGGTTTCTATCTCGGCGCTGGTAAGGAGTTTTTTAAGCCTGGGTGGCATACCGGGATTATAGCTGCATGACCGGCCTTTGTCTATCTGACGTCCGTAATGTTTACAGCTTGGAGACCAGTTTTTTAACGGCGCGGTTGAGGCCTTCCAGCGACAGGTTGAACATGGGGAAAAGCTTGGAGATGATCTGCACCGTAGGGTAGCTGCGCAGCACCGACGTCTCGGGGTTGAGCCAGACAACATGACTGAAGTGGGACTTGAACTGCTTCAGCCTATCGATGCCGGCGTGCTTCTGGTACCCGTGGAAATACAGGTCGCCGAAGCGGTCCATCAGCTCCGAATAGGCCATGCAGGCGTCTCCCACAAAGATAACCTTGTAGTCGGGCTCCAGCACCTTGAGCAGGTGTTCGATCGGCTCTCCTTTGCGTTGCTGGATATCGCTGTAGAGCACATCGTAGGGGCAGTTGTGGAAGTAGTAGTATTTGAATGCGCGGAAATGGCTGAGGGAGTTGGCGGCTGAGAAAAGCTGGCTGCAGAGGTCCGCGTACGGCTCCATGGACCCGCCGGCGTCCATGATGAGCAACAGCTTGATGCTGTTCTTGCGGGGCCGTTTCCATTTGAACTCGATCTCGCCCGCGTTCTTACACGTGGCGTCGATGGTCCGGTCCAGGTCGAGCTCATCCTCGGGTCCGGCGCGGTTAAGCTGCCTGAGCTGTTTGAGGGCGACTTTCATCTGGCGGATGTCCAGTGTAACGTCGTCCCTGTAGTTGCGGAAATACCTCTGTTCGGCGATACGCACCGCGCTGCGCATCCCTCCCGGGCCGCCCACCAGCATGCCCTGGGGATTTTTACCCGAGTGGCCGAAAGGCGATGTGCCGCCCGTGCCGATCCAGTAATTGCCCCCGTCATGTCGCTCATTCTGCTCCTTCAGGCGCTTCTCGAACTCCCTGAGCAACTCCTCCAGGTCCATCTTATCGATGGCTGCCAGCTCCTCCGGCGTGAGCTGCGGCCTGTTACGGGGATTCATCAGCCACTGAATCAGCTCTTCGGTGACCTCGAACGGAGGGGCGATGCCACCGAAATATTCCTTGAAGGCGACGTCATACTGGTCGAAATGAGTTTCGCTCTTAACCAGTATAGCGCGGGCCAGGTAGTAGAATTCGCTCATATTATGGATCAGGCGCTTATCGAGGGCCTCCATCAGTATCATCCATTCGTTGATGGAGACAGGTACCCTCTTATCCTTGAGCGTATAGAAAAAGGGTGTAAACATAGCCCTTATATATTAAGGCGGTTGGATTCAATTTCCGTATACATTGTAGCCCCGGGTCTGCGCTTTCTTCTTAATGTGGTGCGTCACGTAGAAATCGATGTCGTTTTCCTTCTTGATCAGCGTGCCCAGGAAAGGAATCTCGCCGTCCTTGATCTTGCCGTCCAGACCGCTGGCCATCAGCGCCTGTATCCAGTCGATTAACTCGCTGGTGGAGGGCTTTTTGCGGAAGTCGTCGATCTTCCGCAGCGTGTAGAAGGTCTCCAGCGATTCCTTGAGCAGGGCGTTTTTGATGTCGGGGAAGTGTACCTTGACTATCTCCTCCATCAGAGGCGGTTCAGGGAACTCGATATAATGGAAGATGCAGCGGCGCAGGAAGGCGTCGGGCAACTCCTTCTCGTTGTTGCTCGTAATGATGACGATGGGGCGGTGTTTGGCGGAGATGGTCTCATCGGTCTCCGGAATGTAGAAGCTCATCTCATCCAGCTCGTTGAGCAGGTCATTGGGGAACTCCAGGTCGGCCTTGTCCACCTCATCGATCAGCAGCACCACCTGCTCGGGGGCCGTGAAAGCCTGCCCCAGCTTTCCCAGTTTGATATAGTGTTTGATATTGGAGACATCTTTGCCGCCGAAACGGCTGTCGTTCAGCCGCTGCACGGTATCGTAAACGTACAGGCCTTCGGCTGCTTTGGTGGTGGATTTGATATGCCAGCGGATTAAAGGTTTGCCTAAAGATACGGAGATGCTGTGCGAAAGGAGCGTCTTGCCTGTGCCCGGCTCTCCTCTTACCAGCAATGGCCTTTTTAGCACTATAGACACATTGACGGCGTTTTTCAGCGAATCCGAGATGACATAATCCGCCGATCCTTTAAACTTTTCGAACTGGTCAGCTTTCATATTTTTCCTCCGGGGCATCCTGGTTCACATTTAAACCCTCCGGCCGGTGTGACCGGAGGGCCTGGTGATGCGTCGCTGGATTTGTTATGAGAAAATTTTAGGTTAATGGTCGATTAAAATCAAGTAACGTTGATTAGTCCGTCAATTTGGTTGCATCGGTTTTTAAGGGCTGGAAATTGAGTATAAACATTGGCCGCGCATGATATAATCACGAGTGGATTCAGGATGGGCAGATGAAAGAGTACAAAATTTTATTCAAACCTCGGGGGCGGAGCGTTTCATGCGGCGCCCGCAGCGATATTCTCAATTGCTGCCGCGAGAATCAGATAGAAATAGACAGCGTCTGCGGCGGGCAGGGAAAGTGCCGTTCCTGCAGGGTGCGTATCAAGAAGGGAACCGCCAGCCCTCCGGCGCCGATCGAATTGAAGAAGCTCTCGCGCGATGAATTGGAGCGGGGCTGGCGTCTGGCCTGCCAGACCAGGCCCGCCGGCGATCTGATCGTCTTCGTGCCGCCCGGCAAGGGACTGGCTTCAACCCCCGCATTTAAAGAAGAACTGCTGGCCAGGATTGTTCCGGATCGAAAGGCCGGGAGCGGTGGCAGGACTTATGGCGTGGCTATCGATCTGGGCACTACCAAAATAGCAGGATATCTGATTGACCTCGCCGGCGGCTGTATTCTGAGCAGCTGCGCTGTGGCCAACCCGCAGGCTATTTATGGAGACGACGTCATCAGTCGCATCACGTACGCCATGAGCTCAACAGGCGGCTGCGAAAAGCTGCAGAAAAAGGCGGCCATAGCGATCGATGAATTGATCAGGAAGCTGTGTGCGAGGGCGGATTGTGCGCCCGGGGCGATAGTGAGGGCATCCGTCTGCGGCAATACGGCGATGCATCACCTGCTGCTCGGATTGCCGGTTGACCAGCTTGCCCGCGCACCCTATCTGCCGTGGACGAAGGCCCCTGTGAATATCAGTGCAAACAAGCTGGGGCTTAAATCGGCGGCGGAAGCAGATGTATACCTGCTTCCCAATATCGGGGGATACGTGGGCGGCGACCACGTTGCGGTGCTGGTGGCAACGGATGCCGTCAATCTCAAATCAGCCACGCTTATCGTCGATATCGGCACCAATACTGAGATATCTCTGGTGGCCAAAGGCACTGTCACCAGTGTTTCCTGCGCCTCAGGTCCGGCCTTCGAGGGAGGCCATATTAAACATGGCGTGAAAGCTTCGTCCGGAGCGATCGATAAAATAGTGATAAAGAACGGCAGGGTCAGATACAGGACCATCGGGGGCCACAATCCGGTCGGCATCTGCGGCTCCGGCATGCTCGATGCAGTGGCGCAAATGGTAAATGAGGGCATTATCGATCCCGGCGGAAGGATGGAAAAGGAACATTACCTCGTGCGTGCAATACGCGGGCATGCTGAGATATTAATCGCCGGCAGAGGAAGAACGGTTAGCGGGGAAGATATTGTGATCACTCAGTCGGATGTCAGAGAGCTGCAACTGGCCAAGGCGGCCATCCGCACAGGCATCGACGTTTTATTGAAGGCGGCGGACATTGCTGCAGCGGATGTCAGGCGCATAATAATCGCCGGGACGTTCGGCAACTACATCGATATCAACAGCGCGATCAGAGTGGGGATGCTGCCGGAGCTGCCGACAAGGCGCTTCAGCCAGGTAGGCAATGCCGCCGGCGCGGGCGCCTGCATGGTGCTGGTATCCACAAAGTTACGTAAAAAAGCCGAGGCGCTGGCGAGGCAGGTGAAGTATCTGGAGCTGGCTGACAGGCCTGATTTCATGGAGTTGTTCGTCAGAGCATTGAAGATCGGCTGATGGCTCTGACGGTAGTGCTGATCAATGTTAGGTAAGGTCAAAAATTGCAAGGAGGTCTTATATGGAGATCGGCAATCACTGGGACGAGATAATCAAGATATTTGAGGAAGCGTATAAGAGCTGTTTTCACTACGCTGTGGCAACGGTAAATCCTGATGGTTCGCCGCATGTCACACCTATCGGGGGGCTTGCACTGAGGGATAACATGACCGGCTTCTATTTTGAGGAGTTTCCTTCGCGGCTGCCTGAGAACCTCAAGCATAATCCGCGTGTCTGCGTGATGGCTATCAACGCCGATAAGCTGTTCTGGGGCAAGTCATTGATGGACGGTAAATTTCCATCGCCGCCGGGCGTGAGGTTGCTGGGGAAAGCCGGCGAGGTCAGGGAGGGGACGAAAGATGAGATAGACTTCTGGCAGAAGAAGATCGGTTTCACCAGCAAGATGAAAGGCTACAAGATAATGTGGGAAGGCATGCGTCATGTGCGTGACATAGAGTTCGATGCTTATGAGCCCATTTATCTGGGCGCTATGATGGCCGGCCTGGAATAGCGATACATCACAGGAGGTAGTTATATGGAATGGCAGGATTTGTTGTCTCAGGGTTTGGATCGGGCCCATTCTTCGCTGGAAAGCGTGTTGCAGGGATTGGCGCCCGAAGATTTGGACTGGCAACCAAGACCTGACTGCAACAGCATAGGCTGGCTGGCCTGGCACCTGGTACGCCAGCAGGATGCGTGCATTTCCTACGTTAATAGGGAGAAGCAGCTATGGATCGCAGATGCATGGCATGTGAAGTTCAAGCGTCCGCCGGACCCTATGGATTTCGGTACCGGCCAGACTCCTGAACAGGCCGCCGCCTTTAAATCTCCATCTATCGAGACTTTAATTGCATATTCACAGGCTGTGAAGGAAAGGACGAAAAGTTATATGCGTACTTTAACCAGCGCCGACCTGGACCGGGTTTTTAAAGCCCCCGGTTTTAAGCCGGACCCCACGGTCGGCTACTGG
>DAOUFR010000042.1:0-21354 GCA_034429715.1 Dehalococcoidia bacterium
GAACAGGCCTCGGCAGAACTGGTGACCAAATTGGAGCAAAATTACCTCCGACAGCAGGAGGTACTGCTTTCAGTGCTGGAAAAAACACCCGAAGTTGCACAAAGCGGGATACTCAACGCGATAGAGAATTCCAATAAACACGTCGCCACGGTGATCCTGGCTCATGAGGGCGAGCAAGCTCTGCTGCAGTATCAGACGCAGGTAAATCAACAGACGAGTAACCTGGGAAGCGAGACCAAATTAAAGGTACAGCAAAAGCTGCAGGCCGTGCACGGACAGTCCGGCCAGTCCTCCGGCAACAGCGACGGACAGGGTGTTCAAACACAAACACAGACTCAGATGCAGATTCAGGCACAGACTCAGACTGAGACACAGACAGAGACCCAGTCTCAAATCGAGGTAACAACGCAGTCGATTCTACCGGTACAGGTCCAGGCTACCGTACAGACTCAGGTGCAGAGCGAAGAACAGACCGAACAGCAAAATCAACAGAATCAGGGACAGGGAACTTCGAACACCGGCTCCGGAGGCAGCGGCAAGGGCGGCGGCAACCAGTAATAGCATCTAATGCAACCGGCTCAGCAATTCCAACAATAAAAGAGGGCGGGTCATGTGACCCGCCCTCTTCTGTTTTTCCTTCTTTCGGCCCAGCCGCTATTTTTTAGCGCTCTCCGCCAGCTGGCTGCGCAGCTCGCGTTTGAGCACCTTGCCGATGGCCGATGTGGGCAGCTTGTCCATAAAGACGATCTTCTTGGGTACCTTGTACGGCGCGACCCTGCTGCGCAGGTACTCAGTGATCTTCTTCTTCTCCTCCTCGCTCTGCTCGATGCCGGGTTTGAGCACGATAGCCGTAGCTACCATCTCGGAGCCGGGCCGGTTAGGATCCGGTATACCCACGCTCGCGCCCGTATCGACATCGGGGAACTCGCAGATAATGTCATCGAGCTGTCGCGTGAAGACCTTGTAGCCCGACACGTTGACCATGTCCTTGAGGCGGTCGACCACGAACAGGTAGCCCTCCTCGTCCATCTGACCGATGTCTCCCGTATGAAACCAGCCGTCCTTCAATACCCTGGCCGTCTCCTCCGGTTTGCCGAAATAGCCTTTAGTGAACACCTGAGGCCCCTTGATGATAATCTCGCCCGGCTCACCGAAGGGCACGGGCTCGCCGGTGGTGGTATCCACTATTTTAATATCGGTATCGGATATGGGCAGACCGACCGAACCCGGCTTCTTTTTACCGAAAAGCGGCCCGGCCGTCACGATAGCGCTGGTCTCGGTCAGGCCGTATACCTCTACCAGCTTGTTCGCGCCCACAATGCTCTCAAACTCTTTGATATACTCCGGAGGGAAGGGCGCGGCGCCGCTGCAGAAATACTGAACTCCCGAGAAATCATAGGAACGGAAGGCGGGCTGCTTCATCAGCTCAAGGAAGATGACGGGCACATTGCCGATGAGGTTGGGCCTGGTCTTCTTCATCCACTTGATAATGAACTTCAGGTCGCGCGGGTTGGGCACAGACACCTGTGTGACTGCCTTGGAGAACATGGCCAGAGACATAATCAGGCCGGCGATGTGGAAAAGCGGCATGGCGGTAAGCCCGACCTGCTCCCCTACGGGCGTATCCAGCCAGGTCGTGACCTGTATCATCTGCTGCATCAGGTTGCGGTGGGTCAGCTCGGCGCCCTTGGGCAGCCCGGTGGTGCCGCCCGTATACTGCATGGCGCATGTATCGTCCAGACCTACCTTGACCTCGATACTGTCGGCCGGCATCTTTTTCATCACGTCCGTGAAAATCCAGACCTCCCTGCCCTCGAGAGTCTCAACCTTGCCCGTGGGCACCTTCTTAGATAGCTTGGCCAGCGTTTTGATCGGCTGCGGTATATAGTCCAGTATGCTGGTGAAAACGCATAGCTTGAGCTCCGTCTCCGAGACTATTCTCTTGATACGCGGGAAGAGGGCGTCCAGTGTCAAAATGGCTTTTGCGCCGGAGTCCTTGAGCTGGTATTTGAGCTCCTCCTCCGTCAGCAGCGGGCTGACGCCGCTCAGCACGCAGCCGGCCTTCTGCACGCCCAGCGCGGCAACATAGTATGCCGGCAGGTTGGGCAAGTTCACACCGACGATGTCGCCCTTCTTTATACCTGCTTTTTGCAGCAGCGCGGCAAAGCGGTTGGACATAGCATCCAGCTGGCCGAAGGTGAACGGCGTGCCCATATACCACAGGGCTATGCGTTTTGGGAATTTTTGAAAAGCCTCCTTGATAGATTCCCAGAAGGTGAGCTCGGGATACTTGATGTTGGCGGGGACATGCGGATCATATTGCTTGATCCATGGTCTCTGATCGTAATGATCAGCCATCGTGCAACAACCTCCTCAATTTTTTATGATAGCCGGAAGATTCCGGCCTGACCACCAACCGATAGCGCCGACCCGGACAACCTCAGAAAACCGCTGTCTTAACAGGAATAATCTGCGCCCATTGTATCAGATTTAAAAGAAATTGAAAGACGTTCGCGTTTCAAGGGCTTATTATCACAGATTTCATATGCAACTATCGGCATGTGAGCTCATCCAGGAATTCCCCGATGAACTGCCTCACTTCATCCGCCGGTTTGATCACCCCGTAGTGACCTTCACACAGGACGTCAGCTTCAAGTTGCATTATTCTCTCAAGCGATTTCGCCGCAAGCCGCGGATCGCCTCCCCACATGGGCATATATGGGCCGTGTATGTCCTGCCCGAAGAGTATCTTTTCTCCCCCCGATTCGATCAGTACTACCATGCTGCCGGGCGTATGCCCGGGCACATGCATGAAACTGAATTTTGTCGTACCTATGACCAGTTCATTCAACTGCCCCGCGAGTTTTTCGTCCACCGGGCACGGACTGTAGCGCACGCCATAGTGTTCGGCGCCAACCTTCTTGCCCGATTCTATGGCTGCGGAATCTTCCATATGAGCGATCACCCGCAGGTTGAACCTTTGGCGCAGGTCCGCTGCGGATCCGATATGATCGATGTGCGCATGGGTTATGATAAGCGTGGTTAACTGCTCGGGCATGAAACCCAGCGCATGTATATTGTCGATCAGCCTGTCCGTGCTCCTGCCCGCCCCGGCATCGATCAGGACCAGCTCGCCGGCATCGACCAGGTAAACGCAGCAATCCATGCCGCTGGAGATATCGGAGCTGCCGACCATATAGACCTTTTCACAAACTCTGAAAGGGCTCTGCATCTCCGTCCTACCGTTTTATGAGCTCAAGCAGGCAGTACTCGTAAGGCAGTCCACCGGGAGTATGATAGAACTTGTCCCTCAACCTCTGATAAATCTCTTCGATCTCTCCCTTGTCATCGGCGGCAAGCCCTGTTTTAATAGAAGATTCGCTCCACGCCCGTACCACGTGGGCCAGTGTGTCGGCCAGTTTGCCCCTGGACTGCTGGTCGTCCAGTTGATTCTTAAATTGCGCATAGTAGGCACAGGGGACGGTCATCTCTTCAAAGAATCCGAGTTTAAACGTTTGCGCCAGCCCATCTTCTCCTATCAGGGACTTCATCTCCTGCGGCGTGGCAAAATAGTCGGGCACAAAAATAGCCTTCCATTCCTCTTCTTTGATCCTGCCCTCCCTGCATAGCTCGTGACAGACATCGCGCAGGTTGTTATATCCCGCCGACGCCGGCCAGCGGTCGCCGCCGCGATTGGTCAAATTGGCCATAAACAGCGCGCCCCCCTTGACCATCTCGACAGCGCGTTCCCTCAAAAATACTCTCCAATCCTTCTTCCATTTTTCGATGAATTTGCGGCGGTCCTTTTCAGACAGCTGGTTGGCCTGTATATGCGACGGATGTTGAAAAAATTCCGTGCCAACGTCTTCGGTATTAAGCCAGTGCAGTGATGTGGATGAGAACCCGAGATGCAGTTTTCCTTTAATCTCGGGAAACGCCTTGTAAAAGGATCGCCGGATATAGTCAGCCTCCACGCCGCCCAGCTGTTTCAACCTCGAGCCTGCCCAGAATTGGTCGAAATAGTCCCGCACGGCTATATCGTTATAGACCAGCCTGATTTTAAGCGAAGGATTTATGGCACGGATCTGCCCGATGATATTTTCAAACAGGCTGCTCGAATTCACGCCGTCTGCTGCGCCATAGTCGGCCATTACGAAGGTCGTCTCCGGGCCCATGCGGCTAATGACGGGAGCTATGGAGCGAATGTACTTCAGGATCTCCGGCATTATCTTGAACTCCACCGCCCTTGCCGTGTCGGAAATGCGGCTGTAATCGCCGGTCATGGTCGGCATGTAATGCTGCGCTGCTGCGTCATTCTTGTTTCGATCTGCCACTTAACCTCTCTCCTGATCGCTGCTGCGGGAAATTTCACATTCCAATATACCATTGAAGCGGCGGCGCTCACAACAGGCATCGTAGCTGCGGAAGAGGGCGCCCGCAGGCGCCCTCTTCCCATAGGAGGTAATAGCGCTTAATAAGCCTGCGTGTACAGTTGAATTATGTCGTTGGGATCGCTGACGGGACGTCCGTTGAAGATAACGGCCGTATCTGCGATGGCATGGAAGGCGCATATGGCCAGGTTTTCCTCAGGAACGCCCACATCGCGCAGCCTCATGGGATGCCCAACCTTCTGCATGAGCGCTTCAACGGCGTCCGCCGCCGCCAGGGCGGCATCTTTTTCACCCATTCCTTTGATGTTGACGCCCAGCGCATGCGCCACCAGCGCAAGCTTGTCGGCGGATGTTTCGACGTTGTAACGCATCACCTTGGGGAGTACGATGCCGCAGGCAGCGCCGTGCGGCACGTGATGAAGCGCGCCGACGGTGTGCGCCATGCCGTGAGCCAGCCCGACCTGGGCTGTAGTAAAGGCCCAGCCGGCCATGGTGGCAGCCACCTGCAGATTAATCCTGGCTTTCTCGTTCTTCCCATCCTCCGCAGCCAGCGGAAGGTTCTCCCCGATCAACCTGATAGCCTGCAGCGCCATGCCGTCGCAGATCAGGTTGGACATGGTGCTGGTCATGGCCTCCACAGCGTGAGTTAAAGCGTCCATGGCCGTCGATACCGTCAGCGATTTGGGCAGCCCCAGTGTGAAGATCGGATCGAGTATGGCCACATTCGGCGAGATCTTCGGATCCACAATGAACAGCTTGCGGCCGGCGGTGTGGCTGGTGAGCACGGCTACGCTGGTCACCTCACTGCCGGTGCCGGATGTTGTGGGAACGGCGATGTGCGGTGTCTGCGGCTCGGTCAGCACCAGGAAGTTGAGATAATCGTTGGCCTTGCCGCCGTTTTTAAGGGTAACACAGACACCCTTGGCGGTATCCATAACGCTGCCACCGCCCACGCTGACGATGCAGTCGGCCTGGAGCTCCCTTGCCACCCCGGTGGCGGTATCCACCGCTTCAAGATCAGGGTCGGCAGGTATTTTATCGAACATCCCGACGCAGAAATCCGCCAGGGCATTCTTTACCAGATCGGCCAACCCGGCCGCTTTAACGCCCGGATCGGTCAGGATGAGCGCCCTCTTGCAGCCCAGGTCGACTATCGCCTTATAGATCGACGAAAGCGCCCCGTGGCCGGACACGACGGTTGTAGGAGCGGAGTAGGTGAATCCGTCCACTTTCTTGTAGTCCGATATCAGCTGGAAGTACATATTGGTATGGTTGTGGGCCATGGAATTGACATGGATACGTTTTATCTGCGTGTATTCGTGCAGGCACTCCAAACCGAAATCGCGGCCGATTCCCGATTGCCTGTAGCCTCCGAAGGGACAGAAGTCCGAGAAGATGTGGTAGTTGTTGATCCACATCGTGCCCGTGCGTACCTGGCCGGCCAGGCGCTGGGCCCTGGCGTTATTGCCGGAGAACACGCCGCCCGCCAGACCGTAAATAGAATCGTTGGCGATGGCCAGCGCCTCCTCGTCACTGTCGAACTTGATAACGCTGACCACGGGGCCGAAGATCTCCTCCTGGGCGATGCGCATCCTGTTGTTCACCCTGGCAAAGATGGTGGGGGCGTAGTAATTGCCTTCCGGCATGCCGGGAACGTCGACGCGCTTGCCGCCCGTGATAACCTCTGCGCCCTCTTCTTTACCGATTTTAACGTAGCGTTCGACGGTGGCCAGCTGTTCCTTGCTGACGATCGGGCCCATGTGTGACCTGGCATCCATCTGGTAGCCTACGCGCAGCATCTCGGCGCGCTTCTTCATTTTATCCAGGAACTGATCGTAGATTTTGGACTGCACCAGCAGCCTGGTACCCGATGAACATACCTGTCCCTGATGGAAGAAGGTGCCGAAGCAGGCGCCTTCCACCGCCAGGTCGATGTCCGCGTCATCCAGTATGATATTGGCCGATTTGCCGCCCAGCTCCAGCGAAACTTTTTTCACAGTGCCGGCGGCCATCCTCATGATCTCACGCCCTACCTCCGTGCTGCCGGTCAGCGCGACTTTGTCCACATCGGGGTGCGTGCAGAGCACCTTGCCCAGCTCACCACCCGGGCCCGGTAAGACATTGATCACGCCGTCGGGAATGCCGGCCGCCTTGGCGGCCTCAGCTAAAATGCAGGCGGTCAACGGGGTCACCGACGCCGGTTTTATTACTATGGTATTGCCCATGCAGAGGGCCGGGGTGATCTTCCAGACTGCGATATACATGGGGTAGTTCCAGGGCACGATACCCACGCATACCCCCAGCGGCTCCCTGCGGATGAACTCACGTCCGGGCGCAAAGGCATTGCCCGATACGGGTATCTCCTCCTCCCAGGGGAATTTGGTGGCCGCCGCCAGGCTCAAATTGCGCATATGTGTGATGGAGATGAGCGGCATGAATTTGGCCAGCGATATGATCTGGCCCGCGTCCATCGATTCAGTGGCAGCCAGGCGCAGCCCCTGCTGGGCAACCTGGTCGGCGAAATCCTGTACCTTGGCCATGCGCGCCTTGACCGGCATCCTGCTCCACTCACCCTTATCGAACGCCCTGCGCGCCGCCGCGATGGCGGCCTCGGCATCCTCCTTGCCCGCCTGCGCCACGGTGGCAATGGGCGCTCCTGTGCCCGGATCGATCGTCTGGAATTTTTTCCCGCTCCTGGCCTCGACAAATTTGCCGTCGATAAAAAGTTTATAATGGTCCATGCACTCCCTCCCTCAATATATTTGTCTCTAACTGTTGAACATCACTTTATTCAGCTTAACAGCCCACCTTCTTTTTACCCTCGCTCTGCATTTTCAACAGAAACGGCGCCACTTTGAAAAACGACTTTATCTTCTGCGAAGTACTCTGTGTGTACATAAAGCGCAGAGCATCCAGCAATCCCTGCTCGGCGCCATCCATCGCCGGGTACTGATAAAACTCCTTTTTACTGCCGTTTTTGCATTCGGTGATGGACTTGATACTGGTAAATGCACGGATGCCGATCTCGCTGTGATAACATCCGATGCCCGATTCCTTGACACCGCCGAAGGGCAGGCCCGGAACGGCAAACGTAATCAACGCGTCGTTAATATTCACCGAGCCGGTCTTGATCTTGCCTGCGATCCTCCGGCCTTCCTCCATGTCCCGTGTAAATACAGCCCCCGAAAGCCCGTAGTTAGTGCTGTTGGCAATTTTAATAGCCTCCTCAACGTTGTCGTATGGCATGACGGGCAGCAGCGGGCCAAAGGTCTCCTCCTGCATAACTTTCATATCTTTGGTAACGTCGGTGAGGACCACCGGCGGGTAGCACATCCCGGCCAGTTCACAGCTCAAGACTCCCTCTGGCAGCAGCTTGGCCCCTCGGGCAACGGCCTCTTCGACCTGCCGCTGCACCACTTTATACTGCGATTCCATGGTCATGCTGCCGACCTCACCCGCTCCCGTGCCTGATTTTATGTTCTTCACAATGCTCATGAGCTTCTCTACGAAGGCAGCATAAACCGACCTTTCCACCAGGCATATCTCCATGCCGATGCAGGTTTGTCCGCAGTTGGTGAAGGCGCCCCAGCTAACTGCGTTGGCCGCCTTATCCAGGTCGGCGTTTTTCGTCACTATGGCCACGTCTTTTCCGCCGAGCTCCATAATGGCCGGCACCAGCCTTTCAGCCGCCTTAATATTTACACGGCGTCCGATCTCGGTGGAGCCGGTAAAGAAAAACATGTCGATGCCGGCGCTTTCTACCAGGGCTTCTCCGGTGATCGAGCCGCTGCCCGTAACTACGTTGACGACTCCCTCCGGTAAACCGGCTTTCTCCAGTATTCGCTTCGCCATCATACCGCTGGTTGTGGTCTGGCTGGAGGGCTTCAACACGACTGTGTTGCCTGCAGCTATGGCCGAAACCACCGGGCCTATCGATAGACCGAACGGATAATTCCAGGGAGATATAACGGCAATAACGCCTCTGGGCTCGAAGATGTAATACATCTTGCGGCCGGGCAACATGGGATTGCCGGGTACATTAACCGGCGCCAGGAATTTGGCCGCATTCTGCGCGTAGTAATGCATGATGTCGCAGGAGGGATAAACATCCGCCATCAGCGCGTCGAACCTGGTCTTGCCGTTCTCATCGGAAATCCTTTCAGCGTAAAAAAGAGCATTGTCGGCCAGTATCTCCGCCGCGCGCGCCAGTATTTTCATCCTGCCTTTTATAGAGGTGCCCGACCACTCCGCCAGCTTGCTACGGGCACGGACGACCGCGGCATCGACCTCCTTTGCATCCATCAACGGATACGAGGCCACTTTCTGACCGGTCATGGGGCTTACCACATCAAACGTCTTCATGGGACCTTACACTCCTTCAATTTTTTTCTGAATCCACAAATGCCAAACTCATCATCCGATAGTGCTTCGCCGACAGTGAAGGAAGGGCGCAGGCCGTGCGCATAGATATATAGAGACACGCGGAATGTGTTTAAGGGGAGAAAAACAACAGGCGCCGGATATTTATTCCAGCCGTATTTGATCTGGAACAGATTCACACTCTCCTTTCCAAACTTGGGAGGCGCCGCCGTTTCCAGCGACACCCTCGGGCTCGCGCCACCGGCCGGGTAAACAATGCCTCTGCGGTTTAGCTATCCGGCTCGAAGAGTTCGTATATTTATTTCACCTAAATTATCATGCCGGAGGCGACATGTCAATATGAATAGGGAATACGATATACCTCCTCCTATATTTGACAAAAGCACCTTGCTGAATCCTATAATCTCCCGGCTACTTGGAGCAGGCTGATGAAATCGGCAATAGTAACGGGAGCATCATCGGGAATCGGCGAAGCTTATGCCCGGTTGTTGGCTTCACTGGGCTATGACCTGGTCATCATCGCCAGGCGCAAAGACAGGCTGGAAACCATTGCCGCAGAGGTGGAGAAAGCATACGGTATTGCGGTGTCCGTGATGCAGTGCGACCTTTGTAACGAGAAAGACATCAGTGCAGCAGAAGAAAAAATCCGGAGCATCGATAATCTGTCGGTGCTGATCAACAACGCCGGCTTCGGCACGCTCGGCACATTCGCTGACGTCGATCTCGGCAAGTCTCTCAGAATGATCGACCTGCACGTTAGCGCCCCCGCGCGGCTGGTCAAAGCAGCGCTGCCCGGCATGCTTGCCCGCCGGGAGGGGGCCATAGTAAACGTTGCCTCCGCCAGCCCCTTCCTTCCTGTATCCGGCAACGTGATGTACAACGGCACCAAGTCTTTTCTGATCGCATTCTCCGAATCACTTCAGATCGAAGTCAAAGACGCCGGGATCAGGGTGCAGGCGCTTTGCCCCGGCTTCACCCGCACCGGCTTCCATTCTGTCGACGAGTATAAAAACGTCGATTTCTCCACAATCCCGGCCTTTCTTTGGACGTCCGCAGAAAAAGTGGTAGAGCTGTCATGGAAGGCGCTGGGCAAAAGGAAGGTCGTCTTCGTACCGGGGGTCATTACCCGCCTGACCTGCACGGTTTTCAACGGATTGTTCAGATACCTGGCCGGCAAAAGAACGGCGACCACGGGCACGCGGCACCAATAATCTAATTTACGCTGCGGCGCCGTCGATACTTGCCCTGACCTGCCTGATGAATTCGCCCAGCTCCCTGTAGGGCGGACCCTCTTTTTCCATGAGCTGTATGATGCGGCTGCCGATGATCACGCCATCGGCCAGTGCCGCCGCCTCAGCCGCCTGCCGCGGAGCGGCGATCCCGAAGCCGATGCAGAGCGGTGTATCGGTAACCTGCCTCACCTTTGAAATCACTTCCCCCAGGCCGCTGGAAAAGCCATCTCGCACTCCGGTCACGCCCGTCACAGACACCATGTAAATGAATCCGCTTGAATGTTGCGCCACCAGGCGTATACGTTCCCCGGAGCTGTTGGGCGCCACGAAGTAAATGGTGTCGACGCCGTGCTTTTTTGCGCTGTTATCCAGCCCCGGCAACTCGCCGGGCGGCAGGTCGGGTATGATCAGCCCGTTGACCGCCGTGGCTGCGCAATCTGCGCAGAACTTCTCCACGCCATAGCTCATAACCGGATTGAGATAGGTCATAAAGACCAGCGGGACATCACTTCGGCTCCTGATACGTCCGGCTATTTCGAAGCATGTCCTGGCGGTAACGCCGCGGAGCAACGCAAGGTGGCTGGAGTGCTGGATGGTCAGTCCGTCGGCCATGGGATCGGAGAATGGAATGCCCAGCTCGATGATATCACAGCCGGACCCGGCCAGCATCAAAGCTGCCTGGACGGTGGCTTCTACATCCGGATACCCCGCTGTTATATAGGCGACCAGGGCCTTATGTTTTTTGTTTCGAAACACCCCTGATATACGGCTCATAGCTCTATCCCCAGCGCGCCGGCCACGACGTGGACGTCCTTATCGCCCCGGCCGGAGAGGTTGACTACGATTAGATTACTCTTGTCCATTTCTCGTGCCAGTTTGATCGCACAGGCAAGGGCATGCGACGATTCCAGCGCGGGCAGAATGCCCTCAAGACTGCTGAGCAGTTGAAACGCCTCCAACGCTTCCTCGTCGCCGGCAGTAACGTATTTAACCCGATGCCTGTCTTTATAATAGCTGTGCTCGGGGCCGACGCCGGGATAGTCGAGCCCTGCCGAGATGCTGTGTGTCTCAAGCACCTGGCCGCCGTCATCCTGCAACAGGTAGGACCTGGCGCCGTGCAGCACGCCCGTCCTGCCGGCGGCCAGAGTGGCTGCATGTTTGCCTGTCTTCACCCCACGGCCGCCCGCCTCAACTCCTATCAATTCGACTCCTCTATCCTGAATAAAGGGATGAAAGATACCCATGGCGTTGCTGCCCCCTCCCACGCAGGCGATGATACAATCGGGCAGCCTGCCGCATTTCTCCACTACCTGCAAGCGGGACTCCCTGCCGATCACAGATTGAAAGTCGCGTACCATCAGCGGGTAGGGGTGCGGCCCCACCACCGAGCCGATCAGATAATAGCTATCGGCCACATTGCTTACCCAGTCCCTGATGGCCTCGTTAATGGCGTCCTTGAGCGTCTTACTGCCGGACGAGACGGGACGCACCTCCGCCCCCATCAATTTCATACGGAAGACGTTGAGGGACTGCCGCTGCACATCCTCCTCACCCATATAAACGATGCACTGCTGCCCGAGCATAGAGCACACAGCGGCCGTAGCCACTCCATGCTGCCCGGCGCCGGTCTCGGCGATGATCCTGCGCTTGCCCATGGCCTCCGCCAGCAACCCCTGCCCCAGCGCATTGTTGATCTTGTGCGCCCCTGTGTGAGCGAGGTCCTCCCGTTTAAGATAGACCTGCGCCCCGCCGCAATATTTAGTCAGCATTTGCGCGTGGTAAAGCGGCGTGGGCCGGCCCGAATAATCGTGCTCCAACGCAGCCAGGCGCGACAGGAATCCGGGATCTTCCCTGTATTTGCTGTAGGCGGCCGACAGCTCGTCCAGCGCCGGTATCAGCGTCTCGGGGACGAACCTTCCGCCGAATTCTCCGTAATAGCCTTTTTCATCGGGTAGCATATCCTTCTCCCTCATACAGAATCTTTCTTAACAGATCACGTCCTCTCGCAGCCCGCCCGCCGGTCAGCCTGACCGAACGCACGAAATCCCGCACCTTCTCCATGTCCTTCCTGCCCGCGCTCTCAACACCCGTAGAGACATCGACGCCGGCGGGGCCGGCCCGGCGTATCAACTGCCTCACATTAGCGGGAGACAGCCCTCCGGCGACCATCAACGGGAAACGGGCGCAGGCGCCGGCAGCGATATCCCAGTCGAAGCTCCGCCCTCCGCCGCCATAGGCGCCATCATTTTTACAGTCAAGCATGCAGATAAAGGGACGGTTGTGCAACGCCTGATAGCCGGCTTCGATATCCCTGAAAACCTGCGCAAGATTGCCGGCCTGCGTGACATGGATGACGTTGATGAAGGGTGTATTAAGCGCTCTGCAGTAGTCCCATCCCTCATCGCCGCTGAGCTGGACCAGATCCAGGCCGCAGCATGCCGCCGTATCGTCTACAGCCTGCGGAGGTTCATTGACAAAGACGCCGGCCACAGCGGGCCTGTGCGGCAGTTGCTTAATACGCGTCACTATATCAGTAGCCTGTTGAACATCGACCTGCCGCCGGCTGGGAGCGAAGACCAGCCCGATAATGTCGGCGCCCAGGCCGGCCACGCGCACGGCATCCTCGGCCGAGGTCAGGCCGCAGATCTTAACGACGGTCATGGGAAAAGCTCCCCGATCTTTTGGCCGATGTCGGGCGAGGCTATGATAGCCTCGCCGATAAGTACGGCGTCGACCTTCAGTCTCTCCATATCGGCGATATCCCGTGTGGACTTTATGCCGCTTTCGCTGACCACCAGCCTGCCCGCCGGTACGAGCGGCCTCAAGCGGCGCGTAACGTCGGTATCGACCCTAAAAGTTTGAAGGTCGCGGTTATTGATGCCTATGATCCGAGCCCCGCAGTCAAGGGCCCTCTTCAGATCAGCTTCATCATGTACTTCGACCAGGCAATCCATGCCGATGTCGCGGACTAAGCCCAGCATATCCTTTAATGAGGACGTATCAAATATGGAGGCGATCAGCAGCAGGCTGTCGGCGCCGCAGGCCCTGGCCTCATAAATCTGGTACGGGTGGAAGATAAAGTCCTTCCTGATCAGAGGCAGCCTGCATGAGCGCAGTGCGTGGTTTATAGATTTTAAGTAGTCCAGGCTGCCCTGAAAGTACTTCGACTCCGTCAGCACCGATATTGCCGCCGCGCCGTGCTCCGCATATTTGGAGGCAATTTCGACCGGATCGAAGTCCGGGCGGATCACGCCGCGCGAGGGCGATGCCTTTTTCACCTCGGCGATGAGGCTGATTTGCGTTCCTTTGATAGCTGAGGCGAGGCTGAGCGGAGCAGGCGCCCGGCGCGCGATCGCCGCTACTTTGTCAAGCGGGACTCTTTTCATGGTCGCAGCCAGCTCAGTACGCTTGTCAGCCAGGATTTGATCAAGGATCATGGTTGGCATCACCCGCTTACTCCAGATCCCGGCTGAAGGCGATCAGCTGGTCCAGCTTGCCTGCCGCTTTGCCGCTGTCGATCACGGTTGCCGCTGTTGCCACGGCCTCCGTCAGGGAGGCGGCCATCCCGCCGGTATAAATGCCGGCCGCCGCATTTAGCAGAACGACATCGCGCCTGGCTGAACGCTCGCCGTTCAACACGTTGCGCAATATATCAGCGTTCTGCGACGGCGAGCCTCCCGCCAGAGCGCCGCCATCTGCGCTGGTCAGGCCCACATCTTCGGGACATATATACCGGCGGGGGGAGGCGATACGTCCGTCATTTATCTCCCACAATACTGACCGGCCGGAGATGGATAGCTCGTCGATACCGTTCAGCCCATGCACGACTAAAGCCCGTTTGGCGCCCATACGGCAGAGCGCGGCTGCGATCTTATCGCCCAGCTCTTCACCGGGCACGCCCAGCACCATGTACTCCGCGCCGGCCGGATTGGTGAGCGGCCCGAGTATATTGAAAACCGTCCGTATGCCGATCTCGCGGCGCGGCGCAGCGGCGTATTTCATAGCCGGGTGGAAGGCCTGCGCAAACATAAATCCAATGCCCACTTTCTCCACGCATCGTCTGACTTGCTCGGGCTTCAGCTCAATCTTCACTTCCAGCGCCTCCAGCACGTCGGCCGAGCCGCAGCGGCTGCTCATGGCACGGTTGCCGTGTTTGGCCACTTTCAGCCCCGCCCCGGCCATCACGAAGGCCGAAGTGGTTGAGATATTGAAAGTGTTGGAGCCGTCCCCACCCGTGCCGACGATATCAATCACCGGACCCGTCAGGGACACCCTGCTCGATCGGGCACGCATCACGCTGGCCAGGCCGGCGACCTCATCGGCAGTCTCACCTTTGAGTTTGAGCGCGACCAGGAAGGCGCCCAGCTGGGCCTGCGTGGCCGACCCGTCCATGATCTCCTCCATTACGGAGGAAGCTTCCTCCATAGTCAGCGAATTGCCAGATACCAGACTCCCAATGGCCTCTTTTATCATCTTAATTTCTCCTTAAAGCGAGGAAGTTCTTGAGAATGTCTTTGCCGCCCTGCGTCATGAACGACTCAGGATGAAACTGTATGCCCTGCACCGGATGCTCGCGATGGCGCAATCCCATCACGGTGCCGTCGTCGGTCCAGGCAGTCACCTCCAGGCAATCGGGTAATGTGTCGCGGTTGACCACTAGCGAATGGTAGCGGATGGCGTAGAAGGGATCGGGCAGGCCGTCGAAAAGCCCGCTGTTGTTATGGTGAATGAGGGACGACTTGCCGTGCATGATGCGGGCCGCGCGGCAGATAACGCCGCCGTAGCTGTAGCCGATGCATTCATGTCCCAGGCATATCCCCAGTATGGGTATGGTGGCGCCCAGCTCTCTGATGACGTCATTGGATATGCCGGCCTGCAGCGGCGTGGACGGTCCGGGCGAAATAATAATCTTATCCGGGTCCATATCAAGGATACCTGCAGGCGTGGCCCGGTCGTTACGGACCACTACCACCCTTTCGCCCAGTTCGCCGAGGTACTGGTAAATGTTGTAAGTGAAGCTGTCGTAGTTATCGATCAGTACAAGCATGTTCCCTCCTGACTGCCGAAGTATCGCCGGCCTGCTCGATGGCTTTGAGCAGCGCCCGGGCTTTATTCATTGTTTCCTGGTACTCACGCTGAGGCACGCTGTCATAGACGATGCCGCAGCCGGCCTGGACGTAGGCTGTGCCGTCCTTGATCACCATTGTGCGTATGGCGATGGCCATATCCATATTGCCGTTATGCGAGAAATAGCCGACAGCCCCGGCATAAGGGCCGCGTTTATCCGGCTCCAGCTCGGCGATGATCTGCATGGCGCGTATTTTGGGAGCGCCCGAGACCGTCCCGGCCGGGAAGCAGGCACGCAGCGTATCGAAGGCGTCGAAGTCATCGCTGAGCCTGCCCTGCACATTGGTGACCATGTGCATCACGTGTGAATAACGCTCGATCTCCATCAGGTCGCTGACCTCCACCGTGCCCGGCTTGCTGATACGGCCGATGTCGTTGCGTCCCAGGTCCACCAGCATGATGTGCTCGGCCCTTTCCTTTTCATCGTGCAGCAGCTCATCGGCCAGTGCGTTATCCTGAAGGTAATCCTCCCCGCGCGGTCGTGTGCCGGCCAGCGGACGGACCGTCACCGTGCCGTCCTCCACCCGAACCAGCGTTTCCGGGGAAGCGCCGACGATATCGAAATCGTCCAGATGCAGGAAGTACATATAGGGAGAGGGATTGATGGAACGCAGCGCCCGGTATATGTCGAACGGGTCTGCAGTTGCACGCGTGGAAAGGCGCTGCGAAAGCACCACCTGTATGGCCTCGCCGGCGGTGATATAGTCCCTGGCTCTGTCAACGCAGTCCTCGAAGTCCTGCTGCGAGAAATTGGATTGAATACCCCGTGTATCGGCCTGCTCATGCAACATCGCCGGGGCGGGCAGAGGCGCCGTCAGTCTCTGCGCCAGCTCATCGATCCGGCTGACGGCCTGGGCGTAGGCTGTCTCAACATCGTCCTCGATATGGGCGTTTGACATTATAATAGCCCTGTGCGTGACGTGGTCGAAGGCCAGCACGGTACCGACTATCATAAAAACTGCTTCGGGCAATCCCAGCGGATCCTTGTCGGGTGAAGGCAATTGTTCGAACCGGGCGGAGGTCTCGTAGGACAAATATCCGACCGCACCGCCGCAGAGGATAGGCAGGCCATAGACCTGGACCTGCTTATATTTTTCCATCTCGGCTTTTACAGCCTGCAGGGGTCCGGGCTGATCACCGGCACGGATGATAATCGTCTTCTCCGGTTCCGTGCCGATGAAGCTGTAGCGCGCCTGACGCTGGCCACCCTCCACGCTCTCCAGCAGGAAAGAATAGCTTCCGCGGCTGACTTTCAGGAACGCCGAGACCGGCGTCTCCATGTCGGCTACTATCTCCCGATAGATGGGGACCAGGTTGCCGTCCCTGGCGAGTTTCTTAACTTCTTCCAATGAGGGGTGATACATGCTATCGCCTCCGCCGGCCTGCCCGGCCTTTTTTATATTTATCAGATTGCTTCATGGATAATCCTCCTGTAATTAAATTGGGGTAAATAAAAAACCCTCCTGGCTATCCAGGAGGGTTTTAAGATTAACTTAACTCTGCTACGAGGCTACGGTTTCAGGCAATGTCCTCCCGGACATGCAAAAAGCATGTCGCGCCACCACCAGCAGCTAAAGCTATTGATGTTGAGGACCGTTTTAACAATTGCCTTACTCATTTGTGGCAAACATAGTAACATCACGTATCAAATCATGTCAAATTCAGTTAAATAATATGTTAACAATTGCTGTTTACAATTTACATAAACGTTGGATCAATAGCAGAAACTCAATAACCGTGTTAATACTGAAAATATAACCCTAAAGGGAGCAACATAATGAAACATTTAGCTATGGGACTGGCGGGACTCCTGTTGATGGCATTAAATATTATCTATTTCTATGCCCATGACAATACGGCTATAAATGGTAATGCAGTGGGGCAATCGGCAGACAGCGTGACCATCGGCCAGGTCGACTGCACGCACGACTGCTCCACCTGCGGGAAGTGTTTTCCAATCAGCGACAATAAAACGCTGGAAACATCTTACAGCCTGACCGAGGCTGTCGCGTATAAGTTGATCGCTAAATAAGGGAAAAGCCATGTCTAAAACATTAAAAATATTATGTATTGGATTACTGGTACTGGGCATCCTGAGCTGTGCCTATCCCGTCCTGGCGCAGCACAGCAGTACACTTTCCTCGTCAAGTTGCCATAAGGGTAATGTCTACTGCGAGTATCCCGGCAAATGCCATGACTACATCGACTCCAATAACGACAACTATTGCGACCGAAGTATTCCTTCGTCCGGCGCCGGAACAGGCGCTACCGTTGTTTCAACCGTGTCGATTGACAGCGATTCCCGGTACAACTTACTGCTCATTATGATCATCCTTATCATCGCATACGGGATAACTTACTTTCTTTCTCTTAAGAAGACTATAAAGAGTTCCTTGCACAGAAAAATATGGAATATCGCCCTGCTGGTGTCGGCCACTATTATGCTGATACTGGGGCTGTTGCTCACACTGCGAGAGGAATACAACATCAGCATACAGTTGCCCTTCGATATGACCTTCTGGCATGTGGAAACCGGTATCATCATGGGCATAATAGCAGCCTTCCATATCGCCTGGCACTGGCGTTATTATTTCCGTATAAAGCCTGCCGCGCAGAACGATCACTAAGTATGGAATACGACAGGGATAACCCCGGAGTTCTTCGGCAATTGAGCGCAGCCGTCCGGCGTTGACAGGTGGCCGTTATTTGGGCATACTCCATTATCGATGAAGAGGCAGAAAGACTATGACATCGATCTGTTTGGGTCCGATAACCTGGAGCAGGCGGCGGCTTTACTGGAGCTCAACTGGCAATTCCGCTCGTCACGCGCCCTGATGGCTGCCCATCAACTGGGTTTCTTCGAGGCACTGGCAAAGCCACGGCAGGCAGCTCAAGTCGCACTCAAGTGCGGTACAGACCCACGGATGACGGAAAAGCTTCTAATCGTCTGCTGCGCTCTGGGCGTATTGAAGCGCGACGGGGAGAATTTCGCACTGACTAAATTGGGATCGGACGTTCTGCTGAAGGACAGCCCCCGCTACATCGGTGGCACAATAAACCACAATGAGATCCTCTGGTGGGCTACTTCCGGCCTTCCGGAAGTCGTACGTACGGGAAAACGCGATGCAGCTCCTGAGCCGCCCGAGCACTTCAAGCAGCATCTATTCGATAACTGGATCTGGGCCATGCACGGCATCGCATCCAATGGCCAGGCGCAATGGGCGGCCAGCCAGCTCGATCTCAACGACAGAAAGCTCCTGCTCGATGTAGCCGGCGGGCCGGGCACATACAGCATCGCTTTATGCCAGCGGTTCCCGCATCTGAAGGCCGTTGTGTGGGACCTGCCGGAGACACTGGTTATCGCCAGGCAGGTGATCGATCGCTTCGGCATGAGCAAGCGTATTAAAGTCCAGGCGGGCGATTGGAGCAAGGATGAGTTTGGCTCAGGTTTCGACTGCATGCTGATGTCTAATATTCTACACGGCCCTGGCAGCCACGCAGGCATAAGGCTGAAACAGGCTAAAAAGGCGTTAAAGCGGGGCGGTCTGCTGATCGTTCACGATTTCCTGCTTAACAACGATAGATCCGGCCCTCTGCCGGCATCTCTCTTCAACTTATGGCTGGGGACATACACGGTGAGCGAGATGATTGCAGTCATACGCAAAGCCGGATTCGGTGACGTATCGCTGATCGCCAGTAATGCGCACCGCGGCAGCGGGCTGATAACCGCAAGGCGCCCGTGAAATCCATTCGGGGCGCTTGGTCCTCGCACAGCCCCAAAGCGGACTCAACGGCAACGTTAACGGCGATAACTCAGGCTAATCATGATAAGGGAGATTAAAATATGGAACTGAAAGATAAAGTCATTTTAATCACCGGCGCCTCGTCAGGCATCGGCAAAGCGGTGGCGCTGGCGCTTAGCCGCGGGCATAACCGCATAGCCATATTCGCGCGCAGACAAGAATTGCTTTCGGACGTTGCTGAAAGCATCCGTAAGAACGGCAGCGAAGCTCTGGCGATCGTAGGGGACGCGCTGGATGAGAAACAGGCGGCAGACGCCGTCCACGAGGCGGCGCAGAGATTCGGGCGCATCGATATCGCCTTGCTGAATATCGGGATAGGACCTTCGCTCGATATTGCCAGGGCCGCTCCCGATGATATCAAACAGAATATGCGCATAAACTACGATACTATGATCAATTTCTTCTGTCCGCTGGTTCAGCAGATGAAAAAACAGGAGTCGGGCGGAATCATCGCCAATACCAACTCGCTGGCCGGATTCCTGGGACTTCCTTCACAGGGTCACTATTCGGCCTCCAAGGCGGCCTGCCGTATGTTCCTGGATACCGCCCGCATTGAGCTGAAGCAGTACAACATCAGGGTGCTGACGATATGTCCCGGATTCGTTGTCACGGAAAGAAATAAGCACCAGGGAATTCCCCGCTCGCTCACGATGACTCTGGATGAGGCGGCCAGGCATATCCTGAATGCCTTGAAATCGGAGCGCAAGGAATACCTTTTTCCCAATCATCTGAAGACGGCTGTTATGCTGCCGAAGTTCCTTCCGCGGTCCGCAACGGAGAGGGTGCTGTCCAGGTTCTCGCGTTAATGACTACACGATCACGTTTTTCAATTATTAATGTCATCCGGTAAGTTGAGTGTTATAATGGCGTCCAAACACAGGCTGACTGTCAGGCTGGGCCAGTAGTTATTCGAAGGAGGTTGATATGCCGGTTTACATCGCGTTGACTCGTCTCAATGAGGTTGGGAGAGAGGCCGTCAAAACCAGTCCCAGTAAAATCAAAGCCAATAAAAAAGCGCTCGAGGCCATGGGGGTAAAAGTACTGGGACAATATATCACTCTCGGCCGCTATGATTTCATCAACGTTTTTGAGGCGAAAAACGAGGAGACCATCCTGAAGGCTGCGGTAAACCTTTCGGGAAAAGGGATCGCCCACACAGAGACACTGGTGGCGCTCACGCTAGATGAGTTCCTTAAAATAGACAAAAAGCGGGCCAAGTAGAAATATTCTGCATTATCCGCGTTCGATGATTCACCTGCCAGTCGCCATAATCCGCCGGGGACAGGCGGAGTGGGCAGGCGAACCTGATAAGATTGGATTTTAGCTGTGATATAATTCCTCCAAAATACGCAGGGAGGCTCTGACGATGGCGCAGAAAGCGGACCTTTTCCCTCACGACAGCTCGCTCGAGCGGCTACCCGCTCTTGAAAGGGACAGGAAAATGTCCCGGAAGCTGCAGCGCCTCATCGCCTATGCGTACGGCAAAGCGCCCGGCTTCAAGCTGCGTATGGATGGGGCGGGGATCAAACCGGGTGACATCAAGACCCTGGCGGATCTGCAGAGAATTCCGGTGCTGCGTAAGGACGACCTGATCAAGCTGCAGAAGGATCTGCCGCCCTTCGGAGGCTATCTGGCCGTGCCCCTGGATGAAATCGACCACATCTACCAGTCGCCGGGCCCGATCTATGACCCGCAGAGGAGGCTGAAGCAGGGCACCCTGCCGCCCGACATGGGCAAAGGACAGACGGCTATAAATACATGGTCCTATCACATAACGCCGGCCGGAATGCTGATGGACCGCCTGCTGAGGGCAATGGGCTTCACCGTCTTCCCGGCGGGGACAGGCAATACCGATCTGCTGGTGCAGGTAATGCGCGACCTGAAGGTGTCATACTTCGTGGGGACGCCGTCTTTCCTGGCCGCCATTATCAAGAGGGCGGAAGAAATGGGTTACGATATCAAAAAGGACTTCAACCTGAAGTACGCACAGGTCTTCGGCGAGATGGGAGGGGACCCCCTGAGGAAGATGTTTAGCGAGAAATACGGCATCACCTGTGTGGGCGGCGATAACTATTTGACCGCCGATATAGGCCCCATCGCAGGCTCCTGCGAAAAAGTGGCAGGCATGCACGTCAACACCGACGTGATCGTTGAAATAGTCGACCCGTCGACCGGCCGGGCCCTGCCCGCCGGCGAGGTCGGCGAGGTGGTGGTGACTCCCTTCGATGAAGTGTATCCATTGATACGCTTCGGAACGGGTGACCTCTCGATGCTGGTGACCGAGACCTGCGCATGCGGCCGGACTACACCCCGCCTGCCTAAAATCATGGGCAGAAGCGGAGACGCCGTCCGTGTACGCGCCATGTTCGTGCATCCCAGGCAGACCGACGAGGTTATCTCGAAGTTCGGGGAGATAGCACG
>DAOUFR010000043.1:0-66438 GCA_034429715.1 Dehalococcoidia bacterium
CTCTTTACTGTGGCATTCCCATCATACGGCGGGCTGTGGTTTCTGGCGCCGTTTGCAGTCGTCCCCATGATCATCGCCCAGTATCGCTTTCTGCCTCGCAAACAATCGGGCCTTGCCATGGGTATCACATGGTTTGTCTACTGGCTGGCGGTGGCTTTCCAGGGTACCCGCCAGTTGATGTACCCCTGGTTCTGCATTCCCATCGCATTGCTCCAGGGATTATTCGGGTATTTCCTGGGAAGCTACGACTGCTATTTCAACGAGCGAACGTCCTTCCGCTTTTTCCTGCTCACGATGCCCGCAGTCTGGACCGGATGGGATTTCCTCATGTCTTCCAATCCTATAACTGCCACCGAGGGACAAATCTATTACCTGCTGGCGCCTGTACCGGCCCTGTACCAGCCGGTCAGCCTGTTCGGAAGCCCCGCCTTCGAATTTGTCATACTGGCATTCGGGGCCGTGCTCGGCCTTGCTGCAATTCGCATTATCGATGCCGGACGTGGCACGGGGGGCGTGGAAGTGATACAGCCTGCCGTATTCAGGCGGGTCTTTGCCTGGGGGATGGGCATCACTCTGCTGTGGGTTATAGCCAGTGCCTCGATGTTTGCATACTCGCAATCTTTACCCAGGCCGACCGCGCGGGTCGCGGCCATTCAGATCGGCGCCGGAACAGGTTTCTCGCCGGTCGGTGTCGGCCACTTCACGCCGGAAACCAGGGAAGTATACGAGAGGCTGTCGCGCGGGGCCGCTGTGGAGGGGGCGAAGCTGCTGGTGTGGCCGGAGCTCGGTATGGACTTCGATCCCCGTGTGACCAACCCGGATTGGGTCCCCTCCCTGGCCAGGGAAACCGGCGCCTATATACAGGCCTCCTGGTATATGACCGATCCCGATAAGACGCAGCATAATATGGCCGGGCTGTGGTCGCCCGACGGAAAGCTGCTGGGCATCTACAACAAGCAGAACCCGGTGCTCGTCGCCGGCGAATTTTTTGAGCAGAAACCCGTCTTCGAGGTCTATAACACGCCTTTCGCGCGTATGTCGATGATCATCTGTTTCGACTTTACCTTCTACGATATAAGCCGCACGCTGGCCGACAGGGGAGCGCAGATGATCGCCGCCTCGGTCGGCAACTGGTACGACATCTCAGCCGTCCGTATACCGACGGCCCAGTTCCGCGCTGTGGAGAACGGGGTCAGCTATCTCAAGGGTGAGCTTATCGCCGGTTCCGCTATGATTTCTCCAACCGGTGTCGTGATAGCGAAGTCCGATCCTCCGACTGAGGAAGGAGAGAGCAGGTTCCTTATAGCGGACCTGCCGCTGGGGGGAGAAGGCACTCTGTATTCACGAATCGGCGACATCTTCGGATGGCTGTGCCTGGCGGGCCTGCCGGTGCGCGCGTTTTTTGAGATCTGGATGCGGAGGCCTTCAAATCATAAGGCTGAGCGTAAATAAGCTTTATAAGAGTGCATAGTTCGCATTGTCTTTATCATGATACTTCCTGAGGCTCCGACCTTCTGTTTATCTTTCCGTACCGTGCTGGGCTGACCAGCTGCCGGGGATACTGGCGCAGCTTTCCTTCTTTAAAGATGAAATGATATGATAGGCTATATATCTGATAATTGAGGGAAAATGATCTTGTTTTTCGTATAGTGCAATATTGATTCCCACAAATAAATATAAATACCGTTAGAGGTAAGGAGTGTGATCTGATGGCTGGCAGTACGGGTAATGGTTTCAAGCTCACCCTTGTCGCATTTGTCCTCGTTACGGCGGCAGCACTGATGAGTATACGCACATTCCCAACTCAGGGAGAGGTCGGGTGGCAGTCGATATTTTTCTGCATTCTTTCAATCATCATGTACCTGATCCCGGCATCCCTTGTCTCGGCCGAGCTGGCAACCGGATGGCCGCAGGAAGGCGGTGTCTATGTCTGGGTCAAGGAGGCATTCGGCGAAAGGTGGGGCTTCACGGCCGTATGGCTCCAGTGGTTCCAGATGACCATCGGTTTTATCAGCATACTCACGTTCATAGCAGCGACATTCTCTTTTCTTTTTAACCCGGCCCTCGCGAACAGCAAGGTATACGAGTTTATCGTGATCGTGGTCATCTGGTGGGGACTCACGTTCCTCAACTTCCGCGGCCTCAAGGCATATGCCCGTATCAGCTCCTGGTCGGTGGTATTCGGGACGTTCATCCCGGCTGCCGTTATGATCGGCGGGGGATTATGGTATGTCCTTGCCGGAAATCCGGTTCAACTGTCACTGCAGCCCGCCTTTTCAGACTTTATCCCCAACATGTCCTCTCTCTCGAACCTTGTCCTGCTCGTAACCTTCGTCTTTGTCTTCATCGGCATCGAGATGACCGCAACTCATGCCAGGGAGATCAAAGATGTTCAGAAGAATTACCCCCTCGGCATCCTCATTGTCGGGATCATCATGGCGGTGGTGAGCATCATCGGTGCCCTTATCGTGGCAATGCTCGTACCGGTCAATAACCTCAACCTGCTGGCCGGGATCATGCAGTCGTTCAGCGTCATCTTCACAAGCATCTCACTGCCCTGGCTCACGTTTGTATTCGCCCTCCTGATAGCTGTCGGCGCAATCGGTCAGGTCTCGACATGGATCCTCGGCCCGGTCAGGGGCCTTTTTTCCACAGCCGCAGAGGGCACGCTTCCCCCCATCCTGCAGAAGCAGAACAAGAACGGCATACCGACCAACTTGCTGATCCTTCAGGCCATCCTCATCACGTTCTGGGGCGTGGTTTACGTCCTCCTGCCCGGCGGCGTGAACAGCTCGTTCTGGATGCTCTTTGCGCTCACAACGACCGTCTACATCGTCATGTATTTCCTCATGTACGCGGCGGCGATCAAACTGCGCTACAGCCAGCCCGGCGTGAAACGGGCGTTCAAGGTCCCGGGCGGCAAAGCCGGCATGTGGATAGTAGCCGGATTCGGTTTTATCATGATGGCCTTTCTCTTCTTTCTCGCCATGCTCCCCCCGTCCCAGATCAAGGAAGGCAGCAGTTTTGTGCTCTTCATGGTCATCGGCACCGTCCTCGTAGCTGCCATCCCCCTCATCATCTACGCATTCAAGAAACCTGAATGGAAAATCGGCAAGACAGCCGGTAAGAGCGGTGAATAAGCGGAAAGGAGTTGATACGGTGATGGCAGAACAAAAGAAAAATAGCAGGAAAACTGTAGGTAGCCCAAAAAACCAGGAGAATGTTGAAGTAAAGGCCCTGTTCCTGGGGCCGCGGTCGGAAAACCGGGACTATTTCAAGAACATGCTGACGTTCATCATGGACGAGCATATGCACTGGAGAAGGGATTTCCATCCGGAAGATTCAAATGTCACCTCGGCGCGGGAGATGCGCAGCGAGCATTTTCAGGCCACGCTCGACCGCACGAGTGAGGTCCTGCTCGATCTCTCCGCCCGTCTCAAGCAGGATTCCATGCCCTGGTTCTCAGCCAGGTACCTCGGCCATATGAACAGTGACACGTTGATGATCGCCAACCTTGCTTACATGGCAACCATCCTCTACAACCCCAACAACTGCGCTTATGAGGCTTCCCCCGCAACAACGGTCCTTGAAATCGAGGCGGGAAAGGACATGGCAACCATGCTCGGGTTCGACCCGGAAACCTCCTGGGGCCATATTACGACCGACGGTACGATAGCCAACTATGAAGGGCTCTGGATGGCGAGGAACCTCAAGTCCTTCCCCCATGCCGTTAAAAAGGTGAAACCGGCCCTCGTAAAGGGACTCAGCGAATGGCAGCTATCCAACATGCCCGCGGCAACGATCCTCGACCTCCTCGATAAGGTGAAAAAGGCAAAGTGCTTTGATGAGGTCCGGGACGAAACCGTCCGCGGGACCGGCGTAGGGCAGGGGACCCTGGGCGTCGTCCTTGTCCCCCAGTCCAAGCACTACTCGTGGGTGAAGGCGGCCGATGTCCTGGGGATCGGGAACAAGAACTTTATCGAGATCCAGGTGAATGAGAACTTTCATATGGATCTCAATGTCCTGAAAAAGACAATCGATGAGCATGTTGCCAGGAAGATACCGGTCATTGCGGTGGTGGCCGTCGTCGGGACTACCGAGGAGGGGGCCGTTGACGAGATTGCGCGGATCGTGAAACTGCGCGATGATTACGAAAAGAACGGGATTTCCTTTTACTTCCATATCGACGCGGCGTACGGGGGCTATTCCCGGTCCTTGTATCTCGATAAGAACGGTAAATTCATGGAGTACGATGAGCTGAAAAAGCGCCTGAAAGGGGACGGTGTTTTTGTCCACGACTTCTCGTACCCGAGCAGGCTCGTATACGAGTCCTACAAGGCGATGGGAGAAGCCAACTCGATTACCATAGATCCCCATAAGATGGGCTATGTCCCGTATGCTGCTGGAGGCATCGTGATCCGGGACCGTCGCATCCTTGACCTTATCTCCTATTTCGCCGCCTATGTCTTCGAGGCCGGCGAGAATGCCCCGACGCTGCTGGGCAGCTATATCATGGAAGGTTCGAAAGCCGGGGCAACCGCTGCAGCTGTCTGGGCCAGCCACCGGGTCATCCCTCTGAACATCACCGGCTATGGCCAGATCATCGGCAGGAGCATCGAGGGGGCCCGGATGTTCACCCGGGAACTTCTCAAGACCAGGAGTGTCAGGGTGAAGGGAAGGGAGTTCATTGTGGAGCCTCTGGTGGAAGACCCGGATTTCAACATCGTCTGCATGGCGTTCAATGAGAAGGGGAACACCAATCTCGACCGGATGAACAGGCTCAACGAGGCAATCTACGATGAATCCTCGTATATCAGCGGGCCAGTTTACAAGAATGACTGGGTCACCTCAAAGACCGCGCTGAGCGATACCGACTACGGGGCGGCGCCCAGGGCATTTGTTAAAAGGCTGGGGATCACTGATAAGGAATGGGAACGGGTAAAATCCGTATACGTCCTGAGGATATGCGTCCTTAATCCGTTCATATCGCACTTCGAGCACATCTCAGTGGTCTGGCAGCAATATCTCGAAATGCTGAAAAAGAAGATCGAACAGGCTATTGAAAACGAGAAATAATACGCATCTCTAGCGCCCGGCCGGAAAGCCGCGAGGTTGAAACGGAAACGAATGGAGCAGATCACGACTTGAAAACAGTCATGAAGCCGGCATACCGGATGGGGCTTGCGGTCTTTACTCTGCTCACCCTCGCGGCATTGTTCAATATCCGCAAATACCCGACCATGGCGGTGACCGAGTGGCAGCTTGTCTCCTTCTGCCTGCTTGCCATCCTCCTGTATCTTATACCGGCCTCCCTTGTCTCGGCCGAGCTTGCCACAGGGTGGCCTCAGACAGGAGGAGTTTATATCTGGGTCAAGAAAGCGTTCGGCCAGAGGTGGGGATTCGTTGCGGTCTGGCTCCAGTGGTTCCAGATGACGATCGGCTTTGTGGCAGCCCTGACATTTATTGCTGCAACTTTTGCTTACGCGTTCATGCCGTCCGTTGCCGACAGCAAACTGTACCAGTTCATTGTCAGCGTTATCATCTGGTGGGGCATGACGTTTGTAAACTTCCGTGGGCTGAAGACATACACGAGCATCAGCTGGTCGTTTCTGATCATAGGGATGATGATCCCGGCGGCTTTTCTGATTGCAGGCGGAGCGCAGTATATCCTGGCCGGCAATCCCGTCCAGTTTACTCTCCACCCATCATGGGCAGAACTTATGCCGGACTTCGGAGATATCGGCAGTATCGTCCTGCTGCTGACATTCGTTTTTCTTTTCATCGGGATCGAGATGACTGCAGCCCACGCCGGTGAAATCAGCAATGTCAGAAGGAATTATCCCCTGGCAATTTTGATCGCAGGGATTGTGATGGCGCTCGTGAGTATTGTAGGTTCCCTGGTAGTCGGGCTCATGGTTCCCCCCGCCAACCTGAATCTTTTGACCGGCATTATGCAGGCATTCGAAACTATTTTAGGCGGTTCATCATGGCTGGTCTCTTTAACCGCCATTCTGATAGTGATAGGATCTATAGGTGAAGCCTCCACGTGGATACTCGGGCCGGTACGGGGCATTGCCTCGACGGCGGTTGATGGAAACCTGCCCCCCTTCCTCCAGAAGACAAATACGAAGGGGATACCCGTAAACCTGATGATCCTGCAGGCGGTCTTCTTTACGTTCTGGGTCGGGATCTATGCAATCCTTCCCGGGGGAGTGAACAGCTCCTACTGGATTCTCCTTGCATTGACGACGATCGTCTATATCGTCATGTATTTTTTTATGTATGCGGCGGCGATCAAACTCCGGTACAGCCAGCCCGGCGTTGACCGGCCGTTCAAGATACCCGGCGGCAAAGCCGGCATCTGGCTCGTCGCGGGATGGGGTTTTCTGGCCATGGCCTTCCTCTTCTTCCTGGCCCTGATACCCCCGAGCCAGATCGCGTTTAGCAACCTCTCGATCAGCAACTATGTGCTCTTTATGATCCTCGGTATGCTGGCCGTTGTTGCCGTGCCGGTGATAATTTACCAGTTAAGGAGGCCGCAGTGGCGGCCTTCAGCGCCGGACTCAACAGGTTCTGACCCTCCCCCGCCGGACCAGGCCGGTCGCGCTTAGAGTTATCCCGTCTAAGCCAGGCTGCTCCGGATATGGACGGGAACTACCGATATCCGGGACCTGATCGTTCAGCACGAGTTCTACAGAGAGCTGTAGCCCCTCATCTTTTCAATCATGCATAATTTTCCTCGCTCTGTGATACGTGTCACATTACCGTGTGACTGGCTTTACTGACAACCCTCTTCACCGCCCATATCATCAGATGGTTGGGTAGTGTTCAAAAAGCGGCGCTGCTCAATGTGCCTTGATTAAACGTAGTAAAGGAACGCAGGAGGGACGTACCATGCCACTATCCGATTTAAGAGAAGTAGACAGGCTTGAGATTACAGTGCTGGTGGATAACTATACCGACCTGCTTTTATTACTGAGCACGGATGTAGTTAAACGGCCCACACATATGAGATTCCCTGATGTGCCTCTGGCGGAGCATGGATTGTCCTGCCTTCTGAAAATCTATGCCGGACAAGAGGAACACGTGTTATTGATGGATGCGGGCGTTACATCGTACTGTCTTTTCCATAATGCAAGTGTATTGAATGCCTCACTTGACTCGGTCGAGTCTGTCATCCTTAGCCACGGCGACTTCGATCATATCGGAGGCCTCCCTGACTTCTTGAAACAGGTGAAAAAGGAAATGGAGGTGTTCGCTCATCCCGATGCATTTCTTGAGCGCCGTCTCAATATTACGCCTCTTGGCATGCTGGCCGATTTGCCAACTTTGAAAGAGGCATTAATCAGGAAAAACAAGGTGGTTATTCAGAAGAGAAGAGAACCTTCTTTATTGGCTTCGGATCTTGTTTTACTGTCGGGAGAAATCGCGCGCACTACCGATTTTGAAAAAGGTTTTCCCTGGGCTGAAGTGAAAGTCGATGATAAATGGGTTGTTAATCCCTTTAATGACGATCAGGGAATCGCGGTCAATATAAAAGGTCGCGGGTTGGTGATTTTAAGCGGATGTGCGCACGCAGGAATAATAAACACCGTCAGGCATCTGCAGAAAATTTCAGGAACTGATAAGGTCCACGCCGTTCTGGGTGGTTTCCATCTGAGCGGCCCGATATTCGAACCAAGCATCGGGCCGACCATTGCACAAATGAAAGAGATCGGCGTTGATTACGTGGTGCCGATGCATTGCACGGGATTTAAGGCTTCCACACAATTTGCCTCCCTTATGCCCGAGCAGTACCTGCTGAATAGCGTGGGTACGACGTACGTATTCGCATAGGGCTTCAATAAAGAGGCGATTAGCTGCAACTGCAATTGTATTGCGTCTGAAAAACAGGTGAGGTGCTCATAATTATGTACGAAAAGAAACCCTGGCTTAAATTCTACGGAGACGTTCCAAAATCATTGGACTACCCACGGGTTACCATGTACGAAGCATTGATGCAGACGGCGGCCCGCTACCCGCAGCGCCTCGCCTTTGATTTCATGGACTGCACATCCACTTATGAACAGTTTGTTAGAGATATCGATACATGCAGCAACGCCCTGGCCTCCCTCGGGCTGAAAAAGGGTGATCGTATTACAATCTCCATGCCTACTTCACCCCAGGGGCTGATCTGCTTCTACGCCGCGAACAAACTCGGGGCTGTTTCCAGCATGATACACCCGCTTTCCACGGCGACGGAGATTGCATACTATCTGAATATAAGTAAAAGCAGGTTTGCCCTGACTCTTGACACGTTCTACGATAAATTCCGGGAAGTGAAGGAAAAGACCCCTCTCGAAACACTGATAATTACAGGGATTTTCGATAGCATGACGGGCCAGGAGAAGGCCGGGGCCAATGGCAGACATCCGGACCCCATGGTGTGCTGGTGGCATAATCTGATGACAGCGGACTATGCAGAGGCACCAAAGGTCAAAATGGGTACTGACGAACTGGCGGTCATCCTCTACAGCGGGGGAACCACCGGTGTTCCCAAGGGAATCATGCTTTCCAACTACAACTTCATCACGGAAGGGATGATGGTCTATGAATGGTGGTGCAAAGGTGTGGGTGGAATCAGTGAACAGCCGGTCATACTGGCCATTCTGCCTATTTTTCATGGGTTCGGCCTCGGCATCTGCTGTAACGCCATGTTCATGGGCGGAGGTCAGTGCATCCTTGTTCCCCAGTTCACGCCGGAAATCGTGGCCGATCTCGTGGTGAAGAAACGCCCCAGCTTCCTGACCGGAGTGCCCACGCTGTATGACGCTCTCAGCACAAATCCCGTTTTTCAGAACGCCGACCTCAGTTGTCTCAAAACCGCCACCTGCGGTGCAGATACCCTGCCCAGGGCTGTCAAGGAACGTTTTGAGGCTGTTGTCCGGAAACAGGGTGGTAATGTCACACTGATCGAGGGATACGGATTAACAGAGGCAGTGACGGGTATCATGGTCACCCCGGTCCATGCCTACCGTGAAGGGAGTGTGGGAGTGCCCCTGCCGGACATGCTGGCCAAAGTGGTGGATATTGGGACCACTGAAGAAGCGGCTGCCGGCAAGGAAGGCGAACTGTGCGTCAGCGGTCCCGCCGTCATGCAGGGGTATCTTGAGAATCCCGCGGAAACTGCTGAGGTGCTGAAGAAGCATGCTGACGGGCGAATCTGGCTCCATACGGGCGATATCTTCAGCATGGATAAGGACGGCTATTTTTACTTTAAGCTGCGGCTCAAGCGTATGATCAAGTCCTCCGGCATGAACGTGTACCCGGCTCAGGTGGAAGAAATCCTTTACCAGCACCCGGATGTTGCTGCGGCTTGCGTTATCGGCGTGCCGGATGAGAGGCAGGTCGAGCGGGTCAAAGCCTTTGTCGTGCTTAAAGACCCCAAAAATGCCGGTCCGGAAAAAGCTGATGCCCTCATTAATTTTTGTCGCGACCGTCTGATCAAGTGGTCCTGTCCGCGGGAAATAGAGTTCAGAAATAGCCTCCCTCTGACACGGGTCGGTAAGATCGCCTTCAACGAACTGGAAAAAGAGGAGATTGCCAAACTCAAAAAGGGTGGCAAGTATATCGGTGACAGGCAAGCATAATTGAGGCATACAAAGGAAACTACTGTGTTGACTATCGGGTAAAAGGATATTTGTTAAAGATATGAGCGAAATTGACACTCCAGCCGTAAGCGAACAAAAGAAGACTATTAATCGGCTTAAGAGCATGTACCCTTTGCGCAACATTGTGCAGCAGGACTACATTGACACTCTGAAAGCCTCCAGCGAAGGCAAACCCACTGTATGGGCCATGCTCAACTACTGGGAGGGCGATATTCCACTGAAGGCCATGGGACTGAATATCGTCTATCCGGAGAACTACTCAACGCTGCTGGCATCCAGCGGTTCGGCCGAACCGTTCCTGGATGCGTCGGATGCCGACGGCTTCCCAACACACATGTGCGGCTACGGACGCAGCACCATCGGTTACTCTTATCGCATGATGAAAGAAAACAAAGGGATGATCCCGCCTGACGCCCCTCTGGGGGGCATGGCCAGGCCGGCGCTGCTGGTCGGCTCCGGCATTATCTGCGATGCCCGCTTCAAATGGTTCCAGGCACTGGCCCGCTATTTTGATGCCCCCCAGTGGTGCCTGGAAATGCCTATGATGGCGGTTCCGGAAGGGAGCGAGAAGGACCTTGAATCCTACCAGGTCAGGTTCCTGGTAAAGCAGCTGCGTGACTTCATCGCCTTCCTGGAGAAGCTGCTGGGCAAAAAGATGGACTGGTCCAAGCTGGAAGAGCTGACCGATCTGGCCGTTCAGATTCATGAGACCTGTCACGAGATCACGGTACTGCGCAGGTCCATTTCGGGTCCGATGCACAGTGTCGACTTCTGGAGCAGCATGCCACCCGCCCTCTTCCTGGCAGGCAATATGAATGTATCGCTTAAGTGTTACCAGGACATGCTGGCGGAGGTCAAAGAGCGTGTCAGGAACGGGGAAGCCTCTATCAACTATCCGGAAAGATACCGCCTTATCTTCGCTGAGCTGCCGCCCTGGCATAGCCTTAAATTCTTCGACAGGCTCGCCGGGATGGGCTGGAACTTCGTAATGGAAAGCTTCGGCTATCACCCGCCCAAGCCGCCTGATCTGAGCAGGGTCAGCGACCCGGTGGAGAAGCTGGCCAGACTGTCCCGAAACTTCCTGTGGAACAATTTCGAGGATGCTCGCAGGGACAACATCTCCAACTCGATTGTTGAGACCTACCTCCAGATGGCCAGGGATTTCAAGGCGGATGGTTTCTTCCTGCACCCGCTAATCTCCTGCCGTGCCGCAAGCTGCAGCCTGAGGGCGGTACAGCACTTCGAGATGGAACGTCTGGATGTGCCCAGCCTATGGGTAGAAGGCGATATCATCGATAAGCGTGTTTTTAACCCCGGGGATGTCCTGGCAAGAGCGGAGGCCTTTGAGCAGACCATGGATCACTGCAGGAAGGTCAGAAAATCCAAAGGTCTGGACTGGTGAACCGCACATAATAAAAGAGGTAGACTGAGAATGGTAACGACAGCAGATAAGGGCATCGCCCTGTCACATAAAATATATACGGACAGCAGCACGAGGGTACATGAATTGCGTAAGACCGGCAAGAAAGTGGTCGGCTATGTCTGCCTGTATCCGCCGGTTGAGATAATCACAGCCATGGGCATGGCGCCCTTCCGTGTCCTCGGCGATATGGGCGAGCCCATCACCGCTGCCGACCGGGTTTCCACGACTGTAGTGTGTCCTTTCCTGCGCAGCATTATCGACCTGGGGCTCAAAGGTAAATTCAGCTTCCTGGACGGCCTTGTCGGCGCGCATACCTGCGATATAGGCATGACGGCAGTCAGCACCTGGCGCGATTCCAGGATTGAGACACCCTTTACGCATTATCTCGACGTGCCCCATACGGATAACGTAGATGCCATCAACTATTTTGAAGGCCAGCTTAATTCATTCAAGCGGCATATCGAAGAGTTCGGCGGAACTAAAATCACCGAAGACAAGCTCAAGAGAGCATGTAAGCTACACAATAAACAACGCAAGCTGGTACGCGACCTCTACGACCTGCGCAAGTCCGATCCTCCGCTTCTAACATCAGTGGAAAACCTGGAGGTGATGGTCTCACTTTTCAGTCTGCCGGTGGAGGAAGGCAACGCCTTGCTGGAGGACGTTATCCGGGAAGTTAAAGAGCGCAAGAATGAACCTGTTAGAAAGAAAGCACGTATGCTGGTCTGGGGTCCGGTCTTCAATAACACATCTCTGTTTGAGCTCATTGAGAGCGCCGATGCCAGTGTCGTGGTGGATGACACCTGTGTCGGCACCAGGGCATTCTGGGCTGACGTTGAAGCGCCCTTCGATATGCATGCACTGGCGCAACGCTACCTGGTAGATATTAAATGCCCGCGTACCTATCGGCAGGCAGAGCCTATGGAGACAAATAGGGACTACGATAAAGACCTGGACAGCAGGTTCTCGTACATAAAGAAAGCCGTAACCGACTGGCGCGTCAACGGCGCAATCCTGCAAAGCGTCAAGTACTGTGATACGCATGGCTACGAAGTGCCCAACCTGAGGCACTACCTCGATACGCTGGGCATCTCAAGTCTCTACATTGAGCATGATTACAGCGAAAGATCGCTGGCGTCCATTAAAACGCGCATTGAAGCGTTCGTTGAGACCCTGAACTAACGCTAAAAAAGCGGTAATTGGAATATCATAAAAGTCCGAGACAACTATCTCTAATGCCATTGCTGCTGTGGAAACAGCAGGCATAATATTTCATTCATCAGGGTTCGTATTCGCCTCTTGTTCGAATTAAAATTACCCGTTTCCACAGGAATTTTCTGTTATAATCTTTAAATATAATGATTTATCTCAGGTAGTTTATTAATGAAAGCCATTTCACTCAGGAAACGCCAGGCTGCAGTTACTCACAAGACTATTTACAGCGCCGCTCTCGCACTATTTACCAAAAACGGATATGACGGTGTCACCGTTGATGATATATGTCTAAAAGCACGCGTATCGAAGGGCGCATTTTATCTTCATTTCAAAGGCAAGGAAGAAATACCGCTGGAAGAATTCAAGAAGACCGATGAATACCTTGGAAACGACCTGATCAAAAAAATCGCCAAACTTGATACTACCAAAGACAAGCTGCTGGCCTACATTCTCTGCACATTCGGATATATAGACAAGGAAATAGGCGCTCCCATGATGCGGGTAATGTATCAAATTCAGATATCCAGCAAGAAATCCTCTCAGGTGCTGTCCGAAAAACGAGCCCTGTATACAATTCTCAGGTCCATTATCGAAGAGGCTCAGAACAAAAAAGAACTGAGGACTGATATCGACAGCAATCGCTTAACAAATTATATGATAAGGATGTACCGTGGCATTGTCTTCGATTGGTGCCTGGACAATGGCAAATTCGACCTCATCGAAGCAGGTAAAAGGATGTTTCCGTTGATGTGGGACGGGATTCAATATAAATAAGACCCGGTAAAATGTGGCCTGTACGGTTATTGATCGAATTCGATCAATATACAATATATCAATTATGCCGGCGGGTATTCTAAGGTTTACCAGCATAAATCCTTTCCATTACGACAAACCTGTGGGTGGGGTAGAAGGTTCCGATCTAACAGGGCATTTACAATACATATTGCTGTAGTAATAGCTGAGCTGAGATTTCACTAATTCCGTATCTATATCCTTTACAATCACCCGGATAATGATTAACATTAGACACTGACTGTTCACGCCTTTTATATTTGCGAGAAGAGGATGCGAGCTGCGATGGCGTATTCGAGTAAGGCATTTGGTCAAAATGTGCAAGAGGCACTTAATTTGAGCATCATCGCTTCCTTCCCCGCTTCGGCGATCGATAAAATGCTAAGCGACGCCTTAATGATCAATGTTCCTTCAGGCAGTATCCTGTATCGCGAATATGATCCATCCAGAATGGGGTTGGTTGTCGGAGGACTTATCCGTGAATACAGGGTTTTTCCGGATGGGAGAAATGTTACGTTCGGTTATCATCGTGCCGGAGACGTGCTAGGTATTCCGCTTACCATCCTGGGACCTTTGCAGGTGAACGGCCATGCTATGATGGAGAGCTCCTTGCTATTGTTTAATCCGGCCACATTTAAAACGCTGCTCAAAACAGAGGTAGCTGTTTGCTGGATAACGGTTGAATATGTATGCAGGGAATTCAACCGTGTGGTGGATGAACTGACAGGGAATATTTACGGTAGCGCCAGCGAGCGGATAGCCAGACATCTGCTGGAGCTTGCCGCTCGCAGCAAAGACAATCAAATCCCAATGGCAAAGGCCACGCATCAGGAAATTGCAGATTCAATAGGTGTGACACGCGAAACCGTGTCTCGCGCAGTCCATCAGTTTGAAATGGATGGGATCCTGAGATCCAGCAGGGGTTACGTGATAATAGCGGATCTAAATGGTCTGTATTCAATCGCACGTCATAAGCACAAGATAGATACACCTGTGCTCCAGTAGCCAACCATCTGTCTTGCGGTCATTCATAATATTCCACCCGCTCTGTGATATGTATCACATTGTCGTGTGACTGGCTTTACTGAAACTACTTAATGACATGGCTATATTGTCATTGGAAACAAAGCGTATGATGCGAAGGAGAGTCTTATGCCGATACTGCACAATATGAAGCTAATCGATATGGTATCTGAGAGAGTCCAGACCACGAAGGCCATAATTGTTGAGGGCAATGAAATAAGAGAAATCCGTGCGGATGGTCCGGTGAATGATCCGTCAGGGAAAGGTTTTGTAGACATGCAGGGTTATTATCTTCTGCCGGGTCTTTTCGATCTCCATTCTCATGTAACAATACCTTTTATGAAAGACATCAAGCTGTCGATTCTTCCTACGGTTTTGAAGCAGGTGCAGAAAAACCTGAGAAACTGTGTGGAAGGTGGCGTGACAACAGTTCGTGATCTGGCTGCAATTCCGAGTAGCATCCGTGGCTATCAAAAAAGTATCAATGCGGGAAAAACAATCGGCCCTCGTATTATCTATGCCGGGTCGATTATAGTATGCCCGGGGGGAGTGCCGGAGGTTGCGCCATACTTCAAAGGTATCAAAAGGGCCATACTGGGCGGCCAGTTCGCTGAACGACCGGTAACACCGGAAGATGTTCGAAAATGTGTACAACTCATGGTGAAGCAGGGTGCAGAGTGGATCAAAACGACTCATGGTGATAAATCCCTTATGATGGGCTGGGATAAAATCCCTTATTTCTCGGATGATTGCTATCAGGCGCTTGTAAGTGAATCCCGCAAAGCAGGAAAAAAGATAGCCATGCACCACACATCAGCTACAGGATTTCGCAAAGCGCGTCAGTTTAAAGTTGACACACTTGAGCATATCGCACTGGATGAACTTTCGGATAAGGACATCTCTGCCTTTGTTGAACAGGGGGCTGCGATTATACCCACTCTCATGGCGCTGGCGGAGTATTCACAGTTGGACGATGTGAGACAGATGCTGGATGAAAAAGGTGATTATTACCTGGAAAAAGAGCCCTATAAATATACTTCAGACCTTGTAAACAAGTTTATAAAAGGTGTTACAGAGGAAGAGTGTCGCAAGGAATACTATTACGATTATAAGTTCATTCAGAAGCAGTTCCCGGTGGCGCTGGAGAATGTACGCAGACTACACAAAGCAGGCGCGGTAATAGGACTGGGGACGGATATCGGCGGTACGGATTTCGGCTTTTTCGGCCTGACCTATAAAGAGCTGGGCCATCTGGTGGCGGCAGGCATGACCAATTACGAGGCGCTCAAAACTGCGACCATTAACAGCGCACGTATTATAGGACTCGACGCCAAACTGGGTTCCATCGAGACAGGTAAGCTTGCGGATTTCGTGCTCGTTGATGGGAATCCACTGGATGATGTGAGTCTGTTAAAAAATGTGAAAATGGTATGGAAAAACGGAGAGGTCGTTTTTAACAGATTGTAGATTTATTCCACTGTGAGTTGAAGCAGGATAGGTTAAAACGGCTGGATGATGATGATTTGAACAGGCGAGCCTGCCAGAGTAGAAATAGTTGGCGGCATAAATTCAAATCTCCGGTAGCAAAAACAAATTTACATGCGCACGGGCTGAACTTAAATCGCAGATAGCTGATTTCAAGGTATTGACATCGCTTTTTTACGTGGTATACTATACAACCAGTCACTGACTATATATACAGTAAATTATTTCAGTACGATTTGTTAGGCCGGCGGTATTTGCAGTGAGTTATCAATGCAGAATTAAAGGAGGTTTCAGAAATAAAGTGTACCAGTGCATCAATGTTAAAAAAGAAGGCAAGGTGGCGACGATAATTTTAAACAGGCCGGAGAAATTGAACTCAATTATTCCAGAAATGCAGCAGGAATTTATGCAGGCGATGGATGATATTGAGGCTGACGACTCCATCACGGTGGTAATCATAACCGGGGCAGGCCGCGCGTTTTGTGCCGGCATGGACATGAATACGATGTTGAACAATATAGGTGCTGTGACACTGGAAGATCTTCCCAAGATTGTGAATTCCAGCAAGGTTTGTATAGCTGCAGTGAATGGCCCGGCGGTGGCGAATGGCTTCCAGATGGCTTCAGCCTGCGACTTTATCATAGCATCCGAGAAAGCTGTTTTCGGAGGCGTCGGTGTACGCATTAATGAGATATGCACGTACTGCGTTTATGCGCTGCCGCGAATTGTAGGCAGGGCCAAGGCAAATGAGATACTGCTGACCGGGGAGCTTTTCGATGCCGTCGAGGCTGTCAAAATAGGCTTTGCCTACAAGGTGGTGCCTCATGATCAATTGATGGCGGCGGCTCACGAGCTTGCCGACAGAATTAAGGACAATGCGCCGGCGGCACTGAAATATACCAAACAGGCTTTGAGAAAAGCGGAATATACATCCGAAGACCGCTTCTGGCTCAAGAAGGTCGCAATGAAGCTCTCTATTATGGAAGATACTATAGAAGGTTTTGCTGCGTTCAAAGAAAAGCGTAAACCAGTTTTCCGTGGAAAATAGGCTTACGCTATAGTCCGTTTTTAAGTAAAGCTAACCACAATATCCTGTATTTGTGCTCTGAGGCAAGGTTTTCATGCACTCATATATGAAGAGTGAACTTATAAATATTTTTGGTGAGCGTGTAGCGTTTCATAGGATAGAGCGACTGCTGTATTCATCGGATGCCGGATCATTTCCGGCAGCCTTTACTATAGGTCTGAATACTGTTCCATGTGCCGTTGTCCAGCCATCGGACAGGGAACAACTTGTAGCGTTGCTGAATATCGCGGGCAAATACGGTATGCCTCTAACTCCGCGGGGTGCAGGAACCGCCGGATATGGTGGCGCTGTTCCGGCCAGGGAAAGTATCGTGGTTGATTTCACGCTGATGCGATCGATCCTCGCAATCGATGAAATCGAATATACGGTCAGTGTAGAACCAGGCTGCACATGGCAAGACCTGGATAAGAGATTGGTGAACTATGGCCTGACGCTTTGCAGCTATCCTTCAAGTGCCATTAGCGCAACAGTGGGAGGCTGGTTGGCAGCCGGGCAGGGTATAGGAATCGGCAGTTTTCAGTTCGGCCCTTTGAGTGACCTTGTCACGGGGGTGGAACTGGTCACGCCAAACGGAATACATGTCCTGAAAAATAAGGAACTGGAGATGGTGTCCGGCATGTCCGGGACAACCGGCTTCATCTCTCGAATTGACCTGAAGGTGCGCAAGCTGGTTGACCAGGATAAGCTCGTGCTTTTCTTCCCCTCCGCTCAAACTTTAGTGGAATATATCGAGGATCTGGCGGATGCCAAAAAGGAAATCTGGCATGCCGGCTATTTCAATGTCAGCCAGGAGAAACGCACCCGTCAGGCTGTACAACGGCAGCGCACAAGGGATAAGCTGCATCGCGACACGATCAACATCCCCGAAGTGCCTGATCATGACACCGGATTATTCGGCTTATTTGTTGGTAGTTCCGCTGGAATAACCAGACTGAAGGAACTGACCGGCCGGATCGGTATCCAGGTGATGCCTGATCAAGTAGCCGATTACTTCTGGCGAGAGCGTTTCTATCCACTACGTCAGAAAGCATTAGGGCCAGCCATTGTGCCCGGTGAAGTTACATTGCCATTAAGACAATTGTCCGAGCTGATTAAGCGAATTGATCGTAAATACAGGAACAGCTATGCGCTGGAGGGGACTGTTGTTGGCAGGGGCAATGAGGCAACTGCCATTTTCATGTTCCTGGACGATGGGCGCTGGCCTTTGAGGGAGCTGGCTTACAGTAAGAGTATCTATATTCTCAGCGAAGCCAAAAAACTGGGTGGCCGCGCCTATACCGCCGGTATGATGCTCAACGGGGAATCCACACGCATCTGGGGTCGGGCGAAAGTTGAAAGCGTTTTCCGGTTCAAGCAACAGGTAGATCCGGAAAATATCATGAACCCCGGCAAAACATTCCCATTCTCTCTGGACCGGACATCACCTGCTGTACATCTGGAGTTGTTGATCAGGTTGGCCGAAATACTCTCACCATTGCTTACAACTGTGGAGAGTATGATGCGGAAAAAGAAAGAGCCGCTTCTATCGGCTGACGCGCTCCCTTCCGGCAGGATAAACGACCTGAACATGATATGGGACGCCAACTCATGTACCGGCTGTGGATATTGCCGCATTGAGTGCTCGGAATTTAAAGTTTTTGGATGGGAAAGCAACAGCCCACGTGGCAAATTTACATATATTAAGCATAAAAGACAAAAGCTTGATGAGCGAATGGCGGATTCATTTTTTATGTGCGCAACCTGCCGCCATTGTGACACTGTATGCCAGGCGCGCATTCCAATATTGCAGGACTGGGATCTGAATATAAGGCCATACCTGCATGACTCTGGTTACAAATTGCCGCTTTTTCACCGCGATTCCACGCAAAATATACTCATCGAGCATAATCCTGCCGGACATCCGCACATAAGACGCACGAATTTTTTATCCGATGATATTCAGTACGTGGTTGAGGGAGACACGGGCTACTGGGTGGGTTGCACGGCGTCTTATGCCTTACAGCAACTTGCAGTTAACCCTCTGCGGATCATTAACGCCAGTGGGATTCGGCCCGTGCTGTTCAAGGAAGACGAATGGTGCTGTGGCAGCGATATTTTACTCTACGGGCAGATGGAGGAGGTCGCCGATATAGCAAAACATAATATCGAAGCTATCCACCGCCGTGGCGTGAAAAATCTCATAGTGCATTGCCCCGGCTGTTGGGCAGCGTTCTCACTTTATTATCCACTTATGGCCGATAAGCTGAACCTGGACTGGGATGTCAGGATAGAACATATTACTCAGACTATTGCGCGTTCCGTATCCATGGGGAAAATTGAATTCAAGCATGATGTTCCGGTAAAGGTTACATATCATGATCCCTGCCATATTGGCCGGCGCGGCAACATCTATGACGCGCCCAGGGAGGTTCTCAATGCAATACCCGGTGTCGAGCTGGTGGAAATGTCGCGCAATAGGGAAGACTCGCCGTGTTGCGGCCGACAACTTTTCCAGTACACAGATCATAACCCTAAGCCCTATGTTGATAGGGTGCTGGAAGGGCAAAACGCAGGCGCCTCTGCACTGGTAACTTGTTGCCCGGGTTGTCAAGCCACTTATATCCTCGGCGCGCGCCAGGCCGGCATCGAGCAATTTCAATGCCTTGATATCTCGGACCTTGTATGCAACAGCATGGGAATACCTACCTTACAGGACAAAATAATTAACAGGATAGTCCGCCAAGGATATGACACCAATATTGCACCTGTTATCCATGCTGATGCCGCACGGTCTTTTAACCTGTTTGCCCCTCATCAGGAGGAATACGGTCCTCTGACAGACAAAAGATGGAAATAATCAAATAAATTAAATGCGATAGGAGGAATTATATCGATGGCATCCACTAAAGACCGTCTAACGGGGTTGATCGCAAAACGTCTCAAGGTGGCCGAGGGAAAAGTCCTGCCGGATATTAGATTTAAGGAGGACCTGAAGGCAGATTCGATGGCCAGGATTTTACTACTCGCGGCGATAGAAGACGAGTTCAAAATCGAGATCACGGAACAGGAGGCAAAAACCTTAGTGTCACCGGGGGCGGTGATGGAGTATCTCAAAGCCCGGGGAATTAAGGATTAGACGCCGATGTCCTGCAAGCTGGCTGTCGGGGTGGACATAGTAGAGATAATTCGAATAAAAAGCGCCTTTGAAGAGTTCGGCAATCGTTTTCTTAAGCATGTATATACCGAAACGGAAATAGAGCGCTATCGATCTTCAATTCCAAGTCTGGCCGCGCGTTTTGCCGGGAAAGAGGCCGTTGTGAAAGTGCTTTACCCCGGCAGTGCAGTTTTGCCGCTGACGAGTATAGAAATACTATCTGACGATGAATGCAGGCCGTATATTCTTCTCCACGGCGAGGCCCTGGAGAGAAGCCGGCAAATTGGAATAGGCGAGCTTTCTATTTCACTCTCACACTGCGAGGAATACGCAATAGCATTCGCGGCCGGCGAAGTTCAAGTAATTCGGTAATGATGGGCATAAAGCGATCATAGGCAGAAGGAGGTAGGAAAAGACATGAGATAACGCATTTAGGCGAAGATCAATGCGTTGTTCACATTCAATTAGCCAGGGTGCTAGTAGAAAATAAATTGGAGGTGTTATGGAGAAGTACATGGAACCGAATAAGTTGATGACTATGAAAGAGGCCATCAACAAATTCGTAAAGGATGGAGATTCATTTGTTTTTGCAAATTGCCTGACCGGTATGCCGCTGGCAACTGTGCACGAGATAATCCGGTCCGGGAAAAAAGGGATGATGGTTTTTCAGCAGGGGGGAATCGAAGAATTGGATCTGCTGGTGGAAGCCGGAACGGTTGACCGGGTGGCACTGGCCTATAACTTCAGATCCGGCGGCAAGAGAGTGCAGAGTCCGCTGGATAGGGCCATTAAGGAGAAGCGGATCAAGTTGGAGGAATTCACCAATTTTACCCTGCTCAGCATGATGAAAGCCGGAGCGATGGGCTATCCCCTCATGCCGGTGCTTTCCGGGATACGAGTTACAGATGTGGTGCAAAAAAGAGGCTTCTTCGGAAAAGACAAATTTGCCGAGATTACCGATCCATTTTCGGGGCAAAAGATTCTGGTAGTCAAAGCTCAGAATCCGGATTTTGCCCTCATGCATGTTCAACGCGCCGACAAGGCGGGTAACGGGCAGTTATGGGGAGCTATGATCAACAGCAAGTGGGCGGCGCTGGCTGCGAAAAAGATAATCCTTACTGCTGAAAAAATCGTGGACAGCAGTGTGATAAACTCTTCTCCCCATCTTACCATCGCTCCCGCACACAAGGTCTGCGCCGTAATTGAATGTCCCTGGGGGGCCCATCCCTGCGAAATGGCAGGACACTACGATTCTGACATTGTTTTCCGTGCGCTGTTCTGGGCTTCTATCGGATCCTCTGCCAGTATGAAAGCCTGGATGGACGAATGGATATATAACATCCCGGATAGAAAAGCATATATCGATCATTACACGAATAAATTCGGGAAAGATGCTATGGAATCTCGTAAAGCTACACCATTTCTTAGCGTGCCGGCCGATTACGGCTTCACGTTCACCAAAGAATGGGATGAAAACGGTTATTCCAAGGAGTTTGGAATGAATATGGAGCAGTTTGAGCACTACCTGGATGAAAAAGGCGCATTGATTCAATCTTAAGGAGTGTAAAAAGAATGGGTATTAAGTATACATTGAATGAACTCATCGTATGCCGGGCGGCCCGGGAGATCAATGATGGTGAAATGGTTGTGATCGGCCAGGGTATTCCTATGGCCGCGGGAGTACTGGCCAGAGCGACTCATGCACCCAGATCAATCATCGTTACGGAAGCAGGGATAGTGGGTATCGACCCATTCAAAGTACCTCTGCATATAGCTGACACAAGCTGTGCAAGAGGTTATTCCTATGGCTGCGATATGATTGACGTTTTTTCTACCATATTGAACCAGGGCTACGTGGATGTTGCGTATCTTGGCGTAGGCCAGATAGACAGGTACGGCAATGTCAACAGCAGCTACGTGGGTGATTTCGATAATTTCGAAATACGATTGATGGGAGCCGGAGGAGCGCCCGAATTTGTCGGCTATGCAAAGAGAACCGTATTCACCATGCGGGGAGGGCAGTTTGTGAATAAGCTTGACTACTTTTCTTCTCCGGGATATGTAGAGGGGCAGGATTCGCGATATGCTGCGGGCATGCCGGAAGGAAGCGGTCCATCGGTGCTGATCACGCAGGATGGCGTTTTCAAGTTCGATCCTGTTACTAAAGAGATGTATCTGGATGGAATTCATCCCAGCGCAACGGTCGAGCAGATCAAGGCGGTTGTGCCGTGGGATTTGAAGATCGCCAAAAATCTGAAGATCACTGAAATCCCCTCTGAATCGCAAATTAAATTGATTCGATCCTTCGCACCTGACATATCCATGGGCAGGAAGCTACAACTTGAAACACTGGTCAACCGGGTATTCAGTGTTCTTGCCAAAGCACAGAAAAATTAAAACTAATATTTCTTTTGAATTGAGGTTGTGATGAGTATCTTGCATGATTACAATAAATATGATGGTCTTGGCCTGGCAGAGCTTGTTAAGCGGAAAGAAGTTAAACCGATCGAGCTGGTTGAATCTGCAATAGATCGTATCGAAAAACTTAATCCGAGTATAAATGCGGTCATACATAAAATGTATGATCATGCCGGGAAAATTGCAGAAAAAGAGCTTCCGGATGGGCCCTTCAAAGGAGTACCGTTTCTTTTAAAAGACGTGCTGGTAGCGTATGCCGGAGTTCCTCTCACCAGTGCCAGCCGGTTTCTTCGCGATTTTATACCCGATCATGATAGCGAGGTTGTAAAGCGATTTAAAGCTGCAGGATTGATAGTTGTCGGGAAGACCAATTTACCTGAATACGGCCTTATGCCCGTCACCGAGCCGGAACTTTTCGGTTCCTGCAACAATCCCTGGGACCTGACTCGTACAACAGGTGGGTCCAGCGGAGGTTCAGCGGCGGCAGTCGCTGCACGAATGGTACCTGTCGCACACGGCAATGACGGAGGAGGTTCAATACGTCTTCCTGCTTCGTGTTGCGGTGTTTTTGGATTGAAGCCGACACGAGGGCGAAATCCCATGGGCCCCGACATTGGAGAAGCCTGGAGAGGCCTGGCATGCGACCACGTTTTGTCACGCTCGGTTCGCGATAGCGCAGCAATGCTTGACGTGACTGCGGGTGCTGATACAGGTGCGCCTTATTTTGCAGTGCCGCCGTCTCGCTCTTTTCTGAGTGAAGTAGGGGCAGATCCCGGAAAATTACGCATAGCAGTGACTTCTGAGCCATTCCTTGGCGGAAAACCACATGCCGATTGTATTAAGGCGCTGGAATCCACGGCCAAATTGTGCAAAGAACTTGGACATGAGGTTATTGAGGCGATTCCACAAATAGATGGCAAAGCCTTTGCGAGAGCTTTTGTAACGATAGTCTGCGCAGAAACACGAGTTCACATTGAAGAGGATGAAGCATTTTTAAAACGCAAGGCATCGTTCAAGGATTTTGAGCCTGCTACATGGGTTCTCAGCTTGCTTGGCGGGCATTGCACCGCGCCCGAGCTGGGTAAAGCCATCAATGTGGCTCACCGAACGGGTAGACAGATGGGAGAGTTCTTCAATAAATACGATATTCTGCTGACTCCGACACCGGGCATGCCCCCCGTGATGAAAGGTGAGCTCCAAACGAAGGGAATCCAACTTGCGATCTTAAAACTGCTTGGACGCCTGAATGCAGGAAGTTTAATCAGTGCGCTAAGCGGAGTGGATGCCCTGGCTGAGAGTGTATTTGAGTTTATGCCATATACTGCTATTGCTAACGCAACGGGGCAGCCGGCAATGTCCGTGCCCCTCTATTGGAATGATGAGGGTTTGCCTATTGGCACTCATTTCACTGGCCGATACGGCGATGAAGCAACGTTGTTCCGCCTGGCCGGTCAACTTGAGAAAGCAAGACCATGGGCAGATCGAATTCCTCCGATATGTGCTAACGGCTGCTGATTTCTCAAGAGGATATGGTTTTGAAGCTATCTGCCGATTTAACGGAGACCGAGTTGAGGATAAGGTCGGCAGATCCGTGAAGTCACGAGATAACCAAAACTAGTTTGCACGAGAGGCATGCAATACAATCACGAGGGGAGATCGCCTATTTAATCACGCACGTAGTGTGCGGGATCGGCTGCAACCTCCCCGTCTCTCGTTTTGCCCCTGGCTGGAGCTGTTGGGAAAACGTCTGACCGGTGTGCGTTGCCGCCTATAGTCGTGCAACCGTCATTTTAAGCCTGGTGAAATCCTCCAGGCCGTATTTAGAGCCCTCTTTGCCTATACCGCTTTCTTTGAATCCGCCCCAGGGCATCTCAGGCGCGAGGGCGCCCTCATGGTTTATCCAGACTGTCCCTGCAGATAGCCTATCGGCAAACTTCATGGCTTTAGCGGTATCTTTGGTCCAGACCGTGGCGCACAGGCCGAAAGTGTTATCGTTGGCCAGCTCAATGACCTCATCATCGTTGGAGAATTTCTCCATTATGCAGGCCACAGGCCCGAATATCTCCTCCCGGGCTATGGTCATGTTCTGTTTAATATTGGTGAAAACGGTAGGCATTACGAAATAGCCTTTATCAAGAGAGGCTTTCCCACCGAGGATCATTTTTGCCCCCTCGTCGATGCCCGATTTGATATGTTTTTCAACCGAAGCGCGGTGCTCCGCGCATACCAACGGCCCCATCAGGGTACCGGGGTCCGTGGGATTGCCCACGACAAGCTGCTTGGTGGAGCTGACAAATTTGTCCACAAATTCATCGTAGATTTTTTCGTGAACATAGAATCTGCCGGCCGCGCCGCACACCTGCCCCGCGTTAAAATACTGCACCATGACCGACCTCGAGGCCGCCATATCCACATTAGCGTCCTGGCGAACAATCACCGGGTTCTTGCCGCCCAGCTCCAGCTGTATACGTTTTATGCTCTGGCTGGCTAAAGACATGATGCGCTTTCCCGTATCGCAGCTTCCGGTAAATCCTATCAAATCCACGCCAGGATGGGCGGCCAGCGCTTCGCCCACAGCACTGCCGGGGCCGGTAATTACATTTACTACACCCGGAGGTACACCGAGCTTTTCCAGTATTTCGGCCAGTTTAAGGATCTCAAGTGAATCGATGCTGGGCGGTTTAACTATGCAGGTATTACCGACGGTCATGGCCTGGCTGAGCTTCATGGCAGCTACAACCAGGGGCACATTCCACGGTATTATCAGGGCGCTGACGCCCACAGGTTCACGCGTAAGCAACACTTTTTTCTTGGCATCCACCGGCAGGACATCACCTTCCAGTGACCTGCTGGCATGGGATGCCCATTCGAAATACTGCGCCGCATTGGCAACGACGAGGTGCGCATAGCTTCTTGGTGTGCCGTGATCAAGGATGTCGATCTCAACCAATTCCTGGACATGTTTCATGATTTCAAGGCCGATTTTGCTTGCCATCTGGGAACGTTCAGCCTGGCTCTTACTTGACCAGGCGGGGAAGGCTTTTTTAGCGGCTTCCACCGCTTTATCGACATCGGATTTGTCACCCAGGGGAACCCGCGCTATCTCCTCTTCCGTCGCCGGATTTATAACAGCAAAAGTTTTACCAGAGTCGGCATCCACCCATTTGCCGTCGATCCACATTTTGTAGCTTTTCATGTTTCCTCCTATAATGTGGTTCTAATGCCATAGTATCACTGATACATATGCATGATATATATAAATATTATAGGAGTAGAGTTTGTCTATGTCAATACGACATATGAAGGTTAAGTTGCGCACTCCAATACGGTTTCTTGCACGTTGTCCATATCCTGCACGTAATGCCTTGACCCCATGAAAAACAGCAGGGCTGCGATAAAACCGCCGATACCTGAAAGGGCCAGGGCGATCTTAAGGCCGTTATCGCCGATGGAGTCGGACATGGCCCCGATAATCCAGGGTGACCATCCGCCGCCCAGGAAATACATACCGAATAACATTAAACCGTAGGATGTCCCCTTCAGCGAAGCGGGAACGACTTCCTGTGATACGGTGGCCAGAGCGGGGACGCCCATATAATATGAGATGGCGAATAAAATAAATGCGATCATGAAGAGCGGGAAATTGATTTTAAGCAACAGCACGGACGCTATGAAAAATAGGCCTGCCGATGCCGCCGTTATGGTGGGAAGAAGCAGTCTTGACCGGCGGTTTTTTCTCTGCCAGAAGTCAGATAGCAGACCGCCGCCGAAGGTGCCCACAATCGCCATTATTGCGACCACGGCTGTGATGGAGCCGGCCACATCTTCTTTGACGTTAATTTCTCTCATTATGAAGGCTGGAAACCATGAGGTAACGGCATTGCCTACTATCAGCAGCATGCCGTATCCCACCAGATACCAGCGTACCGTAGGTATGCGCAGCAGCGTGCCGATGCATTGAATGAAGCCTGCTTTGTTTCCGCTCGAGTCCACTGTGCGGACTGTTTTGTAGTCTTTGAGAAAGAGGACCGCTATACCTAAAATCACACCGGGAACGGCAAAAATGAAGAAAGGCATGCGCCAGCCGTATTTGACCGAGATCAGGCCGCCGACCACCATGCCCAGGGCGGCGCCGACAGGGAAGGCGGTGTTGAAGATACCGAGCACCCTGCCGTGCTTTTCTTTGGGATAGGCCGCAGTGACCATCGCCGTTCCGGCTGCTGTAAATGCCGCCTCCCCTCCGGCTACCAGCACTCGCGGGATAAGCACGCCGGGGAAGTTTTTGGCCAGGCCGGTAACGAAAGTGAATGTGCTCCAGATAACGGCCATAATGGATATCGATCCTTTGCGGCTCCAGATATCCACAACATACGACACGGGGAACGCTAAAAGCGACACGGCAATGGTGAAAACAGTCATCACTATGCCGATTTCAGAGTCACTCAGCCCCAGCTCCAGTTTCATCGGCTGCACCACAACTGCGAAGACCAGCCTGTCCATGATGTACATGACACAGAGGAGAGTAGTGACGATGAGCACCCAGTGCGCCCTCCAACCGCCTGACTGATATTGCGTCCCGGCCTGACCCTTGTCGTTCATCCCTCTACCTCCTGTTTTGAATAGAAATCGCCGGTCTAACCTGAAGTGATATAAAAGCAGTTAAGCTGCTGCCTGATCAGAAAGACTTTTGAAAAATAGCCTTTATTGATGGTTTGTCGAACGGGCGGGGATGCAGCTGGACCCAGTAACCGGTCTTCATGGTATTGTCCACGAGTTTATCGAAGTCCGATTCCTTCACACCGAGATCGCGCAGCCTGATGCGCATGCCGATCTTCTGCAGCCATTTCTCCGTTGCCGCAATGCCGTCCGGCTCGCCGAAAACATTCTCGCCCAGCAGCTTGAACCTGTCCTGCCTCACGGGCAGGGTGAATTTCATCCATTCGATGAGCAGGGCGGCCAGACCGTCGGCATGGACCAGATCATACTCTCCGCTCAGGGGATGCTCCAGTCCGTGCAGGGTCATCAGGCCTCCTCCCCCGCCCAACCAGTTCAGCTGTGAACCCGCGATAGTGCAGGCCCAGGAAAGCCTGGAACGGAGCACGATATCGTCCAGCTTATCGAGCACTGCGGGAAGCGATTCAACGACGGTGCGCATGCAGGCTTCGCGCAGAGAATCGTTGATCAGGTTCGGTTCTTCGGCGGTTACGTAGGTCTCAACAAGATGGCAGAATATATCAAAGCCGCCCTGGGCCGTGATTTTGGCAGGCAGGGTTAAGTTAAACTCTGGATCGATTATGGACACCGCGGGGAACAACTGCGTTTTCACCAGAAGCACTTTTTCATGGGTATCCCAATTGGTAAACACGGCGGTGCTGTTCGATTCCGAACCGCTGGCCGCTATTGTAGGTACCAGAACGATGGCCGGCACCTTGCCTTTGGAATTCGCCTTGCCCTCATAGTGAGCCCAGATAGGATCCGTGCCGCTGCTGGCCAGCGCGATACTTTTGGCCGCATCCATGACGCTGCCGCCGCCCAGGCCGATTACCACTTGAACATTGTTTTCCCGCGCGATCCTTGCTCCCTCGTCGATAGTTGTGGTACGGGGATTGGGGTCAACCTTGTCGAAAATAATTGTTCGAACGCCATTTGTTTCCAGGTCTTTTAATACCTTATCCAGGACGCCCAGCGAGCGCATGGTTTCCGTGTACGTTACCAGAAGCGCCGTCTTGCCGATCCTGGCAACCTCTTTGCCCAGCTGGGAAAGGCTCCCGGGACCGTTGATAAACTTGATCGGTAAGTAGAGCCTGCTTAATATCATTCTTTGTTCTCCATGTAGTATTTGATCAATCCTGCGGGAATAATAGTTGATCCACTATGGCTTATTTTATCTGCCGGTAAGCTGTGAATTCATGCTTTTCCCTTGGATGAAAGAACTGCGGCCACATCGTCGAGGCCGAGCTCAAGCAACTTCCCTGTGCTTGGCCTGCCGGTAACGATGTCCCAGCCCCGGGCTGTCAGGAAATCTTTGCTCAACGTTTCCAGATCCACTGTTTTCCCTGCAGTAGGTCCGGCTTCCAGTGCGGGTTTTCCAATAATCCTGCCCGGGAATTTGAAGTCATTGATGTTTACGCCTTCACGGGCATTAAACGCCTGCCGCATGTTGGCGATCCTTTCTCCTATCTTCAGAAGGTCGTCCATACTGAGGTCCCATCCCGTAGCCAAATTAATAAAGTCGGTAATGGCGGCGGCAGGCATGAAACCCATGCCTAACAGGCACATGCCGGCACTGTTGACTACATGTGTCAGGTCGCTGCCCATCTTATTTGCCCCGCCGCGGCCGGCGACGGAATGACGGTCGAAAGCAGGATATTCCAGGCCGTTGACCGGTTTCGTGGCGTAATTGCCCTGAGTATGGCGGGCCGGAGTGCTGTCCAGATATGAAATAGCGAAATGCATGTAGCGCTTGGGGTCGTGCATCGCCACTTCCTGGCCACGGATGTGGACCGCCAGTTCCTCCGAACCCCTGTTTATGCGGCTGGCCGCCATCCTGGTCCCATCGGCAAGCACCCGGCCGAAACCCTCCCGATTGGCCAGCTTGCGGGTCATCTCCACTATGGCTTGATGGTTGCCCCACTTAAGCTCGATACCCTCGGTGTCCTTATCATTGATGATCCCGTTCTCGTAGCATTCAATGGCGAACGCTATGGTGGAACCGGCGGAGATGGTGTCCAATCCGTATCTGTTGCAGATCTCCGCAGCCTGTATTATGGATTCCAGGTTGTCATTCAAACACATGGAACCAAAGGCTGCCAGGGTCTCATATTCCGGCTTATGCGCTTCCGCCGGATATCTATACTGACCCGTACCTGCCTTCATCAGGCCGCCGCAGGAAACCGGACAGCGCCAGCACCCGTATTTTCGTTCCTGTAAATCGATTACGCTACGATCACTAATTGCGGAAGCATTGGAGAAATCAGCAACAGATCCCCTCCAGTTCTTCACGGGGGCATCTCCGATCTCCACCAGGGCGCTCAAGCCGCCGGAGGTACCGAAATCACGGAATACAGTCACCGTACCGCCCAGCTGACCCAAATATTTTGTTCTCGCTTCTTTTATCTCCTGCTCATGTGCTAAGGGAACTGTTTGTTTTCCCTTTACAGCTATGGCCTTGAGCTTTTTAGAACCCATTACGGCCCCCAGACCGGAACGCCCGGCTGCTCTTCCCCCGTTATTGATAATGCAGGAAATCAGGCTCATTTTCTCTCCAGCCGGGCCAATGCAGGCAACATGAGTGTCGCCGCCATGCCTGGTCTGAATTGCGGACTCCGTCTCCCCCGTGTCTTTCCCCCATAATTCCCCGGCATCCCTGAGCTGCGCTTTGCCGTCATCGACAAAGAGGTAGACAGGGGAAGGGGATATTCCGAGGAAGAAAACAGCATCGTAGCCGGAAAGCTTCAGGTGAGGACCGAAATCACCCCCGGAGTTTGCATCCCCCCATGTTCCGGTCAGGGGCGACTTGCCTACCACAACATATCTTGATCCGAAAAGGGCGGGAGTGCCTGTAAGAGGGCCGGTAACAACTCCCAGTATTGAATCCTGTCCCAGGGGATCCACCCCGGCCTTTTGCCGGGTGAATATCACTCTGGCCCCTAAGCCGTAGCCTCCAAGAAAATCACGGCACAGGCTGTCTTCCAGAACCTCCTCCCATATCCTGGCCTGAGTCAGATCGACAAATAGCATCTTTCCCATGTAGCCGCCGGTCATTGATTACCCTCCTGCCTTCAGGCAACTATCCCTTTTTTCTTCAGACTTGCTATGTCCTGTTCGCTGTATCCCATGCCCGCCAGTATCTCCGCTGTATTCTGTCCCAGGGTTGGAGGCGGGCATTTGAACTGTACCTCCGTGGCCGTTGAGTTCCAGGGTAAATTAATCACCTTGATTTTACCGGCTTTGGGATGGTCCATTTCTTTTATCATCTCCACGGCCTGCACCTGGGGATGCATAGCGCCGCCATACATGGTCTCATAGTCATTAAAGGCGTTGGCCAGTCCGCCAATTTCATTAATCATCGTTATGAGCTCTTCACTGGATTTCTCGGTAAAATACGCCTCAAAAAGCGGCTTCATTTCCTGTGCGTCCCTGCCCAGACCCACGGCTCTCAAACCCTTGTATCTGAACCATGGATCTTTAAGCAGTTCCTCCAGCCCGACCCGCCTCAAAAATTCGCACCAGATGTCCATCGCTTTCTCTATGCCTCCGCTGGCGCGGCCCAGTGCCGAAAATACGATATGCCCGTCACGGGTGGCATAACCATGTTCGGCATGGTCGAAGGGGCCGGTAAGCATCCAGCCGGCATACGCATCAGGATTGCGGTTGGCCTGTAACCAGAATGCTCCCATCTGGAGCATGGAACGCCACATAGAGATGCCTACCTTCTGCCCTATACCCGTCTTGTTCCTGTAATATAAAGCAGCCAGGATCCCCTGCATGGCATGGATTCCACCTGATATCGCCGCCTGATCCGCTCCCAGCCTGACCGGCTTCTCAGTATGCTCTCCCAGTAATTGAGTAAATCCCGCCAGCCCCTGTATTTCGAGCTCGGAAGCAGGCCTGTTTTTATACGGCCCCGTTTCGCCGAAGCTCGAGATCGAGCAGTATATTATCTGGCGTTTGTACCGGGCTATGTCTTCGTATCCCAGGCCGAGTTTATCCGCTTCGCAGGTATCGAAGCTCTCCAGAAATATATCCGCGCCCCCGGCCAGGCGGTAGACTATTTCTTTGCCTTCACTCTGATTCAGATCTACGGCGATGCTCTTTTTGTTGCGGTTCAGCACCATGAACAGGGAGCTTTGGCCGTTTATAAAAGGCCCCAGATGCCTGGTGGTGTCGCCTTCGATGCTCTCGACTTTGATGACCTCGGCGCCGAGGTCACCCAGGTGCATGGAACAATACGGGCCTGCCATATCCTCGCTCAGGTCGAGTACCTTTATTCCTCCGAGAACCTCCGTCATAGCTGCCTCCTTTGCAGTTCACTCTGTCTATCGGCAACGCCCTATGTATCGATCATTGCCAGTATCTCGTCGCGATTCCGGTCCGGTTTAACGGTGGGAGTCATTTCTTCCGCAGGCGTCTTGCTGAACTCCCAGGGGGCGGCAAAACCTTCATAAATCCCGAACATGCTGTCTAAATCGAACAGCCATTTATTTGCCTGAATATGAGGGTCGCGGGACAGTTGTTCATAGTTGTAGTTAAGCCCGCAGGGCACGTCGCACCTCTGCAGATGCAGCATCCACCAGTATGCGGATTTATCGGCGATTTTCTCCTCTATCAGCGGGATCAGTTTTTTGCGATTTTTAACCCTCAGGGCGTTGGTTTTGAATTTAGGGTCGTTCTGCAGGTGCTGCAACTCCAGCGCCTGGCACAGCTTCGGCCAGTATTTCTCCTTGTGAACGCTTATATTGATGTATCTGTTGTCCCAGGTCCTGAACGATTGCGAGGGAACGATATGGACGTTTGAACTTCCCAGCCTTTTGGGGTTTTCACCTGTGGCGAAGAACTCCGACAGGCGGTTCGTCATGAGTGACAGAGTGGATTGCAGCATCGAAGTCTCGATTTTCATCCCTTTGCCTGTGATCTCCCGCGTCAGCAGGGCGCTTAAGGCCGAAGTTATAATCACCGCGGTAGTATTCATGTCTACGTTTCCGGCGCCCCTGAATATCTCCGCTTCGCCGCCCTCTTTGCCGTTGATGCTGGCAAATCCCGAGGACGCCTGCACGAATTGATCGGCTGCGGCATGATGGGCCCAGGGCCCCTTGTTATTGCCGTAAGAGCTGCTTTCGATGTAGATTACACGCGGATTGATCTCATTATATGCCTCATACGTGTAACCCAACTTATCCATCGCCCCCAGCCTGCGATTATTGATTATTATGTCGGCCCATTTGATCAGCTTGTGGAATAGCTCCTTACCCACCCCCTGCCTGATATCCAGCATGATGTTTTTCTTGTTGAAATGAGCGATGATATAAGCCCAGCCGTATCCCCCGATTGTCGTGCCCAGGAACATCAACCCGTCGAGATGAGGCGGCTCAACCCGGATCGCCTCGGCGCCCATCTGGGCCAGCGAACTGCAGGCATAAGGCCCGACTGAAAAGGCGCCCACATCAAGAACTTTAATGCCAGCCAAAGGTCCTGTCATCCCTTACCCCCTTAGATATTAATAGTGTTAACTATTATTGTATATTATCACAATACACTATAGTTCAACAGTATAGGCCGCTGTCTTTCGGTTTGTCAAATCCCTGATTCTATCCCCCCTGTCTGTCCGGCGGAAACCTTTACATGCCAAAAATAAAGTGGTATTGAACAGAAGTGAATTGAGATCAGACTTTATGGACGTATATAATCCGGAAATGACCGTATGGCGGGAAAACCGGGTGCTCAGCAGTCCATGGAAATTCGCGGACAGGGGAATGACTAAAGGGTGGGTTTAGATCGATTGAGCTCGCAGGCGCACAGCTAATCTTACTTCTTTTTTTTCGTGGCCTTGCTTTTTATGCTTTCACTTTTGGAAATCGTGCGCCGGGCTTTGGTTGAGGGAGGGCCTTCTTTATATTTGGAGATCTTGTCTATTGCCTCTTCCAGCCATTTTATATCGGAGGTCAATCTTTCGAGCCAGTAGTCAAAGAACAATCCGTGATAAAATTCGGCCTGGGGGCTTGTTCCGTATGCCTCTACGCCCCTTTCATAGAATGTCTTCCCTTTTCCTACACTGTAATCGAGTTCCTCTCTTTTCTTATCGACATATGCCTTGAGGCTGGAGATTATATCCTCTTTATTGAACAGGCTGGCGAACCATATCCTGGGCATGAAGCCTTCGATAGTCGGCCGCATCCCCGACCGGGTTTTAATCCATCGGTCCAATTCAGCATACCCCGCGTCGGTGATAGCGCACATATATTGCGAACGCTGGCTCTTCCCACGCACCTTCTCCACTTTAATGAAGCCGTTCTTGGCCATCTCGTGCAGGGCACGATAAACCTGGGGCAGAGGAGGACGCTGATTGTGAAAGAACCGTTTCTGTAAATAGTAGCCATTGCTGGGCCGGTCGGCCAGCAGTCCCAGAAGCATGTGACTTAATGCCATATTATTGCACCTCGTTCATACGGAATCCCTCCGGTCCCGGTGTCGTATTATACTGATAATAAGAAACGAAATATCGACAATACTTATCGACTACATATATTTATATGTTGAAAAATAGCACATGTTCAGGGGCTTGTCAATTCAACGGAAGCCGGTTCGAATACTTGACAAAGTAATTTGAGGTAAAATACAATAGTGACACTATCACTGGTATATATCAGTATTAATATTTGCTGCGGGACGGATTGAATGCAACTTGTTCTGCATGTATAAGGGGTGGTCTGAATGATTCATGCGCTGGAAGGTATCAAGGTTTTGGATCTGTGCAGGAGCTATCCTCCCGCCATCTCGTCCATGCTGATGGCCGATTTCGGCGCCGACGTTATTAAGGTCGACCCCATCGGATCTTCCACGCCTTCGCTTACACCATCCAGGGGAGAGGAAAAAGCCAGTGTCTATTCCTTCTGGGATCGCAACAAGAGGAGTATCAGGCTCAATCTTAAATCACATGAGGGGCGCGAGGTATTTCTAAAGCTGGCGAAGCAGGCGGATGTTTTGGTCGAGAACTCACGGCCGGGAACGATGCAACGCATCGGTATCGACTACGCTAATCTAAAGAAAATAAACCCGCGCATTGTATATTGCTCGGTCAGCGGCTACGGCCAGGACGGCCCGTATCGTGATGCGGTAGGGCATGACAGTAACTATCTGGGAATCAGCGGCGTTATCAGCCTGATCGGGCCCAGGGATGGGCCGCCCGTAATGCCGAGCAATTTCATAGCGGATGTGGCCGGCGCCGGCTTTCATTCGTTTATGGGCATCATGGTGGCGCTGATGGCCCGCAATAAAACGGGCAAGGGGCAGTATATCGATATCAGCTACACCGACTGCGTCTTTGCCATGGCCGGGTTCGACCTGGCGACATACCTGATAACGGGCAAGAAGATGCGCAGGGGAAGGACATGGCTTACCGGTGCGGAGCCTTGCGCAGCCGTATATCAGACCAAGGACAATGAATATATTACCCTGGAAGTAATGGAGCCGGCCTTCTGGGTGAAATTCTGCCACGCCATCGAGAGGCCGGATTTAATTCCCAATCAATGGCCCAGGGATGATCAGGCGCGGGAGGAGATGTTCTCCCTCCTGAGGGGAATTTTCCTGACAAAAACAAAATATGAATGGTGGGAATGGGCCAGGGAAAATGAGATTATGCTGGCGCCCGTTCTTTACATCGAGGAATCTGTGGATGACCCGCAGTTGCGGCACAGGAAAATGATAATAGAGAAGGAGCATCCCCGGCTGGGGAAAATCCTTCAACTGGGCAACCCGTTGAAACTCTCCGATACTCCGCCCGATCCTGTCAAAGCCTATAGCCCGGGGCCGGGCGAACATACCGATATGATCTTAACTGAGCTGAATTTCAGCAAACGACAGATAGAAGCACTCAGGAAGCAGGGCGCTATAGAGTAGCCTCCAGGCAGATGCCGATAATTGCCATACGAAAGATCGATGCTGATTAATAAAGGGGAGTCATGAGGCAGAAGACCAAAGTCAGGCTGATGTATATTCTGGATGGCGGCGATTTTGTATGTGAAATGGGGATGCTGAAATACGGCACAAATAATGCGGGAAATATACGGATTGCCGTGCCGTTTTATGCCTTCGATACCTCCGATGGGGTGGTATTGTATGATACAGGGTGGTACGAAGAGTTCATACCTTTTCTGGAACAGATCGGGTGGGAACCAAGGATAACGCCGCTTAATAACGCGCTCAACCAGTTAAAAAGGATTGGGATCTCACCGGCGGATGTAAAAAAGATAGTCCTGTCGCATTTACATGTTGATCATGTGGGCGGACTCAAATATTTCCCGGAAGCTGATGTATATGTTCAGAAAGACGAATATGCATATGCGTGTAATCCTAATTCTTTCATGGCGTTGTCATATGCTGAAAAAGCGCCCTTCAGTGATCCCAATATAAAGTGGAAATTGCTCGAAGGCGATATGTCTTTGATGCCGGGATTGACCCTGATGATGGCGGGCGGCCATACTCCGGGCCTTCAAGGATTGATTGTCGAACTTCCTGAAAGCGGGTTCTACATTTTGGGGTCCGATTCGGCTTATCTTCAGGATAATATAGATCATAATATCCCGGCCGGTATTTGCTGGGACCCTGTAGCGAGCCAGTACACTATCACAAGATTTAAGGCGCTTCAAAGTGTATTAAATGCCAGGTATTTCCCCGGGCATGATTTCGAGTTCTTTACTAATTCGGTGAAGTATGCGCAGGCATACAAATAAATAATGAGACGTCGACACAATAATGAGATTATTTAACAATAAAGGAGGTAAGCACAGTGCTTGGAGACTGGCAGGAGACCTATAAAAAGAAATTTATCAGTGCAGAAGAGGCCGCAAAATTAGTCAAGTCAAATGACTTAATCGGCTTTACAATGGGGCGCGAGGCTTTTGCGGTCGGACTGGCCATAGCCGCCCGCAAAGACGAGCTGAAGAATGTCCGCATCGTTCTTCCTACTCCGGGATATGATTTCGGCTGGTATGATGAGGGCTGGCAGGATTCATTCAGGATATTAATAGGGGTGCCTACGGCAACCTGCCAGGCTGCAATCGATGCGCGGAGGATAGAGGTTATCCCGCAACCAATTGCCTCCGGTCTGGTGCCGCAGGCGGATATCATTATCACCGAAGTATCGCCACCGGATGAGAAAGGTTTTTGCAGCTTCGGCCAGTCGCTCTGGAACAAGAAGAAACAGCTTAAAGAAGGCAAAATCGTGATCGCTGAAGTCAATAAGAGACTGATCAGGACGTACGGCGACAACTTTGTTCATGTTTCGGAGATAGACTATTTCGTCGAACATATATCCTCCGGCGCTTTTATTGCCATGGGCAGCCTGGGCGGCAGGGCAAAGAGAGAGCCCGCGCCATTTTTAAAGGATATCGCCGGCTATGTATCCGAGCTGATACACGATGGGGATACTATTCAAATCGGTGTCGGCCGGACGAGCGAAATGCTGGTTGGCGTGGGGATGCTGGACGGAAAGCATGACCTCGGGATGCATTCCGAAGCTACCCCTCCCGGGACAATCACACTGGTAAAGAATGGAGTTATCAACGGCAGCCGCAAGACAATCAATACCGGAAAGGTAACGGTGACCTCTATGGGCGGTGGGTCCAAGGAAGAAATGGCGTGGGCCTCCAACAATCCCCTTTTCGAGCTGGTCGATGTCGACTATCTGGAGCAAATCAGCGTGATCTCCGCCCACGAAAACATGATAGCCATCAATAATGCTCTGGTCGTGCAGCTGGATGGCCAGATCAGCGCTGAGTCAATAGGGCGACGCCTGTTGGCATCGCCCGGAGGGCAACCTGCATTTGTGGTCGGCGCATTGATGGCCAAGGGCGGAAGGGCGGTCACCGTTCTACCTTCAGCAAGCAAGGGCTTTTCCCGCATAGTATCCACCTTCGAGCCAGGCACGGTTGTGACAATCCCCCGCAATATGGCGGACTATGTGGTTACCGAATATGGCGTAGCCAGCCTGCGCAATAAGACTCTGAAAGAAAGAGCACAGGAATTGATCTCAATTGCCCATCCCGATTTTCGTGCTCAATTAAAGAAAGAAGCGGCCGCTATCTATTGAATGTGAAAGGTTGTGTGACGGTACCCCGGGGTACCGTCACATTCACTTAGTCGGAAGAGGGCAAAGCTTTAGGTTCCTGCTGGACCATTTCCTTGCCGCAGCAGCTGGCCGTACCCTGGCCCACCTTGGTGCAGAGGCATTCAGTTTCGCAGACAGGGCATTTGTACCTTCTACCAAGCATATTCATCTTGATTCTCCATCCTTAAACGTTTCAACAGAATATTATTTAGGCGCCATGGGCTGGCCGCAACAGGTTAACGCCCCTTTCCCGGCCTTGGTGACGATAAATTCGGCGCCACACTTTTTACAGATATACTTTTTGCCTGTCTGATTTGCCATACGGACGAACCTCCTCAGTAAGTAGCATAAAAAGGCGGGGTATATGCGCTAATCAAATCCATACCATCTGGACACTTTTTCCAGCGGGTCCCTTTCAGAGCGTATCTGGTTGATGGGATCGTCGTAGTCCGGGTAACCTATAAGTATCCCGATCAGTATCATGCTGGAATCCGGTATTTCCAGCACATTTCTCACTGCATCCGGGCACATGACGGCCGCTACGGATGCCAGGGTTCCCAATCCGTATTTGGGTGCCAGAAGCATGATATTTTCAACCAGTAAACCGCAATCGAAAACGGGCCAGACATTGGGTCCCCTCTCCTGGAGATAATACGAGCGATCCGTGCAGATGTAGATGACGTTGGGAACATCGAAGCATCTTAATTCCTGTATGCTCCACCACACCCGTTTTTCTTTGTTGCCTCTTTCAATGCCCTTCACTTCAAATACAGTCTTGCCCAGAGTCTGCTTGCGAGCGGTATAAAGGTCCGGATATTTTTGAGGCATTACAAAATCGGGACGGATGCGCGAGATCTCCTTTTTTTGGATCATCGGATCCAATGCTCTCTTGATCTCTTCCAGCTTTGGCCCGCCCACTATAACAAATTCCCAGGGCTGGGTATTGCTCCAGGAAGGCGCCCGCACGGCCAGTTCCAGGATTTCCTCCAGGACCTGCCTGGGTACGGGGTCGGGCTTAAACGCTCGAATCGACCTTCTGGTATTTATAGCTTCTACAATATCCATCTTATCCGATGCTCCTTTTTTAAGAGGACCCTATTTCTTTCTCTGGTCCCATTCTTGTATTGCAGACAGAAGTGAGAGGTCTTTATTGGGATCGAAAAATTGCCATTTCAGATATTCCTGTGAATGGTCCCACACATGATTTAGATTCCAGTCGAAAACTTCCCTGCAGGATAACTTGGTGATCGCTATGGCGGCGGAGTCCATTCCGGCGATCTTCTTCGCCATCTCCTTCGCGCCGGCCAGAAGCCTGTCGGGCGCATAACATCGATTGGCCAGACCGATGCGATGGGCCTCTTTACCGTCCATGAATTCGCCCAGCATGAGAATCTCCAGGGCTTTTGAATAGCCCACCCTCCTTACCATGGACGTAGTCACCGAGCCCGCGCCGATCCCGCTGTGCAAATTCTTAACATGCGAATCGGTTATTTGCGCCGTCTCGGAAACCAGAATTATGTCGCAGGCAAGTGCCAGCTCAAGACCGCCTGCCGTAGCCACCCCGTCGATGGCGGCTATGGATATCTTGGGGGACCATATCATGTTGGTAAGCAGGGGGGACGTCAGCTGTGGCCTCTTGGCCCACAATCTTCCCGCGCACGTATTTTCCGGGAATAGATGGTCCTGCTCTACGTACAGCGGCCCCCTGAAGCCGGGATATTCCCAATTTTTATTACCTTGAGCGCCGTCTTTAAGGTCGACGCCGGCACAGAAGCAGGGCCTTCCATCCTGTCTTGGCGACCCCGTGATGATATACGCCTTCAGGTCCTTATCCTTGAAAATCTCGTTCTGCGCATCACACAGCTCGTCCAGCAGTTGTATGCTCAGCGCATTCAGCCTGTGCGGCCTGTTCAGGGTAATTACGGCAAATCCATCTTCCCTCTTAAATTTGATCGTTTCGTACTTCAAATCACACCTCCAGCGGCCACAGGCCAGCAATTCAATAGTATCCTTAATATATATATAGTATATATATCAGTATTGTATAGCTTGAGCGTATGCATGTCAAGGCTCTCCTGCAAAGGCTTGACATTACAAACATGCCATCATATAATGATACTAATATATATTAACAATACATGTAATGGATAGTATAGGGAATCAAAGTTCGGGTTGTTTAAGAGTGGACCACTGTTTACCGGGGCAGATATAAGCATAAGTATAAGTATTATTTAAATTCATCAAGGGGGGAAGTTTCGATGACAACTGCTGAATTCACCACGATTAAATACGAGAGAGACCCGGAGGAGCCCCATATCGCATACATTATCCTGAACAGGCCGGAAAAATATAATGCGATAAACATAGGTCCGCAATATATGACCGGAGAATTGCAGGAGGCCGTGAAGCTGGTGGACGCTGATGATGGTGTAAAAGTAGTGGTATTTAAAGCAAGCGGCGAGCATTTCTGTGTTGGCGCCGATCTCTCTCAAGTATACGGCGTATACGGCGGGTCACTGGGAACCCGTCCTTTTCAAAGCACCAGGCTGCGCATTGACGAGGATCAAATATTCGGATGTATCAAAGCCATATCCAGCTGTAAGAAGGTGACAATTGCGCAGGTACAGGGCGGGTGGTGTGTTGAAATAGGCATATGGATTGCCGAATGTTGTGATATAGCAATAGCCGCCAAAACCGCCAAGTTTTCTCACCGGGGGCAAAGGCTTGCTTTCGGAGGGATGACCGCGCCTTACGAACTGGTGTCGGGCTTAACCAAGAAGCAGGTTGAGCTTGTAATTACGGGAAGGACAATCAACGGTGATGAGGCGGAGGCGATGGGAATTGTGACCAGGGCTGTTGAACCCGACATTCTGGAAAGTGAGGTCTACAATCTGGCAAAGGCTATCGCTCTCATACCGTTAGATGCCATTTGTATGGGGAAGTTATGCCGCAGGCATGCTTACGACCAGCTGGGGCTCAACAGCTGGATACAACCGGTTGTATATCATACGCTGGCGACCAATATCGTCTACCGGGATGAAGAAAAGAATAACATGTTCATCAGGGAGAGGGAAAAGGCCGGCGAGAAAAAGGCCTTCCATAAATTGCACGACTCCATGGAGGAGGCCCTTAACAAGACCAAATATTTTAAGAGCTATAAGGGGAAATAAAGAAGCCCCTTTCAAAGATGAATTAGGCTCACCATTAGAGCTCAAAATCAGCCTGGTTACCCTCCTGGTAATGGCTTGATTTCAAGGGATGGCAGACTCTATTTATTCTGTCCTGTCGATATTGAGCAGCATTCGTCCCCCTTAGCGGGGGATGTTTGCATATTTCACTTCCCTTTATACACGGGATCCCTTTTCTCAATGAAAGCCGTGGCGCTTTCTATATGGTCCTCGGTCTCGAAGCAATAATTGAATGCAAGCGAATGGAAGCTCATCCACTCGTCCAGGTTCCATCTCTGCCCCCTGCGGATAGCCTCCATAGCCAGTTTGACGGCAACCGGCGGCTTCTTGGCGATCTTGTCGGCCATTTCCATGGCTGCCGGCATCAGTTGCTCATGCGGTACTACCTTGTTGACCATCCCGATACGTTCGGCCTCTCTGGCATCGATGATATCGGTGGTCAAAAGCAGTTCATAGGCCTTGGCCAGGCCTATAAGCCTGGGCAAAATCAGCAGTGACTCCTCAGGTATGACTCCCATCCTGAGGAAGACCTCGCCGAATTTGGCTTTCTCCGAGGCGATCCTTATGCTGCACATCATGCTGATATCGCATCCGTAGCCGACGGCGGCGCCGTTCACGGCGGCGATGGAGGGTTTATTGATCTTAAGCAGCGCGTGGCCGCCTGTCGGCAGGCATTCACCCTGCAAAAACTTCAAGGTCATTTCTTTACCTTTAAGGTTCTTGGCATCGGGATGGAGGAAGATCTCCTTGACGTCATCACCGGCGCAAAAGCCTTTACCCGCGCCCGTCAACACTATTACACGAACATTATCGTCTTTATTGCATTCTTCGATTGCCTGCATAAGCTCAACATGTGTTAACATGGTCAGGGCATTCAGAGTATCCGGCCGGTTCAATGTGATTACCGCCACATTGCCTTCAACCTGATAAATCAGCTCTTTGTATGACATATTACCTCCACAAACGATTTATTTGACTGCTTCCGATTTACTTGCCATTAATCAATTAGTACTCATACCCACATTCCAGAAGCGAGTAATTATCCGTAAAATACTTATCAATAATACTTATAAATATTAATATACGCCACATAGTATAATACGGCTTTTTATAAAGTCAAATTTTCATTTTCATATACTGTCTGCGGCTGTGGCCAAGGGATCTGCGGGTAAGCAGGCTGCAGTCAGCAATAGAAAAATAGTCAACTGTTAGACTAATCTATAAAAATTAAAGCGATATTGACAAAATCAATATTGCATGTTACTATGCCTCCGCGTATCAGCGGAGGTTGCTTTGTGGATCGAGTATTCCGGTTTGGGTGCAGCCATCTAAGATTTTTCAAATAGTCTGGAGGAGAAATAAATGTTGAAGTATCCCGAGTTATTCACACCCTTCAAAATCGGTAAAGTCGAATTGATCAACAGGATCGTTATGAGCCCGATGATGGTCGGCGGATGGCTGGACGCCAACGGCAACATCACCGACGAGGTCATCGATTACTACGAGGAGCGCGCCAAAGGGGGGGCCGGCCTGATTTATACCGGCGCCTTCCCGCTTAATGCCAACATAGAGAAAGCAAACGCGATCTTTGTCTCGCCCTTCGATCAGCCCGAAACCTTTCTCTCCCAATTGAAAAAGGTGGTGGACCGGGTGCATCTGTACAACACCAAAATATTTATCCAGATGACAGTGGGCAACGGCAGGCTTATGCCGCCCTTTCTGTTAAACAGCACTCCCGTCTCCCCGTCCGAAAACCCCAACTGGTGGGATCCGAACACCACCTGCCGGGCGCTGACCAAAGAAGAGATAGAACGCCTCGTCCAGAGCGCAGTCACGGCTGCTCTCAACTGCATGATGACCGGCTGCGACGGCGTGGATTTCATCGGTATCTACGGCGGCTACATGGGTGACCAATTCGGAACAGCCGCTTTCAACCGTCGCACCGACGAATACGGAGGCTCCGTAGAGGGGAGAGCCAAGCTGTTTACCGATATCGTGAAGGGCGTCAAAGCTGTATGCGGGGCCGATTTTGCGGTGACCGCCCGGCTGGCTGCCAAACACTATATGAAAGGCATACAGCAGAGCGCGGTCCCGGGCGAGAAGTTCCAGGAATTCGGTCGCGATGTAGAAGACAGCATCGCGATTGCTCGGGAGCTGGAGAAGGCAGGATTCGACGCCCTGCTGATGGCCTGCGGTACCTACGACTCGATGTACTGGCTTTATTCACCCATGTATCAGAAGGACGGGCTGTGGCTGGATGACGTGGCAAAAGTGAAGGCCCAGCTCAAGATACCCGTCATCTGCCCGGGCAAGATAACCAGGCCTCAACTGGCCAATGACGCCATTAAAAATGGAATGGTCGATGCCGTCGCACTGGGACGGGCGCTGCTGGCCGATGCTCACTGGGCCGGCAAGGCCAGGATGGGTAAGGACGAAGCCATACGCCCCTGCATCAGCTGCAACAACGGCTGCATAGGACATGACTTTGCGGGACTGCCCATGACATGCGCGGTCAATCCCGACCTGTTCAACGAAAAGTATGCGGGGCTGCAGAAGGTTGCGATCGCTAAGAAGATAGCCATAATCGGCGCAGGCGTGGCAGGCATGGAAGCCGCCCGGATAGCCGCGCTACGCGGGCATAACGTTACCATCTATGATCAGAACAACAGCCTGGGCGGCGTGGTTTTAGCGGGGTCCGTCCCGCCATCCAAGGATGCTGATAAACGGCTGCTGAAGTGGTACGAAAAAGAGCTCAAGGAAGCCGGCGTCAAGCTAAAGCTCGGAAGCGGAATGACGCTTGACCGGATCGCGAAACTGGATGCGGACGAGATCGTTGTGGCCACGGGGGCAACCGCCAAGGTCCCGCCTATCCCCGGCGTTGACCTGCCGCATGTGTGTACCGCTACCGACCTCCTGCTGGGTAAAAAGGAAGCGGGTAAGCGCGTGACGGTAATCGGCGGCGGACAGGTCGGCTGCGAAGTGGCCCTGTGGCTGGAGGAAAAAGGCAAAGAGGTCACCCTTATCGAAGCGCTGCCCGGCCTGATGATGCTCGGCAAAGAGGCCCTCTTCATCGCCAATAAAAAGATGCTCGAGGATATGCTGGCCTATAAGAAGGTCAGGGTGATGCTCGGGACGCAGGTCGCCGCCATCGGCAAAGACAGCGTGGATGTGGTAACTAATCAGGGAAAGGAGACTGTTGCAACCGATACGGTCGTCCTGGCTGTCGGATACAATTCAGACAACCGGCTTTACAGGGAAATCAGCGCCGCCGTGCCGAAAAAAGTGTGGCTGCTGGGCGATGCCAGGGCGCCGGGCAATATCATGTTCGCCATCAGGGATGGTGCGACTATCGGCCGGGTTGTGTGACTTAAAAGGTTGGTATCATTGACACGCTGAAATCCTGAGCCGGAACACATGTGATGCGTTTCGTCACTCGATCCACGTGACCTTTCTGTAAATGCCGTCCCAGAACATGTATTCCAGCTTTATGGCGGTCTCATACGTCCTCTTCATTTTCAGCCTGTTTTCAGGGGACGTCCCTCTCATGTATTTTTCGACCAGATCGACGAGCTGTTTCGTATCGCCGTTTTCCCAGGATTCGTCCCCGTTCTCATCGATCCATGTCTGGTATTTGTTATAAGGCGTTTTTTCCGACTGCTTCATATCCACTCCGAGCTGATAATAGATCCACTGGCAGGGCAGAGTCGCTATCAACCCCACCTCGAATGGTTCGAGCACGGCTGTCTTGACAAGGTAAGAGTTGTAGAACTCCGTGCCCGGATAGGATGTCGCATTTTCCAGCTCCTCCGCGGTTATGTGGAACTTCCGGAAATAGAATTTATGAACACTCTCGATCTCCTCGTCTATTCCCGCGCTCTGGGTTTCGATGAACTGCGCCGTGGCCGCATCCGGTGCTTTGGCGAGCAGAATGCTGTAAACCTTCTTGTAATTTTGCAGAAAATAGTAGTCCTGAATGATATATTCTTTGAACAGTTCCTCGTCGAGTTGGCCGCTGAGCAGTTCCTGATTGAAGGGCAGGTTCAGGATTTTCCGGTAGAAGGGGTAATTCTCATCCCAGATACGCTGCGTGTAACGCTGCGACGGGCAGAGTTCATCCGCGATGGCGGTCATGACTGTGATCATTTCGTCCCAGCGTTCGTCTGCATCGGGTTCCGGCCAGGCGCTGGTCTGCACGATGACTGTGCGGCGGGCTGGATCGATGTAAATGGCCTGTCCGTGAATGCCCATCGCCATGTAAACGCCGCCGTCGAGCAGCCACCACTGGTAGGCGTATCCAAGGCTGTCTGAATAGGCGTCGGCCACTGCGGGGTGGGCGAGCAGCGACGCGCCCTCGGCTGTGGTGGACATGCGGACCCACTCCTCCGATACGATTTGATGTCCTCCCAGTTTGCCGCCGTTCATCATCATCAGACCGAAGCGCCCGTAATCCCTGAGCGTGGCGCAGAAGCCCGCTGCGGCTAATATATCGGGTTGCTGTTTACCGCGATAGAAAAAAGCGTCATCCTGCGCGCCGATTTTCTGCCACAGCTCCCTCTCGCAGTACTCGTTAACAGGTCTGCCGGAGACCGTTTCCAGCAGCCGGCCCAATACCTGTGTGTCGATGCTCTGATATTCGAATCGCTGGCCGGGCGGCTCCACCGCTTTGCAGGCGGCTGCGAAGTCTATCAGGGCCGGCGTACCCCGCCACCAGGCCATCACGAAATGGGAAAAATCGCTGTCCGGGTCGGTGTAGTCTTCGTTCCAGTCGATTCCGGTTGCCATCTGCAGCGTCTGTTTGACGGTCACATCCCTGAATCCGCTCTCTGAAAGGGATGGAAGATAGCGCGTGACAGGATCGTCAATGCTCTTGATCTCTCCCTTCTCGGCGGCGATTCCGGTCAGGACCGATATGATGGACTTGCCCATCGAATTGGAGATAAAACGCGACTTAGGCCCCGCGCCCTGCAGGTATTTTTCCAGCACAATCCGATCGTCCTGGAGAACTAAAAAGCCCAGTACGGCGCTCCTATCGAAATATTCGTCGAGTGTGTAATTTTTACCGTGAAACGTGTAGCCGGCTGTAAAATTGTCTGATGTTTCCCTGAGGGGGAAAGAGGAATCGGGCCTGCGCACCCAATCCAACTGTAAATTAAGCTGCTCTAAGTTGCGGAAGGTTTCGGCCCGCACCATGAAATTGGACTCTTCCGTCGCCGCACCGGATGCATTGGTCCCGCCGGTAGCGAGCTGAGCCGGACTACAGCCGACCTGTGCGACGAACAGCAGGCAGAGTGTCATACATACAAGGAGCGATAGGTTTCGTTTTTTCATCACACGTTCAGATTCATTTATATTTCATAGCGGCTGCTTTAGACTTTCTCAAAGACAGGTCGAAAGTATATGGCGGTGACCACACGAAGTCAATTCGCCGCTGCGAGCACGCGCAACGCACGCAGGGTGACCCACTTGTTGAGCTGTTTCTTTGTATAGAATGCAAGGAATTGCTGTCCGGGATGGTGGATGGAAGGAATTACGAATCAGACATAGCCCTCAGCAGCGAGGAAGCAGCCGAGGAAATGGTTCACGAATAATCACAGGCTAACCCATGCTCACCGTAATTCGATGGTAGCGGATTTTTGGCAACAGCTATCACATAGGCTAGCCAATGATTATTTGGTTATCCAGGGTCTTATTCAGGACGCTTAATAGATTTTAGCTTTTGCCGATGCGGTACATTTTTGTCCCGCATTTAGAACAAACACCTTTGGTCGCTGGTTTGCCATTCTTCATTTTGACAGCCTTGGTGTTACTCATCTCCCTCTTCTTACGACACTTCATGCAATAACCTATCATTGAATAAACCTCCTTGAGTTTATTAATTTCACAATAGATGATTCAACACGGAATGTCAATAGGTAAAACCAATCTGCGTCGATTCAAAGCGTTTTTCAGAGGTGATTTATATTAAATTCAGATAGGCCGGTTCCCACACGAATAAACCTTTCTTAAACTTTATCGTTTCTCCGTATCTGTTATTACAACGTCACGCATCTGAATTCTTAATATCCCGGCCGCCTTCGCTGCAGGAAGTACAGCGCGCCCGCGACCATGGCGATGAAAATCAAGGCTACGCTGATGTACAGGATGATATCGGGGTCGACCGCCTGCTCCACTGTCAGGCCGCCTGCGTATACACCGTTTACATAGACCGTGTAGCTGCCGGGCTGGCTGCGGCTGAAGGTAAAGGTGACCGGGATATTCGAGCCACTGTTGACCGTGACTCCCCGGCTGGTCTCCTCCTGCCCGTTGATCAGCAGTCTGATATTGGCGCTGCCGTTGGCTGTCCCCCTGTTTGCGACGCCGGCCGTGACGGTAACCGGTGCACCGGGCGCAGCCTTTGCGTCAGACAGCGAGGCGCTTTGCACTACTATATTGGAAAGCGACACTGTCGACGTTTGCGCCGGGGGTGAAACGCTTCCGCCTGAAGATTGAGGCTGAAGTCCGATGAAAGACTGTGCGGTGTTGAAACTTGCCTCAGCTCCGTAAGCTGTGCCGAAAATACAAACACCTTTGGCTCGGTAGTAAATGGTCTGGCCGCTGTCATATGGGCCGGTGTCGATCACTGCAAGGAACGGTCCCGGCGCCGACATTCCCTGAGCAGTGGTCTCTGCAGTATAAACACCACTGACCGTCCCATACTGGAAGGATACATTTACCAGTTCACATGTGCCTGGCGCTATCAGCGAGCCGTTTAATGTTGCTCCCGTTGTAATGATATCGGTGGCTGCACCTGTACTGACCACGGGAGCCACCGGTGTCACCGGTGTACCGATATAGTGGAGGATGGTACCTAAATCACCTACGATATGGATGTCTTCAGCTGAACTGCCCCAGATGTCAAATAACGTATTCCCGGAGAGTGTGAGGATACAACTTATTTGGGACCACCTGATGCCGTTATAATGCTGGGCGGCGCCCCAGTCACCGGCAATATAGACATCGGTAGATGAACTTCCCCACACACCGTACAGGTCGTCCGTCGAAGTAATGATTTTTCTCCACGCGCTGCCGTTGTAATGGAAAAGGTCGTAACCTCCTGTTGCATAAATATTGTTCCACGAGGTCCCCCAGATATGCTCGAGGTTTAACTCAGTCCCGCTGTGCATCGGCGCCCAGGTGAGGCCGTTGTAACGCAGGATCGTGCCGTGGGCCCCGCAGCAGAGGACGTTGTCGGCTGAGGAGCCCCACACCGATACCAGGTCCCTGTGAGTAAGGCTGGACATGGCGGCCCAGACGCTGCCGTCATAGTGCAGGATAGTTCCTGCGTATCCCACGGCAAAAACATTGCTTGCCGATGTCCCCCATATACCGATCAGCGGCTGTGCGGTGATGTCGTGCACGTCCATTATGCGCCATTGAAATCCGTCGTAATGGAGTATGGTCCCAACGTCGCCAACTACGAATACATCGCTGGCGGAACTGCCCCAGACGTGGAAGAGGTCGGCGGAGGTTAGATGGCCGATATCGATACGGCTCCAAGTGTTGCCATCATAGTGAAAGAGGCCGGCCCCCGCTCCGACAGCATAAACATTATTGGAGTCGCTACTCCAGGTACCGAAAAGCTCGGTGTCGGTTACGCCGATGTACATCGGGGCCCATTGCGCGCCGTTGAAGTGCAGTATCAAGCCATGCTGGCCTACAAAGAAAACGTCGGCGGTTGAGCTGCCCCAAATACCGTAAGATGTCTGCTCGGCATTGTATGAATTCTCCCAGCCTCCTGCAATTGTGTAATGCAGTATCTCGCCCGTAAAACCCATCGTGTAAACATCGTTGCCGGAGCTGCCCCATATACTGTACAGGCTGTCCGTAGGCGGGCTATCCATCGTCGTCCAGATGTTGTCGTGGTAATGTAATATCGTCCCGAGATCTCCCACGGCAAAGACATCATTTGCCGAGCTTCCCCAAACCGCGGAGAGATCGATGCTGATCGGGCCGATGTCCATCTTGCTCCAGTTCGTGCCGTCATAATGGAGAACAGTCCCGTCATCCCCGACCGCGAAAACGTCGCTGCTGGAAGTTCCCCAGACACCGTTCAGGCTTTCAGTTGTGCCGCTCGTCATTGACGTCCATGCGACACCGTTATAGTTCAGTATGGTGCCGTGCGTCCCGACCACGAAAATATTGTTGGCCGAGCTTCCCCAGATATGCATCAGGTCTTCATGTGTAATTGCGCCGATATTGACAGTGCTCCAGCTGCTGCCATTGTAATGGATAATGGTGCCGTTGAACCCCACCGCATAAACGTTATCGCGGGCGCTGCCCCAGACACCGTGCAGGGTTTGCCCGGTGACCTGGCTGTTGTCCTGCGTCCAGCGGGAGCCGTCATAATGAAGGATAATGCCGCCCCAACCTACCGTAAAAACATCGTCACTGCCTGTTCCCCATATATCTACAAGCGCGGTGTTCACGAACCCGCTTTCCAGTTCCCAGTCGCAGCTCTCTGTAGCTGAGACGGCAGGTGGAGAGACAAGAGGGGGGATAGAGATGACTGTTATTATTGCCGCCGCTAAAAGCAGTGTGAAGTGCCGTACCATTTTGCGTATGCGCGTCCCCTCAGGCTTTCTAATGCTGGTAAACATCGATCCGTCCTCGTCCTCAACCTATACGTTGGTTCCGTTAAACTGCCGGTCATTATACCCCATCACGGATATAAGTTGTATCCACATGGATCGGACTTTTTCCGGATAAAAGGATTTCGCTCAATTGATCAAAGACGGCGCTTTAAACGCCGCACCCTACGGATTCTCGTTCTCGGAGAAAGAGATCGACGACCTGCTGAGCGGCAGCGCGACGCGGTTTTTCAATTTAAAACCGCGAAATTATGAGCCCACAGCCGGTTCTTACACGAATAAACCTTTCTTAAACTTTATCGTTTCTCCTATTATTCCCGGCATTGACCAAATAAAGGGAATAGGAGGAACACTTTGATCAAACATAAATCTCCGGGCAGCCTGCTGGCTGCGGCATTCCTCTGCCTGGCTGTGTTAATTTCGCCGGTCACAGCCAATGCAGACTCATCGGACGGCCTTACCCTGACGGTGGCTCCCTCTGTGACCACGGCATCCCTGGGCGAAAACATCTCGTATAACTACGTGATCACCAGCACATGCAACACCACCGTCGACTCGCTGGTACTCACTGATGATAAATTCGGTACCATCAGTCTGCCGGCGACAAGTATCGCTACCGGGGACAATATCAGCGCCAGCGTAACCTACACAGTAGTGTCGGGAGATTTCCCCGGCCCGATCTCCAATACCGCCACGGTTACAGGCGTATCGGCAGACAACGTGACCTACAGTGCAAGCGCAGACGTCTCGGTCTCGCTCGCTTCCTGGATTGAGGACATCCTTACTAAAGCCGGCATACTCAGAAACCGGGGAGTACCAGGCAAAGGCATCGACCACGCCCCCGGCCTGCAGAAACCTTTTAATCCCAATTCCCACATGGGGAGCGATAACGGCGCCACTACCGGTGGCGATGATGACAATCTTAGTAATGGTAACGGTAACGGGAAAGGGAATAACGGAAAGGGAAAAAATAAGTAATCGCGGTCTATTGTAACGGAGAAGGGGCAGCTTTAAAGCTGCCCCTTCTTCATTGTTGTACGCAGACAGGTCCCAGAGATATTTTTTTAGATCCTGATACGCAAATCGTCCAGCGGATAGGTCATGCAGGGATGGATATACCCGCTCTTTACGTCGCACGACCTGCGGTGTACCCGCTGCGGTATAAACACCCTGCCGGAGACCAGCCTGGTGCGGCAGGCTGTGCATTCCCCCGACCTGCAAACAGCCGGTATTACGATGCCCGACCTCTCCAGCGCGGCCATCAGCGGCTCACCGCACCTGGCTTTGATCTTGCGGCCCGTTCGCTCCTCAATGACCGTATATTCGGCATTCAGGTTAGCCCCCTTCGGCCAGCCTTTCTCGTCCGCGACACAGGCCAGCGGGCCGTAGACCTCCTTATGGAGGCGGCGCAGCGGGACCCCCAGCTTGATCAGCGCAGGCTCACACAGCGCATACATGGGCGCGGGACCGCAGATGTAGAACGTCTTATCTTTGAGTGAGCCGACCAGTTTGACTATTACCGTTGCATCGAGGAAGCCCGCGGCCCCTTTCCAGCTTGCCGGCGGCTCGCTGATGACGTAATCGACTTTAATATTGGAATTGCGGGCTGCAATATGGTCGAGCTCCTGTTTGAAAATAATGTCGTCCGGTTTGCGGCTGCCGTAAAGCAGATGTATCTTCAGGGGCAATTTTTTAGCAACTGCATGCCGGATAATGGACATAAAGGGTGTTATGCCGCTGCCGCCCGCCAGGAAGACCAGGCTGTTTGAGTCCATCAGCGGCTCATGATGGAAGCTGCCTGTCGGGCCGGTGGACTCGAACTCATCCCCCGCGCGCGCTTTTTTGAGCAGGTAGTCCGAGACGAATCCCCTGTCCACCCTGCGTACCGTGAGGTCGAGATAGGATTTGCCCGGCGCGGAGGAGATGCTGTAAGGCCTGGAGGTCATTACCTTTCCGACTTTAACGAATAGATTGATATATTGCCCCGCTTTGAAGTTGGGCGGTTTGCCGTTGCCGGAGACCATGCGCAGCGTTCTGGAGCTGGCGGTCTCTTCGATGATCTCCTTCACTTTTAAAGTGAGACGCCCGGGATGGACCGCGCTGACTGTTTTTTCCTGTCCGGCCAGCGGGTTTTTCAGTTCATGAGCACCGGCGGCCTGCTTTTCCACCGTCGACCTGACCTTATCGATATCCGCGGCTTCCCATCCGCCCTTTTCCATGTCCTTTAACACCTGGCGCGCAGCCAGGGCGCCCGAAGCTATGCAGGGTTCAAATCCGCCTCCGATATTGACCCACGCGCCGGCGAAATACAGTCCTTCCACCGGGCCGCGCTGCGGCAGGTGGTCGTTGCCCGTGCCCTGGTAGTTTTCGTCGAATCCCACGATGCTGCCGCCCGGGTTCCCGGTATAGCGTATATTGGTCAACGGCGTGGCCACTTCGATGGCCTCGATGTGACGGCTCAGACCCGGCGCCGCCCTCTCGGCGAGCTTGATCATCTTGCCGGCCAGCCTGTTTTTAGCTTCCTGGTAATCTTGCGGTTTGAGTTCCAGCCATGGCTCCGCATAGGCGATGGACGTAAGTACTATCGAGGAAGCTCCGGGAGGGGCGACCGTCTTGTCGCCGACGCTGTATGCCGTCACAGCTATGCCGTCCGGATCGAAATCGACCGAGCTCTTCATGCTGACATACTGCTGTTCAAGGTCATAGCTTACGTTAATAAAATTCTCATGAACATTCAGCCCGAGCTTGCTGGAATCGCAGTCCGCTCCCAGGTAAACGTTGAAGGTCGACGCCCCGCCCGTCCAGGCGCCCAGGCGTCTGAGATACCACCCGGGTACTTTGTCCTGTCCCAGCAGTTGAAGTGCCGCCGTCAGCGGGTTGGCGTTGCAGATAACATATTTAGTCGACAACTCCGTGCCGTCATCGGCCAGGACGCCGCTCACCCGTCCGCGGGATGTCAGTATGCGTTTGGCGCCGTTGTTCAGCCATACCTTCCCGCCGTTCTCTTCGATTACATCTATGAACCCCTGCGATAACGCCTGGGATGTCCCTTTGATATGGGCCATGCCGAATCTTATATAAGAGTACATCCCGAGAGCATAGATAAGAAAAGATAGCCGCGAAGGTGGCAGGGCATAATAGCCCCAGGTCTGCCCTAGCACCGCCCTCAGCTTTTCATCCTTTATCAGCGGGTTCATTACCTGTGTCAACGTTTTGCCGTAATATTTCATCAGGGTGGGGAAAGGCGCGGGGTCCTGCATCACCGCCTTCATTCCGATGCGGTTGGCCTTGAGAGTCTGTTCGGCAAACTCAAACAGGATATCCATGTATTTCTTGATGCCATCTTTCTCCCGGGGAAACTGCCGGCACAGCACATCCTCGTGTTTTTCCCGCCCGATGGGCAGGGTCAGCTCGAAATCGGGGTAATACCCCTTGAACACGTCGGGAATGTGTAGAAAGTCTACCTTGCCGGTCACGCCATTGGCGTTCAGCAGCCTCCAGATGGGTCCCTGGTTGTCCTGGTCCCCCAGGCCGGAAAGCCCGTGCAGGGCGATCTCGAACTCATAACGGCCGCGTATAAAAGAGGTCGCGTAACCTCCCGGCACGTTGTGCTTCTCGAGCAGCAGTACTTTTTTGCCGGCTTTAGCCAGCGATGCCGCTGCAGAGATACCGCCCAGCCCCGCACCAATGACGATGACTTCGAAGTCCTTCAATTCGTTCCTCCTTATAAGTAATGAGAATTCGTTCTGCCGGTGTATCCGCCGCATACCGCGGAGTTTTACGTCCGCTTATATGCCTGTGAAACTCGCCGCCGGGGATACCGCACGGCTATAAATGAAGCACAGTGCCTTTATTCAGTTCTTACCCGGGGTCCTTACTTTGCTTTCGGATTCAATATGGTGCGCAGCTCGCGTTTGAGGACCTTGCCTACGGCGCTGGTCGGAAGCTGGTCCATGAACTCGAGCTTCTTCGGCACCTTGTACGGCGCCACCTTGTCCCGCAGGTATCCGATGATCCTGGTCTTTTCCGCATCGCTCTTTTCGATGCCGGGTTTCAGGACTATGGCGGTGGCGACCATCTCATTCCCCGGCCTGTCAGGATCGGGGACGCCCACGGTCGCACCCATGAAGACGTCCGGATGCTCCATGATCACGTCGTCCATCTCGCGGGTGAAGACCTTGTAGCCGGATACGTTGACCATGTCCTTCAGCCTGTCGACGATGAAGACGTAGCCTTCCTTGTCCATGCGCGCTATGTCGCCGGTATGGAACCATCCGTCGCGCACTGCGTTGGCGGTCTCCTCCGGCTTTTTGTAGTAACCCTTGGAGAATACCTGGGGGCCCCGGACGATCAGTTCGCCCGGCTCGTCGAAGGGCTGCACTGCGCCCGTGGCCGGGTCGACTATCTTGATCACGGTATCCGGGAAGGGCACCCCGGCCGAGCCCGGCTTCTTCTGTCCATTTCGTGGAAGAGCAGTGATGATCATGGTCTCGGTCAGGCCGTAGACCTCGATCAGCTGGGCGCCTCCCACGATCTGCTCGAACTCCTTGATATACTCCGGCGGGAAAGGCGCCGCGGCGCTGGCGAAGTACTTCAGCTTGGAGAAGTCGAGCGCCCGGAACTCGGGCAGCTTCATCAGCTCCAGGTAAACCATGGGCACGTTGCCGATGATATTGGGTTTGTATTTCTTGAACGTGGATATGAGCATTTTCTGGTCGCGCGGGTTGGGGATCGCGATCTGTGGTATGGCATTGGCGAAAAGTGACATGCTCACCATCAGGCCGGCTATATGGAAGAGGGGGAAGGCCGTTTGTCCGACCTCAGCGCCCATCTGCATATCCACCCACGTGGTGAACTGGGTTATCTGCGAAACGAAGTTGCGATGGGTTATCTCCGCGCCCTTGGGCAGGCCCGTGGTTCCGCCGGTATACTGGATGGCGAATACATCGTCCACCCCCACTTTGACCTCAACCTTTTCTGCGGGCGTTTTACGCATGACCTGCATGAAGGGTATGACTGTGACCCCTTCGATCGGTTCGAGCTCGGCGGTGGGGAATTTCTTGAGCATCTTGCCCAGTTTCGCTTTCAGCGGGGGCAGATAGTCGCCTATGCTGGTGGCGATCACATGCTTTACACCGGTGCCGGGGACCGCCGCTTTCCAGCGCGGGATCAAAGCGTCCAGCGCAACCAGTACTTTTGTACCCGAGTCCTTCAACTGATTTTTCAGCTCGTCGGTGGTAAGCAGCGGGCTCACACCGCTCAGCACGCAGCCGGCCTTCTGAACACCAAGCATTGAAATGTAGTATGCGGGCAGGTTGGGCAGATTGATGCCCACGACATCACCTTTCTTCACGCCGTTCCTGACCAGGTAATTGGCGAAGCGGTTGGACAGCTCGTCCATCTGCTTGAAGGTAAATGTGTGCCCCATGTAGTGCAGCACCGCGCGGTCGGGGAATTTAATGAACGCCTCCCTGGCCAGCTCCCAGTAGGTCTTCTCGGGATAAGTAAGGTTAGACGGAACATGTTTGTCATAGGACTTGAGCCAGGGCTTTTGATCGAAATGATCGGCCATCGTACAACCTCCATCCTTTATTTTATAGCACCGGTTACCAATTTAATTAACAGTTGTTAATATTTTTTACAGTCAGATTATAACATGGTTGTCAAGATACAATTGACAAAAATAATTAGTTACTGTACATTAATTTGATATGGTTAAAAGCGCCGGGGCCGACTATAAATTGCGCAAGAGTACCGCTAAGAGGGCGGCCAGCAAGGCGGCCATCATCGAGGTCGCCATCGATTTATTCTGGGAGAGCGGCTATATCGGGACCAGCCTGAGGGATATCGCGGAAGCCTGCGGGTTTGAGGCTGCCAACCTGTATAACTACTTCCAGAGCAAGGAGCAGCTGCTGTACGAAGCGATGCAGGAGGAGCTGGAGCGCCTGGTGGCGTTGCTGGAACCTGTGGCTGCCGATGTCCGCAGCACTCCTGTAGAGCGTCTGAAAAAATTCATCGAGATCCATGTGGAGATCATGCTGGTCATAGGCCGGCGCTACAAGATGATGTACGATTCGGAGATAAGGCACCTGTCTCCCGTGCATAAAAAAAGGATCGTCGCACTGCGCGACTACTACAGCGAGCTCATGCTCACCATTGTCGAGGACGGCAAAAAGACGGGTGACTTTGCCTCCGATATCGACGCCAAGTTCGTCGTGCTGATGATCGCCAGCATAATCATGCGCACCGTATTCTGGTTTTCCCCCAAAGGAAGGTTATCCCCGGCTGAGATCGCCGATATGGTATGCAAGACCATACTCGACGGCATCAGGCCGCGGAAACCGGAAATCCAGGCGCTCAAGAAGTCCAACCGGCCAAGTCGCAACGGGAAGTCCTGATTCAAACCGCTTCAACTCATTTTACTGAATTATCAGTATCACTTTGCCTCGTTTCAGTCGATTGACATTATTAATGTTAATGTTAGAATATTATGATAATAGGAAATGTTCACAGCGGATGCTCGTTACCGGGGCTTTTTCGATCTCAGGGCGTGGTTTCCGCGAAGTTGAAATGAGGGTTATGGGAGGCTGTCATGCTTAAAAAAGTATTGATCGGTATCGCTATCGCTATCGGTGTCATTATTGTCCTGCTGCTGGCGTTTTTAGTAAGGACGTTCTGGGTTGCGGGGGAGTTTAAGACGATCCAACCGCATTCCGATTATCAGGGCGTGCAGGTAAAGTGTGCGGGGCCGGAGGATGTCGATATCGATGTTGAAAACGGTATTGCCTACATCTCTTCGTCGGACAGAAGAGCGGCAATGAAGGGAGAGCCAACGCAGGGCGCTATCTACGGGTATTCCATCACCGCGGATAAACCCGAACTGGTGAACCTTACGCAGGATTTTCCCGGGACTTTTCATCCGCACGGCATGAGCCTGTACACGTCGCCCTCAGGCGAGCACTACCTGTTTGTGATAAACATGGCCAGCGATAATCCTTTCATCGATACAAAAGCGGGAAGCACGGTTGAGCTTTTTCAATACGAGGCGGGTAAACTCAAGCATCTGGAGACCTTTAGCGACAACCTGATTGCGTCCCCCAACGATATCCTCGGTGTAGGGCCCAGGCAGTTCTATTTCTCCAATGACTCCGGTGCGACCGACCGCATGGGCAAGATGATGGAGCTGTACTTTCAACTGCCGATATCTAATGTAGTCTACTATGACGGCAAGGAGTTCAGGAAAGCGGCAGAAAATATCGCCTGCGCCAATGGATTCGCCATGAGCGGCGACGGAAAAAGGCTATACGTCACCTCGACCGTAGGAAAGTTGATACGTGTATACGATCGTGACACCACCACCGGCACGCTGAAAATGGTGAAAGATTTAGACGTCGATACCGGTGTGGATAATATCAACATCGATACCGAGGGGAATATCTGGGCGGGATGCATTCCCAAGCTGGTCAGCTATGATATGAACAGGCGGGACCCCTCCAGGCTTGCCCCCTCACAGGTGCTGGTGATCAGGCCGCTGGCCAATGATATGTTCGAAATTAAAGAGGTGTACTACAACGCGGGCGAGGAGATAGGCGGGTCCTCCAGCGCGGCCAGCTATAAAAGTAGGCTTTTCATCGGGGCGGCCTATGACGATAAATTCCTCGATTGCACTCACAAGTGAGGGGCCTCAACGGCCTGAATTAAGCTTTTTAACGCTGTTTCATAAGTAAACGTCGTAGCAGGGCAATTTCTCCTTGATGCCCTTGAACTTGAAATCTCTCACAATCGCGTGGTATTTGCCGGGTATGCCGATGATCAATACTCCGGCGATAGGCATGGCGTCGTGCGTCATGGCCTTTTCCTTCTGGATCAACGCCTTGGTTTCAGCGTCGTAGATGTTCCAGTACGCGACCGTCTTCTTTTTCATAAGCCGCCGTTAAGACTATCTTAACACCTCACTATGGTTTATGTTAAATAATTAGGGGCAAAGATGTGTGGCCGCAATATCCCGAACAGACAGGAGCCTTCGCTCATCTGCTCGAGCATATAAAGTGAGGATATGAGCTGAACTCGCGGTAGCCGATCTTGGGATAGACAGGGCTGCCGAAATGACTTGCCTGCAGCACAACCACCCTTGCGCCCATGTCGATTGCGGCGTTGCTTACTTCCTGCACACAGTATTTAGCCAGTCCTTTGCCGCGCGCTTTTTTAGTCGTGCCTACCCAGTAGATCCCGCCGATGCCGTGGCTGAGCATGGCCATGGCACAGCACGCAGGTTCGCCTTCAAAATAGACCGTTGCCAGTATTGAGAACGGGCTCAACACGCGCTCAACATGCGTGAAATAAGCCTCGCTCACCTCCTGCGGAAATAACAGGTCTAAAAAGGATTCCGCCGCAACCGACCTGAAGTCCTGCAGTCCCCGGACGCTGCTGACCTGGCGCAGCTCCGCTCCTGCGGGCTTTTTTCCGCCTTTCGCTTTTCCTTCCAGAACCATGCCGAGCGGATCGCCGACAAGGAAAATTTTCTGGTCTTTGCAGTATTGAATTATGCCCTGGTCACAATGGCTCCTCAGAATGACTGAGAAGCCGCGCTTCCTGCCTGAGAAAAAGGCTTTGGCGCGGCCAATAAATTCTTCGGGTTGTTCCGGATCTTCCGACAGGTTGAACACAAGGCTGCAGCCGGGGAAATCGATGCCGCAATCTATGAATACGGTTTCTTGTTTCTCGACGATCTCTGTATTCGGGATCCATTTAGAACTTTCCCGCCAGAACTCGATGAGATTCAAATCGGCCACCTTGAGCAGTTCTGATTCGTTCATACTTCACCCCAGCCGCTTTAAGCTTCCTGAAAGATAAGCCGTTAGTATATGGTGATTACAAGGTGAAGTCAATTGTGCCGGATTTAAATAATTCCTTATGCTAATCGATGACGAGAATCTGCACGCTCTCGGCGCCTATCTCGAGAACCGGGCTGCTGGGCGAGCCCGTCTGTACTTGCTGGTTGGAGCCGCCTCTATAGTTGATATATGTTGATAATTCGCTATAAAGTCGTAGCGGTATTATTTATACATTGGTGCGCGCATATATTTTTGAATCGAAGTAAATATTGTCAATTCAGTTCTCGACACCGCTTCGAGGTGATCCAGTACCGTATCAACAAATGATGACAGATGCTCACTGGAATCAAACCAGGCCCAGAATACTAAGTCCCACTTTCCGGTAGTACGCGCCATGAAAATTATTTCAGGGCGTTTAATAAGGTTGGAAATGACTTGACTCACCTTATTGTTGTCGACCTGTAAATTGAATCCTGCGGTGATAGCAACACCCATATAAGCTGGATCGGTAATTGCTTGTATACGAAAAACCTTAGCTTTAAGAAGTCTTTTAATTCTGCGACGAACTGTAAGTGAACTCACGTTAAGTAATTTAGCAATCTTAGTGCTGCTTTGATCAGCATTTTTCTCAAGAATCTGGATCAATTTTCTGTCTAAGGCATCTAATTCTATCATGTCAAATTTATATCACATTTACTATGTAACATGCAATATACGTGAGTTAGAATGTTCACTCAATGATCGTTAAACCATTTTTCACAATATTTATATGTACAGAATAGCTCATATATCCGACAATTTACTCAGCAACATGTTCCGTTATGACGTAATCGGTAAGATTACAGTGTATATCCGCCTCTGTCATGCACAGTTTGAGATTCCTCCTCAATTCTAAGAGGGATTAACTGAAATTGAATACGGATTGTGCCGCTTTGCCGAGTATGATTTCTCTTTCTTCATCTGTTAACAGATCCGACGAAGAGGGTTCTTTGATCACATTTAACCATTCCGTGTCTGACATCATCAGTGATGTTGTGGGGCCATCGCTACCAAATAGTATTTTCCATGGGGTAACCCAATCGAGGAGTTTACGAAGCCAGCGATAGAATTCCTCTGGATTTGTTTTATAATCGAATTGGCGAAGCGAAATGTCCAGGAATACGTTCGGTATCTGAGAGGCGGCCATCATTGCCTGCGACCACGACTCGCCACCAGCATGTGCCATAACCATTTTAACATCGTGGAAACGCTCAGCCGCCGAGGCTATATACATAGGCTGTCCGCATTCCCACTGGAGTTCATACCCCCCGCTGTGAAAGACGATTGGCACTCCCCACTTTGCACATTTTTCATATAAAGGGAAACAGATCGGGTCATTGGGGAACCAACCGGTATTCGGCATCATTTTAAATCCCCTCATGTCCCATTTTTCGATCGCTTCTGTGGCGCGCTCCAGCATATCTGGTCTTCTTGGGTCGATAGCAGCCAGAGCTATTAACCGATCCTTATAATTTTTGGCCAGCTCTGAATAAAAGCGATTTTGTTCCCTTACGCTGACCTTAGATTCACCAGATACTCCGTAGGCCCAGTCTACGCCGAATATAACACTCTTATCTACACCGGCAGCATCCATAGATGCTATCAACTTGCTGCCGTCAGGATCCATTAAACCTCTTGCCATCGATACATACTCGTCAACAGAGATCTTGGTTTTATTAAATTTCTCGTATTGCGTAATCACCATTTTTGCAAAGCTTAAAACAAACTTACTCCTGGAAAAACCGGGAACAACCATATGGCGATGAGAATCAACAATCATTAGTCTTCCTCCGATTCAATTTGATGGCGAAAATGAAATGATAGATTTTATTTTAGAATTTCGCGAAGCTCACGTTTTAATATTTTTCCAATGGGACTTAATGGCAAATTGTCTACAAAAACTATCTTCTTCGGGACTTTGTACGGCGCGACTTTCTCCTTTAGATACGAAGTTATTTTTTCTTTTTCCGCATCACTCTTTTCAATGCCAGGCTTGAGTATAATGGCGCTGACTACTATTTCAGTGAAAGGCCTTTTGGGATCTTCCATGCCAACTGAAGCAGCCAGAAAGACATCAGAGTGCGTACAAATCACGTCGTCGAGCTCTCTTGTAAATACCTTCATCCCTGATACATTCACCATGTCTTTAATGCGATCTATTATGGATATATAGCCATCCTCATCCATTACGGCTATATCGCCGGTGTGAAACCAACTCTCTCTAATTGCATTGGCTGTTTCCTCGGGTTTATTGAAATATCCTTTCATAATTTGTGGACCACGGCAGCATAATTCTCCCGGTTCGCCCGGCTTAGTCAATCCTCCTGTGTCGGGGTCCACAATCTTTATCTCGGTATCCGGCAGGGGAAGGCCGACAGATCCTATCTTTTTCTGTCCGTACATTGGATTCGCCGTCACCAGGCACATAGTCTCCGTCAAACCGTAGTGTTCCAGAACGGTCTTTCCGATGACGGCATTAAAGGGCTTCATATATTCGGCAGGAAATGGAGCTCCACCGGTGGTCCATACTTTGGTGAATGAATAATCGCCGTTTGTAAAAGTGGAATTCTTCAGCAGCTCGATATAAGTGGTGGGGACGGTGGTAATCCTGTTTACGCGGTACTTTTTAATGCAATTGATCTGATAATTAAGGTCGCGCGGATTGGGTATTATTATCTGCGTGGTTCCTGTCAGTAAACAAAGGATGCCGCCAAAGAGCCCTCCCACATGAAAGAATGGAAATGTTACTAATGCAATATCCTCTCCTAAATTGAAGTCAAACCACGCTTTCCATTGAGTTATATGCGAGGCAACATTCTTATTTGTGAGCATTGCACCCTTGGATGGCCCGGTAGTGCCTCCTGTATACATCAGGAGGCAGATTGACTCGGGGTCGGATTCGATTTTTACCGGATCGGCGGTATATGTTTTTAAAATATGATTTAACTTGGCAACTGAAACTCCTTCCGGAGGAGTTAAATTCACAACGGGGAACTTCTTCATCAATTTCCCCATGGATTTTTTAACAACAGGTAAAAAATCTGAGCTTTCCAGGACCGTAACTGACTTAACTTTGGTAGATTTCACGACCTGATTGACCCTGGGATAAAGCGCATCGAATGTGCACAGAACTTTTGCACCGGAGTCATTTAGCTGATAATTAAGTTCCTTTTCCGATAGTAAAACGCTGACACCATGTGTAATGCAACCAAGTTTTTGTGCTCCAAGGAAGCATATAAGGAATCCGGGAGTGTTGGGCATATGCAGCCCCACAACATCTCCCTTTTTCAGCCCCTGATCTCTCAGGAAATTTGCAAACCGGTCTGAGAGGTTATCGAACTGTTCATATTTAATGCCTGCACCTAAATAATAGGCCGCTATCCGTCCCGGCAGGGATTTACACGTGTCTCGAAACATGTCGACAATGGTCTTTTCTGGATATACAAGAGATGCCGGCACACTTGCGTCGTAGCTTTTCAACCAGGATTTCGCAGAATAGATATCACTCATCCTTATGCCTCCGATACTAAATGTTAATGCAATTATATAAATAAAACATAATAATGTCAATAAAAGATCATAATATATCATGTAAAGGATAATATAATCATTTATAATTAATTTAAGATTTTAGTGTTCATTAAACATATTAATTGAATGGCAACTTTACAGCGGTCGATATCCTTTATGATAAGATTATAATAGACAAGAAATGTACAAAAAATATCAGATATTGACAAATAATGATATAATAAAATCATCAAGTATATTAAAAGTAGCAGCAGTATGGTAAGGGTAGAAAGAACTTAAGGAGGTAATTGTAAAGGCATGGAAAAAGTTGTTGAAACCGATCAGAAATACCAGGTTGGCAAATCGCAGGCAATAATGTTACTCATTGTCCTGACTTTGCTCTATGTCATTAACTATGGTGATCGGGCAATTTTATCGGTGGTGCTGCAGCCGATGAAAATCGCTCTCGGATTATCTGATACAGAGATGGGAATAGTTCAGACTGCCTTTAGTCTTGGCGTAGGTCTATTAACTGTGCCCGGCGCTTTCCTGATGGAACGCTGGAGTCGTCGCAAGGCACTGGGCATAATGGCAATGATCTGGAGCCTTGCTACATTAGCTACAGGTCTGGGCAGCAGGTTTTTTCAAGTTGTAATTGCTCGGTTTTTTGTGGGAATAGGTGAAGGAAGCTTTGCTCCCGGCAGCACCGCATGGCTTTCAGTGGTCTTCCCCAAGAATGCACGCGGAAAAATAACCGGGATATTTGGTATAGGAACGGTCCTGGGTACAGTAATTGGTATGGCACTGGGAGGACTCATTGTTACCAAGACAGGTGATTGGCGGGCGGCTTTCTATTACTTTGCGATACCCGGAATAATCTTGGGCGTACTGGTATTCTTCTTTAAAGACTATGCCACTGTAAAAGAAGATAAAGAACGCGCTCTTAATAAAGCGTACCTGTCTGAATGGATTAAACTGTTTAAAATCAAGTCCTTTACTTTTACCACCTTGGGCCAGGTCATGTGGGGCTTTTACTATTTTACTTTCCTGGGTTGGCTTCCTACTTTGTTGATGCGCGGATATGGTATGGATGCCGCTCAGGCCGGTGGCACTTTGGGAGTGGTTTTGCTGCTCGGAATAGTGGGATCACCATTTGGAGGCTGGCTGGCCGATGTCTGGCAAAAACGTAACAGCGCCGGGCGCGCTCTTCTAATGGTCGTTGTGCAACTGGCCAATCTTATTCTAATCGGGGCCATGCTATGCATCTATGGCAAGTTTCTTACCGTCTTTACAGTCCTTCTGGCGATTGACACTTTTATAATAGGTTTTTGTAATCCATTAATATATTCGCTCACCTCGGATATCATCCCCATTAAACATCGAATTTCAGGCTTCAGCCTGCTCATGACGTTCGTATTTATATTCGGTGCAGTGGGTCCCTGGTTGATAGGCGCTATTTCCGATGCCTTTGGAGGCGGAGCATCCGGGCTGCAAATGGGATTTTTCCTTACTCTTCCTGCATTACTACTTGCCGCACTGTTTTATTTCTTCAATTCCAGAACTTATGCCGCGGATAGCGCGCGATGCAGTGATCTCGTATTTACCGAACAGGGCACAAATAAATAGATCTTGTTTCCCGATCAGCGCAACATGAGCACTCGAGTGCTCATGTTGCGTCATAGCGGGCTCCGATCTTAAAGAGAACAGATATATAAGGAGATTTCTGAATGTATAATACTCTCAAATCTGATGTTAATGAAAGTAAAGGCATAGCCACGATTACAATCATGCGAGAGGAAAAAAGGAATGCATTATCACCCACTACTATGTTAGAGCTGGGCGATGCATTAATGAAGTGTGACAATAATCCGGGCGTTAAAGTCATGGTTATAACCGGGGCAGGAACAAAGGCATTCAGCGCAGGTGCCGACTTCGATGAATCATCCAGTGGTTCGAATGATTCATTATCCAGATACGAAGGTGTCAGGGGTTTGGTTGATTTGCTGAAAGTGATTTCAAGCCTTAATAAACCACTTGTGGGCAGGATTAACGGCCATGCATTGGGTGGTGGATTAGGGTTGGCGGTAGCATGTGATATTTTAATTGCAGCTGAAGATTGCCGGTTTGGAACTCCGGAGATAAATGTGGGGCTGTTCCCGTTCATGATAATGGGGCCGTTGCTACGTCACGTGATATCCCGCAAGAAGTTGTTAGAGATGGCATTGACCGGTGGAAGATGGGATGCAAAAACAGCTATGGAGATGGGTTTGGTTAATTATGTTGTTCCGCGGGACCAATTAGATAATAGGGTCAATGAAGTTGTTGAAAAATTGATCGAAAAAGCGCCACGTATCACTAGGATTGGTAAGAAATATTTCTACAGAGTGTTGAGCATGGATTACGATCAGATTCTGGATTATGGCGCCAGCATGCTTGCCAGCACAGTAGGGTCTGAGGAAGTGACGGAGGGTGTCACAGCATTCCTGGAAAAACGCAAACCGATATGGAAATCAAAGTAATAATAGGGTCAACACTTTAATGGAGAGGAATGATCATGAAGAAAATTAGAATTGGGGCGGGTTCGGGTTATGCCCCTTCGAAAACCAGGGAAGCTATGAGGCTGATTGAGGAGTGCGACATACAATATCTCTGTTTTGATCAGCTTGCTGAACTTACCATGTCAATTATGTATAAGAACCAGCAAAAGGACGCTTCTAAGGGCTTCCTGACAGGCCATATTGACGGGATGAGACAGATCCTGCCTGCCGCGTATAAAAAGGGGATTAAAATAATTACGAATGGCGGAGGTGTCAATCTGGAAGCCGCGGCTGATCAGATACTTAACATAGCTAAGGAAAACGGTCTTAAAGATATCAAGGTTGCAATTGTAAAGGGTGATGATATTTCCGGAATCATTAACGATTGTTTGGATAAAGGATGGAAATTCACAAACCTGGAAACGGGCGAAGATGATATAAGCAAGGTAAAGGATAAAATTCTGATCGCCAATGCTTACATAGGCTCTGATTCTATTATCGATGCGCTGGCAGCAGGGGCTGATGTTGTCGTTTGTGGACGCTGCTCTGACAGTGCCCTGTTTGTGGCGCCCATAATGCATGAGTTCGGATGGAGGTTTGAAGATAAACACTGGCCGTTAATTGGTGCTGCCATAATCATCGGTCATACTCTGGAATGCGCTGATTTCGTCACGGGAGCTGCAAGTCCGGTATGGGAAAGTGTACCCAGGCCTGAGGAGATTGTATATCCACTGGCCGAGGTCTACGAGGACGGCACCGCAGTACTGGAAATGCCCTCATCTGGAGGAGGTCTGCTAAATGAGTGGACGGTTAAAAGCCAGTTGGTGTATGAGGTACATGATCCCGCAAATTACATTATGCCTGATGGTATAGCGGATATGACAACTATTAGGATTCAGGACCTTGGCAATAACAGGGTAAAAATAAGCAATATGACCGGAAAACGCAGGCCTGAGACACTCAAAGTTATCATAGGTTACCCTGGAGGCTATATAGCCGAGACTATGAATATCATCTCTGCGCCGAAAGCGCTAACAAAGGCCAGACGGGTGGAAGAGATAGGCTGGAAGAATCTGGCCAAATACGGATATAAACCTGAGAACGTTGATGTCCATATAGACTATATCGGCGTCAATTCTATACTCAAGTCAATAATGCCCATACCTGATGAAGATAAAATCAATGAAATCGGTTTGCGTATAGCCACCAGGGGCAATAGTCCGCTGGAGGCAGGGATGATAGCGATGGCCTTTTTAGATACCTCACCCGTGGGATGGACAATGTCAATGCCTTCAAGGCCCAGGAGCTACATTTCCTTATGGCCAACACTGATTCCCAGGGAAACGGTAGCTACCAGTTACAAAATAAAAAGGTTGGAATAACGAAATGAGTAAAAAAGTATTAATCAAACAGTTAGCTTATGTACGCAGCGGAGATAAGGGGAATATATCCAATGTTGGAATAATGGCATTTAACGATGATAATTATGAGATTATCAGAAAACAGGTAACGCCACAGAAGGTTAAAAACCATTATAAGGAACTGGTCAGAGGAGAAGTAAAAATATACGAGATGCCCAGTATCAATTCACTGCAGGTTGTAATGTATAAAGCTCTCGGTGGTGGGGCTACCAGCACCCTTAGGTATGATGAGACGGGAAAGGCTATGTGTCTGGGCATGCTTTTTATGCATGTTGAAGTGCCCGATAGTTTCAAACCTGCAAGACCTCCTATGTAGCTCAGCTAAATATCGATGGCATGATGGCCGCTATCATGTGCGAGATGGATTTTAATATGGATATGATATTGACATTATTGCGGCACTGTCATACCTAGCCGGGTAATCTCTAAGTATATTGATTGGTTAAGGAGTACGTATCAAATGGGGAAATACTATGAGGATATAAAGATTGGGGACCGCTGGATAACGCCGGCAAGGACAATAGAAGCAGCCGATATCATAAATTTCGCTGGCATCTCTTCCGATTGGAATCCGCTTCACACCGATGAGGAATATGCTAAAAAAATATTCGGCGGCCGCATAGCACACGGCCTGCTGGTACTATCTATAGCCTCAGGACTCACGGCCAGGGGTGGTATTCTGCGGGATAGCGAGGATACTATCATAGCCTTCCTGGGTATCTCCAGCCTGAAGTTTATGAATCCTACGAGGATCGGGGATACAATTCACCTTGAGGAGGAAGTAGTCAACAAACGGGAGACTAAAAGCCCTGGGCGGGGCATAATCACCGTTAAATGGATAATAAAAAATCAAAAGGGTGAAGCGGCTATGGAGGCTGAAGCAAGTTCGATGGTAAGGCTGAAGCAGTAAAACGAGAAGATGACCGGTTGCAATAAGAATATGGCTAAACAGTTATTGCGAACCAAACTATGCAATCTATTATATAGTAGTTGTACGCTCCCTTTGTTTCAGCGTCATAGATATTCCAGAACGCGACCGTCTTCTTTTTCATAAGCCACCGTTACGACTATCTAAGCACCACACACCGACGGATACCATTTAAAGAACGCGTTAAATGAACACACAGCTCATTTAAGAACCGTTATCTGCGATGGATCGTGTGCAAATATGGCAGGCGCGCTTTTATAATAGTCAACTTCGCCCTGAACACGTATTTTCTTTCCATAATACG
>DAOUFR010000044.1:0-8020 GCA_034429715.1 Dehalococcoidia bacterium
GCCATGCCTATAGGCGGTTGGCTCGGCGACATGGCGGCCCGTAAAAGCGCCAGAACGAAAATTCTGGTCATCCTGATAGCCACAACCGTAGGGACAATTGCGGATGCCTTTGCGGTACTGCTCAATTTCTGGCCGCTCTTTATTGTGGGTGCGCTCGGCGTCAGCACCTTGATACCTCCTCAGCAGGTCAGCTTGCAGGAGCTTGTGCCTGCCCATCAACGTGCAAGTGTATTCGGCTTCTACTATGCGGGTGTCTTCATCCTGGGAGGGTTATGGGCGCCGTTTGCTGTTGGCGCGATGTCCGATGCGGCCGACCTCAAAATGGCTTTCTGGGTGGCGATCGGCATAGCGGCCGTGGCAATTATCGTCTATGCGTTTGTGTACAAGGCTTTCAATAAGGATTACTTCCGTGCCAGGCAGCAGGAACAGGATGCGGCTGCTCTGCAAAAATAGAACACAATAGACAGTATCTATAAATATGCTGGCCGGTGGCGCCGAAAGTTCTCGGTGCTCGGCGGGTCCTTGAATCAGGGCTGCCACCGGCTGGCAATTTGTAGTTTAGAGAAGTGAAAAAGATGTAACTGGAGTTATTGGACGGATTGAGTTATCGTAAGTATAAAAAAGCGAGGTGATGAAATGGATTGGTTAGTTTACCTGGCATGCATTGCAGGAGGGTGCTTCCTTGCTAATGGCGTACCTCATTTTGTTGCCGGTATAAGCGGAAGAAAGTTCCATAGTCCGTTCTCCAGCCCGCCCGTAAAAGGGCTGTCGTCCGCAGTAGTAAATGTAATCTGGGGTTTCGTGAACTTCCTTATCGCCTGTGCCCTGCTGAAATGGGCAGGCGCAGACGACCTGGCACTCAACTTGAAGACAGTGCTGGCCGCGCTGGGTGCGCTGATCACATCGGTATCGCTGGCTATCGTTTTTTCAAGGTTGGATAAAAATCGCTGAGCACTTTTAAGCGGTTTGGCAGGGAGAATAAATCCACGGTAATGTGTGAGCTGGAGAATAAAATGGGTGATTTAATCAGGACCGAAGTCGAGGAACATATCTGCACGATTACGATCGATCGGCCTGAAAGGCGCAACGCTCTTAATGCAGAGGTGGTGCACGGGCTCTGCAGCGCCATCGAAAGTATCAAGCCGGGCGGAGATGTCAGGGTGGTCGTGCTGCGCGGCTCGGGCGAGAAATCCTTTTGCTCGGGCGCCGATGTGGAAGCGCTCGTCATGACCGGCGAGGGGAAAGACCTGGTGCCAAACGCTATGAAGGTTGTTAGAAACTGTAGCTGTCCGATTATCGCCATGATTTACGGATATGCGGTGGGTGCAGGTTGTGATCTCGCCTGCGCCTGCGACTTCAGGATCATGGCCGATAGCGCCAAAATAGGCATAAATCCCGCCAAATTAGGCCTGGTTTACTTCCCGGAGTCAATCCACCGCTTTATCGGGCTGGTAGGTCCGGCCAACGCCAGAGAACTGTTTTTCACCGGCCGCTTTTTCCCCGCGCAGAGGGCCAGGGAGATGGGGCTCGTCAACTACGTTGTGCCCGAGAATGCATTGCACTCGTTCACTTACGCTCTGGCTAAAGAAATGGCAGCCAATGCACCCCTGTCTATATCCGGCAACAAGGTGATTATTAATAAAATGCTTGACCTGAAACTGAGTGACCGGGAGATGCAGGCTCTCTATGATATTCAGCGGAGCTCCTGGGAAACGGAGGATGTGCAGGAGGGCGTGAAAGCTTTCCTGGAGAAACGTAAGCCCGTATTCAAGGGTAAATAGTGATCAAGCACACTGACCGATTATTAAGCATCCTGAATGACTGGAGAATCATCGATGATGGAAAATATCGAGGAAATTAAGTGCAGAAAGAAGGAGTGGGAAGAGAAAGTGTTAAAACCGGCCATGGACCGGTTTTTCCTGAAGGAATCGCCCAATAAGTATTACAGTCCGGCGGATATCGAAGGATTCAACTATTTAAAAGATGTAGGATTACCCGGCGAATATCCCTTTACCGCCGGAACCTATCCTGTCGTGCCTTACATTCCGGCCCAGAGGGGAGGGCTGCCCAAAGGTTCGGGCCTTGTCAGGGCCGCTGTATATTCCGGCTACGGCACGGCGGAGGATACGCGAGATTACTACAAGAAGTTGCAGGAGCACGGGCAGAGAGGCGGGCCCAATCTGGCATTCGATTTACCCACGCAGTGCGGATACGATTCGGATAATCCTTATGTGCGTGGAGATGTGGGCAAGACCGGGGTGGCCGTTGACAGCCTGAGGGATTTCGAGATAATCTACGAACCTTTTAAAGGTGACCTGGACCTGGATAAAATCGCCTCCAATTTTACCATCAATGCCCCCGCCAACATGGTGCTGGCCATGTACTTCGCGCTCGCGGAAAAGCGCGGTATCCCTATTGCACGGTTGAGAGGAACGCCGCAGAACGATATTTTAAAAGAGTATATAGCACGGGGCACGTATATCTTCCCGCCCAGGCCGGCCATGCGCATGGTGCGCGACAGCATCGTCTTTCTCACCAAACAATGTCCCAGTATGAATATTAACCAGCTGGGCGGATATCATATCAGGGGCGCCGGCGCTACACGCGAGCAGGACCTGGCTTACAGCATTGCCAACATGGTTGCCTATGTCGAGGAGGGGGTAAAAGCAGGCCTGGAAGTGGACGCCTTTGCGCAGAAATTCACGGTAAATGCATTCGGCGGGAGCATGGAGTTTTTCAAGGAAATAGCGTTTCAGAGGGCGGCGCGCCGGCTATGGGCCAGGACCCTTAAAGAACGGTTTGGAGCCAAAAAGGAAAGGAGCATGCTTCTGCGCCAGGCCGGCCTTTATGCCAATATGGGTAATGAGAACTGCACGACTCAACGTCCCCTCAATAATTTGATCCGTTCAACTGTCGGCGGGATTGCATCGGTGCTCAGCGGCGGCATGCCGCTGCTTTACCCTCCCTATGATGAGCCTCTGGGATTGGGCTGGAGTGTGGAGGCATCCCAGCTGGCTCAGGACGGCTTCAGAATTCTGCAGTATGAATCGAAGTTAACCGAAGTGATGGACCCGCTGGCAGGATCGTACTATGTGGAGTCCCTGACCAACGAGATAGAGAATGCTGCATGTGAGGAGTTGGCCAGGATCACTGAGATGGGCGGCGCCGTTGCCTGCGTGGAAAACGGCTACATGCAACGCGCAATCGCAAGAAGCGCTTATGAACGGCAGAAAAGGATCGAGAGCGGCGAGGACCTGATCGTCGGGGTAAACTGTTTTGTAGGAGAAGGAGAGCTGGAAGTGCTGCCAACCAGGCTGGTGCCGCATCCGTATGATCCTGTAAAAAGAGAAAATGCCGAGGAAAGGCAGATTAAAAATCTTTTGAAATTGAAGGAAAATAGGGATAATGCGGTGGTGTCCGGGCTCTTGAACGAATTGAAAACTAAAGCAAAAGACGAAAATGAAAATCTTTTCCCGCACCTTATTGAATGTGCCAAAGCCTATGTTACCCTTCAAGAGATGTGTGATGTGTTACGCGAAGTCTTTGGCGAATATCAACCGATCGGACTGTGGTAGCGAGGTATTTTGAAATGAAAAAGACAGATGCGATCAGGGTGCTCATTGCCAAGCCGGGGCTGGATGGACATGACCGAGGCGCCAAGATAATTGCGCTGGGTCTCCGAGATGCCGGTATGGAAGTGATATATACCGGTCTGCGCCAGACACCGGAGAAGATAGTGCAGGCAGCGCTGCAGGAAGATGTGGATGTGGTGGGCCTGAGCTGTTTGTCCGGCGCACATAAATACCTTTTTAAGCGGGTAGTCGAACTATTGCGGGAAAAGGAGATGGGGGAGGTGCTGGTCATCGGCGGCGGCATCATCCCCGACGAAGATATTCCCTATCTCCAGGAGAATGGCATAGATAGAATTTTCAAGCAGGGCACAATGATAAAGGAGATCGCGGACTATATTAAACAGCGGGTAGATAAGTCCGCTTGATCACCCGTGAAAACGATAGCTATCAGCCCTGAAGGTTTATGATATATGAGCAAACATGATGCTGCCCGCGTAGATTTGTCCGGATATGTCGCTCAGATGTTGAGGGGGAGCGAGCGATATCTGGCCAGGCTGATTACGCTGGTTGAATCGGAAAACGAAGCTGTACCTGACATAATGCGGCTCATTTTTCCCAATCTGGGCAATGCTTTTAAGATCGGAATAACCGGGCCGCCCGGCGCGGGCAAAAGTACGGTCATCGAAAAGCTTACCAGAGAGGCGCGTAGTAACCGGAGAGGGGTGGGAATAGTCTGCGTGGACCCGACCAGTCCTTTCACAGGCGGGGCGATCCTGGGCGACCGCATACGCATGGACCGGCATTACCTGGATGAGGGCGTCTATATCAGGAGCATGGCCACCAGAGGCAGACTGGGTGGAATAGCCAGTGCCACCAGCAACGTGGCCAAATTACTGGACGCCTTTGGCAAGGATTTAATTTTTATTGAGACTGTGGGCGTCGGGCAAACCGAGACGGATATTTTAGGTATCGCCGATCTAATAGTCGTGGTACTGGTGCCCGAGGCGGGCGACTCCATTCAGGCCATGAAAGCAGGTTTACTGGAGATTGCGGATATCTTTTTAATAAATAAGGCGGACCGCCCGGGGGCGGAGAACCTGGCCAATGAGCTGATGGCAGCGCTTCATTCGCGTGAAGATAACAGCGGATTTGAAAAGCCCGTGCTGACCGCGCAGGCGGCACACGACGTGGGCATGGTCCAATTATATGAGGCTATTCAAAGGCAGCGTGAAAATATGTGCCGGAATGGCATGTTTGAGCAACGCAGGACGCAGCAGAGGCGCAAAGAATTCATTAATATCGTTGAGACAATGGTTTTCACTAAATTATTGCGCTCTATGGGCGAAGACACTGCGCTCAGAGATTTTCTGGGTAAAGTAGAGCAGGGGATTTCGGAGCCTTATACCGCAGCCGGCGAATTACTGAGTAACGATACTCTAACCAAAGCCTTGCAACACACTGAGTGACTGTGTTTGTCCCTTTTATTACCGATCGTCATTGCGAGCATAGCGAAGCAATCTGGTGTTTGGAGATAACACTACCCAGGATTGCCGCGTCGCCTGCGGCTCCTCGCAATGACGTCTTACAGGATGAGCATGGCGTCGCCGAAGCTATAGAAGCGGTATCCCTCTTTTTTGGCTTCCTCGTAGCAGTGCAGTATGAACTCGCGCCCGGCGAAGGCCGACACCATCATCAGCAAAGTGGACCTGGGCAGGTGGAAGTTGGTGACCATGGCGTCCGTGACCTGGAACTGGTATCCGGGCAGAATGAAAAGGCCCACCTGTCCCTGGAAAGGCGCCGCACGGCCTTCCTGTGAGGCGGCCTCGATCAGCCGTACCGAGGTCGTGCCCACGGCGATGACGCGTTTTCCGTGTCTGTGAGTGTCGTTTATCAGTTCAGCCGTTGCCCGTCCGACGACTCCGTGCTCGGTGTGTATGTGGTGCCTGGAGGGGTCCTCCGCACGCACGGGCTGAAAGGTATCCAGTCCCACGTGCAGCGTGACGAAGGCCGTGTCGACCTCCCTGCGCCTGAGGCCGTCCAGTAATTCAGGCGTGAAGTGAAGCCCTGCGGTGGGCGCCGCCGCGCTGCCCTCGTATCTGGAGTACACCGTCTGGTAGTCGTCGTCGTTCTCCAGCCTGGCGTGTATGTAGGGCGGCAGCGGCATCTTACCGTAGCCGTCCGGCGCGTCCCTGCCGCCCAGGCTGACTGTGCGCAGTCCGCCCTCCCCGGTCTTAAGGATGCTGACTGCCAGGTCTTCTTCGATACCCGGTTTGACGCCGGGTACGATCACCTTTGAGCCGGGCATCAGCCGCCGTCCCGGCCTGGCCAGCGCCTCCCAGTTGCCGTCCTCCAGCCGCTTGAGCAGCAGCACCTCGGCCCTGCGCCCGCTGCCTTCGATCGTGCCGTTCAGGCGGGCGGGTATCACGCGGGAATCGTTCAAAACCAGCGTATCGCCCGGATCGAAATAGTCTGCTATCTCGTGGAATTGGCGGTGCTCGATGCTTTGGCTGCGGCGGTCGACCACCATCAGTCGGCACCGGTCGCGCCTGTCCAGCGGGTGCTGGGCGATGAATTCGGGCGGCAGGTTGTATTCGAAATCGGATAGTTGCATGACCTTAGAACAGGCCGTGCACCCTGCCTGTGAGCGGGTCGATATCGATACGGCGGAAGGCGGGATTGGAGCCTGTGCCGGGCATCAGGTTGACCTCGCCTGCGAAGAAGCACAGGAACCTGGCGCCGGAGTAGATGATGATATCGCGTACGGGCAGGATCCATCCCCTGGGCACGCCCTTGAGAGCGGGATCGTGGCTCAGGCTGAGGGGGGTCTTGACCATGATGGTGGCGTAGTCTTCGAACTCGGGGTCGTTCTCCAGCACCCTGGCCCTGGCCTCGGCCGTGTGCGACCATGATACGCCCGCCGCCCCGTAGATCTCGCGCGCTATGGTCTCCACCCGGTCGCGTATCTTCATCTCCGGTGGGTAGAGGAACTTGAACTCGTTGTCGTCGTCGCAGGCGTCTTTAACCACATCCGCCAGCTCCAGCGCTCCCTCGCCACCGAACTCCCAGTGACGCGACGCGGCGCAGCGCGCCCCCGCCTGCTCGGCGGCACGCTTGACCATCCTGATCTCCTCCTCCGTATCGGTGTGGAAGACGTTGATGCAGACCACCGGCTTGACGCCGGCCTCCTTGATGATATTGATGTGGTGGAGCATGTTGGGCAGGCCTTTCTCCACCAGATCCAGGTCCTCCCTGGTGTATTCCTCCGGTATCTTGATACCCGGCACTACAGTCGGGCCGCCGCCGTGCATTTTCATGGCGCGCACGGTGACCACCAGCACCGAGCAATTGGGCTTGAGGTCACTCAGGCGGCACTTGACGTTGCAGAACTTCTCGAAGCCGATGTCGGCGGCGAATCCGCTCTCCGTGACGTGATAATCGAACAGCTTGAGGCCCAGCTTGTCGGCTATAATGGACGACTGGCCCAGGGATATATTGGCGAAGGGTCCCGTGTGCACCATCAGCGGCTGGTACTCGGCCGTGCAGCATAGCGTGGGATTGATAGTGTTGCGCATCAGCGCCGTCATGGCGCCGCCCACCTGCAGGTCGCCGGTCGTGACCGGGTCGCCGTGCTTGTTGTAGGCCACTGTGATCCTGTCCATGCGGTGGCGCAGGTCGCCCAGGTCGTGAACGATGGCCAGCAGCGCCATCAGCTCGGAGCTGACCGCTATCTGGAATTTGGACTGCATGGTGAAGCCGTCCATCTTGCCGCCGATGCCGACGATGATGTTGCGCAGGCTCTGCGCGCAGAAGTCCATCACCCAGCCCATCTCGATGCGCGTGGGATCGATCTCCAGGCGCTTCATATTGGAGAGCGTCTGCAGCTTCCTGTCGTCGTAGTTGCGCTCGTGCTGCATGCGCGCGGTGAGCGCCACCATGGCCAGGTTGTGCGCATTGGTTATATCGTTTATATCGCCGGTCAGGCCCATGGAGAACTCGGTCATGGGTATCAGCAGGGCGTTGCCGCCTCCGGCCGCGGTCCCTTTGATGTTCATGGTGGGTCCGCCCGAGGGCTGCCTGATGCAGCCGCCCACGTTGAGCCCCCGTTTGCCCATGCCCTCCAGCAGGCCGCAGGTCGTGGTGCTCTTGCCCTCGCCCAGCGGGGTGGGCGTCATGCCCGTCACCTGTATGTATTTGCCGTCAGGCCTATCCTCGAGCCTGTGCATAATTTTAGCGAAGTCCAGCCTGGCTACTTTGCCGTAAGGTATGATCTCTTCCTTCTTCAGGTCGAGCCTGGCAGGCCAGTCGCCCGGCTGAGGCATGTTCTTCTCCGCCTCCTCGGCGATCTGCCAGTCGCTCATTTTCAGCGGATCATACGGCATAACAATAAATCTCCCCTAAGTCCTTTTGAGCTCGGCGGCTTCGATCGTGTTCTGCAGCAGCATGGTTAC
>DAOUFR010000045.1:0-4624 GCA_034429715.1 Dehalococcoidia bacterium
ATGTTAGGATCACTAATATAAGATACCCATATATTTTCACGACTCATCCCTCCTATCAATTGGATACTATCATGATAAAAAATTTATTGTCAAGAAGTAATACTTTAACCTGATTAAATAGGCAACGTTTCCATAATATCCTTTAATCGATTTACTGCCTCCGGCAATACCTCCCCGGTGCTCTCCCAGAATCGTAAATGGCAGATGTTATCGAGCGGAGTCTCTCCCCTGTTAATGATGACCAGTTTTGCACCGGCTTTGCAGGCTATTTCGGGCATTTCTGCTGCAGGTTGTACAACCAGACTTGAGCCGGCGACAATAAAGCAATCGCTGAGTCCGGAGTGCCGTTCAGAGTCTTTATACGCCCTGCGGGGGATCGGATCACCGAAATTGACCACGCTCGAAACCAGTTTGCCTTTCTCACAGATCGGGCAACGGGCATTTAACAGATCGGGAAATGAGTCGATTTGACTGGCACACGAGGTGCATCTCAGCCTGGTGATGTTGCCATGGAATTCGGCTATCAATTCGGGCTTGATGCCCGATCTCAAATGCAGATTATCGACGTTCTGAGTGATGAGAAACTTGAGTTTACCCATGTTCTGCAGTTCCACAATCGCCAGGTGGGCCTGATTCGGCTCCACCTCTGTCCAGTCTACACCGGCTGGCGGGGGTAGTCCCTTATCTCGCCTCGTCCAAAGGCCGTCAGGACCCCTGAAATCCGGCAATCCCGAATCAGTGCTGATCCCTGCTCCGGTGAACACCACCAGATATTTCGCCTGTGCCATCCACTTAACCAGCGTGTCTATTCTTTCGTTTAAACCATCCATCGTTTGACCGCTTTGCCTACTAGAATCTTATTATATACATTTCATAACCCGCTTACCTTGCAATGATCAGCGCTGTAAAACATGAGTTACAGTAATTCGTTGACAAAACACTTCACTTATTCTATATTTGAGCCGCCTATATCAAAATACCTCGGGCAGTGTCCCATCAGTACCACTTAAAATGAACTTGTTGAGAAATACCGCCATGCTCTCCTGCTCAAAGCAGTGTCGCCATTTGTAACTTATGGATATCTGCAGGCATCTATCTTCTAGACGGTGAAAGATTATAGTATCGGCTTTTGAAATAGTGCACTGAGCGGGACGTGTGCAAATTGATTGTAAGGAGGTGTCCTGATGCATGCTGATCATATGGCCGCATCTTCCTCACCGAGCGAAGCTGGATTAAGAGAAAGGCTGGGCATCCCGAAGGACGCGCGCAAGGTCCTTATCATAGGAGAGTCCAGCCACTGGGACCCTCAGTGGCTTTTAGATACGGAAACGTACTACCGCACCTGCATTGTCAGGGTCTTCAAAGGCATTATGTCCGAATTCAGGGCCGATCCCAGGCGGACTTTTGCCATCGAATCCGTGCTTTTCCTTAAGATGTATTGGGAGAGGAATCCGGGCAAGCAGGAGGAATTGCGCTCACTGATAAACAGCGGCCGGCTGATACTGACAGGTACGGGCATAGGTCAGCCCGACACCAATTTGCCCCTGCTGGAATCGATTCTCCGCGATTATCAGATAGGTCAGCAGTGGCTGCGTGACAACGGCATTCAGGCCGAGCCGGAAATCGCCGCCTTCGCCGACAACTTCGGCCACAGCCCGGCTCTGCCTACTATCCTCAACTCCCTCGGCTTCCGCTACACCAGCTTCGCGCGGGTAGACGGCGGCTACTACGAAGGTTGCGATTTCAGACCGGAATCGGATTTTCCGATGCCTGGATCCACCGCCGAGTTACTGCTCAAGAAGCATCAATCCCTTGATTTTATCTGGAGGACCGACGACGGGGCGGAGCTCCGTTGCCTCTTCATGCCATACACTTACGGGATGGGAGACGACCTTACTATCAACCCTGCCTGGTTGCTGCCGGGGCTGGTGGCCAAACAGCTTTTCATCAAGCGCTGGTGCGGCATTATTTTCGGTATTCCCTCACGCTCGGAGAAACAAATCGCCGGCAGGGTGAAGGAGTACGTCGACAGGCTGGCGACACTTTCGAGGACGGATTACCTGTTCTGCCCGACGGGATATGATTTTAATCCACCTCTGCCCGGCCTCATGAAACTTATTGACCGCTACAATCGAAACTCCTACCCGCAAACCGGTATATACTTGATTTCTGCCACACTCAAGGACTACTTCGATCTCACCTCCGGCATGTATAAAGAACTTCCCGTCCTTCAGGACCTCGATATCAACCCGGTCACAATGGGTTGTGCTACCTCCAGACCTTACATCAAGCAGCTCTGTCATCAGCTGGTAAAAGACCTGGTGACGGCCGAGACATTGACAGTCACAGGCCCGCACAGGGATAGAACACACGCGGAGAGGCTGAAACAGGCATGGGCAGCTGCAGCCGAATCCAATCACCACGACTTTATCACCGGAACGTCCACTAACAGCGTTGTCTACAAATGCCAGGTGCCGCTTTTGCAGAAAGCTCAATCCAAAGTGGATTCGGTGATCAAGGAACTGGTTACATCACTGCCTCCGGTTGCTGCCGCGAACCCGGCGCCGCGCCCGCCCGAATGGAGCCGGGAAGGGTCTATGTTCAAGGTGCGCAATCAATATTATGCTCTGACGCTGGACCGCGATAAGGGCGGCTGCATCGTAGAATGGTTGGACACGGCCTCCAGCAAGTCCATCCTCTGCGGATCTGCAAACGACCTGATCCTTTACCGGGATTCAGGCGGGCTCTGGCGTTTGCCGTGGGAATTTCCCGGAGGCTTGTTCGCCGAGGTAACGCGCGCCAGCACGAGCCCATGTTCATTCGATGTCAGTGAAAAGGAAGGTATCCTGGAAGCCAGCATCGTAACTGATTTCGAGGGCGTAGCCGTCACCAGGCTCGTCCGTTTCAGGATGGATTCACCGTATATCGAAGTGAGGTTATCCGGATCCACGAAGAAAGATCGTACCGTTGTTTGTTGCTTCCCGTTACACAGCCATGGTCGGATTTCTATGGACGTCCCGGGAGCTGTGATAACCCGCCCCGCACATACAATATACGACCCTACATACTGGGCTGCCCAGAGCTTTGTGAACGTTGAACAGCCGAACGGTCCAAGTGTGTTTATGACCTTCAGCCGGACCGCCCCGGTCAGCCTCAGCCAGAGCGGCCTGCAGTTCATCGCTATTAGAAATATAAAAAGTGAGCGAACAGCTTCAAACAAGCCACTGATGGCCTTCGCGGCGAAAGGAGATACGAGAGAGCAGACCATGAGTTTCGTCTTTTGTGCGACCCCGGCCGCAGAGCCGTATGGCCGTGGTAGGAACGCGGCTTCAGCACAAATCAGCGAAATATGGAACAGTGACATTGAAAACAGGATCGGCACCGCAGCGAGGGAAGCTGTCAGTGTCGACGATGCCGCTGTCAGAGTAATCGGGGTAAAGAGCGCTGAACTTGGCGAGGGCGTCATCGTACATCTGTTTACAGACAGGGTTGCGGGTCAAGAAATCAGACTGCGTGTCAAAGGCCGGCACATCCTCGATGCCTGGTCCTGTGATGCACGCGAGCGAGATATCTCACGTATCAAGATTGTCGATGGGCAAGCCGTAGTGCCCGTAACCAGCCCCATTCTTTGTATTCGCGTCCATATCTAAAAGAAGGGCTGATCGGCGTAACGTCAGTAGTTTTTGCAGCAATGCCATGCTACAAAATAATCGCTGTCTGATATAATTGGCGAAGCTGTAATCATTCAAAGGGAGGTCGATATGACTGCGACCAAGCGCGCCATTGTAATAACCTTGCTTTTCGTTATCCTCTTCCTTTTCGGCGGCTATACCACACTGGACTGGTACCAGTTCCTGACGGGCACCGCCGACTTCGCCCGGCCGGAGATCCCCTACGTTCGCGCAACCAAGATCGCCGTCTCATTCATATCGGCCATACTTGTCTTCCTCATCGGCAGGGACGGGTTCACCCGCGGCGATACTAAACGTCTGGTGCTGGCCTACGCCGCCATCGCCATCGGCGATATTTTCCTGGTCTTCGATATCAACATGATCGGCATGCTGGTATTTGCCATCGCGCACGTGTTCTTCATCATCCGCAACGGCTGGGGCTTCAGAAGTTACCTGGCGCAGAAATCAGCCTCCAATAGAACATGGGATATACTTTCGGCGCTCTTCATACTGGCCCTGGCAGGAGGCATGATGTTCTGGTTCTTCCTGCCCATGATGGGACCGGGATTGATGTTCTACCTGCTGCTGGTCTACAGCCTGTTCCTGGGCGTCTCCCTGTGGTCGGCCTGGGCTGCCGTGAGGATCGGCTTCATGCCGAAGTCCAACGCCTGGCTGGTGGCTATAGGGTTGTCCTGCTTTTTCGTCAGCGACCTGCTGGTGGGCGTGCATTTCGCCACTGAGCCGGGCAGGTTCCAGACCTGCGCAATTTATATCACCTGGCTTTTCTATACTCCGGGACTGGTGCTGCCTGCCCTGAGCGGCTACAAACTGGACCAGAAGGCAGCCTGAGACAGCCGCCGGCCTGTGCGCCGTTAAGTTTGATTTTGAAGCCGGTTTCTGATAGATTATTTAACTGGTTTGACTACTGCCATCTTTTTTATATCTAAATCCAC
>DAOUFR010000046.1:0-51224 GCA_034429715.1 Dehalococcoidia bacterium
AGCATTAAACCTTGTTGCCCGGCCGGCAGCTCAATAGTGAAAACGGCTCCTTTGCCCAGTGCGCTTTCGACGTAAATTCTGCCCCCGTGATCACGGACAACGCTGTGGCATATGCTCAGTCCCAGGCCCGTTCCATCCCCGAACTGCTTGGTCGTATAGAAGGGATCGAAGATCTGGTCCAGCTTCTCGGGCGCTATACCGGGGCCGTCATCCCCTATGGCCAACCTTATATTGCCGCCGTATACATGCGTTTTAATGCTGAGCGTGCCGCGCTCGTGGGCCTGGTACATAAAATACTCCGCGTTTAATATGATATTGAGTATGGCCTGCTGAATCCGTGCAGGATCGCAATAGACCGAGGGTAAACCTTCCGACAGTTCCAGCTTCACCTCGATATTCTCTTTCTGCATCCGGCTCTGTCTCAGCTTGAGCACGTTCTCAATCAGGATATTTATTTGCTCCGCCCTTTTCTCGGCGGCCTGGCCACGCGAAAATGTGAGGAAGTTCTTGATCACTTCAGCCGCCCTCTTGCTCTCCCTATAAATAGACTCCACGTCCTCTCTTATCTCCGGGGATGTGGCGGGGTTCTGCTGTAGTAGATAGGCGAATCCCATCACCGCGGTAAGCGGATTGTTGATCTCATGGGCCAGGCTGCCGGCCATCTCACCGAGAGAAACGAGCCGGTCTGCGACGATAAGGTTTTCGGTCACTTTCTTCTGCTCGGTAATGTCTCTGGTAACACCTATTATCCCGCTTACCTTCCCCTCACTGTCTCGTAGAATATTCATTTTCTCATGTGCCCAGTAGCTTTTCCCATCACCGGTCTTAACTTTATATTCAATGACCTGTATCTCCGCCTCACCTTCCACCAGCGCCCGCATCGCGGCCCGCTGTTGTCTGGCATCCTTTTGATCCATTCCCAATTTTTCGGCCCACTCGCCGGACGTGACGATATCCATCACTTTGTCTGCTTTAAATCCGGTATATAATTCTATTGACGGGCTGATATAGATTGGTTCCAAATCCAGGCCTACGGTCCATATCACGTCCAGGGAATTTTCCGCCAGCAGGCGGTACCGCTCCTCGCTCTGCCTCAATGCCTCCGCGGCCCTTTGCCTTTCGGTGATATCCGTCATCAGCACCAGGACGGCAGGTTTGCCTTCCCACTTAAAAGTGGTCGCTCTCATCTCCGCCCATTTTATCGACCCATCCTTATCAATAAACCTGAAGGGATACAACGACGGCACCTTTTCATGGCTTGCCCAGGCCGTGTAGTATCCCATAACCATTTGCTTATCGTCCGGATGAATAAACTCAATAAACGGCCTGGACAGGAACTCTTCCCTGCCGTGGAGCATGATTTCAAATGTCCTGTCATTAACATATTTAACGGTGGAATCCTGCACAACCGCGATGGCCTCATTTGCATTTTCCACTAATAGCCGGTATTTCTCCTCCGATTCGCGTAACTCCTTCTCAGCTTTTTTCTTCTCCGTAACGTCACGGCCTATGCCGAATACGATCTTACGGCCGCGTACCTGGAGAGGTGTGAGCGTGAGTTCGAGTACCTTTATCTTGCCCCAGACATAATAATCCCGCTCTACCGTTCCTCCTATCTCCCAAATTTTGCGAAGATTAGCATACCAGTCCTCATCAAGATAAGGAGGCAGCGTGTTTTTCACGTTCATAGCCAGGAATTCTTCTCGTGTACACTCGAGAAAGGCCAGCGCGGCGTCATTGCCGTCAATGTAGTTGCCCTCCATATCCTTTATCAGTATAGGGTTGGGAGTCCCGGCAAACAGCGTGCGGTAACGTTCTTCGCTCTCCTTCAGCGCTTCCCTGTCCGTGATATGGGCGATGAAAGTGCCCAGGTCCGCCGCAATGGCCTCGACCACGCTGCGGGCGTTGAAGGGGATCTCATCAAGTACATGAGAGGCGATATTCAGGCATGCTACGGCCCTGCCGTCATGTATAACGGGTATAACACCGAGGCCCTTCAGGCCCTCCGCCTGTCGAATCTCGTCCGTCGGTTCATCGATTTCGTTGTAAGTTGAGTAAACCGGTACGCCGTTTTTAATGATAAGGGCATTTGGCTCCGAATCTTTATAATAGGTAACCTGCCTGACGAAATCATCGGACAGCCCTCTGGAAACCGCCAGGTTGAATCCTATCGCAACGGGATCCGCCAGGTAGATACCTCCGCAGTCCATGCCGGACACCAAAATCGCAGTATCCAGGCATAGCTTCAAGGCTTCATCAAGGTTCTCGATGCCGTTGAGGGCCACAGCCAGGTCTCTCTGCACCCGCATCTCTTCCTGCGCTTTCTTACGCTCGGCAGATTCCTGTTTCAACCTTTCGCTCAAAGCTTCCAGATGGGCAGCCCGCTCATGCATCTGCTTCAGCAGTCCCTGCCGCTGCCTGCTGACCTCATCCTTCAGTTCGGCATGCTCAATTATGACCTGCAGATGGCCTGAAACCGACTCTACCGTCTCTACCATATACGGCGTTATTCCTCCGGCAACAGGGCTGATCAGCAGGATATATCCTGTTATCTTTCCCGCCAGCCTGACCGGTACCAGCGCCAGCGATTTGCAGCCATACGAATTCATGGCATCATTCACCAGCTTCCTCAGGCTGCCCACCAGACCATCTACCATAGCAAGCGTATCGCCCAGGCAAAGAGAGTCTTTTTCGCCGCAGGAAAACTCCGCTCCGGCTTCGCTGAAGAGCATCTCGATAGCGGGCTGGGAAATGGCTTTATTGGCGTCCCACAGGCCCGGGCTTTGCCCGGTTATGGCTTTCAGTGTCCTGTTTCCATAAGTATCCGAGATTATAACTTCTATAAACGGACAGCGGCTGTAATCTTTGAGCAGGCTCACCAGATCATCCAGCAGCGGCTGGATCGACTGGTGCATCAATGCTGCCGCATAATAGTCCGTGATCAGGCGTTCTCTGTTCCTCAGCCCGGCTTCTTCAGTCACTTCCCTGATCTGCAGGTTCATGCCATCGAATCGTTTCTTCTTTGACAAACACGGAGTGAGCTTTAAATCCCAGAATCGAGTCGGCTGGCCCGGTCTGGTTATGGGCTGGGCCTGAACCTCCAATTGCCGGCCTGCTTGCTTTACCCTGCGCCACAACTCCCTGAACTCATCGTCTTTGCCCGGCACTCCCCATAGCGCGTTCTTCCTCAGCTTGCGGCCGGTTAGCTTCCTGAGCGGCAGGCCGCTGATGGCGGAAAAGCTTGCGTTGCAGTAAGTGATTACACCTGCTTTATCGAAGATACATATCCCGTCCGGCAGGCCGCCCAGCAGGGTTGTCATCTGCCCTCCTGCCGGCTCCGGTTTCCCTGTGGGATTATGCCTTTTTACCGCCCTGCTCTTCCTGGGCGCGGGGCCCTGCCCGATGGCTTTCATAACGGTTTGTCTGGCCCTGTTCTTATCAGCTTTTTTTGCCATCCTTATTTCCTCTCCCCGTTTTCACAGCTAACCCCACCTGTAACAGCTTACTTTATACTCTTTCTAACCTGCACGTGTCAACGGTATAATCCGCATTCGGACATATCCTGTCAGCCGCCCCGAGCAGCGCTCCGCCTTTGTGGCATACCCAAACGGCGGTTATAATTGAAGTCTCACCTTTATTATGCGCATCGACGATAAAATCTTACAGGGCATTGTAAAACCCGCTCGATATACAGGCGGGGAATGGAATTCCATCCCGAAAAACTGGGAAACAGCCGATCTGCGGGTGGCGCTGGCCTTCCCGGATATCTACGAGGTGGGTATGTCCAATATGGCTATACCTGTTCTCTATGAGATAATCAACGGCATCCCCGGCGCTCTCGCCGAACGCGTTTACGCGCCGTGGATAGACATGGAGCAGGCGCTCCGCCAACATAATCATCCGCTCTGCAGCCTCGAGACCGGGCGCCCGCTGCGCGATTTCGATATCATCGGCTTTTCGCTGGGTTATGAGCTCAGCTATACAACCGTTCTAAATATGCTGGACCTGTCAGGAGTCCCCGTCTTCAGCGCGCAGCGCGATGGATCATATCCCCTGATCATCGCCGGCGGCACCTGTGCCATGAATCCGGAGCCGCTCTCGGACTTCATCGATGTGTTCTTCGCCGGTGAAGCTGAAGGCATGCTGGAGGAGATATTAACTGTGGTGCGGGAGCACAAAAATAACAGGAATACCTTGCTGAGCAACCTGGCGAAGCTGCCTGGAATATACATACCCCGCTTTTATTCAGCGTCATACCGGGAGGATGGGACATTAGCTTCGCTGCATCCGGCGGATAACGGGGCTCCAGCCGGCATCGCTAAAGCCGTGGCTGATAAGCTAAGGCCGGTGACCCGGCCGGTAGTACCTTATATAGAGGTAATACACGACCGCGCCGCCGTTGAGATACAGCGGGGCTGCAGCCGGGGCTGCCGCTTTTGCCAGGCCGGCATTCTCTATCGCCCGGTAAGGGAGCTGCCCGAAGATACCGTGCTCGAAACCGCCGGCTGCCTGCTGGAAAATACCGGGTACAATACGCTGGCGCTGATATCCCTTAGCTCCGGCGACTACAGCAATATCCATCACCTTGTCCGGACTCTGTCGGACAGATATGCGCGGGCCGGCATAACCATCTCCCTGCCTAGCCTGAGGATGGACAAGTCTTCCATCGACCTTATCGACTCTCTGCCGGCAGGCCGCAAGACCACACTGACTTTTGCACCGGAAGCCGGCAGCGAGCGCTTACGCCGGGCCGTCAATAAATGGATACCCCAGGATGCCATGCTGGAAACCTTTGCCTCCGCCTTTGAAAAAGACTGGATGAACCTCAAGCTTTACTTTATGGTAGGACTCCCCACGGAGACGACTGAGGATGTGAAAGATATTGCCGTCCTTGTGGATTCCGTCTGCCGGCTGGGCAAAAGTATACGCGGGCGCCCGCCGCGCGTCAGGGTCTCGGTATCGTCCTTCGTTCCCAAACCGCACACCCCCTGCCAGTGGTCCTCCCAGGATACCGGCGAGCAGCTCGAGGCCAAACAGGCCCTTCTGCAGAGCCTGCTGAGACGGAGCGGTGTAAAACTCTCCTGGCACGATACTAAAACCAGCCTTCTCGAGGCCGTGCTTACACGCGGCGACCGCCGCCTGGGCGCCGTTATCTACTCCGCCTGGAAAAGGGGCTGCCGGCTGGATACCTGGAGCGAGCTTTTCGATTATTCCAGGTGGCAGCAGGCTTTTGAAGAGTGCGGAATCGATCCGTTCTCCTATGCACACCGGGAGCGGGACCCGTCTGAGCTGCTGCCCTGGCAGCATATCAGCTCCGGCGTGAGCACCGCTTTCCTCAGGGCCGAGCGGGAAAGGATGTTCTCCGGTGAACTGACCGGTGATTGCCGTGCGGAGGCCTGCAATCTATGCGGGTTGCAGGGCAGCCATCCCTCCTGCCGCGCCAGGGCCCGCGAAACAGTTTGAGCACCCGGCTGAGCGTGTCCACGAATTAAACGCGAAATTTGACTTTGAGGTTCAAACAGGATAACCTTTATGTTTTGTTACTAACTCTGGAGAATGACGATGAAAAGACTGGAGCTTGAAGTTCTAAAACGAGAAGTTAAAGGCAAGAAAGTGCGCTTTCTGCGGCGCGGCGGACTGATACCCTGCAACATATACGGCCACGGCATCGAGTCGCAGCCCGTGCAGGTCGAAGCCCGCAAGCTCGGCCAGGTCATTGCCAGGGCCGGAGGAACCGATTTGATCGCCCTTAAGATGGGCGGCGCTGACGCTTCAGGCATGGTGGTCATCCGTGACGTGCAGCGCAACCCCATGACCGGCGAGCCCATCCACGTGGATTTTTACCAGGTCAATATGGCTGAGAAGCTCAAGGCGGATGTTCCTCTGGTCTTCACCGGCAACGCTCCTGCCTTGAAGCTCAAGAACGTCTCCCTGTTACATGCTATGACATCGCTCCAGATCGAAGCCCTGCCCGACGACCTCCCGCATAATATCGAGGTCGACATCTCCAGCCTCGCCCTTCCCGAGCAGTCCATTCATGTTAAGGACCTGAAGGTCAGCGACAAAATCACCGTCCTGGCCGATCCCGACCAGATGCTGATCAAGGTCGCTGAGGTCCGCAAAGTTGTTGAAGAGGTTCCGGCGGCAGAGGCTCCGGCAGAGGGTGAAGAGGCAGCAGCCGAAGCAGCAGAGGGTGAAGAGGCGGCAGCAACATCTGAAGAGAAGCCCGAGAAGAAATAATACCGTCTTTATAAAAGCCCCCTCCTTAATCCGAGGGGGCTTTTCTTTTTCTATTTATGCTTCCTGACGAATTCGCCGAGTTCATGTAGATACAATTCCATGCCCTCGGCAAAAATCGTATTGTGGTCCGCTTCAGGTATAACCACTATCTTCTTATCGACGGTGGCCAGATTACGGAAGATCTTCTCCCCCTGGTCGAGCGGCACGATGGAATCATATTCCCCGTGTATCACCAGCGCAGGCATGGTTATTTTGACGACCCTATCAAATCCCGGTGTGGGGGGAGCCGGCCTTCCGGGCAGTTGCGTCATCTTCACCATCCTTCCCAGCAGGTCTGTGATATCGCAGAAACCGCTCTCAATCACCAGTCCTTTGAAATCAGCCGGATAGGCGGCAGCCAACTCGATGGCCGGACCGCTGCCCAGCGAGCGCCCCATGATAAAACGGCCGCCCGTATAATCTTTTTCACTCAAGAACCGATGGAACCATTTCGCTATTGGATGGGCATCCTTCATCATGCCGGACACCGAAGGCCTTCCCCCGCTGCTACCATATCCCCGGTAATCTGCGACCAGAAGGTTCAGGCCGATGTTGTTGAAGGCGTCACCGATGTCTTCATATTCGCCGGCCAGCTCGCCGTTTCCATGGAAAAAAAGCAGGTTGGCGTTTTGCGCGTCCCCGAAATAGAACCGGCAGGAGATATCGACGCCGTCTTCCACGGGTACCATGTATCCCGTTGAGTGTTCACTGTCGGCCGTCCTGTAATAGTCACTCCTGGGATAAAAAACGAAGTTAAGTATAGCGGGATGGTCAAAAGCCTTATATTCCTGCCAGCTGTCAGCCATATATCCACCTCCCTAATAATATGATCTGACTATCTTGCCGCTGATTGTCCCGCCTATTTCCAGCAGACCGTACGACTCATCGGCGCGGCCCGGATTAAACAACAGCACGCCATTTATTGTAATATTCGTGGCTATATGGCTATGGCCGAATACAACCGCATCGGCGCCCGGGAAAAGCTCCATCACGCGGCTTTCCAGCCCGGCAGGCCCGCCGCTGCCGTGCACGATGCCGATTTTCTTCCCTCCCAGTTCAATCAACTGCTGCGGGGGAAGGCTCACTCTTACCTCGGGTAGGTCCATATTTCCGTATACGCCCTGCACCGGCGCCAGTGTCTGCAAACCCTGTATCACATCCATGGTTATGATATCGCCCGCGTGAACGATCAGGTCCACCGTCCCAAGGACGCGTACAAGTTCCTGCGGAAGCTGGCTGAAATGCCTCAGGTGTGTATCCGAGATAACGCCGATTCGTACCATATAAATCCTGTGTTAGTATAATTCGGACGTTAATACAGAGTAAAGGCCGGTCCGGCCGGATAAAAAAACTCCCGCCCCGGTGAGGGTGGGGCGAGAGTAAAGAGGAGGTGATACCCTTGTTTGTTACCAGGAGCAGGCGGCAAGACCCAATAGCAGGCTGAAGACTGAGTACCCTACCAGTATTGCCGCAAATTCTAAGTTGACGCTCATTTTCCCGCCCCTGTTTTCTTCTTTCTATACTAATAACGTAACTGCCAGACATAAGGTTTAGGCCCTCGGCCGCCGGCCGGTTGGATTTATGCACGGCTTAAACTATACTTTATCTAAATCATGGTATTGTTTGCCTGAATGGCGGGTACGATCACCCCTATCCCGAGGAGGTAGCCATGTACTGTTATAATCATCCCGACCGTGACGCTATCGGCGCCTGCGTTGCCTGTAACCAGGCCGTCTGTCCGGAATGCAAGGTTGTACACGAAGGCAAGATATACTGCAATTCGTGCATCCAGAAAATGGTCTCCGCAGAGAGCGCCTCGGCTTCGCAAGTATCGACTGCTATATCCGTAGGGAACACATCCGGTATGGGAAGCCGGGCTGTCGTGCCGAAGGAGCTCGGCGACTGGAACTGGGGCGGATTCCTGCTCACCTGGATCTGGGGCATCGGCAACAGCGTATGGTGGTCTTTTCTGGTATTCGTCCCTTACCTTGGATTTATGGTCATGCCCTGGGTACTGGCCTTCAAGGGCAACCAGTGGGCATGGCAGAGCCGTCACTGGGACAGTGTGGAGCATTTTAAGCGTGTTCAGCATACCTGGGCTATGTGGGGTCTGGGCATAACCATAGCAGTTACGGTCCTGTTGCCCCTCATCCTTCTTCTCGGCCTGGGCCTCGTTGTCTGGGGAGTGCAACAGTCCGGCGTCCAATCCTTTTAATCGACCACTGATGTATTAACCGGAGGATATTGAGATGAAGTGCGCTATACATCCGGACCGCGAAGCGGTCGGCGGTTGCTGCAGCTGCGGCAGATATGTCTGCCCTGAATGCAAGGTTGATATCGATGGTCAAATCTATTGTAACCAGTGCCTGGAGCTTAAATTAAAAGCGGGGACATGGCCGGGCCCCTCCTTATCCGGCGCCTCCAATACATCGGGCCTGGGCGCTCTCTCCAAGGCGCCTCCCGAGATAAGCGGCTGGAACTGGGGCGCTTTCTTCCTTACATGGATCTGGGGTATCGGCAATAACGTCTGGATCGCTCTTGTCGCGCTGTGCGGCATCCTGCCATACGTCGGCTGGATCGTCAGCCTGGTTATGGCCATTGTCCTGGGGGTGCGGGGCAACGAATGGGCCTGGCAGAACAAGCGCTGGGATAGCATCGAGCATTTCCAGAAGACGCAGCGTACATGGATGTGGTGGGGCCTCGGCGTACTTCTGCTGCAAATAGCTCTGATAGCAGCCGTGACCGCGCTTGTCATATCGCTGATTATGATCGCCGCCACCACGGGCTTCGACCGCAATTTCGACTGGCAGAGTATCTTCCCCTCGATGTAATAAAAGGATTCTGTATACAATTTATGAACGATCTGCTGATTTACGGACTGGTCTTTGCAGGCGGGCTTGCCATCGGAGTGGCGGTCACAATAATCATTACGCGCGTTTACAAGCCCTACTACAGGCAGGATGTACTGACCGTCAGCAGCGAGGTGCAGAAGAACCTGGCAGCATTCACCGACGACGCCACCCAGAAGGCCGTGGACCAACTGGTCAAGATGTCGGGGCAAATGGTGACCTCGCAGTCTCAGCTCAGCGAGCAGAACCTTGAGAGCAAGAAGGCCCTCATAGAGCAGTCCATCAAAGAAGTGCGCGACAACCTCAAGAGCGTGGAAACGCTTGTAAGCGGCCTGGAAAAAGACCGCGCCAAGGCATACGGCGAGCTTCTTTCGCAGCTCAAAACCACGTCGGAGCAGACTATTAAGTTGTCGGAGACCACCGGTAAACTCCAGGCTGCGCTCGGCAATACAAAGATCAGGGGCCAGTGGGGCGAACGCATGGCCGATGATATCCTGGCCAGCATCGGTTTCCTGGAGGGCGCCAACTACCGCAAGCAGCAGGTGGACCCGGCGGGCGGCTCCAGGCCCGATTACACATTCCTCCTGCCCAACCGGCTGGTGCTTAACATGGATGTTAAGTTCCCGCTGGACAATTATTTAAAATACATCGATACCGATTCTGAAGCCGACCGGGAGGGATTCAAGGCCGCTTTCCTCAAAGACTCACGCCAGCGCATAAAGGAAGTCACCACCCGCGATTACATTAATCCGGAGCAGAATACCGTCGATTACGTGCTTGTTCTGATACCAAATGAGCAGGTCTACCGGTTCATCAACGAAAACGATCCGGACTTGCTCGATTATGCGCTCCGCTGCAAGGTAGTGCTGTGCTCCCCGGTAACGCTTTACGCCGTGCTGGCGCTGATAAATCAGGCCGTCAAGAACTTCAAGATGGAGAAGGGCCTGGCCGAGATCATCGCCCAGATCAGAGTGTTTACCGCGCAATGGCAGAAATTCCTGGAAAGCATGGACAAAATGGGCAAAAGGTTACAGGATGCTCAAAAGGAATTTGAAACCCTCACTACCACACGGAAAAATATGCTGGAACGTCCCTTACAGCGCATAGAGCAGATCAGGCATGACAGCGATATTAAAGAGCTTGACGCAATTGAAGCGGGGCCTTCACCGTCTGAAACGCAGTTGCTGGAATAATTAGAAGAATCGTCTACAGGCCCTGCCCCATCTCTTTCAGCGCCTGGTCAGCTTTGTGTATGATAGCCAGGTCTGAGGTCATGCCCTTGGCCCTGCGGAAATCCTCTGCGGCCTTAAGTATCTGACCTGTCTGCATGTATGCGCTGCCCCGGCTGCAATAGACCCTGGGATCCCGAGAGTCGAGCATGATCGACCGGCTGATGTCCTCGATGGCCTGGTAATATTGACCTTTCATCATGTAGGCGCAGCCGCGATTGTGAAACGCGCCGGGGTCTGTATCGTCAATAGCGATGGAGCTCGAGAAGTCTTCAATGGCGCGGTCGAATTCTTTCCTATAGTAATATACGCTGCCCCTGTTGTAGAAAGCCGCCGCCAGGTTGGGATCGAGGTCTATGGCGCGGTTGAGGTCTGCCAGCGCAAGATCAAGATCGCCCTTCTTATAGAAAGCCCCTCCCCGCAACAGATAGACGATTGCCGTGGTCGGATCGAATTGAATTGCCTTGGTCAACTCGTCTATCGCCAGGGAGTAATGGCCGTCCTTAAGCAGTTCGAAACTTTTCTCCTGATGCGCTTCCGCCTTCGCCTTATGCTCGGCTGATACCTCGGGAGGAGGGGTCGACTTCGGGGCGGGTGGCGCAGGAATGGGATATGATGACGGGTCGTCCTGATGTTCCGCCAGCGCCGGCTGCTTTCTTGGTTCTTTGGGAGGGGCGGCGCCCGGTTGACCGATGTTCACCGGTTGCTCTACATTGCCCGCCGGTGCCGCAGGTGCAGGCGGTGTTGAAACCGGTGTCTCCGTAATACCCCATTCTATCTCCGTGCCGCAGTTTCCGCAGTAAGTGGTTCCAGGCTCAATGGCAGAGCCGCATTGAACACATGAATATACGAAGATCAGATCACAGAATCCACAGAAACGCTGCCCCAGGAAGGCTACGTTACCACACCGCGGACAGAGGAAACTCTGCTGCATTTTCACTTATAACCGCTGTTTACCCGATTATACCCCACAGGAGCAGAAAAAGTACATGCCGGCTCAATGGTGCAGTTGATTATACAAGTGCAGGGACGTATAATTTCCCTCGGTCTCTGGATTTAGATTGAAGCTATGAATACCCCCGCAGATTCGCTCATCGAGCTGGCTAAACAGACCGGGGCCATCAAGTTCGGCGAGTTCATCCTCGCGTCCGGCGCCAAAAGCAACCGCTATTTCGAAGGCAAACTGCTTACCCTTCACCCGGAGGGAGCATGCCGGGTCGGCGAAGCCATCTTCAATATACTGGAGGGCAGTGGTGCGCAGGCGGTCGGCGGCCTCATTCTGGGCGCTATCCCCATTGCCACGGCTGTTTCCATCATCAGTCATCAAAAAGGTAAACCGCTGTTAGCTTTCATGGTACGCGAGTCCACCAAGGAACACGGTACTAAAAAACTGATTGAGGGACCACTGGAAACGGGCATGAGGGTGGCTATAGTGGATGATGTGGTGACGCGAGGGGGATCGGTTTATAAGGCCATAGAAGCCGTTGAAAATATGGGCTGCAAAGTGGTGAAGGTCGTGGCCATAGTCGACCGCCACGAAGGCGGAGGAGATAAGCTTATAGCCGATGGGTATGACTTCGTGCCCCTGATCCACTTCAATCCAGACGGCTCTGTGCAGGCAAATAAGCTGCATTAAGCAAATCGTATATAATTGTTACCGGAGGTGGAATTTAGAGATGTTGCCGATTAAGAATATTCTCTGCCCGACCGATTTCAGCGATCCTTCTTACGAAGCGTTAAAGGTAGCCGACGAACTTGCAGCACATTTCGGCGCCACGCTTCACGTCATCAATGTGGTGCCCCTGGTGCCCATCGTTGAGGCGCCTATTGGCGTTGAATCGGCCAGTTTTAATGTCGCCTCTTACCAGCAGGAACTCGAAGGACAGGCTCAGAAGTCACTCAAGAGCCTGACGGAGCAAAAGATCAGCCGGGGCGTCACTGCGGTGACGGAGGTGCTCATCGGTAATGCCGCCGGCGAGGTCATGCGCTATGCCGGAGAGAACGCAGTCGACATGATCGTGATAGCTACCCATGGACTCTCGGGATGGCGCAGGTTTATCTCGGGGTCCACTACGGAGCAGATCGTCCGCCAGGCCTCGTGCCCCGTTCTTACCATACGCAGACCGGGCACCAAATAGGCCGGAACGGTTACGGCGGGTTTTTAACAATACCAGCCGCCGGTCATTTCTTGCCCAGTTCGTGGTGAACCTGCACATACCTGATTATATCGGCTCGGTTCAGTATACCCACCAGCCGCTCTTCTATCACCACGGGCAACTGGTTCAGCCCGTTCTCCGCCATGAGACGCACTGCGGTTTTCATGTTGTCGCCCGGTGTTACCGTCTTAAGCGGCTGGGGCGTCATGACTTTTGAGATCGGTGTGGCCCGCCATGCGTCCGGCGCCAGCTTCTTGATATCGGCAAGAGTGACTATACCCAGCAATTTACCATCTTCAACCACGGCGGCCGACCTGATGCCTTTCTTAACATAAACATCGTTGACCAGCGCTTCGACATTTGAGCCGCCTTCGACCGTCTCCGGGCGGTCGTTCATCACGCTGGCCACCTTCACATTCAGCCAGATCGCACGCAGCTCCATCTCCCGCCTGGAAGCCTCGGCCGCGCTGTTGAGAAACCAGCCGATAAAGATCAGCCATACGCCGCCCATTATATTATCGGTGAGCGCCCAGAACGCTCCCCAGGCGATCATGGCCCATCCGAATACCTGGCCTACGGTCGCAGCAATGTTAGTGGCCTTCCTCAGGTCATTGGTTGCACCCCATAGAATTGCGCGCAGGACGCGGCCGCCATCCAGGGGAAAGCCCGGCAGGATGTTGAAGGCAGCCAGCAGTACATTGATCTCTATCATGTAGACTATGGTGGCTTTGACAGGCCCTTCAACCGCCAGGCCGGATAAATCCAGTGCCCAGAACAGGCCGGCCAGAGCTACACTGGTGAGGGGCCCGACAATGGCGATGGCGAACTCGATCCCCGGCTTCTCGGGCTCAGCTTCCAGGTTGCTCAGGCCGCCCAGCAAAAAGAGCGTTATGCTCTTGACCGGCACTCCGCGTGATATGGCCATCAGGGAATGCGCCAGCTCATGCACAAGGACGGAGACAAAGAGGAGCAGGGCCGCTACCGCTGCCGTCACCCAGTATATCAAACCTTCCCAGCCCGGGTACTCAGCCGGAAAATAACCCACTGCCAGCGACCAGCAGATCAGGATAAAGATAATAATCCATGTGTAATGTATGCCGATATCTATTCCGGCGATACGGGCTATGCGCAGCGATCCTTTCATCATGAACCCGGCAATCTATGTGGCAATCTGCTTGATAAAACTCTCGATGACACGGTTAACCTCCGCCGGCTTCTCCAGGAAGGCCAGGTGCGTGCCGCCCTCGATAATACTCACCCGGCAATCCATCATCTTGCCGGCGAGATACTGGGAATACTTGGGCGGAGTCATATTGTCCTGGTCGCCCACGATGCAGAGCGCCGGCAGTTTGATCTGCCCCACCCTGTCCATAATGTCGAACTTATCGCAACAGTGAAAATCGTTGAGCTGGGCTGCGGGCCCCACTTCTACCAGTCTGGGCATGAGGGCCCGGCGTATCTTTTCATCCACCGTTCCGTGAAGCGGTTCGACCAACTCTTTTATCCAGCCCTGCGTATCATCCAATTTGGCTCCTACAAGCTCCAGAATCAACGGCAAGACCCTCAGGCGTGCGCCGGAACCGATCAGGATGATGCCTTTCAGATCCCCCGGGTACTTGAGTGCGTGCATGAGCGCAATGCCCCCTCCCAGCGAGTGCCCGGCCAGCACTATATCTGTATACTCTTTTTCCTGGAAATAGCCGTGCAGCCAATCAGTATAAGCTTCAACACTGGTGCAAATCTCTCCTCGGGGGTGGCCGGGAAGGTCAGGCGTATCCGCATCGGTGAAGTGTTGCTTCTGCAACATCCATACATCACCGCAGGCGCCTGACCCATGCACAAAGACCAGCTTCATATCAAACCTCCTAAATACTGCAGGACCGCTGCGGATCCACAGTCCCCTCAATGACCGTCAGGAGTTTATGAGGCGAAGGGGAGTTCCTGCTGGCCGGCGACCATAGGTTTGGGAGGCGTTGTGACCATGGCGCGTGTTTCCTTGGCAGCCTGCTCCTCGGGATTCTCTTTCTCGACCAGGGCTATGGAGACGACGCGGTCGCCCTCATCCAGCCTGGATAGCATCACGCCCTGCGTGATGCGGCCTTTGACGGGCACACCTTCGCGCCTTTTCTTCTTTCCACCTTCTACCGACACCACGGTCTCTTTCGCGACATCCACGTTGATCCTGAGCTGCACGCCGTTGGCTGTCGTTATGAACAGCTCGTAGCCGGGCGGCACGAACTTGGCTGCAATGACCTTGCCGGTCTTGGTATTGACCCTGTGGGCCAGCACGCCCTTCCCGCCTCTGCCGTGCAGGGGGAATTTCTCCACTTTGGTTTTCTTGCCGTAGCCGTTCTCGGTAACCGTGATCAGGTCAGCGGCCGGTTGTACAGTGCCCATGCTGACCACTATATCTCCCTTATTGAGCTTGATGCCCCGCACGCCGCCGCTTGTACGGGAAGCATTGCGCAGGGGCGCTACGGCGAATTTAACGGCCTGGCCGTTGCGGCTGACCAGCATCAGCTTATCCGTGTCGGCCACAACGTCCACCCCGATCAGCTCCTCATCGTTTTTCAGCTTCATGGCTATAAGGCCGCTGCGGCGGACGTCGATAAAGTTGGTCAGCCCTGTCTTCTTAACAATGCCCTTGGAGGTGGCCAGGAGCATGAACAGGCTCGGATCGGTCTTCTCCGGCACGAACATGGCTGTGACCTTCTCCTTGGCCTCGATGGGTATCAAATTGATGATATTGATACCCTTTGTAGTGCGCGCGATATCCTGAGGTATCTCGTAGCATTTCATCTTGAAAACTCTGCCGCGGTTGGTGAAGAACAGCAGGTTGTCATGCGTATCGGCAGACATTGAGCTCATCACATCGTCGCTGTCGCGGGTTACCATGCCCTTGACGCCCCGCCCGCCGCGCAGCTGCTTGCGAAACACATCTGCCGGGATGCGCTTAATATAACCCTGCTCGCTCAGCGTCACGATCACATCCATATGCGGGATAAGATCCTCCACCTGGAATTGTCCCGCCTCATCCTGTGTTATAACCGTGCGTCGCTTGTCACCGAACTTAGTCTTGAGTTCCAGAATATCCTGCTGGATGAGCTTGAGAATCTTATCGGGATTGGCCAGCAGGTCCTCCAGGTAATGTATGGTCTTAAGAACGTCTTTATATTCATCCAGGATCTTTTTGCGTTCCAGATTGGCCAGGCGGCGCAGCTGCATTTCGAGAATTGCCTGCGCCTGTAGCTGGCTGAGCGAAAACTCCGTCATAAGGTTCGCGCGTGCCGTATCCGCCGTCTCCGACTCGCGTATGGTCTTGATTACGGCATCCAGATGGTCGAGGGCGATCTTGAAGCCCTCCAATATGTGCGCTCTTTCTTTGGCCTTCTGCAGGTCGTACTTGGTCCTGCGCGTGACAACCTCGGTGCGGAAAGCCACGTAGCACTGCAGCGCGTCCTTGAGATTGATAACGCGCGGTTGACCGTCCACCAATGCAATCATATTGATGAAGAAAGCCGTCTGCATGGATGTGAACTTGAATAGATTGTTCTGCACCTTGGCCGGGTGTGCATCCTTGCGCAGACCTATGACAAGACGCATGCCCTGTCGGTCCGATTCGTCGCGCACATCGCTGATACCTTCGATTTTCTTATCGCGGGCAAGTTCGGCTATCTTCTTGACCAGCTCGGCTTTATTGGTCTGATAAGGCAGTTCGGTAACAATCAACTGCATTTTGCCTGCCTTGGTCGATTCTTCCACAACCCTGGCCCTCAATACCACCTTGCCCTGCCCGACCGCATAGGCATTTTTTATCCCCTCCACACCACAGATGATGCCGGCGGTGGGAAAATCAGGTCCTTTCACGAACTTCATCAGGTCGTCGACCGAAGCATCCGGATTCTCTATCAAATAATGTATCGCATCGCAAATCTCTGTGAGATTATGCGGCGGTATATTGGTGGCCATGCCCACCGCTATGCCGGAGGATCCGTTGACCAGCAGGTTCGGCAATCGTGCCGGCAACACCGAAGGCTCTTTGAGGCTGTCATCGAAATTCGGTATAAAGTCGATTGTATCCTTGTCGATATCCAGCAGCAGTTCGTCGGCAATCCGTGCCAGACGTGCCTCAGTGTAACGCATGGCCGCCGGCGGGTCGTCGTCGACGCTGCCGAAGTTGCCCTGGCCGTCTACCAGGCGGTAACGCATGGAGAAGTCCTGCGCCATCCGGACCATGGCGTCGTAAACCGAGGAATCCCCGTGGGGATGATATTTGCCCAGCACTTCACCGACGATGCGTGCACTCTTCTTATAGGGCGCGTTGTAGCGCATATTGAGATCGTGCATGGCGAAAAGTATGCGTCGGTGTACGGGCTTCAGGCCGTCGCGCACGTCGGGCAGGGCGCGGGAGACTATAACGCTCATGGCGTAATCGAGGTACGAGCGTTTCATCTCGTCTTCAATACCGATCGGTTTTATAGAGAATCCTAATTCCATTTTTACTCCTCGTCACCGAAGCTGTTGTCGAGCCGTTGCAGGTCTTCCGTAGCTGTGTAGCCTTCATAAATCGAGAACCCCTCGGGGACGGTCTCGGTATCTTCCGATTCACTGTAATCGGGCTCTTCCAGCCCTTCTTCCTCTCCGGCGCTGTGCCTCAGCAGATTATCTTTTACATGCGCGGGATAGGCCTCCGTCACCCGAATGGGAAAAGATAGCCGGCCGGCCTGGCTGGGATGCTGGAAGGTCTCACGTATTATGACCTTGACTTTGTTGTGATCGTGATCAAGGCTGACAATGGCCGCTATGTATTTGTTCCCGCCGTTAAGCAGCTTGGCCAGGCGCAGCCCGTGTTCCGGCTCAATCACTCCAAGGTATTCGCCCCGGTCGTTCTTCACCACCGTATCCTGGTTTCTGACGTCCAGAAAGACCTTTTCCCCCGGTGTCAGCTTGAGCAGGACGGATTGAGGAGCGGACTCGAGCAGGCTGACAATGCCGTATTTACCAACGTCGGCGATGAAATCACTCGGCTTGGCTTTCTCCCTTTTTACACTTGCGACTTTAGTGCCCTTAAGCAGCGCCAGCCGGTCGAGGTTTTTTCTGGCTATTATATTACTGGGAGATAGTTCGATGGACTTGCTATAGGCATCCTTGGCTTTCTTATAATCGCCCATCTCCATATAGGCACGGCCCAGGCGATTGTAAGCGTCTACATCGGCGGGAAAAACCTCGATAATACCCTGGTTTGCGGCAATAGCCTCCTGCCAGCGGCTCTCGGTAGCCATCTTTATGGCTTCCTGAATCCGCCCCCGCCATATTCTGGCTTTCTCTTCTTCACGTTCGGGCATTCTGGATGACCTCTACATAAAACATGTATGCTGTTGCGCCCTTCGCAATCATTTTATTTAATACCAAATCCTGATCAAAGGCAAATCTGTCACTCATTAACATAACCTGCTCCCGTGCCGGTGTGATTTTAGTCGTTTCATAAATCCACTCCTGCGTGTATGCTTTAAGACAGCGCAGGGAATTTGACACGGCTTTTCAAGCGGTGCTAAATTACCACGTAAACTAAATTAAGTCAATAAGAAGGTGCACTGATGAAAGAACAGGTACAGGAAGTATTAAATATTATCCGCCCCAGCCTCCAGGCGGACGGCGGCGACGTTGAACTGGTGGATGTAAAGGACGGGGTAGTCAGCGTGAAGCTAAAGGGCGCCTGCTCCGGTTGCCCGATGTCTACCATGACACTGAAAAAAGGTATCGAGCGCTTCCTTAAAGAGAAGATTCCCACAGTCAAAGAAGTTGTGGGCGTATAGGCGTCCGGCTTAACCTTTATCCAGTTCGAAGGCTTTATGCAGGGCTTTTACGGCGTCCTTGACCTTATCATCCGCTATAATACAGGTAATGCGTATCTCGGAAGTGGTTATCAGCTGTATATTTATGCCCTGCGCAAATAGAGTCTGGAACATCTTGGCTGCATAGCCCGGGGCATTCTGCATACCCGTGCCGATTATCGAGACCTTGCCCAGTTTTGTGTCGCTGAGGCATTCTCTGGCGCCCATTTCCTTGGCTACCGGAGCAATTATCTTCATGGCCCTGGGGATATCCTTTTTAATAATGGTGAATGTCAGGTCCGTGATATTATTGGCGCTGGCATTCTGCACTATAGTGTCCACGCTTATACCGGCCTTTGCCAGCGGTGCAAAAATTGCGGCCGCTACACCGGGTCGGTCCGGCACACCGGTCATGGTGATCTTGGCCACATCCATATCGTGGGCAATGCCCCGTACCTTATTCTTCTGCTCCATGTTTTTCCCTCCGTGAATAATCGTGCCGGGCTTCTCCACCATGCTGGAGGCCACCAGTATGGGTATGTTGAATACCTGGCCAAGCTCCACCGACCGATGATGCATGACCCTGGCGCCCGAAGTAGCCATTTCCAGCATCTCCTCGTAGCCTATCTCTTCCAGCTTGCGCGCCTCCGGCACCAGCCGGGGATCTGCCGTATAAACTCCTTCAACATCGGTATATATCTCGCATACCCCGGCCTTCAGGCTGGCTGCCAGAGCTACCGCCGTGGTGTCTGAGCCGCCCCTGCCCAGTGTAGCGATGTCATTGTCGGGAGTCATGCCCTGGAAACCGGCAACGATGACGATATTGCCTTTATCCAGCTCTCTTATAATCCTCTCCGGCTCTATACCGGTTATCCTGGCCCGGCTGAAGGCCGAGTCCGTGGAAATTCCAGCCTGCTGGCCGCTGAGGGCAACAGCACTGAAGCCCATGGCGTGCAGCGCCATGGCCAGAAGCGTGCTGGAAACTATCTCTCCCGTGGATAGCAGCAGGTCCATCTCGCGGGGCTCAGGATTCGGATTGATCTTATTGGCCAGCTCGATCAGATCATCTGTAGTATCGCCCATGGCCGATACCACGACTACGACTTTATTGCCCTTTTTGAACGACGCCGCGATCCTTCGTGCCACGTTGCGGATCTTATCTGCGTCGGCTACTGAACTGCCACCGTATTTCTGCACAACAATTGCCATCTCTGTCGCTGCCTGCCTTTATTATTTATCCTTCAAAAAGATATCCATAAGCCTGTATCCCGGTTCGACCAGGATGCCCGCGCGGGCGGCCTCCGCCTCCGTGAAACGGGTTGCCCCGCTGGGTTTTACACCACCGCCCCAGATGACGAAGGGGACCGGCTCGGCGCTGTGGGTCTTAAGCTTGATGGGTGTGGGGTGGTCCGGCATCACCAGTACCTTGAGCCCTCTCCCTTTCCAGTCCAGCAGCCTGCCTATGACCTCTTTATCGATCAGCTCTATGGCTTTTATCTTGTCGCCCGCCGAACCCCTGTGGCCCATCTCATCCGGCGCCTCAATGTGCATGACAGCGAGGTCACCGGTATCAAGCGAGGCCAGCGCTCCACCCGCCTGTGCGGCAAAGTCGTTATCAAGGTTATCGGTAACGCCCTTGATCTGCAATACCTTTATACCAGCCATCATCGCCAGCCCGCGCAGCAGGTCTACACCCGATGTAAGCGACGCTTTGAGGCCGCGCAACTCCTGGAAAGAAGGCATCTCCGGCACACGGCCGCTCGGCCAGAAAAGCCATATCGAGGTCACCGGCAGCTTGCCCTGCCTCTTTCGCTCTTCATTGACCGGGTGGCCGGCCAGCACGCTCTCCGATTTCTTCATCAAATCGCGTAAAAGAGCACTGCCTCCACCGCGTGGGAGGTAGTCCGCCACCTGTTGATCGGTTATATCGTGCGGAGGGGTACAGACAGCCTCCAGGGTATCCTCATGCCCCCGTATCTTGCATATGTGCCTGTAGCTGATGCCGGGAAAGAATTTAAGCTCGTCCGAGCCCAGTTTCTCATTCAGCGTATCAATGATAACCGTGGCTTCTCCGGTGCTGATATGCCCTGCGCTGTGGCTGACCATTTTACCCTCGATTATCGTCACCAGATTGCAGCGAAATGTTACATCTCCCGGGCCTATGGGGACACCCACGCTGCGGGCCTCTATGGCGCTCCTCCCTCTGTAATAGACCGTGGGGTCATAACCCAGCACAGACATGCACGCCGGCGCGCTACCCGGCTCCATACCCGGCGGTATGGTCAATGCCATGCCGCTGTACCCCTGCCTGGCCATAAGGTCGAGATTGGGGGTAAACGCTGCCTCGAGGCATGTCTTGTTACCCCTCTCTGCAAGAGGCCAGCCGGAGGCGCCGTCCACTATGACTATGCAAAATTTCATAGCCAGTAAGTTTACAATTGTTGCCCTAAAAGTTAAAGCCGACTATAATATTTAACCCGTGCGGGGAGTAGCGCAGTTGGTTAGCGCGCAGCGTTCGGGACGCTGAGGTCGGAGGTTCGAGTCCTCTCTCCCCGACCAACCATGATCCTTATCCCACTTCTCTCTTTGCCTCATCCCAGATGGAATCCATCTCGCTGAGCTTCATGCCTCGCAGGTCCAGACCCCGTTCACGGCAGACCTGCTCGATATATTGAAATCGCCTTGTGAAACGGGCATTGGCCAGGCGCAGTGCCGATTCGAGGTCCACATCCATATGGCGGGCCACACTGGCCAGCACCAGCAGCACGTCCCCGAATTCATGGTTCCTTTCTTCCTGCGTTGCGGCATTCTTCAGCTCCGCCACCTCCTCAACCAGCTTATCTATGATATCGTCAGCCTTCTCCCAATCGAAACCCACGGCAGCCACCCTGCGTCCCGCAGTCTGGCTGTATGCCAGGGCCGGCAAACTACCGGGTATGCCGCCCAGAAGTGATTGATTTCCGCTCTTCTCACGTTCTTTAATCTCCTGCCAGCTGAGAGACGCTTCTTCGGCGTCGGCGATCTCCTTGCCGCCGAAGACATGCGGGTGCCTCTTGATCATTTTGCTGTTAATACTGCGTAGTACGTCCTCCAGAGAAAACTCCCCCGCTTCACGGGCTATCTGAGAATGAAGCATTATCTGCAGCCAGAGATCACCCAGTTCCTCGCTGAGGGCCGCCGTGTCGTTATTATCGATCGCCTCCAGCGCCTCATAACTTTCCTCGATAAGGTATTGCTTGAGAGAGTCATGCGTTTGCCGTCGGTCCCAGGGACAGCCGCCCTCCCCCCGCAAACGCTCCACAATTGTTCTGAAGGTCTCGAATTTATCGAGCTCTGCTTCGTTGAATCCTGATATCTCGCTGGCCATGCTCCGGCTTAATCCCGCCTGCCGCCGAATACCAGAAGGATGAAGTAGAGCAATTGTGCCACGGCCTGCAGCATGGCAGCCACATAGGTCAGGGCCGCAGCGGACAGAACCGCGCTTGCCCCCTCGTATTCCTGTCCTACCAGCAGTCCGGTTTCCTTGATCATTTGCCGGGCCCTGTTGCTGGCGTTGAATTCAACCGGCAGAGTAATAAGAGTAAACAGTACTGCAGCTGTAAAAAGCAGGATGCCGGCTATGGCCACCATCTCGCCGAATACCTGCGATAGACCCATAAGGAGAAGGCCGCCGAAAACCAGTATCCATCCGAGTGTGCTGCCGATATTGGCGGCGGGGACAAGGGCGGACCTCAGGCCCATCATGGCATATTTCGTTTTATGCTGCATGGCGTGGCCGACCTCGTGAAGCGCAATGCCGACTGCGGCAACGGAAGGTGTTCCTGCTACTTCAGGAGAAAGCCTCAGCACTCTTTTGGAGGGATCGTAATGATCGGTCAATTTTCCCTTGACGGTCTCGATCGGTATGTCCGCCATTCCGTTGGCTCGCAGCACCTGCATGGCAGCCTGGGCGCCGGTCACTCCCCGCTGGTTGTAAACCTTGGAATATTTAGAGTAGGTGGATTTCACCTTGATCTGCGCATATATCATGAATATCAGGGCGGGCGCCATTAATATAAGGTAAAGCAACATCTGTGCTATTTCTCCATCAATTTGATTAATACTTTATAAGTTTATTTCGCGATGGCGGTTAAGTCAAAGAATGCTGCCGATAAAATTTCTGTGCCCGACCATGAAATCCACCGCCGTCATTTCACGTTTGCCCTCCGGTTGAATCCTGATAAGACCGAGCAATCCGTCACCGGTCCTGACAGCCACCCGTGTCACTTCTCCCCGGGGCAATTCAACAACCTGCCCCACTGCGCCTTTTTCCGCCGCCTGCAGCGGGACGGTTTCCATAATCTTAATTCTTGCGTCCATCCATTCGATATAGCTTCCCGGCCAGGGATTGCAGGCCCTCACCTTGCGCCATAGTTGTACCGCCGTCCAGCTCCAGTCCAGTGTTCCGTCCTCTTTCCTTTCCATCCGCGTATGGCTAGCCTGGCTCTCGTCCTGTGCAACAGGTTGTATGGTCCCTGCAGTCCAGGCCGGCAGTGTGTCCACCAGCAATTCAGCGCCTGTTTCCGCTAACCGTCCTGTCAATGACCCGGTGGTATCATCATCCTTTATATCTACTGCCGTCTGCGCGATGATAGGCCCGCTGTCGACCTTCCTCTCTATTAACATAATTGAAACGCCGGTCTGTGTATCGCCATTGAGGATGGCGGTTGCAACAGGAGAAGGCCCCCTGTACCTGGGCAGCAGCGAAGGGTGGATGTTAATGCATTTGTAAGGCGGGATTTTTAGAACCGAGTCCGGCAGTATCCGACCGTAGGCCGCTACGATGATTATGTCAGGCTTCAAGCCGGCCAGCATTTCCGCCTCTGCGGAATCTCTGAATGATTCGGGCTGGATCACGCGCATTCCGGCTTCTGCGGCAAATTGTTTTACAGGGCAAGCGGCAATCCGTTGCCCGCGCCCTGTCTTTTTGTCCGGCTGGGTATATACTGCTTTTATATCATACTTATTCAATATCAACGCCCGCAATGCAGGCAGCGCAAAAGCAGGTGATCCCATAAATACAACTTTCATAATCTACTAAAAAATTATAAGTTTTTTTCCGTTATGTCAAAATAACCATTGACACTGTCGAAGACGCCTGTGGTAATCTATCTACGGTTTGGGGAGAGGACCGCGGCATGTTCGGCAGACATTAACAAAGCTCTAGCGGTTTTTGCACTATCTAAACAAAAAGTCTGCATTTGTCGTTTCACTGGGGGAACTTTTTTCTCTTTTTACGGATATCCTAATAAAAATATAGTACGGTTAAGAGGCAGATGCAAGCTGATAAAATATGGCAGGCGGCCCTGGGCGAATTGCAGATCCAGGTAAGCAAAGCTAATTATAATACGTGGCTTAAAGATTCCAGGGGAATTGACTACGATAACGGCGTCTTCACGGTCGCTGTTCCCTCGGCCTTCATCGCGGAATGGCTTAAAGGCCGGTTGTATTCCGTGGTCTGCAGAATACTGTCAACCATCACGGGCAGGATTACCGAAGTTGTTTTCCAGGTACAGGCGATCAACCGTGATCCTGCTCCCGGCAGAAATAGATTACTGCCCGATGGCGGGACCAGCGTTAAGGAACGTCCCGCTGCGTCCAGGACAACCGGCTTTAATACTAAATTTACCTTTGATACATATGTTGCGGGCGATTGTAACTTTTTACCCTATACGGCCTCGCTGGAGATAGCTGAGAATCCCGGAGGAGTGTTTAACCCTCTATTTATTTACGGCAGCACCGGCACCGGCAAAACCCATCTTCTCCACGCGATAGGTCAAGCGGCCAGGTCCAGAGGGATGAATACCCTCTACCTGAGCGCCGAGCAATTCACCAACGAATTCATCATCGCTATACGCAATAAAAAAGCCGAGGAATTCCGAAATAAATTCAGCAGAGCGGATCTCCTCCTGCTCGATGATATACAGTTCCTCAGCGGAAAAAATCAAACTCAGGAATGCATATTCCATATTATTAACGACTTATTGGCGGATAATCGTCAGATCGTAATATCCTGCGATCGGCCTCCCAGAGAGATCGAGTCGCTTAATGTGCGCCTGCGCTCCCGCCTCGAGGGTGGGCTGGTGGCCGATATCTATCCTCCCGACCATAAAACGCGGCTGGCTATACTTGATTTGAAATCATCGCTTATGCAAATTAAGTTCGATGACAATATCCTCAATTTCCTTGCAACCAATTTCCACGGCAGCGTAAGGGTTCTGGAGGGCGCGCTTATCCGCCTTTCCACCTATTCCCGCATGAATAACACGACCCTTGATGTTAATGCCGTCAAGACATTTCTTAACGATTTGATAGCGGCTACCAGACAAAGCAGCGGGAATTATACCGCCGCAGCCGTCATAAATACCGTGGCGGATTATTTCGCCATCCCGCCCGATGATATAACCAGTAAGAAAAGGGATCTAAAGACTTCACGGGCCCGTCATGTCGTAATGTACCTTTTGCGCCAGCAGAACCACACCAACCTTGCCGAGATCGGAAGGGTCCTGGGCAATCGTGATCACTCAACGGTCATCCATGGTTATGACAGGATTGCCTTGAATATAGTCTCCGATTCTCAGCTGAGCAAGTCCATCGAAGATATCCGGTTGATGTTGAAATCCCGCGGTTCTTCTTAGTCCTGTTCTCCGGTTGTGGAGAAATTCCCCCTTTTTGTTGATAACTTCCGACTTCTTTTAAACATCGATTTCCTCTATCAAACTGATCTTATTATTAGCTGATATTGCTATCCACATAGTCAACCTCCTTATAATGATTACTATGAAACTTACATATAACCTACAGATAGAATAAAATACAATAAAATATATGTTTGTTGATAATGTAGAAATACAGGTTAGAGCCGGCCATGGAGGAAGTGGCCTGGCCAGTTTCAGGAGAGAAAAATTCTTGCCTTTCGGCGGTCCGGATGGGGGCGATGGAGGCAAGGGGGGAGATATATACCTGTATGCCGACAGTGATATTAATAGTCTGGCATCTTTTAAGCATAAACGTCTCTTCAAGGCGAACAACGGCGGGGACGGCGGCAAGAACCGAATGCACGGAATAAATGCCGAGGATCTGTCGATCAGGGTGCCGTTGGGTACTACCGTATTTATCAAGGAAAAGGGCCGTGAACTGGTTGTAATCGATCTGATTAAGGACGGGCAAAAGGTGCTGCTGGCCCGAGGAGGAAAAGGAGGGAAGGGTAATGTTCACTATGCAACTTCTACCAGGAAGGCTCCCAAGATTTTCCAGCGGGGTGAGGAAGGCCAGCAGCATGACATAATGCTCAGAGTAAGCCTGGTCGTCGACGTATGTATAATCGGATTCTCCAACAGCGGGAAGTCGACGCTGCTTTCTGCACTTTCATCAGCCCGTCCGGAGATCGCCGATTATCAGTTTACTACGCGGGCGCCCGTGCTGGGCGTGGTTGACGACGGCGTAAACAAAATGACCTGGGTAGAGATGCCCGCACTCACAAGGGGTTCCAGCCTTGGCAAAGGGTTAGGTAATAGTTTTCTCTATCAGGCCGGACGCGCTTCTGTCATTGTTTATCTGCTGGATGCAGGTTCCACCGATCTAAGAGGGGACTTTGAGGCGTTAAGGAACGAGGTTCTGGCATTTGATGGCAATCTTGCACAGAAGGCGGCAATCATTGCAATCAACAAAGTGGACAGCACGGATATCGGATCCACGGAAGATTATGTTAAGAGAAGTCTGGCCGGCATCGAGGCGCCCTGTATAATGATATCGGCGCTGGATAAGATAGGCCTGGATACATTGGTCTCCCAGGCACACAGTATGGTATTGGAAATAAAGCACAGGTCGTCCGGCGAACAGGCGCCGGAAGTGATCTTCAGACCGAAACCCGTAGATATGCGCTAAAACAATGAAATTAGGAATAATGGGCGGCACGTTCGATCCGCCCCACACGGCGCATCTTATCATTGCCGAGACGGCAAGGGTTGGGCTGCAACTTGATAAGGTAATCTTTGTACCAGCAGGCGATCCCTGGATGAAATCCGCGCACGCAGTCACCTGTGCCGGGAAAAGAGTAGAGATGGTAGGCCTTGCCATAGCTTCAAATCCATACTTCAGCCTCTCATCGATCGAGGTGAACCGTTCGGGCCCCACTTATACAGTCGACACTATAGAGCAACTGGCGGGAGAAATAGGGCAAAACTCAGAGCTGTTCCTGCTGCTGGGTTGGGACAGTATGGCTGAACTGCCTTCCTGGAAGGCGCCCTACCGCTTATCAAAGATGGTCAGAATCGTGGCTTTCCCGCGTCCCGGAGCTGTTAAGCCCGACCCCACAGAGTTGGAAAAGGCCATGCCGGGAAGCGGCGAAAGGATCATCTATATGGCTGAACCCTATTTGAGCATAAGCTCCACCTGTATCAGACAGAGAGTGAAAGAGGGGAAGTCGGTGCGATACCTCGTGCCCGATGCTGTGGCGCTATATATCGTTGAGCACAAACTGTATACGGCCTGATATAGAAGGGCCTATATATCGAGATTCTTGACGCTGCGGGCATGGGCCTGTATGAAGGACTTTCGGGGTGGGACCTCGCTGCCCATCAATATATGGAATATCTCGTCGGCTTTCATGGCGTCGTCGACGCGCACTTTGAGTAAAGTTCGTGTGGCGGGATTCATGGTTGTCTCCCACAGCTGCTCGGGACTCATCTCGCCTAAACCTTTGTAGCGCTGCACGTCCACCTTGCTGCTCTTCATGGTGGCCATCTTGGAATCTTTCTCGGCGTCTGAATAGACCCAGTGCTGCTGCTTGCCGGATGCCAGCCGGTACAGCGGTGGCTGCGCGATGAAAAGGTGTCCTTTGTCGATTATGTCAAACATATTGCGATAAAAGAAGGTTAAAAGCAGGGTGCGGATATGTGCGCCGTCCACGTCTGCATCCGTCATGATGATGACCTGATGGTAGCGCAGCTTGTTGTAATCGTAGCCGTCGCTGATACCCGTGCCCAGGGCAGTGATCAATGCCCGTATCTCTTCGTGATCGAAGATCTTGTCCTTGGCGGCTTTTTCCACGTTGAGTATCTTGCCGCGCAGGGGCAGGATGGCCTGGAAATTGCGGTCTCGACCCTGTTTGGCCGAGCCGCCGGCTGAATCGCCCTCAACCAGGTATAATTCGCAGTCTTTCGGGTTGTTGCTGGCGCAGTCTGCCAGCTTGCCGGGAAGCGTGCCGAACTCCAGGCCGGTCTTCTTGAGGATGAGGTCGCGCGCCTTGCGGGCAGCCTCACGGGCCTTGGCGGCCAGCAGGCACTTGTCTATTATCGATTTGCCCTCGTCGGGGTGCTTCTCCAGATACTCGTTAAGCTGGTCGCTGGCTACAGATTCAACCTGTCCCTTCACCTCAGGGTTGCCCAGCTTGGCCTTGGTTTGGCCTTCAAACTGGGGCGATGCGACTTTCACGCTGACAACCGCCGTCAGGCCGTCGCGGATGTCCTCGCCCGATAGGTTGGGATCATTATCTTTAAGGAACTTGTTCTTTCTGGCATAGTCATTGAGCACGCGGGTCAGGGCTGCGCGGAATCCCGTCATATGGGTGCCGCCTTCCTTGGTATTGACGCAGTTGGCGAAAGCGGTCACGTTCTCCGAATAGCCGTCGTTATATTGAATGGCGATCTCTACGGCGGTGCTGTTGACCCGCCCGGAGATGTAGATGGACTTATCCAGCACCTGGCGGTTCTTGTTTATACGCCTGACCAGGCTGGCGATGCCGCCTTCGAAGAAATAAGTTGATTCGCGGTCTGCACGCTCGTCCCTGAGGTTGATCTCGGTACCCTTGTTGAGAAAAGCGAGCTCACGAAGGCGCTCAGCCAGCTGATTGAAATCATAGCTGATCTCACCGAATATCTCGGTGTCTGCCATAAACGAGATAGTTGTACCTGTGTGGTCGGTCTTGCCCACAGACTTCACGTCCCCCTGGCGGATGCCTACCTTGTAATCCTGCCGCCAGACCTTGCCGTTTCTGCTTACCTCGGCCCTCAGCCATGAAGAAAGTGCGCTGACCACCGATGCGCCGACACCATGCAGGCCCGAGGAGACGCTGTAGGCGCCGTCGCCGAACTTGCCCCCGGCATGCAGGGTTGTCATTACCACCTCAAGGGCTGATATGCCCTTTTCAGGATGTACATCGACAGGTATTCCCCTGCCGTTGTCAATGACCGTTACAGAGTTATCTGCATTGATCGTGACCTGTATCCTGTCGCAGAAGCCGGCCATCGCCTCGTCAATGCTGTTATAGACTATCTCATAGACCAAGTGGTGAAGGCCGTCCTTGCCGGTGTCGCCGATGTACATGCCGGGACGCATGCGCACCGCTTCCAGTCCGTCCAGGACGCGGATATTTTCTGCATTGTAGTCGCCGTTGTTGGAACCGTTGATCTGTTCAGAGGTCATGGTTTATCTCTCAAATTGAATGTCGCCCTTCCAAAATCTCCCGGCAAGCGAGGTATTAAGATAAGCATCACAATATATTGTGTTTGCTCAATCGAAGCACACAAGGACTTGCAATTTCAGAGAATAGTATAGCATATCCCGCATGGAAATGCATCAGCCTCAGACGGGTTATTTAGCCTCCTGGATTCCCTGTCGGGCCAACTCATCCGCCCGCTCGTTCAGTTTATTCCCGGAATGCCCGGCCACCTTGATAAACTTTACCTTATATAAGGATATCAGCGAGAGGAGCTTCTCCCAGAGGTCGCGGTTTTCCACCGGTTTCCTGGCGGCGTTATGCCAGCCGTTCCGCTGCCAGGTCGCGTACCATTTTCTCTGCATGCAATTGACCAGATACGCGCTGTCCGTATAGACCTCGACGGCGTATTTCCCTGATTTGATCTGTTCCAGCGCCCTGATGCAGGCATTCAGCTCCATGCGCTGGTTGGTGGTATCCGTCTCGCCGCCGTGTATCTCTTTTAAGCGGCTGCCCTGAAGCAGTACAGCGCCCCACCCGCCGGTATTGTGGTGATACTGGTTCCCCGAGCAGGCGCCGTCGCAATAGATAATGATTTTATCGCTGCCCGGCATGCATCAATTATACGTTATTTTGAACCTGCGCGAGCGGCCGGTATTTCCTTGCCGACCCAATATAATCGATGTTAGAATTCACGTAATTTCATTTTCGTCGTATATACCATGATTTTAATTGGCGAGAACATTCACATCATATCCAGGGCAGTCAGCGACGCCGTCAGGAACAGGGACAGCGCGCCCATACAGGATCTGGCAAAGGCGCAGGCCCGGGCCGGAGCTGACTATCTCGATCTGAATTTGGGCCCGGCGCGCAAAGAGCCGGAAGAGGTTGCCTCATGGCTGGTGGATACAGTTCAGGCAGTCGCCGACCTGCCGATATCCCTGGATACCATGAACCCTTTGGCCATGGAGGCCGGATTGAAGCTATGCCGGAAGCGGGCTCTTTTGAACTCGGCGTCGGGTACGGCGGAGAGCAGAGAAAAAATGATGCCGCTGGCCGTCAAATACGGCGCTCAGGTGGTTATCTCGGTTATCACGGATCAGGGATGCCCGCCCGATGTCGATTCAAGGGTCGAAAGCATCATGGAGACCGTGGCTTATGCCAACGGCCTGGGCATCGATAACGAGGACATCTGGGTAGACCCCATCGTATTGCCTGTAAGCGCCGATCAGAAACAGGTGCGCGAGGCGCTGGAATTCATCAGGATACTGCCGGACCTGCTGCCGGGCGTGAAATCGGTGGTCGGGCTTTCAAACGTATCCAACGGCACACCGACGCCTTTGCGCGGCATCCTGAACCGCACTTATATGGTTATGCTGGAAAGGAACGGACTCTACTCTGCTATAGCAGACGTTCTTGATCAGGAGCTAATCGACCTTAATCGAGGCAGCCTGGATGATATAAGGGTGCTTATTCACAGGGTGATGGATGGAGAGACGGTCGACGCTGACGCGCTGCCCGAGAGAGAGAAGAATTATGTAAAAACTGCCAGGGTGCTGATGGGGGATGCGCTTTATTCGCATGCCTGGCTGGAAGGTTAGACGAGGTAAGCCTTATGGAATATAAAGCGCCCCTGGAAAAGTATATGGGCAGTATCAGGGAGATCACCATAGGAAGGGGTGGAAAGAGCCTCAAGATCGGTGGCAGCAATATATTGCCCCTGCACCATTTCGAGGGCAATGCCGCCAACAGGCCCGTGGTGGCGCTCGAGGTTGACGATAACGGAGCTGCCGGCTGGGCCGGGAGTGCTGTAGAACCTTTCAAAGACGTGGTCCATGACCCGGTTAAGTGGGGGGCGCGCTGTCTGAAACTGGGCGCGGATCTGGTCTGCCTGCACCTGGAGGGAACAGATCCGAACGGAGCAAATAAAACTCCGGCGGAAGCCGCCGCGCTGGTTAAACGGATGGCTCAGGAATTGGACTCCCCACTAATAGTCTATGGTTGCGGGGATGATAAAAAGGATGTTGAGGTGCTGACGGCGATTGCAGAGGCCTGCAAAGACGAGAATCTATTGCTGGGCCCGGCCGTCAAGGAGAATTACGAGGCCGTATTGAAGGCGGTTGCCGAAAACGGGCACTGCGTTATAGCCCAGACGCCCATAGATATAAACCTGGAGAAAGAGCTTAACGTGAAATTGCTCAAGCGGCTCCCTCCCGAACGAATAGTCATCGATCCGCTGAGTTCTGCGCTCGGTTACGGAATGGAGTATAGCTTCACCATCATGGAGCGGACCAGGCAGGTAGGCGTTATATACGGTGATGCGGCCATGCAGATGCCTGTTATCGCTGACCTGGGCCGAGAATGCTGGAAGACCAACCAGGCCAGGTCGGATGGCGAGCAGGGCACGCTCTGGGAAAGCATTACGGCACTGAGCCTGCTTTTAGCAGGCGCGGACATACTGGTGCTCCGGCACCCGGATAACTGCAGGCTGCTGAAGGAAGCGATCGACGGCAAAATATAGGAGGCTTTCGTGGTGAGAAACGAGAGGCAGAAACGGGAGGCGGGGGATTTTATCAGAGCCGACGATAGCTGGGAGCCGATCGGTCATACTCCGCTGCCGGGCGTGCTGGAGTTAAGGAACTGGGACAGGCGTCTGCTTCGAACCTGGAAACCGTTCTATGTGCCCGTCATGGATAAATGCAGCCTCTGCAATTATGGTGAATGCGACCTGTCGGACGCCGGCAGGGGCGTCTGCGGGATGGATGCCCGGGCTATGCAGTCCCGGCTTACGCTCAGAGCTTGCTGTGCGGGGCTGGCGGGCACGCTGGCCGGGGCGCGCAGGGTTATAGATTCACTGGTGGATGGGAAGGGCCGGGACCTGCCGATTTACCTGGGCGAAAAAGTCGGAATAGAAGCCCCGCATATCAGGACAGTGCTGGGCATGAAGCCGGCCGTGCTGGGCGACCTGGAGAAAACACTGCTTTACATAGAAGATCAGCTTGCCCTGCTGCTGGCCTCCGGCAATGTGGGCTGCGAAGCTTCTATCGAAGATCTGGAATCCAAGGCCATGCACGTCTCAATGCTTGCACACGTCGCAATGGAGGCACAGGAGCTGGCCGCCTGCTCCGGATTCGCATTTCCCTCTTCCAGAGCGGATACTGATTTTGTCGATGTGGGTTGGGCGTCGGTGGACAAAACGAAGCCGATTATTCTTGTGGCCGGTGGCGATACGGTCCTGGCCGTGTGCCTGGTTGATTACTTGAGGCACAGCAACCTGGAGGGCAAGATAGAGGTCGCCGGCGTCGGACCGGTTGCCCATGACCTGGTACGCTACAGCCCCCTGGCTAAAATCGCAGGTACGCTCTCCGGCCTGGTCTCATTATTACGCAGTGGCGACGCGGACGTCGTGCTGAGCGGCGGAGGCAACCTGCCTACCGATATCGCGGCCGAAACGCGGGCAGCGGGTACGGCCTTCATTGCCACCGATGCGGCGGCGGCCTACGGTCTGGAAGACCGGTCGGCCGGCGATACCGAGGAGATATTGATCGCTCTGCAGCAGGATAAGGCTTTGCTGGTGTCCGATCCTGTAAAAGCGGCTTCCGTGGCTGTGGAAGCAGCGCTCAAACTCTCTGCCTCCCGCGGCAAAGCGGCCTCTCGGGAAGAAGGGCTGCTCCTTAAGTCCGGCAAGATGCGGATCGGGCGCGGACCGGTTATGGATACCGAAATAAGAAAGGTCGGGGCGCCGCTGGTGCTGGGGACCATACCAGGGGTCATCGCCATCGTGGGAGGATCGAACTACCCTGGATCGCCTGATGACATTGCGGACATCGCCGAGGAATTTGCCAAGCGCAAGTATGTGGTCGCGCTGGCCGGGGACTCGGCCATTGCGGCGGCCTTCAAAACCGACGCTGAGGGAAAGTCCATCTATGAAAGGTATCCGCCCGATTTCGATGCCGGAGGTGTGATCAATATAGGCTCCGGCGCCTCTGCTGCGCACATCAGCGGCGCGGCCATAAAAATAGCCAGCATCTTTGCCGCCCTGCCGTTGCGTGCCAATTACGAGGTGGTGGCGGATTATATCCTCAACCGGGTCGGCGCCTGCGGGTTGGCCTGGGGCGCCTGCGGGGAGGACGAACTTGCTCTGGCCACCGGCTGTAACCGGCTGGGTATACCCGTCGTAGTCGGCCCGCGCTGCATCAAGTACGGCCGCCTCTATTTGAGCAAGCCGGGAGAGACGGACTGGAGCGTGATGGACGGTCGCGAAAAGAGGATCGTGGATACGGGGGAGCCTTCTCCAGAGCACCTCATCAATCTGCTGGCCGACAAAGGTTCCGCCGTTGTAGCGCTGGCCAAGCTGTGTATGCGCAGGAATGATACGCCGCAGGGCAGGGCAACCAAGCTGACACACTATATCGGCCTGCACAAGCAGTATTTCGGAAAGCTGCCGGACGATGTCCATCTGTTTATCAGGAAAGCCTCGGATATACCTATCTTCTTCAAGAAGGAATTGCAGCCGCATCTGAACGAGGCTGGCTGGGGAGAGAGACCCGTGCTGTCGCTGCCCACCCTGGTCGGCACTTATCCCTCCCAGGTCACATTGGATGAAGTCGTGCATTAATACCGGCAGGACGCATTAGGATAAGCCGGGTATGTGCGGATATAATATTAATTTAAGCAGCGGGAATGATTTTTAGAAGAAGGCGAAAATGTAATGGCTGACGGAATATTCCCGGTCGATATAGGGCCCCAGTATGAGGGAGAGGTTATCCGCAAAGCCGATATGCGCATCGAGCTGGGCGGACCTAATGTGAAAACCAAGTTCGAGCTGGTCTCCATCCGGAAAGCCGAAGACATTACACATGAGAAGGTGGAGGTAATCGGGCCGGACCTTCCCGATATGGCAGAGGGCGGCAGCCAGCCCGTCGCTCTGCTGGTGGAAGTGGCCGGCGGCCGCCTGGAGAGGGATATAGAGCCCGTCCTGGAGCGGCGATTGCACCTTTACCTGAACTACATTGAAGGTTTTTACCACATGAACCAGCGTCAGGACGTCTGGATGCGACTCAACAAGGCCTCATTTAACAAGGGGCTGAGATCGCTCAAGACGCTGGGAGAAATACTGATATTCCTTTATACATCGGAGATAGAGATCATCGAGAAGATACAGGTCACGTTTGTCACCGATCCGCAAAGGATCGATGCGCTGCTGCCCGGGGCCGTAAGCGTATACCGTGCGCGCGATGAGAAGATCAGGGGCCTGCGCGAGGCGGATGTGCAGGAATTCTACAGCTGTGCCCTCTGCCAGAGTTTCGCCCCCACCCATATTTGCTGTATAACGCCTGAGCGTATCGCTAACTGCGGCGCCATCAACTGGTTCGACGGCAAAGCGGCCTATCAGATGGATCCGGAGGGGCCGATACAGGCCGTTGCCAAGGGTGACATCATCGATCCGGTGCGCGGCGAATACAGCGGCGCCGACAAACTGGCGCTGGAAAAGTCCATGGGCGCCTATGACAAAGTCTTTTTACACAGCGCCTTCGGTTACCCCCACACGTCCTGTGGCTGCTTCCAGGCGATATGCTTTTACATACCGGAGGTGGATGCCTTCGGTATCGTTAACCGCGATTTCGAGGGCGACACCGTTGCCGGCGCATCTTTCACCACCATGGCCGGCGATACCAGCGGAGGAAGGCAGGTGGAGGGCTTTCTGGGCATCGCCCTGGAGTACCTTCGCTCGCCCAGCTTCCTCAAGGCCGACGGCGGCTGGTACCGCATCGTCTGGATGCCGCGCGTCATACAGGAGATGTATAAAGACGCCCGCCCGATGGACCTGCAGGGTAAAATAGCGACGGAGAACGACGTTGCCGGCGTTGAGGAGCTGGCCGCCTTCCTCGACCGAGCAGGCCATCCCTGGGTCAAAGGCGAGGTTAGATTACCTGAATAATCATAGTGGTCATTGCGAGGAGCAAAGCGACGAAGCAATCTTGCGGCGTATTACAGGTAGTAACGAAGGAGATTTGAATTGGCAATCAAAGGTACCGATATAGTCAAGCGCCTGCCCGAGGGCGGCAAGAAGAACTGCAAGGAATGCGGCCTGCCCACCTGCTTCGCTTTCGCTATGAAGTTGGCATCCGGCGGCATTGCTATCGATAAATGCCCGTATCTGGCGCCGGAGGTCCGGAGCGAGCTGGAGGACGCGCTGGCGCCTCCCATCCGTCCCGTCACCATCGGCACGGGAGCGGGCGCCTTCGTGATTGGAGACGAGACCGTCCTCTATAGACATGAGAAGACATTCGTCCACCAGCCGGGCATCGCCGTGCTGGTTTCGGACGATCTGCCGGACAACGTTGTTGACGACAGGATCAGGAAACTTAAGGGCCTGCAATACAGCTGGGTGGGCAAGACCATTAAAGCCGACCTGCTGGCCGTGCAGTGTAAATCCGGCGACCGGGCCAGTTTCACCGGGCTGGTAAAGAAGGCGCTTTCTGCGACCGATTGTCCTCTGATGCTGATCAGCGAAGACACAGATGCCCTGCTGGCTGCGCATGAAATGTGTGCTGACAGGAGGCCGCTGCTCTATCCTGTCACAGTGCACAACCTGGATAAGGTGGTCAGTGCGGTAAAGGCGAGGCCCGCACCGCTGGCCGTCAGGGCTGCCGGTGTTGAATCGCTGGTACCCATCACCACGCGGCTCAGGGATGCCGGTATAGAGGACGTCCTGCTGGACCCCGGCTCGAAGGATATGCAGTCTGCTCTGCGCGATCAGACGCTTATCCGCAGGGCGGCCCTCAAGCAGGGCTTCCGGCTGCTGGGATATCCCACCGTAGCCTTTCCCTGCTTCATGACTGCGGATAAAAGGCGTGAGATGCTGCTGGCCGCTATGTTCATCCCCAAGTACGCGGGCATCATTGTTCTTTCGGATATAGATGAGCATACGCTGTTGCCCCTGCTGGTGCAGAGGATGAATATTTATACCGATCCCCGCATGCCCATGTCCATGGAGGAGAAGGTTTATCCCATCAACGATCCCGACTCAGCGTCGCCCGTGCTGGTGACGACCAACTGGGCGCTGACATATTTCATCGTTGCATCGGAGATCGAGGCCAGCAAGGTGCCGTCCTGGCTATGCGTCAAAGAGACGGGAGGGCTGGGTGTGCTCACGGCCTGGGCAGCAGGCAAGTTCAGCGGCGACAGCATCGCACCCTTCATCAGGAAATGCGGTGTGGAGGGGATGGTCAAGCATCGGCGCCTGGTCATACCCGGCAAGGTCGCCCGCATCCGCAATGAGCTCACCGAGGCCCTGCCCGACTGGGAGATAATCGTAGGCCCGGGCGATGCCAACGAGATACCCGCGTACCTGCCCGGACTGGTCAAAAGCTGGAAAGGGTGATGTATTCATCGATTCTGACTGAATCGCGCCGGCACCCCGGCCACCTCATAGACATACTGCAGCAAATACAGTCCAGGGACGGCTATCTTTCCAATCAAGCCATGCTGAAGGTCGCCGGATTCCTTGAAATGTCCTCAGCGACTGTGTGGGGCGTGGCCACCTTTTATAACCAGTTCCGCTTCACACCACCGGCCAGAAAGCCTGTCAGGGTGTGCATGGGCACGGCCTGCCACCTGGCAGGCGGACAGCTTGTGCTGGAGGCCATGGCCCGCGAGTTGAAAATCGAGGTCGGCGGTACCAGCGAAGACCGGGAGTTCAGTCTGGAAAGAGTTGCCTGCGTCGGCTGCTGTGCGCTGGCGCCGGTCGTGACTATAGAGGAAAAGGTGTATCCGGGAATGACGCCGCCCGGTGTGGAGGAAACCCTCGTGGAGATCAAGGCTCAGTCTGAAGCGGAAGTGTAATACAGGCCGGTAATGAAACACAGCATGATCCGCGCGCTCTCTCAAAAAAAGGTAAGTGCGCCGTATCCGGACAAAATCACCCATATTTTAGTGGGGACGGCTACCTGCGGCCGCGCCGCCGGCTCAATGGCTGTCCTTGAGGCTTTCAGGCGCGAAATTGAAGATATTAAAGATAAGGTCCGGGCCTGGGAGGTCGGCTGCATGGGATTGTGCTCCCAGGAGCCGCTGGTGGTCATCATCAAGCCGGGCGATTTCTCCGTCTGCTATCATCATGTCACTCCTCAGTCGGTGCCGCAGCTGGTCGAAGGGTACGTCAGGGGCGATGACCCATGTCTGGAGCTGGCGCTGGGCACAGTGGCAGGGGGTGACGGAGAGGCGGTTTATATTCCCGAACTCGACCTTTTCAAATATCAGTCGCGCGTGTTGCTGCGCAACTGCGGCTACATCTCGCCGCTGGAGATAGATCACTATGCCGCCGGTGGAGGGTACCGGGGCCTGGCAAAGGCGTTAAAGCTGGAGCCGGCGCAGATAATAAAGCAGATTGAAAAATCCGGACTGCGCGGCCTCGGTGGGGCGGGTTATCCCGCAGCGGCCAAGTGGACGGCCTGTGCGCAGGCGGGGGGCGGTACTAAATACGTGATCTGCAACGCCGACGAGGGCGACCCCGGGGCTTTTATGGACCGCGTCCTGCTGGAGAGCGATCCTCACGCCGTGCTGGAGGGGATGATTATCGCCGCTTACGCCGTTGGAGCGGGCAAGGGATATATCTATATCAGGGAGGAGTATCCGCTGGCCATAGACAGGATCAACGTTGCACTCAAACAGGCCCGGTCTAAAGGTCTGCTGGGCAGGCGCATCCTGGATTCGGATTTCAGCTTTATGGTCGAGATAGTCAGGGGAGCAGGCGCTTTTGTCTCGGGGGAGGAGACTGCCATGATAGCGGCCATGGAAGGCGGGCGCTCATGGCCGGAGCACCGGCCGCCTTATCCCGCGCTGTCCGGCCTGCGTGGTAGACCCACGCTGGTGAACAACGTTAAAACGCTGGCCGGCGTTTCCGCCATCCTGCAAAAAGGGTGGCGCTCGTTCCGCGATATGGGTACTGCAAATAGTCGGGGCACGGCGCTCTTTGCGCTGGCCGGCAAGCTTGTGAACACGGGCCTGGCCGAGGTGCCCATGGGGACCTCGCTGCGCACGCTGGTTTATGATATCGGAGGTGGAATAAAACGCGGCAGGCCATTCAAGGCGGTGCAGATCGGAGGACCGTCCGGCGGTTGCCTCCCGGACGGCCTGCTTGACACGAAGATAGATTTCGACTCGCTCAATGAGGCGGGCGCCATCATGGGCTCCGGCGGCGTTATCGTCATGGATGAGGATAACTGTATGGTGGACACCGCCAAATATTTCGTGGATTTCAGCCGGCAGGAGTCCTGCGGGAAGTGCACCTTCTGCCGCATCGGCATCTACCACATGCACTCGGTATTGGAAGACATGACCCGCGGCAAGGGATCTCCTGAATCGATCGAGGCGCTGGGTAAGCTGGCCGGGGATGTACAGACAGGGTCTCTGTGCGGGCTGGGCAGGATGTCGCCCAACCCCGTGCTGACCACACTGCGCTACTTCCGCGAGGAATATGAAGCCCACGTGCTGGAGCAGCGCTGCCCGGCGCGCGTCTGCAAAGAGCTTACGGCCTACTATATACTCCCCGAGAAATGCTACAAGGGCTGCGACCACTGCGTGCTGGCCTGTCCGGTTGAGGCTGTCTTCAGCGATGATAAAGGCCTCAAAGTGGTGGATCAGCTAAAATGCACCAAGTGCGGTAGTTGTGAGCTGGTCTGCCCCGCGGAGTATAATGCTGTGATAAGGCTTTCGCCGGTCAGCCTCGTACCAGCACACCGGCGTACCAGGCCGGATACAAAGGAGCCGTGAAGCATGACCATAACGATCGCTGTCGCAGGAAAGGGCGGCGTGGGCAAAACCGCCATCTCGGCCATACTGGTTGACTTCCTGTCCAACAAGGGTGCGGTGCTGGCGGTGGACGCCGATCCCAGCACCAATCTTAACGATGCCCTGGGAGTGGGAGTGACGGGGACGGTGGGCAGGACGCGCGAGAAGATGACGGACGAAGTCAAGGCGGGCCGCCTGACCATGGCTGTCTCCAAGCAGGAGATACTCGACGCCCGCATTCACGAATCGCTGGTCGAGACCGACAGATTCGACCTTCTTGCTATGGGGCGTCCCGAGGGTCCCGGCTGCTACTGCGCCGCCAACCATATGATACGCTTCTCCATCGACAAGCTGGCCAAAAGCTATGACTACGTGGTAATGGACTGCGAGGCCGGTCTGGAGCATATCAGCCGGCAGACCACGCAGGATATCGATTTCCTGCTGGCTGTGACCGATCCGACCATGCGAGGGCTCAACACCTGCGTCCGACTTCAGCAGCTCAGCAAGGAGATACGCACCAATATCAAAGGGGGCGTCCTGCTGGTGGTTAACCGCCTGCGCAACGGCCTGCCTTCTGAATTCAAGGAAGCCGTCGATAAGTCGGGACTGATGCTATTTGCTACCATACCGGAGGACCTCAACATCTTCGACCTGGACGTTAAAGGGAAACCGCTGACAGCTCTGCCTCTTGATTCCACTTTCAGGCGTGCCGTACAGGAAATGCTCTTTCGCATGAAGATCAGGTAGATATTTGTATGGGTGAAATGGCCGGCCATGCCGGATTGAAGACAGTTGTCCTCGATGCTATGGGTGTTATTTATCCCGTCGGTGACGATGGTGACGATGTTAAACACCTGCTCATCCCCTTCATCAAGGAGAAGGGGGGATCTGAAAATATAGAAAATATAGAACGGCTGTACCTGCAGGCCAGCCTGGGCAAGCTGACCGCTTTCCAGTTCTGGCGGAAGGTCGGGCTGGATCCCAAATTGGAAGATGAGTACCTGAAGAAGTTCAGGCTGGCGCCCGGCCTGATCGATTTCCTCGAAAAGGCGAATTCACGGAAAGTGGCCGTCTGGTGCCTGTCCAATGACCTCTCCGAGTGGTCGCGTAAATTGCGTGAGAATTTCGGGCTGAATAAATATATGCAGGGTTTCATTATCAGTGGTGATGTAATGGCCAGGAAACCGGATACAGCCATCTTCAAATATCTCCTGAAGCTAACAGGGGGAGAGGCAGCTGACATCACCGTGGTGGACGACCGACTCTACAATCTGGAAGCCGCCGCCTCGCTGGGATACGGCACCGTATTGTTCAATCCCGCCGGCCATAGTCTACCGCAAGAGAAGCACAGGACGGCTGTTGGATTCAAAGAGTTACTGGATGTTTTATTATGAATGAGCGGCTCACGTTATTTAACCTGGCTGAGATCGAGGGCAAGACCAGCCCCCACCAGCTGCAGGTGAAAGGCGCCCTGAAGATGCGGGCCGCCCCCCTTGAATACGTTAAGGACGTTGAAGAGCTGGCTGCCTTCCTGGGCGGCGCTGTTGTGAAGCCCGGGATCGGCGAGGATTGGGCGGTGAGCAAGGAGATATTCCCGGGTGTAATAGTCAGTTTTATCTTTAACAGATCCGACGAGGAATTTCCCGCCAGGCTGAGAGCACTTTACAGCGGTGATAAGATTAGGATGATCAGGGGTGATGAGCTTGCCACCGTCACCATATCGCTGGCCAACCAGCTGTTACGCTATGTGAGAGAAGCCAATGCCGGTGTGAAGCTGCCGGACATATGTTACAGGGTTTAGCCTCACGGATAATGAAGCATGGATGATGAATTAAAGGCCTTTATCGATACCAAATTTCAGTTGCCTCCCATCGAAGGAGAAGACAGGACATGCTCGCTGGAGGTGGCTATTAGGGATCATGTCAAGCCCGGCATGTCCATTCATTTCGCCGGCAGGAGCGGGGCGCTTTTCTATCAACTGGTACGGGAGTTCTGGGGCAAAAAGGGGGATTTCACCATTATCAGCCCCTATGTATCAGCCCTGCTGCTGGCGCTTATCCGCGGCGGGCTGATGAAAAAGACTATTACTAGCTTTGCCGGCAACACCTACCCCACACCCGGGCCCAATCCGCTGGTGCAGAAAGCCTACATCTCGGGCGCGGTGGAATTTGAGAACTGGAGCATGCTGACCCTCGCGCAGCGCCTGCTGGCGGGCGCCATGGGTTGGGAATTCATACCCACGCGCTCGCTGATAGGCAGCACCATGGCCGAGGAGAACAAGAGCGATTTCAACGTTATCGATTCGCCCTTCGGCGGCGGTCAGACCGGCCTGCTCAGAGCGCTGCGGCCGGACATAACCTTTGTGCACGGCCTGGCGGCAGACCGCTCCGGCAACACCATATTGCCCTACCCACTGAGCATAGATGCATTCGGTGCCTGGGCAGCCAGGCAGGCGGTCATTGTGAGCGTGGAGCACATCGTCCCCACCGATTATATCCGCAGCCATGCGCACCTCGTACGCATACCCGCTTACATGGTCAAAGCGGTTTGCGAGGTGCCCTACGGCGCCCATCCCGGGGGCCTGCCCAACTGCGGTATACCGCAGTACGAAGGTTATTTCGACGACTACGAGTTTGCCACAATTATCCGGGATGCCTCCATGGACGAGACACGCTTCATGGGATTTATCCGTGAGTGGATTCTCAACTGTAAAGACCATAAACAATATCTTGATAAGATCGGAAAGGATAGGCTGCGCTACCTCAAGGACAAGGCCAAGCCGCATTCCTGGGTGGTGGAGACCCTGGCAGCCGTGCCCGGCATAGAGTTCCAGAAGGAGTCCAACCAGCTTGAAAGGATGGTGATAGCGGGAAGCAGGCATATAGCCAACCTGTGTCAGTCAAAAGGCTACAGGACCATGCTGGCCGGAGTGGGGCTGGCGCAGCTCGCCGCGTGGATGGCGGCCTACCGGCTGAAGGGCCTGAAGCACGATACCGAGCTGGTGGCCGAGAACGGTATGTACGGCTATATGCCGGTGCCGTCGGACCCCACAGGCTTCAGCATGCATAACCTGCACTCCTGCAAGATGCTAACCAATATCGAGACGGCCCTGGGCGTCCTGGCCGGCGGATCGAGCAGCTCCTGTCTGGGCGTTCTCGGCGCGGCCCAGATCGACAGGTACGGGAACGGCAACTCCACCAAGATACCTCACGTCTATTACATCGTAGGGTCGGGCGGCGCCAACGACGTGGTCAGCTCCTGTCGCGAGACAATTGTATTTGCCCCCGCCGGCAAAGAAAGGTTGATAAAAGACGTTTCCTATATAACCTACCCGGGCAGCAATGTTAAGACGCTGGTCACGGACGTGGGCATCTTCGAGAAGCCCGATGGTAAGGACACTCTGGTGCTGACCTCTTATATCCCTTACGGAACGGCCATCAGGGAGGAAGAGGCTATCAGGGGCATCAAGCGGATGGTGGGCTGGGAGCTGGAGGTAGCCCCGCATCTGGAAAAGATCGATCTGCCCTCGTATGAGGAAAAAATGATGGTCAGGCTTTTCGATCCCTACGGCTTCTATACAAAGGTATGAGAAGCGCCGCCTATTGAGTCCGGCCGAACTCCCGCTTGAGCTGTTGTGAGCTGAGGTGCAGCATGGTAGGGCGTCCGTGGGGACAGGTTCGCGGCTGAGCGGTGCCCGCAAGCTGTTTGATAAGCTCCGACTGTTCACCCGCATCCAGTTTCTGGCCTGCCCTGATAGCGCCGTGGCAGGCGATCAAGCGGGCGGCTTTTAAGTCCCGCTTTCCCGGGTCCTTTTCAACTCCCATCTCGTCCAGTATCTCGACGATGGTATCCGTCAATGCTGCGCCGCCTAATACGGATGGCACGGCGCGCACCAGGCAAGAGTTGCCGCCGAAAGGCTCGATGGTGAACCCGAGCTCGCTCAGCAGGCTGGAGCAGCCTGCCAGCGCCTGTACCTGGGCGGGTGAAAGCTCCAGCGCCAGGGGTTCCAGCATACCCTGCACATCGGGCTGACCGGCCGTCCGCTGCGCCATTATTTTCTCGAACAGTATACGTTCATGGGCCGCATGCTGGTCGATCAGGTAAAGGCCCTCCACGCCCTCCGCCAGAATATAGCTGGAGGAAAGCTGCCCCAGCGTCCTTAAAGCGGGGACCTCCGTAGCATTGGGTTCCCACAGGGGGCGGGCCGATGCCTCTTCGAGGTCAGGACGTACCGAAGGCAGGGGTGACTTTGCCAGGGTCTCCCTCAGAGTTTTCACGATAGCCGTGAAGACGTCGTTGTTATTGCGGAATTTTACCTCGAGCTTGGTCGGGTGGACGTTGACATCCACCTCCTCCGGAGGGATGGCGATATTAATAACCGCCAGTGGGTGCCTGCCCGTCATCAGCAGTCCTTCGTAGGCGGTCTCAACCGCTTTGGCCAGTATGGAGTTGCGCACGTAGCGCCGGTTGACGAAGAAGCTCAGGTAGCTGCGGCTGGAGCGCTGTACGGAAGGCGGGCTGGCCAGTCCCTGAATGTAAAGCTGACCATTTATTCCCTCCACCTCCAGCATTTTCCTGGCGATGTCCAGTCCGTAAATCACGGACACCGCCGACCGCAGCTCCGCGTCCCCGCTGGTGCGCAGCGTGGTGCGGCCGTCGCTGATCAGCTCGAACCGTACTTCGGGATAGGCCAGGGCAAACTGGCTCACCAGCGAGGCGATATGACCGGACTCGGTGGTGGTGGATTTGAGGAATTTCAGCCTGGCGGGGAAATTCTGGAAGAGCCGACGAACCGTTACCGTGGTGCCCTGCGGACGGCTTTTTTTCTCTCTGATAGTGGTCCTGCCGTTCTCTATGCGCAGGTAGCTGCCGGCGCTGCTGCCGGGGTCGCGAGTCAATATCTCAACCTCGGCCACGGATGCTATGCTGGGCAGGGCTTCTCCCCTGAAACCGAGTGTATTGATGTGCTCGAGATCTTTCAGCCCGGTGATTTTACTGGTGGCGTGACGCTTGATCGCTATCTCCGCCTCGGCCGCCGAAAGACCGCACCCATTGTCGGACACGCGCAGGTAGCTGACGCCGCCGTTGTTGGCCTCGATATTGATCTCTGTCGCACCCGCATCCAGGGAGTTCTCTATCAGCTCCTTGACCACAGAGGAGGGACGCTCTATGACTTCACCGGCTGCGATCTTCGAAGTTACCTCGGGCGGGAGTACCTTGATGGGCATGAGCTAATTTTACAACACTTTCCCGCCCACCACCGTCCTCACCACTTCGATGTCCTTTATCCTGTCCGGTCGCACTTGAAACGGATCGTCACTTAACAGGACCAGATCGGCCCGCTTGCCCTGCGTGATGCTGCCCTTGATATCTTCTTCGAATTGCAGGTAGGCGGCGTCCAGCGTGTACATGCGCAACGCCTGCTCGATCGAGATGCACTGGTGGGGCTCGAAGCCCTCGCGGGTGACGCAACACCCTACAGCCTGCAGTACATCCTGGGACTCTATCGGCGCATCGGAAGCGCCGCCCACTTTAATGCCGGCATCCAGGAACGACCGCAGGGGATAGACGATTTTACAGCGCTCGGCCCCCAATCTCCGCGGCAGCCAGCCTTTCTCGGAGTGTATGAACATGGGCTGCGTGGAAACCAAAACGCCCAGTCCGGACATTTCCTGAATCACGTCCGTATCCATGATCGAAGCATGCTCGAGGCGGTGGCGACACCCGCTACGGGGGAACTGTTGAAACAGACGTGCGTAAAGCTCGACGCACAGCCTGTTGGCGGCATCCCCGATGGCGTGTACGCATACCTGCCATCCCGCATTGTGGGCCGCAGCCATCTGGCCGTACAGCTCATCCGGTGTGTGCATCAGCAAGCCGCTTTTTTCAGGATTGTCCGAGAAAGGCTCCTGCATGTAAGCAGTAGAAGAGCCGAATGTGCCGTCCGCGAAGAGCTTAACGCCCCCCAGCCGGTTTGGACCTGTATTGAGTGAGCTGTTTCTCAGCCCGTCCAATCCGTCTATATCCGGTGTTATCAGCAGCGAATACAGGCTGAGCGGGCAAAGCTCGCTGAAAAGCTGCATAGCGGCGACATCAAAAGCGCCGGCTGAGCCGGCCGGCCCTTCGGCGCTCGTCTGTAATACGACGCCGGCGGAGGTCAGGCCCAAGGAGATCAGCCTTTGGAAAGTGCTGCGGGCGCTTTCCATCAGGACCTGCATTTCGGGCATGGGCATGCTGTTCATCACCAGTTGCAGGGCGGTTTCACGGAAGGTCCCCGAAGGGAAACCTCCCTCCTCGCGTTCAATGGCGCCGGCCTCGGGGTCCGGTGTGGAAGCGGTTATCCCGGCGGCTTCAATAGCCAGGGTATTGGCGAAGACAGAATGGCCGTCGTGTTTGATAACAGCTATGGGCCTTTCGGTGCTGACCGCATCCAGGTCATGCCGGTCGGGCGCCCTTTTCTCACGCAGGCTTTGCTCGTCGAAGTTCAGGCCTATCAGCCAGGAGTCGTCGCTCTTCCTCAGCAGGGCCTCGCGCAGCTTCTGTTGCAGGTCTGTCATGGAAGACACACCGCCCAGGTCGCAATTCATGGCAAAAAAGATCAGCAGGACCGGGTGCAGGTGGGTGTCGATGAAGCCTGGCAAAAGGGCGCCGCCCCGCATATCGATCAACTCATACCCTTTTCCCAGCGCTTTTATGCAGGCATCCCTGGTTCCTACGGCAATTATCTTCCCTTCCCGCACGGCGACTGCCCCGGCGACAGGGCAGGCCGCGTCGATGGTGCGGACCGTGCCGTTGTAGAAAAGCTGACCGTGATCAGACATCCGGGAGCTTCCTCAGTTAACCGGTATCAGAGAGCCCACCGCCATCAGCAGATAGGCGATGAACACCAGTACGCAGATAAAGATATTGCCCCATTTACCCATGCTGAAGGCGGGCATAATATTGGCGTTCTCCTTGCGGCTGATCAACAGCGCCGGCGGTATGAGCAGCGCCATCAGGACGGCCATCGCCCCTCCCGCATAGCGCATGTATTCCAGAAAGCCGGCCAGCCCGAATATGGCCATCAGGAAGCCGGGGACGGTTGCGACCAGCCATGACAGGCGGTAGTCCCATTTCAGCCGCTCGACGATTACTATCGCCAGAGCATAGCCTATGCTCCAGTAGCTGGTCAGCAGCCCGAGGAAAGCGAAAACCGATCCCAATATCAAGGCCCAGGTGCCCACCGCGTTTCCCCAGCCGATTATGGCCACCTCGGTTACCGGTTTGGAGACCAGGGATGCCATGAAGGAGATGACCAGCGTGAAAACCAGATTTATCGTGATGCCCAGCACCACTGCTCCCGGGACCAGCTTCTTGTTCCAGGAAAGCCCCTCAGCCGCCTGCGGTACGGAGAAGAGACAGGTGAGGCAGAACATGATCATGCCGTAAAGGGCCAGAATTTTCGCTGCATCGCCGCTCCAGAGGGGCAGGGCGTTGAAGGGATAAGCGAAGGATATGACAGACAGCGCCAGCAGCACTATTGCGATGCTGATAATGGACCATTTCTCGCTTACTCCTACCGCTTTCAACCCGGCCAGCACGATGCCGGCGGCTATTATGTAGGTAATGACCTCCCCGGCCCACAGCGGCAGCGCCGGGAAGAGGTTACTCAGAAGTTCGGCGCAGCCGACGATGTACCCTGCCAGCAACGCATAGAAAGTAACCAGCACCAGGGCGAAGATGATCCAGGTCAGGGCCTTTCCCCACCAGGTCTGCTTGAAAACGTACTTACCGAAAAGCTCAACCAGTTGCTGCGGCTTGTCTTCACGCAGTACGACCTCCACCACCATCAGGTGCAGCAATAGGCTGAATACATATGCCGCCAGGGCGGTGATGACCAGCTCCATTATGCCGTTCAGAGAAGCCAGGTAAGGCACGGCCATCACTCCGCCGCCGAACCCCAGCCCGGCCACTACCGCAGCCGCTTCAAATAAAGACAGGCGTCTTGAATGCTCATTCATTGTTTGCCCCCGATAAGATTAGTTTTGGAGTCGCGCTTTCCGGTTTATAGGTCGCCCTGCTCACGGCCCACATCAGTATCAGGCTTACCGCCAGGCTGATCACGATGGGCTCCAGCCAGGGTATTTCAACGAATTGTTTGACGGCGTAAAGGGCCACACAAACTATGGTTGATACGATGCTGCTGACGATGGCGCCCTGGCGGGTGGCCTTTTTCCAGAAGAAGGCCGCCATGGCCGGGATGAAAACCGCCGATACGTACACGGCAAAGGCCAGTAGCAGTATGTCGAAGATTCCGCGCATGACCATCGCGAAAACGATGCCCAGCGCCCCGACCAGAATGATCACGAGCTTGGCCCACAGCAGCAATTTGGTTTCGCTGGTCTGAGGACGGGCCGCCTTGATCAGGTCGTTGGCCACGGTGGTGCCTGATATCAGCAGCGCCACCGAGGCCGTGCTCATCATCACCGCCATCAGTCCGGCCAGGCACAGCCCGACCAATCCCACGGGCAGGTATTTCATGATCATAACAGGTATCACTGCATCGGTGGACCCGTAATTCTGCACGATATTAGGCACCAGGAAAATGCCCAGCAGGCCGAGCAACACGACCACGACAGACCAGTAGAGGTAAACGCCGGCCGTTACAAACATCGAGTTCTTAATGACCTTTCCGCTGGTGGCGGCGTTGGCCCGCTGCCACAGCCCGGGGTCCACCAGGCAGAAGCAGAAATCTATGATCCAGATGGATATGAGGTAAAGGGGGGATATGCCCGTACCGGTGCCTGAGGCAGCAGACTGCCAGGCGCCCGCCAGCATTGAGCCGGAATCGTTGGCCAGGATGAAGATCGGCAGGATGACACCGATGCTAACCAGCATGATGACGGTTTGTACCAGGTCGGTGTAGGCGACTGCGAAGAGGCCGCCCAGCACTGTATAGAGGATCATGACGACGCCGGCCAGTATAATCGAGGTGGTATAGGTCAGTCCCAGAGATTGGCCCACCGCCGTAAATATAAGGCCGATGCCGATGATCTGCCCGCCGAAAAGGGCGATGACAGTGATGAACATGGCTGCGCCGCAGGCCAGGTTGATGCCCTTTCCGTATCTCTTGAAGAGCGCCTCCGGTATGGTCCAGATGCCCAGCCGCCGCAGCCTGCCCGAGAGGAGCCCGAAGACGACCAGTCCGGCGATATAGCCGAAACCGGCCGTAACGAAGATGATCCCCAACTCATAGGCTTTGCCTGCCTTGCCCATGGTGGAGGCTGCACCGATGGCGGCGCCTACCAGCGTCCCGATCATCACCAGGTAGCCCAGCGATTTGCCCGCCAGAGAGTAGTCCGTTAGATTTTTGACCTTTCTGGAGGTCCAGATGCCCACGGCCACCATGCCGGCCAGGTAAACCAGGATGATGCCGATATCCACCCAGCTTACAGAATCCATGCTCGGTTGCTCCTTATATTTACTTCATCAGTTATCTTCAGGGTAGAGTGAGCCTGACCGTCGGGCCTGTAGCGTACTTATCCAGCGCCGCTGTATCCAGTGTAACGCCCCAGCCGGGTCCCGCCGGGACCCTGGCGATACCGCCGCTGTAATCTATGGGTGAGGTGATCAGGTCGTCCTCCAGCATGACATAACCGAAGAGCTCGACGGCATGTCCCAGCGTCGGCAGGCGGGCGGCCGCCAGGTGGATCAGGGCTACGGATGAGATGCCTGCGGACTGGTTATGAATAACTATTTCCATACCATGTTGAGTGGCGAAATCCATGGCCCTTAGTGCGGCTGTTATGCCGCCCGGACGTTCCGTATTGATGCCGACCGCGCGTATGGCGCCAAGCTCAGCCAGAGTGATTATATCGCCCAGAGAGAAGCAGCCTTCATGCGACATCAGGGGAGTTTTGACGCGCTTTTGCACATAAGCCATCCCCACGTAATCAGTAGCGGCCACGGGCTGTTCGGCAACATCGATATTGAAGGGCTCGATGGCTTGAATAGCCTTTATAGCCTCCTGCGGCAAGTAAGCCTGGTTATAGTCCACCCTTATGCGTACCTGTTTACCGAATTCCTTCCTCACGGCCTGCAGTATGGCGACGTCCTCCGCCACCCCGTGCCCCAGCTTCAGGCGCAGGGTCCTGTACCCATCGTCGAAGAAAAGCTTGGACAGGTAGACCATGCCCTCGGGGTCCATCAGGGGTATCAACGCGGCCAGCGGTATGTCCGCCGCTTTTCCGCCCATAATTTCGCAGGCCGGGACGCCCCTGACCTTACCCATCAGGTCGTAGCAGGCCATATCGAGCAGGCCCTTGGCTGCCTCCGACCGGGCCACGTTGTTGTCCATGCGCCGGCAGATTTGCTCGACATTGAAAGGACTCTCTCCCAGCACGTACCTGGCCAGCGCCTGGCGGATGACCTCGATAATCTGGTTGGGCGAGGTGCCGGTCTCAGGCCACCAGACGTAGGATTCCCCCAGCCCGACGTTGCCTGACTCATCGACCATTTTACAGATGGCGCAGTCGATGCCTGTCCAGGCTTCCTCCGCCGGGATGGCCATTCCCAGGCCGCCCGCCTTGCTCATAGCCTCGCGGACTATCTCCTGGAAAGGTATGACGACAGGCGTAAGCTCGATGCTGATTATGCGGGGCGCGTTCCTGTCCTTTCCTGTCAATTGCAGCCGCCTCTACTCGCTGAGACTGAAATATATCATCAAGCATATCCAAAAGGCAAGGCATAGCGGGTCGGGGGTGTTGTTTGCACTTGCGTGGCAGGCTGCCAATCTATAGAATGGGGAGTAATTTTCGCAAATTTTTATGGCGCGTAAAAAAGAAATCACAGGAGGCTGACAACAGAATGGCAGAGAAAGTAGTGGAACAGGTTGAAGAGCGGAAAGTAGCCGGTATGCTGCCCCCGCATGTAAAGGAGTTTTACAGGAAGGCCGAGGCGGACCTGGACGGCTTCTGGGAAGAGGCGGCGCTGAGTGCCAGGCATGACCTTCACTGGTTTAAGATGTGGGACAAGGTTTTCGAACATAATTACCCCACCTTCAAATGGTATGTGGGCGGCAAGACCAATATCTGCTATAGCGCAGTTGATTTTAAAGTCAAGATGGGCAAAGGCGCCAAGGCGGCCCTCATTTATGAGAACGGCGACACCGGCGAGGTGAGGACCGTCACCTATATCCAGCTGCTGAACCTTGTGAAGAAATATGCCGCCGCCTTAAGGGGAATCGGTGTAAAGAAGGGAGACCGCGTGGCGGTTTACATGCCGATGGGCGTGGAGGCGGTGGGTACCATGCTGGCCTGCGCCAGGATAGGGGCGGTGCACGTGGTCATCTTCGCCGGTTTCTCACCCAGGGCTATTGCCGACCGCGTTGAGCTAAGCGGCGCCAAATATTTGATCTGCAAGGCGCGCGGCACTCGCCGCGGAAAGCCCGTCGATCTCAAGGAGATGGTCGACGACGCTATCACCCGACTACCTAAAGAGATAGGCTTTAAACATACGGTTGTACTGGATGAGCCGCACGATAAAAACATACCCATGACCGCGGGTCGGGACATATTCTGGAAAGACTTCCTGGCCAAGGGCGCGGGCCAGAGCGGCGACTACGTCGAGATGGAGGCCAACGAGACGCTCTTCCTGCTGCCGACGTCGGGTACTACGGCCAAGCCCAAGGTCAGCTTGCAGTGCCACGGCGGCTACCAGGTCTACGTGTATTCCATGGGCAAATGGATCTACGACCTCAAAGCCAGCGACATCTGGTTCTCCACCTCGGATATAGGCTGGATCGTGGGCCACAGCTACAATGTATACGGCCCCCTGCTGCACGGCTGTACCTCGATTCTATATGAAGGAACGCCCGATTATCCCAATAACGAGATGTGGTTCGACATTATCGAACGCAACCGGGTGACCGGCATGTTCACATCCCCCACGGGCATCAGGGCGCTGGCCAGGTTCGGCGTGGAGCCGGCTCATAAACATGACCTGACGTCACTTAAGAGAGTTGTCTGCGCCGGGGAGGTGCTCAATCCGGCAGCCTGGAAATGGTTCCAGGAGGACGTCTTCAGGGGCAGCATACCGGTTATCGATCATATGTGGCAGACCGAGACGTCAGGCGCCATTATCGGTAATCCCTACGGCCTGGGCATGGCGCCCATCAAGCCGGGCTCGGCCACATTCCCCACCCCCGGTGTGATAACGGATATCGTGGACGAGAAGGACGGACATTCCATGGGTGTCGGTGAAAAGGGCATCATGGTCATCAAGAAACCCTTCCCCGGCCTAACACCCACACTGTGGGGCGATCCTGAACGTTACAAAACCGACTACTGGGAAGCCCGGCCTGGTACCAAGGGCATGTACTATGCCGGCGATGCTGCCTCGAAGGATGAGGACGGCTATATCTGGTTTGCCGGCCGCGCTGACGAGGTCATCAAGATAGCCGCTCACCGCATCGGCACCGTCGAGGTTGAGAACGCTCTTGTTTCGCATCCCGCCGTGGTTGAAGCCGCTGTGACGGGTGTTCCGGACGAACTGCGTGGCGAGATAGCCAGCGCCTTCGTCGTGCTGCGGGCCGGCTATGAGCCGAGCGATGCGCTCAAGAAAGAGCTGAT
>DAOUFR010000047.1:0-28895 GCA_034429715.1 Dehalococcoidia bacterium
AGCCTTCGTAATAACGCATTGAATCCCGTTGTCCAGTAACGATTTCGATACCGGCAAGCTCACCCTTACCGCTCAGGCTCAACAAATCGGGCCGCTCTTCCCAAACAGCGGCCGCGGTGTGGCCTATATCTGACCGGGATAAACCCAGGATGTTGTGGGCCGCCAGGTTAAACTCCACGATCCTGTTATGGCTGTCCAGAACCACGATGACGTCATCAATACTATCCGCGATTGTATCGTAAGCCACAGGCACGATATCGAATAGACCATGGCTGAAAATGCCCCAGGCAATCACTATCCCGGTGACAGTGAAGGCAAAAGGTGTCGGGTCGACGTGTCCGAAGAGCATCAGGCCGAAGCCCACGTATAGGATGCTCACTGTCCAGGGTACCAGCGCACCCAACAGTATTGCTATCACCTGCTTGCGTAATAAAATGCCGGACTTCCTCAGTCGCGCGATCAATAAAAGAGTGGCTGCCAGGAGCGCTGCATAAGAATAAACTGAATGTACCCAGAAAAACGGGCCCCTGGTCAGCGCCAACATGGGGAACGGGCCATTGCTGTCGACGCCGGCGGTGCTGTAATAGAAGTGGTGCATCTGGTTGGTGGCAACCATTATCACGGTGATGCAGGGGATGACAAAAAGCAGGATGACGTTACGTCGTGTCACCCATGTTTCCCTTCCTGTATACAGCAGCGTCAAAATCAGGAAAAGCACGGGCACGCTGGCGATACCAAGATATTCCAGAACTGCGCTGATCATCATCCCCTCGAGCTGCAGACAGCACAATTCGACCCCATAAAAAACAGACCACACACACAGACCCAGCATGAGGAAAGCGAATACACGCGAGCCTATCACGGGGCGGCGTGTAAACGCATAAAGGGCCAGACCTCCCGCTATCAGTGCGGGTAAGGCCAGCGATAGGGCGACAGCATTTAACCGTATATAAGGTTCCATGATTCCACACCTACACGCCCGTCAGACTTCCAATAATAGCATATCACAGGTGTGGGGATTGCGCGGAATTTAGATACATTGCTGCCTGATTAGCGCTTATAGCTGGAACACCCTGAGGGCATTTTCATGGAGGAAAAGTTTCTTGACTTCATCAGTTAATTGCAGGGCATCCAGGTCCTTTAGGCACATGGCTGCGGTGATCATGGGGTAATTGGTGCCGAACATGACTTTCTTTTTACCGTGTTTTTGCATGTATGTCACCAGTTCGGGCGGGAACCTCTTGGCGACATAGGCTGAGGTGTCGATGTATACGTTCTCATGCTTGGTCGCCACCGCGATCATCTCGGTCGTCCAGGGATAACCGATATGTCCGCAGACCATCTTGAGCTCGGGGAATTCGAGCGCCACCTCGTCGATGTAAGGTATGGGCCTGCCGGGCTCCGACGGGCAGAGCGGTCCGGTATGGCCGACCTGGCAGCAGAACGGTATGTCCAGCTCCACACACTCGGCATACAGAGGGTAGTAGCGGCGGTCCGTCGGAGGAAGGTTCCACAGCCATGGCACGATGCGCAAAGCCTTGAATCCGAGATCTCTGACGCAGCGCCTGAGCTCCCGGACAGCTTCCATCGGCCGGTAGAGATTCGCCGATGCCACACCTATCAGCCTGTTCGGATACTTTTGAACAAAGGCCGCCACCTCGTCGTTGGTGATAAGCGGCCCGGTCGGGCTCCACCACGCGCAGATCAGTCCCCTGGAAACATGTGACTGGTCCATCAGGCTGATTGTTAACTCAAGCGGCAATTCAGAGGTGAGCTTCTCCTGCCCGGTCCACCGCCTCAACGAATCGAACATCTGGTGGTTGCCGAATTTCATGGTGGGATGCTGCATCCAAACATCTATAGCCTCATACTCAGCGCTCATCTTGTTTTCCCCGGCGTTATTTAATAAATAGTTTTGTATAAAACTATTTTAACATACTTGCGGGCTGATGTAAACGATATAGGGCTTAGTTCGATTGGATGGGTTACAGTTTGTCGATGTTGTGGCTGATTCTGGTCATGAGTTTAAAGAGGGTGCTTTTTTCCTCCGCGCTCAGGCCTTCGAAAAGCTGAGTGTTCATTTTCTCGGATATCTTTTCCAGCGCCGGCTTGATTTCCGCGGCCTTATGCGTGACCTGAATATTCACCAGCCTCTTATCGTTGCCGTCCCTTACCCTGGTCACATAGCCGTTCTTCTCCAGATGGCTGATGACTGCTGTTATTGTGGATTTGTCTTTGAGAGACAGCTCAGTTAAATCGCGAAGATGGAGGGTGCCCTTTTTATCCAGGATGTGAAGGATATCGCCGTGCGAGGGAGCAATGCCGCTGATACCGTACCTGGCGAGCTCGGATTCGAGATAAGCAAAGAGGCTCTGGCGAATGCTGTTCAGCGTATACAGGAAGTTGCCGCGATGGACTCTGATCATATGTTACACCATAACGAACGGCTGCTCAGATTCATTTTTTTATCTTTTTCAGTCTGATCCTGACGGCGCCGGCATGGCCCGTTAATCCCTCGCTATCCGCCATCATTGCGGCCGCCGGACCCAGCCTCCGGAGGGCGCTATCTTCAAGGGCAATGATGCTGTTGATCTTGAGGAAATCCTGCACAGTCAGGGGTGAGCTGAAGCGGGCGCTGCCCCCGGTGGGCAGCGCATGGCTCGGTCCGGCTACGTAATCGCCCAGCACAACCGGTGAATACCGGCCTATGCAGATACAGCCGGCGTTCCTGATTCTGCTGATGTATCGCTCTGCGTTTTTCACCAAGAGGGAGAGATGTTCCGGCGCATAAAGGTTGGCCAGATCTATAGCCTGCTCCAGAGTTTTCACTATGATGATCAGGCCGTTTGACGCCAGAGCTTTATTGGCGATGGTTCTTCTTTTCAGTCCGGGCAGCTGTTTTTTAAGTTCGGACTGCACTTTTTCTGCCAGCCCTTCCGACGTGGTTATGATAATTGATGATGCCATGGCGTCATGCTCCGACTGCGCTATCAGATCAGCTGCACAGAAGGAGGGATCTGCAGAGCCGTCGGCGATCAGCATGACCTCGCTGGGACCTTGGAGGGCATCGATATCCACCAGGCCGTAAACCATTTTCTTGGCGTTCATAACATACATATTGCCCGGGCCGCAGATTTTGTCCACACGTGGCACAGAAGCGGAGCCGAAGGCCATGGCCGCCACGGCCTGCGCACCGCCGATTTTGAATATCCGGTCAACACCCGCGATAAAAGCCGCGGCCAGCGTACCGGCAGGCACTTTTCCATCTTTTCCGCACGGAGTGGACATGATGATCTCTTTCACCCCCGCCATACGTGCGGGGATGGCAGTCATCAGTACCGTGGAGGGATATGAGGCAGTGCCACCGGGTACATATATGCCCACGCGCTCGATGGGCAACACCTGTTGTCCCAGACCGTCTTTGAAAAATCCGCGCCCGTATATGCGCATGCAGGTTTTATGGAATTTTACCAGGCGCGCGGCCGCGAATTTAAGGGCATCCATCAGTTCAGGATCGATGGACGTGAGGGCAGCGGTAACTTCCCTGGGCGTCACCTCGAGCGATTTTAACCTGGCGCCATCGAAGCGTTCGGCATAGGCGATTAGAGCCTGATCCCCTCCTTTCCTGACGCCAGCAATTATCTCACGTACGGCAGTTGCGATCCTGCCGCCCGGATCATACTCAATGCTTCGTTCCAGGGTTTTCAAGGCCTGCCTGTAATCCCGTATCACCTTCATTTTTTATTCACCGCCTCCCGAAAAAGCCTGATCAGATCATTAATTTTATCTTTTTTTCCACGCTCTTCCAGGCTGCGCCTGTTGCCTATCAGGCAGGCCGTTGACTCGAACAGCGTGTCTATGATTTTTAGCTTATGCCGGGCCAGTGTTTGACCGGTCTCAGTGTTTTCGATCAGCATATCGGCATCCTCAGGCAGATAGACCTCGGTTGCTCCCCAGGTAGGAATAACACGATAACGGGCGATGTGCTTGTCGCGTAAATATTTATCAGCTATGTTGATATACTCTGTCGCGATACGCAGGGGTACCATTTTGCCCGCAGCCACGAGCTCGCGAAGCGAACCGATACTATCCGCCGGTATATCCTGGCTGACCACAGCCACGATCCGCACCCAGCCGAAGCCGAGGTTGACCAGCTCGGCTACCGGGCTGGATGGGAACTGGTAAAGGTGATCCAGCAGCCAGTCCCGTCCGGTGATGGCCAGGTCGAAATTGCCGTTGGCAACCTGTTGCGGCATATCTTGAGGCCGGATTACCTTGATATTGAGCCAATCGATGTCGCAGGATGGACGCCGTCTCAGATCACTCTTTGAGTATCCCTCAAGCCGCAGGCCCGTCTTCTGCATGAAAGCTTCGGTGTGCACCTGTTGATGGCCGTCGGCCAGCGCCAGCCATACATCACCGGTGCGGGCACTGCCGGCAAGGTTGTTGTTTACCGCAGACACTGCTTTTTCCGGCGCTTGCCAGGGTTTATTCTTCAAGGAGGCGGATGCGGCAAATCGTTTGAGCAGGCCGCTGCAGTCGCTGCTCTGAAGACTACTGCAGTTGGCGATAATGCAGGCGTTACTGCCGCATATCCTGCGTATCGGCTTCAAATTCAGGCTGCGCAGAGCGTCCTCATTTTTGACACGAAGCACAGAGAAATCGGCGTTCTCCGGCGGATATGCTTCAGTCGACCCCCAGCAGGGGAAGATGCGATATCTTTTCAGACGCATTTTATATGCGGCTGCTTCTGCCAGGGCAGGATATTCAGTCACTATACGCCAGGCTGCAGCGCCGCCGGCCATAGCCTGCGGGGATATGTCAGATGAGGTTGCGCAGGCCATGTAGATATCGGAGATGTCGTATCCGAGATCGGCGATCTTCAACACTCGGCTGGCCGGATACCGTGTCAGCAGCTCCTGCAGCCAGTCGGAACTGCAGATGCCGAAATCGTAGTTGCCCACAGCCACCTGTACGGGTATATCCCGCTCGTTAAGCATCTTGGCCGTCAAACCCGGCATGGCCTGCGACCGCATACGGTAGATGCGGGTTCCCGAGGTATAGTTGTCGAAGCCGAGTCCTATGGAGTTAAGGAAGAGCGAAGTTCTGGCCAGCAATTTACCCTTGGGCAGGGCCAGTCGTGGCTCGGACGTTGCTTTAGCGGGCAAGCTTGCTGAAACCTCCGATGATATTGATGACCTCACCCACTGCGGACACTTTTCGGCGCGTCTTCTTGAAGTTATCGACTAAGGTGAAAGAGGCAGGGCGTGTCCCGACTGAAACCGACCAGCGGGCCTGCAGTTGATTGCCGCAAAAATCGAGTTCGGCTATAAGTCCGACTTTGCGCATGGCTGCCGCCGCCTCAAAGGCCGCATTAACTGCCTCCGCCGAGCCTCCTGCAGCTTTCACAGATACGGTCTTCTCGGCCTTTTGCTGCGACCAAGGCTTCACCATGGCTGTAACAGTATCCAGGTAGAAGGCGAAGCCGCAGGCGGGTATATCCTGACCGCCTACCAGGCCTATCAGGTTGTCGTACCTGCCCCCGCTGCATATCCTGTCTCCGCCCGAGGTTATCTTGAAACACAGGCCGGTGTAGTATTCAAAGCCCCTGATGGATGTAAAGTCAATGGAGTAGCTCATCTGCATTTTGTCCAGCAATGCGGTAACGGCAGCGAAGCCGTCGATCTCTTTTCTGACACTTTTTGAGACGGCGGGCATAGCCTTGAGGTTGGCCAGAAAACCGCTTGATTTGCCCTTCAGCTTTATAAGCGTGGTGATGGCGTTGACCACTTCCTTATTCTTGCTTTTAACGCCGGCAAATGCCTGCCAGTTTCCTTCGAGGATATCATCGAGAAGAGCGGCCTTGCTGTCTCCGTCCAGCCTGAGCTCTCCGATAAGAGCTTTCAAAATGCCGGCATGCGATAGCTTGAGTTCAGGTTTTGTTAATCCCATCGCACCTGCAATTTCCAGGGCCAGGGCGATCACTTCGGCGTCTGCGGCCCGGTCGCAATCTCCCAGGAGCTCCACCCCGCACTGCCATTTTTCGCGGTTCTCACGTCCTGTCTCCTCAAATGCGAAGACGTTGGTGATATAGTAGAGACGGGCTATCTTCTGGTTTGCGAGGTTCTCGCTGTAAAGCCGGGCGGCGGGTATAGTCCCATCGGGACGCAGAACAACTCGCTCGCCTCCCCAGCCATCCCAGTCGAGGAAGGAGTAGACGCGACCCAGCATAGCGGGCGTCAATGTTCCCGCCGCGGTGAAGAGGTGTATGTATTCCAGGGTGGGCGTCCTGATCTCGCGGTAACCCCAGTTCAAACATGAATTGCGAAAGGCGTCCTCGACCTGCCGGAAACGCTCCATATCATCCGGCAGCAGGTCGCGGGCCCCTTTACATCTCTGACTTTCCATAACTATTTATCCTTTCTGTAAAACGGGATAATTCTACACTAATGGTATCACAGCTACAATTGCTGTCTTCACGGCGTTTCTGATATACAATATACGCATGACTGCAAGAAAGATATTCCGCATATTTTATGTTTCGCTGTTCCTTGTGGGCCTGGCGTTATCCATAGCCGGCTGTAACGCTGTCCCTGAATCAGGGAAGATCCGTGTCCTGGAGGTCAAGGGCAATATTGTGCCCGTGGTTGCCGACTATATCAGCCGCGGAATAGCCGAGGCTGAGGAAAGAAACGACACTGTCGTTATCATTACCCTGGATACACCCGGCGGCCTGCTGGATTCCACCGAGAGGATAGTCAAGAGCATTATGAATGCCAGGGTGCCGGTCGTTGTATACGTATCGCCCCACGGCGCTTGGGCTGCCTCGGCGGGCACATTCATCACTGTGTCTGCCCATTTCTCCGCGATGGCCCCTGCCACCAGCCTGGGGGCTGCACATCCGGTGAGTGTGGGGGAGGAGATGCCCGAAGATGCGCAGAAGAAGGCGACCGAGTACTCGGCGTCCTGGATACAGAGCATAGCTGAGAAACGCGGGCGTGATCCCTCGCTGGTTGAGGCTGCCGTGAGGGAAAGCAGATCGTTCACCGCTTCAGAAGCAGTCGAGAAAAAGCTGGTCGATTTCCAGGCCGATGATCTGGATAGTGTCATAAAGCAGATCAATGGGAGAAAAGTCACGCTGGCCAATGGCAGCGAAGTGACTATTGATACTGAAGGCGTGGCGGTAAGTCGAAGCGATATGACGCTGGTGGAGAAAATACTCCAGGTCATCAGTCATCCCAATGTTGCATACATATTGCTTACACTGGCGTCCATAGGACTGATCACCGAGATCTCCAATCCCGGACTGATCTTTCCCGGTGTGATCGGCGGAATATGCCTGTTTCTGGCATTCTACTCCCTGGGTGTTTTGAACGCGGGCTGGGCCGGCCTGCTGCTCATAATACTTGCATTCGGGCTCTTTATAACTGAGATTTTTGTACCTGCCTATGGTATACTGACCACAGGTGGAATAGTATCACTGGTCATCGGTTCTCTCATTCTTTTCAGCGAAAGTGAGGCATCCATGCAGTTCGATAAAAGTCTTATTGTGTACGTAGCGATTTTCCTGGCCGCCTTTATGGCTTTCCTCGTCTGGGCCGTTATCAGGGGGCAGAAGAGGAAAGTCACTACCGGCAAGGAGGGCATGATCGGCCAGGTGGCCAAAGTTAAAACCGCGCTTGATCCCGCGGGTATGGTGATGGTGGAAGGGGAGCTGTGGAAGGCAGAGATGGATGAGGGACAGGCCAGACCTGGAGACGAGGTTATTATTAAAAAGGTTGACAACCTTAAATTATACGTAACAAGAAAAAAATAAGGAGGCAGCAATGCAGATTTGGGGAATAATAATTCTGGCGATATTCGTTTTGATAGTGCTTTTTGCATCTATCAGGATAGTCAACGAATATGAAAGGGGCGTAGTCTTTCGCCTGGGCAGATATGTGGGAGTGAGAGGGCCCGGCCTTATTCTGCTCATTCCTTTTATCGAGCGAATGGTTAAAGTCGAGTTGCGCGTGGTGACCATGGACGTGCCGCAGCAGGAATGTATCACCATGGACACAGTGACGGTCAAAGTAGATGCCGTGGTTTATTTTCGTGTAATGAAGCCGGAGTCGGCGATCCTGAACGTCGAGCAGTATATCAGGGCTACATCATTGCTTTGCCAGACCACTCTGCGGAACGTGGTGGGACAATCGGAACTTGAGGATCTGCTGGCGCACCGGGAAAAGATTAACGAGAAGCTACAGATTATTATCGATGAAAGCACCGAGCCGTGGGGTATCAAGGTGAGCCTGGTCGAAGTACGCGATGTTCAGCTGCCCGACAATATGCAGAAAATCATGGCTGCTCAGGCAGAGGCGGAGCGAGGCAGAAGGGCCAAGATCATCGCTGCCGAGGGCGAGGCGCAGGCGGCGGAGAAGTTGTCTGAGGCTGCCCGTATTATTTCAAAGGAGCCGATGGCGCTGCAGTTACGCTACTTGCAGACTCTGGTGGCAATATCATCGGATAGATCAAATACCGTGGTATTCCCATTGCCTATCGAATTAATTCAACCTATGCTGCAAAAGATTGAAACCGATAAGAAGAAGCCCGTCGCCTGACAGGGAGAAGCAATGTGAAGCAGGGGCGGCTACGTAGCCGCCCCTACTTTTTACTGCTGTCGGTTATAAGGGATACGTCTCCCGCCAAAATCTCCTGCACGCTTCCATCGTCCTGCCGAAGCAATAGATGCCCCGATCCATTGATGGCTTCTGCGATGCCCTCGATGTCGCGGTTAGCCGACCTGACCTTCACACGACTGCCGATGGTGATCATGTTCGCTGCCCATTCTTTGAGTATTGCATCAGGCTGTTTGCTTAGCAGGTAGAGGCCCTCTAATTCGGTGTAGAGGCGCAATGCTACCTGGCCTACCGGTAGCTCATGTCCCAGCTCGACCGAGAGGCTGGTTGCAAAGCCGGCTATGTCGGGATACAAAGATGTGTTGAAATTAATATTGATACCGATGCCCATAATACTGTATCGAACTGCACCGTCCTTGAGCCCGTGTTCGATTAATATGCCGCAGACCTTGCGGCCACCGATCAGTATATCGTTGGGCCATTTGATTTCAGCATCGATGCCCAGCGCCTTAACCGTGCGGAAAACAGCCAGGGCAGATATAGCCGGCAGTAGAGGAAGGACCGACATAGCGGGGCGCAGAATTATCGATGTGGCCAGTCCTCCCTCCGGAGATAACCATGACCTGCCGAGCCTGCCGCGGCCCGACTGTTGCATCCCGGCTATTACGGCAGCGCCCTCGGGGGCCCCGTGGTCGGCCATGTCCTTAGCCACATCCTGTGTCGAAGAGGTGACTGCCAGATAATGCAGATTCCTGCCGATAAAGCTGGTGGTCAGGTTTTTTCCCAGATAGTCGACGATATCATACATGTTTAAGCCATATTAATATATCAAAGAGATTGAACCATGTATAATAAGCGAGCAGGCACGAGTCGATGAAGTTTAATATCGGAGGAGTTTGAATTATGGGAGGCGACGATATCGAGAAACAGGCCGGGAAGATAGCCGAACTTATAGTAAATTCGCAACGATGCCTGGTTTTCAGCGGGGCAGGGATCAGTACCGAGTCCGGTATACCTGACTTCCGGGGTGAGGACGGCATATGGACAAAGCTGGACCCGGAGGATTTCACAATACAGAGGTTCGTCGCCCGTCCAGAGGTAAGAAAGATGCAATGGAAGCTCCTGGCTGAAGGAGGGCTGGTTAAAAATGTGCAGCCGAACGCAGCTCATTTCGCAGTAGCTGAGATGGACAAGCTGGGTAAGCTTGACTGCGTGGTGACGCAGAATATAGATAACCTCCATCAGATGGCCGGCGTGCCTGATGATAAAGTATTCGAGTTACACGGCAACATGCAGTACGTCCGCTGCCTGGGATGCCGCAAGCGCTTTCCAATGGACGAGATAATTTCGCGACTCGCCCATGAGGAGTTGCCGGAGTGTGAGGCGTGCAAGGGCATACTAAAGCCTGACGCCGTATATTTCGGAGAGATGTTACCGCAGGCTGTTCTGAGCGAAGCCTCCCGCCGGGCAAACCTGTGCGACCTCTGCATCGTGATAGGTTCCACACTGGTCGTATACCCTGCGGCCTATATCCCTGAATATGCATTCAATGCAGGGGCAAAGATCGTTATCATCAATATAGGATCCACGCCCATGGATTCCAGGGCGGCTGTACGCGTCGAAGGTAAGGCCGGTGAGGTCATGGGCAGGGTGATGAACTATGTTAGAGCCAGAATCAATCAATGAGTATATTGACAAGGCAGCAATACAATGTTAGATTGTGAGAAATACCATACGCATGGAGGTGTCGATTTGAAAAAGGCTGCTATAGCCATCCTGATGCTGGCAATACTGGTTGCAGGATGTGCGAGACCGGCGGTTAATACCAAATTGGCTCCTCTCGTTTATATCGATTCCGTGTCTTCGCCACAGGTTTACGTTGGGGAGAAGATAAAATTCAGCGGGCATGCCATTTCATCTGAAGGTCAGATAGTAGGCTATAACTGGCGTTCAAGCATTAACGGGAATTTAAGCCAGTTGGCCTCGTTTGAGACCGATTCACTGACGGCAGGGCAGCATACGATCTGGTTTAAAGCGCAGGACAATTACGGCAACTGGTCGAATGAAGTCGGTACCAACGTGAACGTGCTTATCCCCGGTGGGCCTCAGAAGATGGCTATCAGGGTGTTTACGGCCACACCGCCTGAAATCAAGGAAGGGGAGTGGTCCACACTTACCTGGGACGTGAGCGGGACCGGTATGGTAAACATAGATCCAGATATCGGTGGCGTATCCATGTCGGGCAGCCGGTCGGTTCAGCCCAAAACGGACACCGTTTATACCATCTTTGCCAGGAATGATGAGGGGACCATGACGGCCAATACCAGGATAATTGTTACCCCGCTACATGTTTATACAACCACACTGTATTCCGTGGCAGCCGAAGACGGCACGGTCAGAAAGGACAAAATCGTTCTGGACAGGGTCATGGTTGGGCAGAACGATATGCAGATACAGATGCAGGGCTTTCTGAGCTTCGATATATCTTCCATACCGCGCAACGCAATTATCAAGGGTGTGGAACTGGATATCTCGAAATCGGTTGTGGTCAATTCACCATTCCCCTGGCAGGGCTCGTTAAATATATATAATCAGCAGTATGGCAGCAGTTTGCGGCCAAGCGATTACATGATTATAGTTCCCGCGGGATACCTGTACAGCTGGAACTTCAATTCTATAATAACCATGATGCCGAATGCTCCGTTCACCTCGCCGGATTTCGTTATCACCATGCAGAAGCAGCTCGATGAAGGCAGCGACCGCTATCAGATCCGGCTGCAGTTCGAGAAGTATTACTATTACAGCCGTGGCGACTATATCCAACCGGGGTATGGGGGTCAAACAACAGTTCAAAGCGGTGCAAACAGCGACAATTACCTTGATATCAGCGCGGGCAATGCAAAACTGATTGTTCGCTATGTGATTCCAGAATAAAACCGAATCAGCGGCGACAGCTAAACATTAACTCAGCTTTTCCGTTATCCTTTTTATGACCGGGATAATTGCATCCCAGGAGGACTCACCATGAAGAAACTTGTGGTTACTCTATTATTGGTCTTTGTATTACTGTCAGGGTGCTTGTATTTGCCCGGCGCCTTTCCTCAGCCGACAGCTGAGACGGGCAAACCTGTTGTGGCAACCTTTGCCGTTAATCCCGCGATAGTGGCCGAGGGGCAGAACACTGTTCTGAACTGGGTTGTGACGGGCGCACAGACGGTCAGCATAGATAATGGGATCGGACCGGTGCCCTTGAGCGGCACGAGATCCATCATGCCGTACGCAACTACGATTTATAACCTTACAGCATCGAATTCAGTCGGAAGCAGTATGGCGACTGTTACGGTGACAGTTGCGGGCGGACTCGGTGTTCAGCAGGGCACGGAGATGACCGCCGTATTGAACATAATACCAAATGAGAGCGGATCGCTAACTAAAAGCGGCGCGAATTATACTCGTTCAAGCGCTGTCTGCGCGGGCGATAACCCGCCTAATCAGGCCGTCCGCGCGTTCTTGAGTTTTGATCTGACAACGCTGCCGCCTACCGCAGAGATCAGCCGGGCGGTTCTTGATCTAACTGGATACTCGATCGTGGGTAATCCTATTTACAGCGGCGCCACCTGGGGCAATATGGGCGCTCTCGAGATATATCAGTATCAGTACGGCTCGATGGGCAGCCTGGGAAGAGTGGCCTATGAGTCCACAGCGCCCGTCGTGGGAAGCGTGAAGCTGATGGCTGTGCAGAGAACGGACCCGCTTCTGGTTGATGTTACGCTGGACGATCATGGGAATAATATAATACAGAAGCTTCTTTCCAGCGCGCAGGGGAGATGCCAGTTCAGGCTGGGGTTCTTCACATCCACCAACTGGGACAGCGTGGCTGACATGATCTGTCTGGACAGGGCCGTATTAAGGATCACATACAGGGTACCCTGAATCTCACCCGGGCTTGATCTCCTCGATATCAAAACGGAAGTTCTCGATAACCGGATTGGCCAGCAGTTTTTTACACATATCCTGTAGTTCAGCCCGCGCTTTTTCCATGTCCCCGGCTGCAATCTTTATCTCGATATATTTGCCGGCCCTGACCTCCTCCACGTCTTTGAAACCCAGGGTATGAAGGGCGCCTTTGATAGTTAATCCCTGCGGATCGTTTACGGTCGGCTTCAGCGTTATATAGACTTTAGATAAATACATTCTTAAACTTCCTTCCGGTCAGCAGTGTATACGCATCTCGATAACGTTCCGTCGTTGCTTCAACAACGTCCGCCGGCAGGGCCGGCGCCGGTTTTTTCTTGTTCCAACGCGAGGCAATCAACCAATCCCTGACCGGTTGCTTATCGAAGCTTGGCTGGGATTGCCCCGGCTCATACTGGCTGGCATCCCAGAACCTGCTTGAGTCGGGTGTGAGTACTTCATCGATCAGTATCAGTTCCTTATCATGGAAACCGAACTCGAATTTAGTATCGGCTATGATGATACCGCGCTCGACGGCATATGAACGTGCGTAATTGTAGAGCTCCAGGCTTTTGGTTTCGATCTTACGGGCTGTCCTCTCTCCTACCAGATCAATCAGTCCTTTGGGAGACAGGGGCAGGTCATGGCCGACTGCCGCCTTGGTAGTGGGTGTAAAAATAGCTTCCGGCAGCTCCTGGCTTTCCTGTAAACCCTTGGGCGCCTTTCTCCCGTTGATTGTCCCTTTTTTGCTGTACTCGGCCCAGGCTGAACCTGCAATATACCCTCTGACCACGCACTCGACCGGCAGGCGCTCCGCCTTCAGCACAGCCATCGAGCGGCCGAGCAGCAGTTCGGGCAACGGTCTCTTCCAGGGGGAATACTTCGATAATGCCCTGCGGCTCTCAATCGATTCTACCATATGATTATGTATGATATGATAGGTTTTCCCGAACCAGAAAACCGATACCTGATTAAGCACTATCCCCTTATCCGGTATGCCGTTGGGAAGTACCATATCGAAGGCGGAGATGCGATCGGTGGCGACTATCAGGAGTTTATCCCCGACCTGATAGGTATCCCTGACCTTGCCTTTTCCGAATAGCGGTAGTTTCAATGAGCTGTCGAATAAAATGTTCAAGATACAACTCCTATCTCTTTATCTGCGATTTACGTGTTTTCTTGAGCAAACCCAAACGCTCAAACACCGTATCGATATGCTTTAGGAAACGCCGGTAATCAAATAAATCGTCAAGTTCCTTTGCGTTCAGGCGGCTGGAAACATCGGGATCTGATTTCAGTAGTTTGAGGAAGGGAGTCCTGGATTTCCATGCTTCCATGGCATTGCGCTGCGTCAGTTCATAGGCCTTCTGACGACTGAGACCTTTACTCACCAGGGCAAGCATGACATTCTGTGAAAATACCAGGCCCTGAGTTATCTCGAGGTTGCGTTTCATATTATCAGGATATACCTGTAAGCCCTTCATGACGCCGGTGAACAGGCTTAAAATATAATCGAGGGCAAGGCAGGCGTCAGGTAGGATCACGCGCTCATTGGATGAGTGGCTGATATCACGTTCATGCCAGAGCGCCATGTTCTCCAGTGCGGTTACGGAATAGCCCCTGATCAAGCGTGACAGTCCGCAAACTCTCTCGCATAGCTCGGGATTACGTTTATGCGGCATGGCGGATGAGCCCGTCTGGCCTTTGGCAAATGGTTCCTCTGCCTCCAGTATCTCCGTCCTTTGTAGGGCCCTGATCTCCGTGGCAAACCTTTCGAGAGAGCTCGCAGTGATGGCAAGCGTGGTTATAAGCTGGGCGTGGCGATCACGCTGGATCACCTGATTCGAGATAGGCGCGCAGGCCAACCCAAGAGCGGCGCAGGCTTTGGCTTCGATATCCGGTGATACTGTGGCATATGTACCTACAGCACCGGATATCTTGCCCACGCTGATACCTTTCTTAGCCTCTTCCAGCCTGGTATAGTTGCGTTTCATCTCCTGTGCCCACAGAGCCACCTTCAGCCCGAACGTTATCGGCTCGGCGTGTACTCCATGTGTACGACCTATCATGATCGTGTCCTTGTTAGAGATAGCTCTGTCCTCAAGCACCGTGATCAGTTGAGCGGTATCCTCTAAAAGCAGGTCAACAGCCTCGCGAATTTGCAGCGCCTGCGCCGTGTCTATAATATCCGATGAGGTCAGGCCGAGGTGGATATAACGCGAATCCTCTCCCACCGTTTCGCCCACGGCGTTCAGGAAGGCGGTCACGTCGTGATGGGTGACCTTTAGTATCTCTGCCATACGGTCGAAATCGACGCTGGCCTTACTGATATTTTGCAAAGCCGATTTGGGTATTCGTCCGACATCAGCCCAGGCTTCGCATACGGCAATTTCAACCTGCAGCCATTTGTCGAACTTATTTTTGTCCGACCAGATTTTTTTCATTTTTGGGCGTGAATAGCGTTCAATCATATCTACCTGCCTTACGCCTCGGCCAGCCTGCGTTTGTATTCTGCAAAAGATCTTTTAATCTGCTCGAACTTAATTCCCAGCACCTGGACGGCCAGCAGGGCTGCATTCTTAACTCCCGCCGAGCCTATGCCTGTGCAGGCAACCGGGACCCCACCCGGCATTTGTACGATAGAATAGAGTGAGTCCACACCTTTTAGATCGCTGGTAGGCAAAGGCACCCCTATAACGGGTAGAGTTGTCCAGGAAGCGATCACTCCGGGCAGATGGGCTGCGCTGCCTGCGGCAGCAATTATAACCTCGTAACCTTTAGAGCCTGCTTCAAGGGCATACTGGCGCACCCTGTCCGGCTTGCGGTGTGCGGATAATATATCTATGTCGTACTCGATTTTAAACTCCTTAAATACAGCGAGAGCAGGCTGGATATACTCCTCATCCGTCTTGCTCCCTATCACGATGCCAACCAGCGCCATCAATTCACCTCCCTTGCCGCAATGTCCCGCCGGAAGTGGCATCCCTCAAAATCGATATGCGGTATATTGCGATATACTTTTTCACTGGCCTCTTTTAGAGTACGGCCTGTAGCCGTTACCGTTAAGACCCGGCCCCCGCTGGTAACGATCTTGCCGCCATTGCGTTTTGCGGCTCCCGCAAAGAATATGTTTATATCTTTTTCCAATTTGTCGGATATGCTGATGGGGAGATCCGTGCGATAGCTGCCCGGGTATCCGCCCGACGCCAGGACCACGCCCACGCACGCATCATGGCTCCAGTCGATCTTCATCCGGTCCAGCCTGCCGTCCAGCACGGCCAGCATGATCTCTACCAGATCGGACTCCAGCCTCGGTAGTATCACCTGTGTTTCAGGATCACCGAAGCGGGCGTTGAACTCCAGAACTTTTGGCCCCTGCTGTGTGATGATCAACCCCGTATAAAGAACACCTTTGTAGGGAGATCCTTCTTTTGCCATGGCGGCCACAGTGGGCCGGATGATATGCTCAAGTACCCGGTCGGTCATCTCCTGATTGAAAAAACCCGGCGGGCTGTAGCTGCCCATTCCTCCGGTATTGGGACCCTGGTCATCATCGAAAACCCTCTTATAGTCGCACGCCGGCACCATCGCGACAACGTTTTTACCGTCGCTGAAGGCCAACAGGCTTACCTCTTTGCCGAGCAGACACTCCTCGACAATCACTTTATCTCCGGCCGATCCGAAGGCACGGTCTTTCATTATTGAATTGAGCGCACCAATAGCTTCATCAAGGTCCTTTGCCACGGTTACGCCCTTGCCGGCAGCCAACCCATCAGCCTTAACAACGATGGGCATATCATGTGTCTCAATATACTTTTTGGCCTTGCTAAAACTGGTAAAGGTTTGACCTTCGGCACAGGGCACATTGTTGCTTTGCATGATGCTGCGGGCGAAGGATTTGCTTGATTCGAGGCGCGCAGCAGCCATGGACGGGCCGAAAACAGGTATGCCGGCCTGGTCGAAAAGGTCTGTGATCCCAGCCGCCAGAGGAGCTTCAGGACCAACTACCGCGAGTCCGATACCGAGCTCACGGGCCTTTTTAACTATCGAGGATATATCGTTTAGAGGTATGGCCAGGTTGCTGGCCAATTTACCGGTGCCGGCATTTCCCGGAACAGCATATATCGCATCGACGCGGGGGCTGCGGGCAATTTTCCATACGAGGGTATGTTCACGTGCCCCGTTGCCGATAACCAGTACCTTCAAACCGGAGTCTCCACCGTAATCTACGCAGTTATCTTCTTGACGATGTTGCGTTTGCTGCTTTTGGTTTTGCCGCGGTTCTTTTTAGCAGCCTTTAGCTTTGGTTTGTGTGCCATTTTCTCACTACCTTAACTCTTTATTCAATTTTTCAGCCTGTATAGGATCAAGCAAACTCAGTATGTGTAAAAGCCTTGCCACATGAGTCTTTTTATCTTCGAGTATCTGTTCGATGGTGTCAGCCGCATCTTCATTTTCGATCATCTCAACCTGAGCTTCATACTCGTTGATTGATTTGAGCTCGGCCATCAGGTCATCACGTATCATCTCGAGGTCCATCGAACTCTCGATAACTTCCTCCTTTTCGTTGAAAGCATCAAATGCCATCGTATCCTCCGGGAGTAAAACCACATGGGGTATCAACCTGGAAATAGTCTTTATTGCTTTGCAAAATCGTCTAAAGAGTATATATTTTCAGGCGTTTTTAATCAAGGGACAGAAGGTATCAGGTGTTGCTCGGAATGGCTTTGAGCAGGCTGTCTCTCAGGGAATCAATTGCGTCGGAGCTGTACCTCTCGATGTGCCCCTCGTCGCAGAGGGCGGCAAGGCGCGGATCTACAGGTATCCTGGCCAATAGTGGCGCGCCGGCAGCCTTTGCCATCTCCTCCCCGCGGCTTTTGCCGAAGATTTCAACCTTTTTTTTGAGTTCCGGCAGGTATAAGTAACTCATGTTCTCAACCACACCCAGTACCGTTTTGTTCATCTGGCCGGCCATCCTGACGGCCTTTTTAACTATCATGGTGGTGAGATCCTGTGGTGTGAAGACGACGATGATGCCGTTGACGGGCAGGACCTGCAAGGCTGTCAGCGGCGCATCTGCAGTACCCGGCGGAAGGTCAACCACCATGAAATCCAGATTGCCCCACAGGACGTCCTCCCAGAATTGCGTGATAGCCTTGCCGATCAGAGGGCCCCTCCAGATCACTGCATCTTCCTCTTCAGTCAGGAATAGGTTGATAGAGATAATCTGGATGCCGCTTGCAGACTGTACGGGCAGGATACCGCTTTCGCTGCCGCGCGGGCGGGAAGTCAGGCCGAACATCCTTGGAATGCTGGGACCGGTAATGTCGGCATCGAGGATTCCGACATTCAGTCCACGCGATCTCAGCAGCATTGCAGTCAGGGCGGAAACCAGCGACTTGCCCACACCTCCCTTTCCACTCATGACGGCTATAACATTTTTTACACGATTTATCTCAACAGGCCTTTTATCGATAAAGGTGACCTCTGTTTGCAGACTGCCGTTCAATCCCGTGATCACGCCGGTACATTTTTCACGTATCCATCTCTGGGTGTTCTCATCGAGTGCAGTTGAAGCCAGCGTAATTTTTACTTGATTATCGGTCAGCGTGATTCCCTGCAGCAGGTTCATATCTGCCAAGTTACGTGTTACACCGGGGACAAGCACATCAGCAAGCGCGTCTGCAATAGTTTTTTCGGTCAGCAATGGATTCCTCCGGAAAAACGAAATACCTAATAAATAATAATCGGTTAACGGATAAGTGGCTAATCCGTTGACCGATTGAAGGTATCCTGTTTCCGCTTGTTACTTCTTGATTGATTTTTTCAGATCGGAGCCGGATAACCTGAGGATGACGGTGTCTCCCACTGTCACTATATCGTCGAGTTTGATCTTGTATTTAGTACCGAGGCCTGCGTTTATGACTGCATACTTAACGCTCCCTGAAACAATGTCGATATCCAGGTCGCCCATTTTGCCTATCTTATCGCCACGTGAACCTATTACTTCTTTTCCCAGCAATTTCTTTACTAGCATATTACCTCCGCGTTTCCACACTTACCGGTATTGAATTTTTGTTCTTTATTATACAATTATTACCTGAACCAACAAGAAAGAGTGATCAAATCCAGCAGGCTATGGGAGGATTATGTTTTACATAATACATGGTAACGATAGTTACAGGTGCCACCAGGCATTAAATGAGATAAAAGCGAGCATCGGCAGCCCGGACATGGTGGAGGTAAATACCACGGTATTGGATGGACGCAGACTATTGATCCGGGCTCTGAATGATGTATGTAGCGTGGTCCCTTTCATGTCTTCCGGCAGGCTGGTGATCGTGGAAGGTTTATTTAAGCGCTTCCAGCCGGGCGACAGGCAGGCCAGGGTGAACAGTGGTGGCGAGGAAGCCGGGCAGGCGCTTAAGGAATGGCAGGGCTTATCCGAAAACATCAAGATGATGCCCCAGACAACCACACTGGTTTTGTTCGATGCCGACCTCGATCCGAAAGCGGTCAACCAGCTTCTGAAATCGCTGGCACCTGCGGCCGATCGCGTATTACATATGAACGAGATAAAGGGCAAAGAGCTGGCGGCCTGGATTAAAGATTATACGGCTAAGAACGAGGGGAAAATCTCGGCGAGCGCCGTGGCTCTGCTGGCTGACTATATCGGGGGGGATTTATGGTCGTTGACCGGTGAACTTAATAAGCTGATGACCTATTGTGAGGGCCGTGAAATAAATGACAACGATGTCAGAGAGATATCCAGTTTTGCGCGGGAGGAAAGCATCTTCGCGCTGGTCGATGCGGTGCTGGAGGGTAGAATCAAAGATGCGCAACTTATGCTGCACCGCATGCTTAAATACGGAACGGCGCCGCAGCAGATCTTAGCCATGATCGAGAGGCAGCTCGCGATCATCCTCAGGGTTAAAGAATTGAGTCACAGCAACCAGCAGGAGATACGTGAGAGCCTCGGTCTTCATCCCAGATATCCGCTGGAGAAAACCCTGCGTCAGGCCAGGTCTTTCACCATACCCAAACTACGCAAAGCATTTCACGCGCTGCTGGATACTGATGTGGCGATCAAGACAGGGAAATACGAGGACGACCTGGCGCTCGACCTGCTGGTAATTGAGCTGTGCAAATAAAATACGGAAAGAGAAAAATCCGACATTGCGCTGCTGTACGGGGAAAGTCCTTTGAAAAATATAATTCGTAACCATCGACAATTACCCGTCATTTGGTTAAAATTGATTTGAGGTATGGTTGCGATATCGAGTATGCGTAGGGTTTTAGCTATTGTTCTGGCTGGTGGTGCGAGCGAACGGTTGAGCGTCCTTGCCGACGAGCGTGCCAAGCCGGCTGTTCCTTTCGGTGGAAAATACCGGATCATCGACTTTACGCTGAGTAACTGCGCCAACTCGGGTATTTATAATGTAGCCGTTTTAACGCAGTTTAATCCGAGGTCGCTGGCCAGGCATGTGGGTGTAGGCAGGCCATGGGACATGGACCGTGAAATGGGAGGAGTAGTGATGCTGCAGCCTTTCCTCAGCCGCTCACAGAGGACATGGTATAAGGGGACCGCTGACGCCGTTTATCAGAACCTCTACTATATAGTCGACCAGAGAGTTGACGAGATCCTGGTCCTGTCGGCGGACCATATCTACAGCATGCGTTATGACCAGATGCTGGCCTCTCATCGCAACAGGCATGCCGATGTGACCGTAGCGGTCTATGAAGTCCCTCAGGAAGACACTTCAAGGTTCGGCATTATTACGATCGATCACAACGAGCGCATCGTCAATTTTGAGGAGAAGCCTAAAACAACCAAGAGCAGGCTGGCATCCATGGGCATCTATATCTTCAACAAAAAAGTGCTGGTAGATGCTCTGGAGGAGATGGCCAGCAAACAGGAAGGCTATGACTTCGGGCATGATATTCTGCCAAACCTGATAAGTAAATACGAAGTATTCGGATTCCGTTTCCGCGGTTACTGGCGCGATGTGGGGACCGTCGAGGCATACTGGCAGGCCAATATGGACTTGATCGTGGACCTTCCGGAACTGAACCTTTATAATCCGGAAAATGAGGTGAGGACCATCACGCAAGGATACCCACCAGTCAAACTGGGGCCTCACGCCCGGGTGAACAGGGCGCTCATCTGCAACGGGGCGATCGTCAACGGAACGGTCATAGAATCAATCATATCACCGCGCGTTTTCATCGAGGAGGAAGCGATAGTCAAGAACTCTATCATCTTCGAAGACACCACTATCGGCCGCGGAGCTGTTATTGAAAAGAGTATCATCGATAAACAGGTCTGGGTCAGCCGCGGGTGTCATCTGGGAGCCGGAGACGATCTCACTGCTAACAAGGAGGAGCCCGAACATCTGGATTCAGGCATTACTCTGGTCGGCAAAGGTGCGAGGATACCAGCCGATGTAATAATCGGGAAAAACTGCAAGATAGAGCCCTGGGTGGAGGCCACAGATTTCGCTTCCAAGACGGTTGAAAGCGGCGAAACGATCAAGGGTAAGAGCCTGCGCAAATACCAGGTCTGATAAAGCTGATTCCGCATAACTGAAGCTTGAGCATATCCAAACCGGTACTGTCAATCATGAAAATACTTTTTGCAGCTTCGGAAATAGCCCCTCTGACCAAGGTGGGAGGCCTGGCGGATGTTGTCAGGTCCCTTCCGGCGGAGCTGATTAAGCTGGGACACCAGGTCCGCGTGATAGTCCCCAAATACGGCTTCGTGGATTATTCTTCTTATAAAGCGGTGACTGTAATCCGCGACCTCATAGTATTCTCTCTTAAGGAATACAGAACGATCATGCTTGAGCAGATCTTCGTCGACGAGGTTCCGGTCTACCTGTTGTCCAGTGATGTTTTTTCCAGGTCCGAAACTGTTTACGGCGGAGATGAGGTCGAGAAATTCTGGACCTTCTGCGACTGCGTCAGCCAGTCGCTGCCTTACCTGGGTTGGAAGCCCGAAATAGTCCACTGCCACGACTGGCATACTGCCTTGCTCCCTCTACTGCTGAGGACAGGCCAGTCTGATTGCCGCACGGTATTCACCATTCATAATTTAAGGTATCAGGGCAATTTCGACGACCGCATCTTGCATCGATCCGGTATAAACCAGTACTGGTTCGGGCAGGTGGCCGGCCTGACCGATTTACCCTGGAATTTAATCGTGCAGGGCATACTTTGGTCCCATGTAGTAAATACCGTCAGTGAGAATTTCGCCCGGGAGATACTTACCGCCGAATATGGTTGCGGCATGCAAGCGTTCATCGAGTTTCGCAAGAGCAGCCTTTTCGGCATCATCAATGGTGTGGGATATGATGAGTACGATCCGGGAAATGATCCCTTGATCGAGGCCGATTATGACAGTGAAAATACCACCGGCAAGGCGGTGAACAAGCTCAAACTGCTGACGACGGCAGGCTGGAAACCGCGGCCCGAGGCTCCGCTGGTGGGTATGGTCTCCAGGCTGGATGAACAAAAAGGGATGGACATTATCATTAATGCCGTTCCTGAAGTTATAAAATCGACAGGAGCAAGATTCATTTTCCTGGGACGAGGAAAAGAGTATTACGAAGAGTCGCTGCTGCAGCTTGAATCAAGGTATCCGGACAATGTGAGGGCCTATATTACCTACGATAATGCCAGAGCGCACCTTATTTACGCGGGATCGGACCTTTTCCTCATGCCCTCGCTCTGGGAACCGTGCGGCCTGGGCCAGATGATCGCCATGCGCTACGGGACGTTGCCTGTAGTTCGAAATACAGGGGGGCTGGCCGATACGGTACGTAATCTGAGCGGCGATCTCAAACAGGGAACGGGTTTTGTATTCTCGGAGTACTCTGCAAAAGCGCTGGCATTTACACTCAAAAAGGCGGCGGAGGCGTTCAGCAATAAAATCGGCTGGCAAAGGACAATAAAACGCGTCATGGAATTGGATTTCAGCTGGCAGGCATCGGCCCAACGTTATCAGGCTCTTTATAAAAGGGCGCTGGGGTTGAAGACAGATGGTCCGCTCTAAATCGCCTGTTGTCGGGGTGGATATCGGCGGCACAAAGATAATCGCTGCTGTATTTGATGGAGACGGAGCAATGCTGTCAAGGATATACTGTCTCACCCTTGGCAGCGAAGGTCCGGCCAGGGTGATAAACAGGATTAAGTCGACGATAGTCCAGGTAATTGAAAAGGCCGGACTGAAAAGAAACCAGGTGGGATGCATTGGGATTGCTGCTGCAGGGGCGATAGACATAAACAGGGGGATTGTCGCCGATTCGCCCAATATTCCTCACTGGCAAAATATACCTCTCAGAGAGAGGCTGCTTGAATCGCTGGGCGGGCCTCTTTTTGTCTTAAACGATGCCAACGCCGCTGCACTGGCTGAACACAGGCTGGGCGCAGGACGTGGATTGAACAATCTGATATATATAACAGTCAGCACCGGCATCGGTGGAGGCATGATTATCGACGGCGAACTGTATCAGGGCACGGACGGCAGCGCTGCCGAAATCGGGCACATGATTATCAAGATCGGAGGGCCGGTCTGTAAATGCGGTAAGCGCGGATGCTTTGAAGCCATGGCTTCGGGCACGGCAATTGCCAGGCTGGCACAAAAACGATTGCGACGGGGCGAGCAGAGCAGCATGCTCGGGTTGGCCCGGGATAGAATCGTCGATGTGACTGCCCAGGTAGTTGCTGAGGCAGCCCGCAAAGGCGATATGCTGGCTCTGGCTGTAGTTGAGGAATCAGCCGGCTATCTGGGCATCGGGGTGGCCAACCTTGTGAACCTGATGAATCCGCAGATGATTATAATCGGAGGCGGGGTATCAAAAATGGGGGAGATGATTTTAAGGCCGACCAGGAAGTCAATGACGGCTAACTCTATCAAGCTGCCTGCCCGAACAGTGCGTCTGGTCAGGCCCCAGCTGGGTGTGGATGCAGAACTCACCGGCGCTGCATTATATGCGCGTGATATGCTGAGGGCGAAAGTATGATTTACTGGGCGCCTCTTTTTCATTTTTATCAACCGCCGACTCAGACTCCCTCCATATTGATGAAGGTGGCCAACGAGTCTTACCGGCCCGTGCTGGAGGTATTTGACGAATTCCCCCGGGCCAGGGCTACATTCAACGTCAACGGTGTTCTCAGCGAGATGCTCGGCCTGTACGGGTACGGCGATGTGCTGAGCGAAATGCGCAAGCTGGCTGAGAGGGGGCAGATCGAGTTTACAGGCTCGGGGAAATATCATCCCATATTGCCCCTCATCCCCGAAGATGAGATGGCCAGGCAGATTATGCTTAACCAAACGACAAATCGCGAATATCTGGGCGAAGTGTATCAGCCGAGAGGGTTCTTCCCCCCGGAGATGTGTTACTCAAGGGACATCGCCGGGCCTGTAAGCGCTGCGCGCCATGAATGGATTATAGTCAGCGGTATCGCCTGCCCTGTGGGCTGGCCCATGGATGTCATCCACCGCATCGATTACGCCGGCCAGTCGCTGGCAGTGTTTTTCCGCGACGATATCCTCAGCAACAAAATCAGCTTTAAAGACGTGGACGGCAAAGGATTTATCGAGCATTTAAAACAACTTCGCCAGGGCGAAGGAGATATCTACGTGATAACGGCCATGGATGCAGAAACATTCGGCCACCATATACAGCACTGGGACAGGCTATTCTTATCCCAGGTATACGAAACACTCGTTCCGGCCGAAGACAGCCAGGCTGTAATGCTCGAACAGAAGCCGCTGGCCGAGCAACACCGCAAACTATTCGAGTACGAGAGGTCCCCGGACGCCGATGAGATCAGGATTGTTACGATAAGCCAGCTGCTCGATCTTTTTCCTGACGGACAGAAGATCAGTCCCAGGCCCTCCTCGTGGAGTACGTCGGGTGGTGATATAGATGCGGGAAATTACTATCCGCTCTGGCAGGACAGGAACAATCCTGTACATAAGATGCAGTGGGAACATCTGGACCTGACTATAAAGGCAGTGCACAAGGCGGTGGAAGTGAGGGATAATCCAGACAGTCTCGAGTTTGCCGGGTTGGCCAGAAACGCGCTGGATTGCGCGCTGCACAGCTGTCAGTTCTGGTGGGCCAGCAGGAAGCCTATGTGGAATATCAATATGATAGATAAAGGCCTGGTACAGCAACGGGAAGCCCTGTTAAACGCAGTAAAAGCCGTATCGCTGAGCGGATGCAGCCAGCAGGCAAAGAGGGAGATTAATTACAGTGCAGTGGCGGCCAGGCACGTATTTGACCGGATCACTGATTACCTTTTCATGGATCAGGTGTAAATACAGCCTGCCATCGCTTATGGAGGATTAATGAAATGATGTCCCGGGAGATTGTCGGAAAAGAGGTTATCGACTCCGGCGCGCGCATCGTCGGACGCGTGAAGGATGTCGAGGTAGACACGGCTAAGTGGAACGTGACGGGCATCGTTGTCTCGACGGGATTTTTACGTACCAGGACACTGCTGACGGGCGATATCGACAAGGTCGGCGACAAGGTCGTGCTTAAGGTATCCATAGACAAAGCGCACAAGGCCTGAGCACAAAGGTGCATATTTGAAGCGGATATATCTGGGCCTGGCCATACACAATCATCAGCCTCTCGGCAATTTTTCATGGGTTTTTGAAGATTCTTACCGGCAGGCATATCTACCCATGCTCGAGGCGCTGGAACGCCACCCTTCTATCAGCGTTTCCCTGCATTACAGCGGATGCCTGCTGGACTGGATCTCGGAGCAGCATCCCGAATTCGTAGGACTGCTGTCAAAATTGATCTCATGCGGGCAGGTGGAAATAATGGGTGGAGGTTACTACGAGCCCATCCTTTCGATGATACCTGATGCCGACAAGAGCGGGCAGATAAGCAGGATGAGCGAGTACATACAACAGCAGTTCGGACGCCGGCCAAGCGGCCTGTGGCTGGCCGAACGCGTTTGGGAGCCCTCACTGGCTATGGTCCTTGCCGGCTCGGGAATTGATTGGACGCTGGTGGATGATACGGCCTTTAAAATGGTGGGCAGGTCTGAAAAAGATCTGTTCGGCTACTTCACAACCGAGGAGCAGGGCAGGTATATCAAGGTCTTTCCCATCAGCAAGCACCTGCGTTACGCCATACCCTGGCATAACGTAGGTGACGTTATCGAGTATTTGAAGGAGAACGCATCGGAAAGCGGGGAAAAGATTGCAGTGCTGGGTGATGACGGCGAGAAATTCGGTGTCTGGCCGCAGACCGCAAAGCTTTGCTGGGAAGCGGGCTGGGTCGATGAGTTCTTCACAGCTATCGAAAATAATGGAGAGTGGCTGTCCACGATCAAACTCGGTGATTACGCGCAAAGGCATGACCCTGCAGGCCGTGTATATTTGCCGTGCGCATCCTATGACGAGATGCTGGAATGGTCGCTGGCCGCTGACGTATCTGAACAGTATACGGAACTGAAGCGTCGATCGTCCGGAGACGGGGAGTTGAATAATCTGTTCAGCGGTTACTGGCGAAATTTCCTGGTCAAGTACCCGGAGATAAACCGTATGCAGAAGAAGATGCTTGCAGTTAGCTCCAGGGTACACCAGGCGCTGGACATGGGTGAGACTGATTGCGGGATGGAATACCTCTGGAAAGCGCAATGCAACTGCCCGTACTGGCACGGCGTATTCGGAGGTATCTATCTGCCGGATATAAGGGCGATGGCCTTCACCAATTTAATCAAGGCGGAGGACTGCGCGGATGCCGTATTGACCGATGTTGATCAGCGATACCGCTGGCAACAGGTTGATTTCGACGGTGACGGCCGTGAAGAGATAATAATTGAAGGTGAAGACCTTAACCTGTATGTCAGCCCTGCTGAGGGCGGCAGCATATTTGAGTGGGACATTCGCAAGCACACTTTCAATGCGCTCAGCACGGTATCGCGCAAACCCGAGGCCTATCACAGTGCCCTGACCGCAGGTGAGGACACGCGTCAGAAATATCAGGATGGCAGCGGCGTCCGCAGCATTCACGATGGCGTGAAGATCAAGGACAGCGACGTCGCCGACTGGTTGATTTATGACAGGTTGCCGCGCTCGAGCCTGATCGATCGCTTCCTGGACCGTCAGGTAAAAATGATGGATTATCGGAAGAATAGCTTTGATGACAGGGGGAATTTCGCCGGACAGCCTTACCTTTGCCGGGTTGTTCCGCAGGTCGACGGCCTGAAAATAGAACTGGAGCGTGAGGGCGCTGTGCTTTCTCCTCATAACACGTGCGGCCTGACGCTGAATAAAAACATCACCCTTGAGCGCAACGATGGCAGCCTGAGAATCGATTATAGATTTAAAAACACAGGCGATATCTCAATAGATACGCTCTTTGCAGGAGAATGGAACATCAATCTGCTGGGGGGAGGCCGGAACGAGGCAGCTTATTATCGTATAGAAGGCAGAGAAATCGCAGACGCCCATCTTGATTCCAGCGGAGAGATAGGGGACGTGGACCGGCTTATCATGGGCAACCGCTATCTGGGATTCGAGCTTGAGCTGGAGATCGACCGGCCGTTGACTATCTGGCGCTATCCCGTGGAGAGCATATCCAATTCCGAGGCCGGCCTGGAGAAAGTCTATCAGTGCAGTTGTGTGTTGATGCTGCTGCCTTTGGCCCTGGAGCCGGGCCGGACGGCTTCCTATAACTACATCTGGCGGGTGACAGAATGACGACCAGAGAGACGTCCCACACACCGTTGAGGAAGCAGTACCTGCGCATCAAGCAGAAATACCCCGGCGCCATTGTCTTCTTCCGGCTGGGCGATTTTTATGAGACATTCGACGAGGACGCCAGGATCACCTCACGTGAGCTTGAGATCGTGCTTACCTCGCGGGAGATGGGTAAAGGTGTAAAAGTCCCGCTGGCGGGGATACCTCACCATGCCCTGGAGAATTACCTGGCGCGTTTGATAAGCCGCGGCTACAAGGTGGCTATCTGTGAGCAATTGACACCACCGGGCAAGGGCCTGGTCGAGCGCGATGTGATCAGGGTGGTCACACCGGGCACGCTGATCGAGCCCGGCCTGCTGGCGGAGAAAAGCAATAACTATCTGGTCAGCCTGCTGATGCATAAGGACCAGGCCGGCATCGCCTTTGCGGATATCACCACCGGCGAGTTTGCCGTAACTCAGGTGGCCCGCGACCGGGCTGCGGACGAGTTGGCCAGGTTAAATCCGGCCGAGCTCATTGTGCCGAAATCATCAGGATACGTTGAAATCAGCGCTTTTCGCAATGTAACCGAGGTGGAAGCGTATTTCTTTGAGCGGGAGAGCGCCGCTCAATCACTCATGGAGCTGTTCTCCACCTCGTCCCTGGAAGGTTACGGCTGCGAACATCTGCCGCTGGCAGTGGGTGCGGCCGGCGCCGTCGTCGCTTATCTGAAGGACAACCAGAAAGCAGCCCTGGGCCTGCTCACCCATCTGTCGACCTATTCCACAGCGTCCTTCATGACGCTGGATATGCAGACCATACGCAATCTGGAACTGTACAGCAGCCTGCGCTGGGGCGCTGCCCAGGGATCCCTGCTGTCGGTTATCGACATGACTAAAACATCCATGGGCGGCCGCCTGCTGAAAAAATACATCGGGCAGCCGCTGCTCGATCTTGGGGCCCTGGATCAACGGCAACAGTCCGTCGGGTGGTTCGTCAATAACACCATTCTGCGCGGCATAATCATCTCCCTTTTATCCGACATGCCGGATATCGAACGCATCATCAACAGAGTGCGCAGCGGCAGCGCCCTGCCCAAGGAACTGGTGGCGCTCAAGTCCGGACTGGAGAAACTGGCTGCGATACAGGTTTCACTGGATGAAAATAGTCCGCCTTCGCATCTCAGCGACGGACTTAAAGCCTGTCCGGACGTAGTTGAACTGGTCTCCAACTCTATCGCCGACAACCCTGCCTCAAACTTCGATCACGGTGGCGTTATCCGCAAGGGCTTTTCAGAGGAGCTTGACAGGGTCAGGACTATGGCTACCGATGCGCGGCAATATCTGGCCGGGCTGGAGAAACAGGAAAGGGAGCGCACCGGTATCAAGTCGCTCAAGCTGGGCTATAACCGGGTTTTCGGCTATTACATAGAGGTATCACAATCGAACCTGGGGTCGGTGCCCTCGGACTATATCCGCAAACAAACTCTGGCCAACGGGGAACGTTTCTACACCCCGCAGCTCAAGGAATACGAGTCGCTCATACTCAATGCGCAGGAGAGGATGATCGAGCTTGAGAGGTCTATTTTCAGTCAGGTGTGCGGTCAGATCGCCGAC
>DAOUFR010000048.1:0-9665 GCA_034429715.1 Dehalococcoidia bacterium
GCGTTAAATCGGCAATTCAGGCCGGCTACCAGTCCGCTCTGGGCAAAATCCCTGGCGAGGGAATGGGTATTATCAAGAACGGGTGGCAGCTCCCTTACGGTACCGGCAATTACGGGACAGACTATACATTGAGAGCAGCCATAGCTTATCGGGGACTGGGCGCCAACCTGGTTGATGATGCTTTCTATGCTTCAGCATCAACCGGCAGCGATGGGGTAAATTTTTCCAGCGATAACAAATATGTACTTCATTTCAACAAGGATGAGATACCGCCGGTAAACGGCTTCTGGTCGCTTTCTATGTATAATGAAAAGATCCTGTTTGCAGCCAACCCGATCAACAGGTACTGTCTGGGCTCATTAAGTGACCCGCCTCTGATAAAGAATCCCGACGGCTCGATCGACATCTATATACAGCGTGATTCACCTGACGCTGCCAGGATGCCCAACTGGTTGCCCGCCCCGGCCAGCGGCGGCTTTTCATTGACACTGCGCCTGTACTGGCCTCAGGAGCCGGTAATTGACAGGTCCTGGATACCTCCGGCGGTACTGCTGGTTAAATAGAGTCAGCGTAACATTCAATCGTGCCGTATGACTTGCCTTCGACATAGCAGGATACGAGGTTATGCATATGTCTGAGATAAGACAGGATATTACCACAGAAGAATGGGTTATTATGGCGAAAGAAAGGGCGCTGCGGCCGTCCGAATTCGCTCGTCAACAGTCCAGGCCGGAACTGCCTGCATTTTCAACATCATGCCCATTTTGCCCCGGTAACGAATCAATGACACCGGGAGAAATACTTGTATACCGGGATAAAGAGGCCTCAAAATGGCGGGTGAGAGTTGTATCAAACAAGTTTCCCGCGCTCAAACCAGGCGGCAGTACCTTAAGGAAGATAGAGTCGGGATTATTTATGAGCATGGACGGTGTTGGGATACATGAGGTTATTGTGGAAACACCGGAACATAATAGAGTCCTGGCGTTACAGGAAGCCGGCGGCATTGCGGATATCTTGCGCGCTTGCCGGGAAAGGTACAACGCCATGAAACAGGAACCCTTCGTAAAGCTTATCACTGTTTATAAAAATTATGGGCCGAAGGCGGGTACTACATTGGAACACTCGCATTCGCAATTGATAGCCACGCCTGTTGTGCCCAGACATATGCGAATACAATTTGAAGTTGCTACAAGATATTATGACAATATCGGCAGGTGCCTTTACTGTGACCTGGCAAGCCATGAAATAAGCACATCCGACCGATTGGTAATGGAAACGGATTTTTTCACAGTCTTCCACCCATTTGCTTCACACTCACCTTTTGAGACATGGATTATACCTAAAAGGGGGCGGGCATCCTTTGGCAATATAACGACGGAAGAGCTGGCTGACCTGGCACATGTACTGCGGTCTGTATTATTGAAGGTTTACATAGGTTTAAATAATCCTGATTATAACTATGTTATCAGTAGTGCCCCGGTGGATGATGAAAACAAAGACTATTACAGCTGGCACATCAGGATTATTCCCAGGCTGACGGAATTGGTCGGATTTGAAATCGGGTCAGGCATCAACCTGAACACTGCTTTGCCGGAAGAGACTGCCAAATTCATGCGTGAATTGACTGTTTAATAGCCTTAGAAATAGAAACCCCTTGTCAGAATTGGTGGCAGCGACTGGGATTGAACCAGTGACCAAGTGCTTATGAGTGCCGCGGTCTAATCCAGCTCTTTAATCAGATGCTTAGCTGATGCAAATACCTGAATTTTCCCATTCTTGATATCTGTCTCAGCCTTAAGCTCACCATCCTGCCAACTTTTAGTCCAGAAGTAGGCCTGGCTTTTATCAACCAGTTTTTTAGGCACCAATAACGCATTTTCGCCTACGATTTCTATCTCAACAATATCGCCTTCATACACTCCCAATTTCTCACGCACAGATTTTGGTAGAGTGATTTGCCCATTCCGCGTAATTTTACTATATATGCTCATATTAATATCCTCTACGGTTGCTTTAGTGTCTCATCATGATGACCAACATTGCGTAAGATAATTATATCGGACTCCATTTGAAATGTTATCCTCAATGTACGACTTGCCCTTGCTTCCCAAATGTTATTAGTTCCCTTGATCTTTTTTACTCTCAATGATGGGTAATTCATATTAGCAATTAAATTCTCTATTGCATTACGAGCTGATTTCTTGTCTTTCTCTTCCAGTCGACTCCATGCCGTTTTAAAGTTATCGGTACGCGCTATTTTCATATCTTACTAATTTACTATAGTATAAAATAACTATATTACTACAATACTTAGGATGTCAAATGGCTGTGTGCTACCTAAATATTTTCCACTGGCCTGGTTTAACGGGGGAGGGTCAAGTGAATACTGACTTAGGCTTAAAAATGATGGGAATATTCAAATATGAGGAGTAGAATTATCTGTGTAACTCTATTGCAGGGAGGGGTTAAATGCCGACGATCAAGGTGGAATATAGCTTAGATGTTCAAGCAGGAGCAGAAAAATTATGGAACATTCTGACTAATGTACAATCTTGGCCTGAGTGGCACAGGACATCTTATATAAGATCTGTTGAATCTGGCCCACTGAAGGAAGGCTCAGCATTCGTAGCAGAGTTAGGCGGCATTAGATGGAACATAAAGGTGATAAAAGCTAATAAACCATTCAGCATATGCTGGACAGGGAGACGTTTAGGGATTCAAGCCATACACGATTGGGAATTCGTGGAAGAGAAAGGAAAAACCAAGGCAATAACTAGAGAAAGCATGTCCGGAGGCGTGCTTATCCTTACATACCCCATAGTAAAGAGGAGATTATCAAAATACGATTACAAATGGCTGGTGGACCTTAAATCTAAGGCAGAAAGCAGGTGAGCTTATATGATGGCAGCGACTGGGTTGGACCTGCGACCGGGAGTCTATGCAATACAATTCCAAAAGCTGATGACGCCCACCACTTCTTAGTAGCTCTTTGATGAATCCAGTTTATCGCTCCACAACTGTCTGAGCATTTCCAGATCATCCATAAACTCTTCCTGGCCCTGCTCTTTCTTCTTCTCCAGCTCCTCAAGTACCTCAAAGGCAAACGCCTCGCCTCCGAACGATTCCCACACTTCTTTCAATCGGAGGTCAAGGCAAGAGCCCGTTGATATCGAGAATTTATAGCTATTCTGCTTTGCTTGAAGATTAGGCGTGAAGTCCAGTAAATACATCCCGTTGCGGGTATTGACCAACCTGTATACTCCGCCGATAACCTTCGCCTCTTTATATTCATTTGTAAGTGTTTTTCTTCTATCCATTTCGTTCCTGATTCAAAAAAGTAAAAATGGCAGCGACTGGGATTGAACCAGTGACCAAGGGCTTATGAGTCCCCTGCTCTACCGCTGAGCTACGCTGCCACGCACAACGTAGAATTCTACCCAAAGGGGCTTTTCCTGTCAAAGGCCTGAAATCGGGCGCACCCGAAGGTGCGCCCCTACGAATTGGCACGCAAATGATGATTGACAACATTTTTGCAGATAGTATAATATGTCATACAAGTTTACTACTTATGCTCATGTGCGCATAAGTATACGAGGGTAAGGATGCGTGATCTACTGAAGATATTTAAAGCCCTGGCGGACGAAACGAGATTGAGAATCATGTATTTGCTGATGGAAAGGGAGGCCTGCGTGCTGGAGATCAAACAGGCCATGCGCATCAGCCAGACCCGCGCCTCGCGCAACCTGGGCATACTGCACGATGCAGGACTGCTCAAGGCGCGCCGTGAAGGTCCGCTGGTCTTCTATTCACTGGATACAAGGCAGATCAAGAAAAGCTGCAACGGGCTGGACGCCATGGTCAAGCAGGCATTCGAGATGGACGAGACCTCGCTCAAGCACCGCGAAAGGTTGAAGAGGCCCATCCCGCGCAGCACAGACAGGGAATAAGGCAGATAAACGGCCACTGCGGATTGACTTTTTTCCGTATAAGTAGTGTAATATTTGAGGCCTGTTGACGGTCACTATCTGAAACATACTGATATGACAGATTTCGAACCTAAGATCGTCGCATTTCTATGCAACTGGTGCTCCTATCGCGGGGCCGATCTGGCAGGCACCTCCAGGATCAAATGCGCTGCCAACGTCCGCGCCATCCGCGTGATGTGCAGCGGCCGCGTAGAGCCCGCCTTCGTGCTGCGCGCCTTCGAGCTGGGCGCCGACGGCGTCCTGGTGCTGGGCTGCCATCCCGGCGATTGCCACTATGCAGAAGGCAACTACAAAGCTCTGCGGCGCATGGACCTGCTCAAGCGAACGCTCATACAGCTCGGCGTGGGCGAGGACAGGTTCCGCCTTGACTGGGTTTCCGCATCCGAGGGCGACAGATTTTCGCATATCGTCAACGAGATGACCGAAAAGGTGAGGGCGCTGGGACCGTTCAAGTTAAAGGAGGAGACGGGGGTTGCCTAAGCTTAAGGTCGCGCTCTACTGGGCCGCCTCCTGCGGCGGCTGCGAGATAGCCACCCTGGCTATCGGCGATAAGATACTCAAGCTGGCTGAGGCAGCCGACATCGTATTCTGGCCGGTCGCCGTTGATGCCAAATACGCGGATGTTGAGCATATGCCGGACGGCAGCATCGACGCCTGCCTGTTCAACGGGGCCATCCGCAATTCCGAAAACGAACACCTGGCCAAACTGCTGCGGCAGAAATCAAAGATACTAATCGCCTACGGCTCCTGCGCCTACGAAGGCTGCATACCGGGCCTGGCCAATTTCTTCGACGCTAAATCTATTCTGGAAAACACCTATATCGATACGGCATCCAGCGACAACAGCGCCGAAATTATCCCTCAGACAAAGGTGCTCGTGCCCGAGGGCGAACTGGAGCTACCCGAATTTTACAACACGGTCAAGACGCTGGCCCAGACAGTTGACGTGGACTATTTCGTGCCCGGCTGCCCTCCCGAGGAGAGCACCACCTGGATGGCGCTGGAAGCGCTGGTCAGCGGCAAACTACCTCCTAAAGGCACGGTTATCGCCCCCGCAGCAACCGCCGTATGCAATGACTGCCCGCGCGTCAAGCACGAAAAGAAAATCAGGGCCTTCCACAGGCCTTACGAGATCATACCCGAGCCCGAAAAATGCCTGCTGGAACAGGGACTGCTCTGCTGCGGCGTGGGCACCCGCGGCGGCTGCGGCGCCCCCTGCCCGCAGGCCAACATGCCCTGCACCGGGTGCTACGGACCTGTGGAAGGGGTGCGCGATCAGGGCAGCCATATTCTGACAGCCTGGGCCTCCATCATCGACTCCAACGACGAGGACGAGATTAAAAAGATACTCGACGGCATAGTGGACCCGGCGGGCTACTTCTACCGCTACAGCCTGCCCGATTCTATGATGAAACGGGCGAGGACCAGGCCATGAGAAAGATCACCATCGATCCCATCACCAGGCTGGAGGGCCACGGCAAGATAACCATCTTCCTCAAGGACGACGGCAGCGTGGCCAACGTTTACCTGCAGATACCCGAGCTGCGCGGCTTCGAGAAGTTCTGCGAGGGACGCCCGGTGGAGGAAATGCCACAGATAACACAGCGTATCTGCGGCGTATGCCCCGAAGCTCACCACATGGCCGCCACCAAGGCGCTGGACGATATGTTCCAAACCGAGCCCACCAGCACGGCTAAAAAGATCCGTGAGTTGCTCTACAGCGCTTTTTATGTCACCGACCATACCACCCATTTTTACATACTGGGCGGGCCCGATTTTATCATGGGGCCGGATGCGCCCGTAGCTGAGCGCAACATACTCGGCGTGATAGCCAAGGTGGGCATGGAGCTGGCGGGGCAGGTGCTCAATACACGCAAGGAGAACCACTGGATCATTCAGACCGTGGGCGGTCGCCAGATCCACCCCGTCTTCGGCCTGCCCGGCGGCGTGAGTAAACAGATATCGGAAGAGGACAGGGTAAAGATCGAAGAGATAGCCAGAAGGGACGTCGCCTTCGCACAGCTATCGCTCAAGGTATTCGGGGACATCGTGCTCAAGAACAAGGCCTACGTGGACATGATAACCAGCGACGCCTTCACCAGTCAGACCTATTACATGGGCCTGGTCGACGACAGGAATAAGGTCAACTTCTACGACGGCAAGGTCAGGGTCGTCGACCCGGCTGGCAAGGAGTTCGTCAAATACTCGGCGCGCGACTATCTGGAACACGTCGCGGAGCATGTCGAGCCATGGAGCTACACCAAATTCCCCTTCCTCAAGAAGGTTGGCTGGAAAGGCTTCGTGGACGGAAAAGACAGCGGAGTCTACCGCGCCACGCCGCTCTCCCGCCTCAACGCCGCTGACGGAATGGCCACGCCGCTGGCGCAGGAGGAGTACGACAAAATGTACTCGACCCTGGGCGGCAAGCCCGTTCACCATACACTGGCCACGCACTGGGCGCGCCTGATCGAATTGCTTTACGCCGCTGAGAGGCTGCTGGAGCTTTCACAGGACAGGGAGATCACGGGACCCAATATCAGGAACATCCCGACATCCAAGCCGACCGAGGGCGTGGGCATCGTGGAGGCGCCGCGGGGGACCCTCACCCATCACTACACAGCAGACGAGAAGGGATGCATCAAGAAGTGCAACCTGATCGTGGGAACAACCAACAACCAAGCCGCCCTCTTCATATCCATCAAAAAAGCGGCCGAAAATCTGATCAAACCCGGCCGGGACATACCGGAATCGCTGCTCAACCAAGTTGAGATGGCATGGCGGCCGTACGATCCCTGCATGTCCTGCTCAACCCACACGCTGCCCGGCACAATGCCCCTCGATATTACCGTGCTCGACGCCGGCGGCAACACGGTCAGACGTCTGACCCGTTAATTTATTTTTACCTGATTTAAATGTTGGACCGGTTTATTGTCTTTAACTGGTGTCTACATATGAACATATTTAAATATGCTGCATAATGTTTACCGCAGCAAACAAAAAATAACCTGAAGGAGTTGTGTATGCAGAACCGGGTCATATCCAGGAAGGACCTGGCAGGCTTCGTCGATGACCTGACCAAGACGAAGGCTGCCGGTGAAGTCATCGGCATCAAGGCGCAGGGCAACAAGTTCAACTTTGGCCCGCTCAAGAGCAGCGGGGAGCTCCGCCTTGACTACGACGTGTCCCTGTTGCCGCCCAAGAAGTACTTCTTCCCGCAGATGGAAACGGTGCTGAAGTACGAGGTCGGCAAGTCGCCCAGGGTCGAGCCGCTGGTGGGCGAGAAGGAATTGTGCATTATAGGCGTGCACCCCTTCGACATCAGGAGCATCCTGCTCTTCGATGCCGTCTACGGGGGCAAGGAGCCCGACCCAAACTACTTTCTTAAAAGGAACAACGCCGTTATCATCGGCGTCGATTGCCTTGCGCCCAATCCCAAGTCCTTCGCCGCCAGCATGGGGACCCACGTCACGGATGAGGGCTTCGACCTGATGCTGACCGACCTGGGCGGCGACTATTTCGTCACGGTCGGCACCAGCCGGGGCAACAGCCTGATCGGCAAGGCTAAGACGAAGGATGCCACACCGACGGACCTGGAGAAGCGCAACAAAGCTCGCAAGGATGCGGAGAAAAAATACAAGGTTTCGCTGAAAATGAAGCCGGATGAGATACCCGGGCTGCTGGACGCCGCCTGGGAGAGCAAGATCTTCACGGACAAGGCCGCCACCTGCTTCAGCTGCGGCTCCTGCGTGATGGTCTGCCCCACCTGCGTCTGCTTCGACGTGCAGGATGAGATGTCGCTCAACCTCAAGGACGGTGAGCGCTACCGCCGCTGGGACGGCTGCATGCTGACGCAGTTCGCCAAAGTGGCCAGCGGCGAGAATTTCCGGGAGCACAAGGAGCAGCGCTTCCGCCACCGCATGTACCGTAAGGGCAAGTACCTGGTGGAGAGATATAAATACCTGGGCTGCGTCGGCTGCGGCCGCTGCGCCATCGCCTGCCTGGCCGAGATCGCCAGCCCGGCTGAAACATATAACCTGCTCAAGGAGGCCAAGTAATGGTCATGCAGCTAACCGCCAAACAATCCATTCACCTCCCCCGTACAGCCGAGCTGATCAGGGTCGAGAAGCTGAGCGACCGGGAGAAGGTATTCGAGTTCAAATTCGAGGACGGCAAGGAGCTCGGCCAGAGGCCTGGACAATTCGTCGAGGTCTCCATCTTCGGCGTGGGTGAAGCACCCATCTCGGTCAGCTCTTCGCCCACTCATAAGGGTTCCTTCGAGCTGGCAGTCAGGGCCACGGGCAGCGTGACCGACAAGCTGCATACGCTGGAAAAGGGCGCTAAAGTGGGTATCAGGGGTCCTTTCGGCAACGGATTTCCTCTCGAGACGCTCAAGGGCAAGGACCTCCTCTTCGTGGCCGGCGGCATCGGCCTCTTCCCGCTACGCTCGCTGATCAACTATGTCATGGACAACCGCAAGGATTTCGGCGAGGTCAACACGCTCTTCGGCTGCCGCTCTCCGCAGGAAAGGCTCTTCATCGGACAGCTGGCCGAATGGGACAAGAGCAAGGACATGTGCTTCCTGGAGACGGTCGACCGCGTGCCGGACGACTCCTGGCAGGGCAACGTGGGCGTGATCACCACGCTCTTCCCCAAGATATCGTTCAACCCGGCCACCACCTACGCCATCGTGGTGGGCCCGCCCATCATGTACCGCTTCGTCATCGCAGAATGCCTCAAGAAAGGCCTGGCCGACGACCACATCATCATGTCGCTGGAGCGCAGGATGAAATGCGGCGTGGGCAAGTGCGGGCACTGCCAGATCAACGGGCTGTACTGCTGTCAGGAAGGGCCCGTCTTCACCTATGCACAGGTAAAGTCTTTAAAGGAGGCGGTATAAATGAAACCTAGAGTAGCCTTTTTCGATTTCACGGGCTGCGAAGGATGCCAGCTCGAAGTGCTGAACTTCAACCTTGAGATCGTGGATCTCATTAACGCGGTGGACATCGTCGAGTTCCGCGAGGCCAGCTCCGACCATTCCGACAATTACGACATCGCCTTCATCGAGGGCAGCCAGACCACCAAGAGGGACGTCGAGAGGTTACAGAAGATCAGGGAAAAAGCCAAGATACTGGTAGCCCTGGGCGCCTGCTCCTGCACAGGCGGCGTCAACGCCCTTAAGAACCGCTTCCCCATGGAGGAGAACCTCAAGGTCGTCTACGGCGAATCGGCCAAATACTACGACACCATACCCACCAAACCCACCAGCGCCTACGTCAAGGTGGACGCCTACCTGCACGGCTGCCCGCCCAATCGCGTTGAGGTGGTCAGCTTGGTAAAATGCCTGCTGACCGGCAAGAAGTTCGAACAGTGCCATAATCCGGTTTGCGTGGAGTGCAAGCTGGCGGAGAATATCTGCGCCTTCGAGCGCGGCGAGTTCTGCCTGGGTCCCGTCACCCGCGGCGGCTGCAACGCCGTCTGCGTCACCGGCGGGCGTAAATGCTGGGGCTGCCGGGCACCGGTGGACGAGCCCAACATCAATTCGCAGAAAGATATACTGGCCAAATACGGGCTGAAGGTAGACGAGATGCTCATGCAGTTCAAGCTCTTCAACGGAGCGCTGGAGGTTTCGAAATAATGACTACTAAAGAAGTTAATTTCAAGGTACATCACGTGGCCCGC
>DAOUFR010000049.1:0-52520 GCA_034429715.1 Dehalococcoidia bacterium
ATCATGGAAATACAGCCAAACTGGTACCCGGCCATAAAAGTGCGCCGATCGCGGCGCAGCTACGACAGGAACAGTGCTATAGATGCGGAGGCCCGCAGCCGTTTGCACGACGTATGTGGCGGCTTCAGACCCTTCAACGGCGTGCGCGTGGAGTTCATCGACGAGCCCCCCGACGATATCTTTGCCAACGCGCTCGGCTTCTACGCGAACATCAAGGGCGCCCCTGCTTTTCTGGCCTTCATAGGCGACAGCGCAGACCCCAACGTGCAGGAGAAGATGGGGTATACCGGAGAGGCTGCCATACTCGAGGCAACCTCGCTGGGACTGGGAACATGCTGGGTGGCTCTCACCTACAACGCTAAAACGGTCAAATCCCTGATAAAGCTGGACAGGAACGAGAAGCTGATCTGCGTTTCGCCCGTAGGTTACAGCACCGAGCAATGGTCCAAGATATATACCGGCCAGGGTTCCAGCCACCAGCGCAAGCCGCTGCCCTCCATGGTCAGAGGTCTGCCGGAGTCATCCCGGCCGGCGTGGGCAAACTCGGCAGTCGAGGCGGCGCGCCTGGCCCCGTCGGCCATGAACCGCCAACCGTGGGGTTTCCACGTTGATGAGCGCAGCGTCACTGTGTACATTAAAGACCGCGGGCCGGAGTTCAACGTTGCCAGGCGGCTGGACTGCGGTATTGCTATGCTGCACATGGAGCTGGGCGCGCTGAGCAGTGGCTCTACGGGTAATTGGGACTTTTTAACGCATCCGCAGGTAGCGCGCTTCACTGTGAGATAATCACAATCATTGAACTAATGCAACCGCCCCTGATCAAGAGCCACAAGGCTGCTGTCCTCCTGGTAACCTCCATCGCGGCTTTCGTCACGCCCTTCATGTCGGCATCGGTCAATATCGCACTGCCGTCTATAGGGCTGGAGTTTGGTGAGGATGCTATAACGCTGAGCTGGATCGCCACATCCTTCATCCTGTCCGCTGCGGTTTTCCTGATACCGATGGGGCGTATCGCCGACATCAGCGGGCGGAAGAAGGTCTTTATCTGGGGTGGCGCAATCTTCGGGGCGGCATCCATAATCTGCGCTCTGGCCTGGTCTGCCGATATACTCGTCGCTGCACGCGTGCTGCAGGGCGTGGGCGGCGCGATGCTCTTCGGCACGGTGGCGGCTATCATATCCTCAGTCTACCCACCCGGCGAGCGGGGACACGCCATGGGCATCAATATCGCCGTCACCTATATCGGCCTTTCTATGGGCCCTTTCCTGGGCGGTTTGATGACACAATATCTGGGCTGGCGCAGTATCTTCTGGTTTAACACGCTGCTCTGTGCCGTGTTGCTGATCTTCACTGTCTGGAAGCTGAAGCCCGAGTGGGCCGAGGCACGCGGCGAGAGGTTCGACCTCTTCGGCTCGTTTATCTACGGGGCAGGGCTGGTAGCATTAATGTACGGACTTTCCGAGCTTCCCTCCACCCACGGCTTTGTCTCGCTGGGCGCCGGGCTGGTTGTATTGCTCATCTTCCTTAAATGGGAGACTGTGACTGCCAGCCCCGTCCTCAACATTACCCTGTTCGCCGATAACCAGGTGTTCGCCTTCTCCAACCTGGCCGCCTTTATTAATTACAGCGCCACCTTCGCGGTCGGTTTCCTGCTCAGCCTTTACCTCCAGTACATCAGGGGATTGACCCCGGGCAATGCAGGAATAATACTGGTATCTATGCCGGTGGTCCAGGCCGTTTTTTCACCGTTGACAGGCCGACTATCCGACAGGATCGAACCACGCCTGCTAGCCTCTACGGGCATGGCGTTGACCGCGGCCGGGCTACTGCCGCTGATATTTATCGGCCCGGATACATCTATATGGTACATCGTGTGCTGCCTGGTGCTGCTGGGCGCCGGCTTCGCACTTTTCTCCTCGCCCAATATTAACGCTGTGATGAGCTCGGTGGACAAGAAATCGCTGGGCGTAGCATCGGCCACCCTCGCCACCATGCGCCTCACCGGCCAGATGTTCAGCCTGGGAATCGCCATGCTGTTGATCTCACTTTTCATGGGGCGCGTACAGGTCACACCTGAAGTGTACCCGCAGTACGTCCAAAGCCTGCAGACGGCTTTTGCTATCTTTACGGCACTCTGTATTGGTGGTATATTTGCCTCAATGGCACGGGGAAAAACGCACTGAATAAGATTAGCCGCCTATGAGTGAAAACACAGTTCCCGAACTCAGCATCATCCACTACGACAAGGCTGATTACCAGATCAAGACCGATGTCTCGATCGAAGACTGTCAAGCCTGCAGGGAGAGAGCCGGAGTCACGTGGATCAATGTCGACAGCGTGAAAGATCTGGGCCTGCTGCAATCGATAGGCAGCATCTTCAACCTGCACGAGCTGACTATCCAGGATATCTCCAACACAGGGCACAGGGTAAAGCAGGAGGACTTCGGCAGCTACATGCTGATAATCCTTAAAATGCTCGAGTTCAACAAGGCCACCAGCTCAATCGAAGCGGAACAGCTCAGCATCATATTCGGCAAGAACTACCTGATAACCTTCCAGGAACAACCGGGGGACTTTTTCGGGGACCTGCGCGCCGAGATAAAGATCGCCGCCTCGGTGGTGCGCAAAATGGGCCCGGACTTCCTGGCCTGCCGCATCATCGACACCATTGTGGATAACTATTTCAACGCCATCGAGAGCTTCGGCGACCTGATAGAATCCAAGCAGGACGAATTGATGGGCAATCCCACACGCCAGACGCTCAATTCCATACAGGGCATCAAGAAGAGCATGATGCAGCTCAGGCAGTATGTATGGCCGGTGAGGGAGATACTGAGCGAGCTGGGCAAAAAGGAATCGCCGCTTATCATGGAGAAGACCGTGGCCTACTTCCGCGATGTTTACGACCGCATTTTCGAGGCCATGGACCTGATAGAGAACACTCGGGAGATGGTCGGCAGCCTGATAGACATTTATCTCTCCAGCATGAGCAACAAGACCAACGAGGTGATGAAGGTGCTGACCGTGGTTGCCACCATATTCATACCGCTCACCTTCATCGTGGGACTCTACGGCATGAACTTCCGCTATATGCCGGAATTAAACTCCGAATGGGGTTATCCAGGCGTGCTCCTATTGATGCTGCTGGTAGCCGGAGGCATGCTGCTCTACTTCCATCGGAAAAAGTGGATTTAGGCTTTATTCCATGGGCATGGACGGACCGCCGGCCTTCTTAATGCGCCCGAACGGCAGAAACAGGGCGGGGATGATGCCGACTATAACCACCAGTGCACTGATCACATAGTCCATCTGAAAGGCCGTTACGCTGGCCCTTAGATTTATGTACTGGTACAGGTAGGTGGCGGCCGCCTGCTGGGCCGCCTGCAGCGTCATACCCATCTGCATGAAATAAACCTGCATCTGCGACAGCACCTGCAGTGCTATGGCCGAGTCCGGGGTGATGGTCTGCACCATCATCGACAGGTTGGTCTTCTGGAAGGTATCCAGCATGGTGGCGAAGACTGCAATGCCCAGTGAGGCGAAGATGGTCCTGGCCACATTTATCAGGGCCGAGGCCTGGGCCGTCATATGCTGGGGAACGGACGCCAACGCATAGGTCATGACCGGCATCATGGCGAAGCCCACGCCGATACCCCTGATAAAGAGGATCCACCGCAGCGTATCGTCGGGCGTGGTGACGTCCAGCACCTGCAGCCAGAGGGATGTGATCCCTGTGATGACCAGGCCCAGTACGGTGGGTAAGCGCGGTCCGATCCTGTCGTAAAGCTTGCCTGCGAAGGGCATGGATATCATGGAGCCGATTACCGAGGGTAGCACCATCAGCCCGCTGGCCAGCGCGGAGAATCCGCGCAGGTTCTGCAAAAACAACGGTAACAGGAACACCAGTGAGAACAGCCCTATGGTGGTAACAAACGTTAAACCTATGGCAAGCGAGAAACCGCCGATCCTGAACATATGCAAGTCGAGCAACGGCGTCTTAACACGCAGCTCGACTATGATCCAGGCCAGGATACAGGCACAGCCGACAATCAGCAGCGTGACGATGCGCCAATCGTTCCATGTCCAGGTAGGCGCATATGAAAAGGCGTAGAGGATTGAGCTGAAACCTATGGCGGCCAGGAAGAAACCCTTGACATCAAAGGCGGTGTCGGAGGTGGATGTCTCCTCAATCCATGAGATGCCCAGCATAATGGCAATCAGCACAACGGGCACGTTTATATAGAAGACCATGCGCCAGCTCCAGTAGTCCACAATGTAACCGCCCAGCGTGGGACCGATGGCGGGCGCCAGCATCATGGGTACTCCGAAGATGGCCATGGCTGTGCCTCTATCCTCAGGGGGGATATTTGTAAAGAGGAAGGTCATGGCCAGCGGATTAAGCAGGCCTCCGGCCAGCCCCTGCAATACCCTGAAGGTTATCAACGAGCTCGTATTCCATGCAATACCGCACAGCACGGAGCCCAGCAGAAATCCCCCCTGGCTCCAGAGGTATACCTTCTTTATACCGAATCGCTGCGCCAGGAAGGCTGCAGCGGGCGTTGAGATAGCAGTAGCCATAAGATAAGCGGAAACCACAAGCTGGGCGCGGTCGGTGGTCTCGTTGAAGACCGCCATGATATGCGGCAGTGCCACATTCATGATGGTCTGGTCCAGTATCACCATGAAGGTGCCGATGATGGCAACCGCCAGGACGCGTGATTCGCTGGTCTTGGGCATAGACTGACGTCTTATCTGGTTGTTATTTTGACCTCAACCGATGTGCCCGGTATCAGCACGTAGTTGTCGGGATTCTCCACCGAGATCTTGACCGGCACGACCTGTGCAACCTTGATGAAATTGCCGGTCGTATTGTTCTGCGGCATTAACGAGAAAGTCGCGGCCGTTGCAGCCGCTATGCCATCCACCCTACCCTTGAGCCTGGCGCCTCCCAGGCTGTCGACGGTTACCTCGACCTCCTGTCCCGGCTGTATGCGGTGCAGCTCGGCCTCGGCCACATTGGCCATTATCCAGGTGTTGGACGCATCGTATAGAGTTACGATCGAGGCGCCGGCGGATACCACCTGTCCGGGATAAGACCAGACCGCGGCCACGTAGCCGCTGACGGGAGCATCCAGGCTGGCCCTGCCCAGCGGTATCTCCTTGAGGCCCAGCCTGTCCGCCGGGCTGTCCGGGCGGGGCACGCCCATAAGGGCTATCCTCTCCCCTTTCTCTATATAGCTTCCCAGATCGACATCAAGGCTGATGATCTGGCTGGAGGTCAGCGCTGGCACCGCTATAAGCGGGGCGCTGATGCGCGCGTTGTCGGTGCTGACATACTTATAGCTCTGGTAAAGCAGGAAGCCCAGCGTGATAAGACCACCCACTACCACCACCAGCGCGACTATAAATATCACCTTCCCCCGCGTGGTGGAAAGGCTCGATTTCATTTTCTCAGATAACTTAGATGCCATAGTTGTTGCCTCCGCATGTATTTGGAACGGCTTTATAAATATATATCATCTCTTACTTACGCAGCACGTTGGCCGGGGCGGCAGCATTCTCCAGCACCACCCTCTCGCCCTCGACCAGGCCCGAAGTAATCTCGGTATAATTTTTACTCTGCAGCCCGATTTCGACAGGACGCTCCTCGATCAGGCCCGTTTTCTCATCCTTAAGCACGCGCACGGTGTAAATACCGCTCTGCTCGCTCAGGGCGCTATTAGGCACTACGAGAACCCCGCTGCGCGAATCGACCGTTATCTCCGCCGTCGCTGTCATACCACCGGTCAGATAAGCGGTCTCAGCAGGGTCCAGCGCTATCTCGATCTCATAGGTCGGCAGCGTAGTCTGCACCGTGCCGTAGTACTGTATGCCGGCGGCCTGTGCAGCGCCGAAGGGAGAGATAAAAGTGACACGGCCCCTGAACTCACGGCCGGGGAAGGCGTCAACCGATATCACAGGCTTCAGTTCGTCAAGCGGCTTACCGGCTACCCTGGCGATGTCGATCTCATCCACAAGGCCGACCATGCGTACGGAATTAACGTCGGCAAGCTGGATCACATATGAATCGATCGGCATGCCCGTCACCGCGTACCTCTGGCTGATCATGTCGCCTGCCCGCAGGTTGATATCCGTGACTCTGCCATCGAAGGGGGCCATTAATTCGGTTTTCAGCAGGGCCTGCTTGGCGCGCTGCAAATTTACAATAGCCGTCTGGACGGCTATGTTATAGTCTCGCAGGGTTTTAAGGTTGAGCCCGGCGCGATAGGTTGAAATATTCTCATCCAGTACCTTCTCGGTCAGCTCCATATCGTGTTTGACCGTGGCCAGCGTTTCAGCCAACTTAACACTGTCCAAATCCTTTTGCTGCGAGATGCTGTTCAATAGCTCCAGCGAACTCTGTATCTCGCTCACCATCGTGTATGCGGTACAGGTATCGGGATAAACGGAGTTTTGCGGGAGATGGTTTAACCTCTTGACCACGCTGTGCGTATCCACCATCTCGCTCAGTATGGACTGTATGGCATCCTCCGCGCCGGAGTAGTCGCCGTTGGTTAACAGCGTCTGCAAGGCTGAAAGGCTGTTTATTTCCGCGGACAGCTTCGTGATGGCCAGATCGATATCATAGTCGGTAAAGCCCGACTGCGTTACATCTATCAGGTCAGATCTCACATGGCGGTAACTCGGATCGCTGTAAAATATCCTGGCGCTATCGAGGTCGGACCTGGCCAGCGAGACCTGCATAGCTGCATCTTCATATTTTCCCGTCTGCACAAAGACACGCGCCTTCTCCAGCTCCTTCTGCGCAAATTCAAACCTCAGTAGAGCCACGGCGTCACAATAAAACCCGGGCGAGCGGTTTACCCCGCAGCACACGGTCTGCACCACGTTATTGATCGCCAGCTCCAGCGCATACTGCGCCGCCTCCACCGCCATCCTCTGCGTTGTATCGTCCAGCTTGGCCAGTATTGTGCCGGCCCTGACCATTTCACCCTTCTCAACGTATACGGCTTTAATACGTCCGCTGTAAGGAGGGGTAAACATGGTGGTATCGAAATAAAGGTTGACCGCCGCAGGCATCTCGATAGTGCCGTCGGCGCTTATTTTCACTTCCAGGTCGCCACGTTGAACTATTGCGGTAGTAAGCGGCGCTGCTGCCCCGCCACCGTTACAGCCTGCCAGCAGCATGCTGATGGTAATCGCAGCAACAATTGCGCATGTCAGTAGTCTTGCTTTTTTCATATATTTATTACTCCCAAGCTGAATCTGAGAAGGACAGTGGCAAACGGACTACATGAGTGAAATAATATCATTGAATCTGACCAGGATATCTCGGTATGCTTCTACAGCTGCGAAGGTATCCTCTATTTCGTCCTCGTCCAATTGGTCAAATATTTTCGACATGTATTCCTTGACGACTTTTCTCCTTCGATATGCGATCTTTTTCCCCTTCTCTGTTATATTGATATAAATAACACGCCTGTCTTTTTCATCGTGAGACCTTTCGGCTAAACCGTTTTCTATCAATTTGCTGATCAGAGTCGTAACATTGGGTCTTGAAATACAATGGACCCGGCTGATTTCCGATGGCTTCATCGGGCCTGTTATTAATCCCTCAAGCAAACGCACCTGTATATCCGATGATACAGGTGCTTTTTTGGCTCTGGTCGCAATTATCATCTTTCGTGCTATGCGCGGAAATTGCACCATCATATCATCGACCAGGTTGTTCAGCCGATCATTATATTTATGATCCAGCATAATCTTACGGCCTCATGATTATACTTCTATAATAATTCAACTATCTATAATACCTCCGATTGCAGTAACTGGTCGGTTGATGAAATATTCTGCCACCACCGGCAGATAAACGCAAACCTTTTTCCCTACATTATCATAACTGTGCCTCCTTCGTGTTTAACGGGGCCGTGCGGCAGGAACATTGCAGGAATGATACCTGTAAAAGATAGGATCGCGGCAAGTGTGAAATCTTTTTGAAACGCCGTAATCGCGGACTGCAGACTGAAATATTGATACAGCAGCACTATGGCCGCCTGGTAGGCGGCCTCCGCAGTCTGACCTGATTGCATTAAACTCACTTTTATCTGAGACAGCAGATTAAGCATCAGTGGGGAATCAGGAGTTGTACTCTGTACGATTATGGCCAGGTCCGTTTTCTGAAAATTATCCAGCAGCGTAGCAAACAGTGCCACGGCCAGTGCCATACAGACATTTTGTACAACATTGATCATAGCCGATCCCTGCGTCGACAATTGCGGTGGCGCAATTGATAAAGCATGCGAAAAAATGGGGACCATTGCAAAACCGCAACCGACGCCACGTAAAAACATAACCCACTGGAATATTATGTCGGAAGTGGTCATGTCCATATTTTGCAGCCACAGTCCTGTCAAAGCCATGGTTACCAGGCCTACTATTACAGGTACTCTAACGCCGATCTTCGCATACAGCATCCCAACTATCGGCATGGCAATCATCATCCCGATGGCGTTGGAAAAAAGCAGGAGGCCGGCATTCATGGCATTCAGCCCGCGTAAATTCTGCAGGAACATGGGTACTAAAAAGATTACTACGAACATTGCCGCTATTATCGTACCTATAAGGACCACTGACAGCGTAAATTCACCAATTTTGAAAAGCCTTACCTCAAGCACAGGTGACTCAGTCCGCAGTGCCAGTATCACCCATACCGCCATAGAGATACCGCCCACGACCAACAGGATTATTACGCGCTGGTCCCAGTGCCAGGTCGGAGCATAAGATAAAGCATAGAGAATACAGCTGAGTCCGATCGATACAAAGATAAAACCCTTAAAATCGAAGCTCTTCATAATTGCCGGCGTTTCACGGAGCCATGCAATAGCTAAAGGTATAGCTATTAACACAACCGGCACATTGACGTAAAAGCAATAACGCCAGCTCCAGTAGGTAACCAGATATCCCCCGACAACCGGCCCTAAAGCCGGACCTAACATAGTAGGGATTGCCTGAGCGGCCATAGCCAAGCCCCGCTTTTCCGCAGGTATAAAAATAACCAGCATCGCCATAGAGCACGGCATCAACAGACCCCCGGCGGCGCCCTGTATGATCCTGAAGAAAATGAGCGTATTGCTGTCCCAGGCCAAACCGCATAGTAAAGACCCAACCAGAAAACCGACAAGGCTGGCAATATAAATCTTCTTTATCCCGTATCTATCGATCAGGAAGGCCGATGCCGCCATAGCTATAGCTGAGGCCAGTGTATAAGCGGAAACCACGAGCTGGGCACGGTCAGGCGTTTCATTGAATACCGCCATGATATTGGGCAGAGCTATGTTCATGATTGTGCCGTCTAGGGTATACATAAACGTTCCCAGAACGACGACAGCCATGATCTCGATTTCTTTTCGTGTCAACATGTGTAAGATTTCGTCGTGATAAAGAAAATGACCGGTATACGTATTGGGTGCGTATCCTCCGGAGCCATCAAGCAAACCGCGCATGAGCGACTGCTACGATAATATCCGCAGCCGGTTCAAGCCCCAATATACTGGTATCAAGAGAGATGTTGTATTGTCTCGCATCTGTCCAGTCATCCCCGGTAATTACACGTAAATAGTCTGCCCTTGAGTCATCTGTAGACTGTATCAACCTGCGCGCTTCAGGCAATGATAAATTATAAAGCTCCTGGATACGTTGCTGCCGGAAGTCAACAGCCGCATGCAGAAAGATGCTCAAATGCCTGGGGTGGTTGCGTAAAATGTAGTAACCACCCCGGCCTACTATGACCGCTGAAGTCTGCTTTGCGATATCCATGATAACGTCAGATTCAGCCTGGTACAGGTCTTTATCAGCAGGGATATTGAGAGGCGGAGGGACATATCCATACGGATTGCCACATATGGTTGCTTCCAGCATAGAACGCCATAATGGAGTAACTTTCTCATCACGAGATATCAAGTTATTCTCTGATACATTAAGCTTTCGCGCCGCGCCATTTACGATTTCACGATCGATGTATGATATGACAAGTCGGTCTGCCAATTGCTTTCCAATATATGACCCACCGCTTCCTATCTGGCGGCTTATCGTGAGTACATAAGGTGCTTTTTGTTTCATATATTAAATGCGATAACAATATAGGTAAACCCGGCAGGTATGTCAAAAACATACCCACCAGGAAAAACAGCCACGAAAATCTATCGCGCTGAGATTATAGTATTGACAGTTACACTGCCGGGAATACCTGACTATAATTAGTGTTATTTAAGATTCACTATCGCCGGTTTCGTGTTTTATGCGTTTGCCCAGTTCCGCCAGCTTTTCTTTAGCGATTTTCCTGGACTCCGCGCCGGAGCGTGGGGCATTAAATATGCCGATCGCCAGTCCCAAGATTGCTCCAATTATCAAACCTGTAAAAAACTTCTGTCCTGCGTCGTCGCTCATTCTTGTCTCTCCTTTCTATTAAATAATTTATTTATAAACGCAATGCTCTGGTTGATGCCCCGTAAAAATGATCCTATCTGTGCCAGCGGAGTAAAAACTTCTTCCTGAACCTTGTCGGCAATTTGCCTGACCTTTAACGCAGCTGTATTCGCCGAAGATAAGAATATGTTTATTCGCCTGTATAAAATTCCGACAATGATACAAAGATAGATGATTGCTATAGAGGCAATGATGCCCCAGATTACCAGTACCAGATCACGAAGCGACGATAGTTCCAATAAAATACCTCCTTATATGCAAATTTTATCCGTACTGTTCATTCACCGATTGATATTCAAATTTATGTTATATTAATTGGTCATAAATTATTATATACATATAACAATTACAATTATATAACTAAATTTTGCTATGTCAATGGTTTGAAGCGCGAGTACGATGCTGCTATACTATGCGACGTTGTGAACTACGAGACGGTCATAGGCCTGGAGGTGCACGCACAGCTGCTGACTGGCAGCAAGATGTACTGCGCCTGCAGCACCAACTATGCCAGCGACCCTCCCAATACGCACGTCTGCCCGGTCTGCATGGGCATGCCGGGCGTTCTGCCCACCATAAATCAGAAGGCCGTGGAGTTCACTATCATGACCGCCCTGGCGCTCAACTGCTCCATCCCAAAACATGCCAAGTTCGACCGCAAGAACTATCCCTACCCCGACCTGATGAAGGGTTACCAGATATCGCAGTATGATATGCCGATGAGCGCCAACGGCTACCTGATCATCGATATAGAGGGGAAAAAGAAAAAAATTGGCATCACGCGCGTTCACCTCGAGGAGGACGTGGCCAAATTGATGCACCGCACCCCCCCTGAGGGCCAAAGCTATAGCCTGGTGGACGTCAACCGCGCCGGAATGCCTCTGATGGAGATAGTCAGCGAGCCCGATATGAGCTCCCCCGAAGAAGCGCGCCTTTATCTTGTGAAGCTTCGTGCTATCCTTCAATACCTTGGTGTCTCTACTGGCAACATGGAGGAGGGGAGCTTCCGCTGCGACGCCAATATCAGCATCCGGCCGGCCGGGACCAGTGAATACCTGGGCAAGGTAGAGGTCAAGAATATGAACAGCTTTCGTGGTGTATACCGCGCCCTCGAATACGAGGAAAAGCGGCAGCGCGAGGTGCTGAAAAGCGGCGGCAGGATAGCCCAGGAGACGCGCGGATGGGTTGACGACCGGGGCATAACGGTCAGCCAGCGCAGCAAGGAATATGCCCATGACTACAGGTATTTCCCTGAGCCGGACCTGCCCCCCCTGTCCTTCAGCCGCAAGATGGTGGAGGATATCAGATCCTCCCTTCCCGAGCTGCCCGAAGCTAAATTCGACAGGTTTGTGGAACAGTATAAGCTCACGACTTACGACGCCGGCCTGTTGACCGACAGCAGGCCGATGGCCGCCTATTTTGAGGAGTGCCTGGCCAGCATAGCCGCCGGGGGAAAAAAGGAAATGCCCAAAAAGGCCACGACTATTGCTCATTGGATGCTGGGCGATTTCACCCGCCTGCTCAACTCGACCGGCAGGCAGATCGGTGACAGCCTCGTGCAGCCGGCGCAACTGGCGGAGCTCCTGGACTTGATAGAAAAGGGAACGTTGAGCGGTCCGCTGGCCAAAACGGTCTTCGAAGAGATGTTTGAGACCGGAAAATCCGCTGCCGCCGTTGTCGCGGAGAAGGGTCTGGTTCAAATAAGCGACAGCGGAGAACTTGCTATAATAATAGACAGAGTAATAGCAGATAACGAGAAGGCCGTTGCCGACTATAGAGCGGGCAAGGAAGCATCGTTGACCTTCCTCATCGGACAGGTCATGAAAGCTTCCAGGGGAAAGGCCAACCCGGCCGTCGTCAGGTCTATAATCGTTGATAAACTCGGAGGAAATTAACATGCCCATATATCTGACCATCGCACAGATCGTACTGGCGCTCGCACTTATCGTAGTCCTGGCCTTGCAGGTCAAGGGCGGCGGCCTGGGCGGTATATTCGGACAGGCCGACGGCGTGTACCGCACCAGGCGCGGCGTGGAGAAAACACTTTTCCAGGTCACCATAGTTATGTCCGTTCTGTTCATCATCCTTTCCATCGTGATAGTCAGGGTTAGCGCGGCTTAACAGGGAGGCACAACGGCATGTCGCGTGTTATCACGCTGACGACCGATTTCGGCACAGGCGACGGCTACGTCGCAAGCATGAAAGGCGTCATCCTCGGGATCAATCCGCAGGCAACGGTGGTGGATATCTCTCATTCGGTGGAACCCCAATCGATCCGGCAGGCTTCTTTCCTCCTTCACACCTCCTGGCGCTATTTCCCCGAGGGCAGTATCCATGTGGTGGTGGTCGATCCGGGCGTAGGCAGCCACCGCAAGGCGGTTATACTGAAAACGCCCTCGGCTTGTTTTATTACACCCGATAACGGAGCTTTAAGCTATGTGCTCCACGAGATAGCCGAGACACAGGCGCAGCTTAGCCTCGCCAGGATAAGCCAGGCGACCAGCCGGTCGTTGCCGGCTGAATGTGAGGCAGTCTCGATCACCAGGAAAGAGTACTGGAGGCACCCGGTAAGCGCTACTTTCCACGGCAGGGACATTTTCGCGCCCGTTGCCGCCCACCTTTCGCTGGACCTGCCTATTACGGAATTCGGTGAAAGCATCAGCAGCCTCACGGTTTTCCCCATCCCCACACCCTTCCAGGACGCCACCGGACAGATGGTGGGTCACATCATACACATCGACCGCTTCGGCAACCTGATCACAAACCTGCGCAGCCGCCATATACCTCACGGTGGGGCCGCAATCGAGGTCAGGAATCAGCGTATAGACAATACCAGCAGGTACTATTCACAGGGCAGCGGATTGATGGCGTTGATAGGCGGCAATGACTACCTCGAGCTGTCATACAGGGATGGCAGCGCGGCTTCCATACTGGGCGCACAGGTGGGGGACACGATAAAGCTGTTTAATCCGCCTGCGTACTGAACTACCTGGCTATTCACCACGCCATTGAGGCTCTCTTTTCTCCATCCAGGCAACAGGTCCTTCCAGCACATCGGGTGTCGTATAGTTGATAAGCATAGCCATCTCGGTCATCTCAAGATTGATATTTCTGAACATGTCTATACCCCTCCACAATAAACGCTTGGCAAACTGAGTTGCCACCGGGGCCTGGATAAATTGTCTGCAATACTCTTTGGTTGCAGATAAAAACTCACCGGCAGGGAACACCTTACTCACATAGCCTATTTTTAAGGCTTCTTCAGCATCTATCATTTTGCCTGACCAGATCAGTTCCAGAGCTTTGGCAGTACCTACAATACGGGGTAGAAAATAACATCCGGCATCACCGGGAGGGATTCCCATCCGCACATAGGTCATGCCCACCCTGGCTTTATCCGATATTACTCTTATGTCCGCCATACTTGCCATATCCATACCGGCGCCGGCAGCCGGTCCGTTTATCGCTGCGATATACGGTTTGTCCAGACTCTCCAAGGCACGTGGTATTCTGTGTACAGTCGTACGAAAATAATTTCTCATCGAATAAAGGGCCGGCACTTCTTTACGGCTGGAAACGGCTTTGATGTCCATCCCGGAACAAAAGCCTTTACCTGCTCCGGTTACAATCACCACCCTGACTTTCGGATCATTTTTCGCCGATTCAACAGCGTCCACCCACTCGTCAAGCATGGTGTCATTGAATGCATTGAGACTCTCAGGACGATTAAGTGTAATGGTGGCGATATAATCCTCCACCGTATATATAACATCTTTATATGGCATAACTCCCTCCATTATTTTTATTCATTCGGCCAGTTTGCAAAATCACTTCAGGTAAAGACTTTCGATTACACTGTGCTTGTTCAGTCCGATGACAGGCCCAATAATCTTGCCGGATTTATTCTTACCATTAATTCGATCTCATCATCCGTCATGCCGTACTTAAGCATAGTTGCAATAAACATCCTCATGCCCTCCGGAGGTGGAGGATTGTCGTTTTGTCCAAAATCCGTGCTCATTATGCAGTGCTCGGCGCCGGTCAACTTCATAGCATGTACCATCTGTGCCGGGTCACGCCGCCCTCCGCTGGACACAATCTCAAGCAAACAGTGCTCAATAACAGCTCCTTCTTTGATCAGGTTAACCTGGTCCTCTGTGGTTAAGGACTTATCAAGACCGTGAGAGCACAGAGCATGCGTAATGACTATCTTGGTCAGCCCTGCCTGTTTAGCCTCCTTAACAAGTGAGAATATCTCCCCCGGGGACAGATGGCCGGTAGCCAGGACCATATCATGCTTTTTCATGACAGGAAATATCTGTCTCATGGTTCTAATATTCTCCTCTTTGAGAAGATCGAAACCCTCTTCTTTAAAACTAACACCCAGTATCCTGGCGAGTGCCAGTCTGGCATTTTTTGCTGAGAAGGTAGGCATCCAGATTATTTTTGCGCCCAACTCTGCGGCAGCTTCCACAACCTGGACGGTTATCCCGCCTGTTTCATATTCAAGGCAAAGGCTGCCATAGGTAACTATTTCGGGCACTGCCTGATTCACTATATAGGACATAGGGGCAGTCAGATAACTGTGGCTTTTGAAGACTATTCCCCCCATGCCATATTCCGCAGCCAGCCTGGCCATCTGTAAAGCGTCCATGCGCCGTTCGATGAGAACGTCCGGACCGGCGTGGACATGCATATCGATCGATCCCTGCAACAGTTTGTCTGCTCCGCTCATTTTCATGTCCAATGTTTTAAAGGTAGGTCCTCTCACATTTTTCTACTTCTGAAGCTTGTAGCCGCTGGCTTCCCTGTCCCATGCCTTACCAATACCTTCTTTTCTCAGTACCTCTTTCTGGATTTTTTCGGTGCCTTTTGTTCTGGGAAACTCTGCGACAAACTCAACAAATCTTGGAATCATAAACCTTGCCAGCTTGGTTTGCAAATAATCCAACAACTCCTCGTGACTCATACGCTGCCCCTCATGCAACCGCACTATAGCCTTGGTCTCAGTCATATTATCCACCTGCACGGCGATCAAAGCCATTTCAGCTACCTTGGGATTCTGGATACAGGCAGCTTCTACGATCTCCACAGGTATCCACTCGCCTTTAACATTTATACTATCAGCAAGGCGCTGCTCGAATATAAGATTGCCTTCTTCGTCAAACCTGCCGCCATCGCCCGTATGAAACCAGCCATTTCTAAAAGCCTGTTTATTCTTATCTGGCATATTGTAATAGCCATCAAATATTACATGGGGCTCCTTGCCGCGGACGATTATCTCACCCAGTTCATTGACGGCTTTTTCCTTATCGTTTTCGTCCACCACCCTTACTTCAACGTAGTCCACAGGTTTGCCACAGAATTTCGTCAGCATAATGCCGAAATGGTCCATTTTTTTTGGTATCGGTAAATAATGCTTATGCATGACTACAAAACCGGGAAGCTCTGTGGATCCGTAACCACTCCCTCCTACCGGTATCTTGAAGCGTTCCATGACAACCCGTACCCCTGCCACAGGTATCATTCTCACTCTGTGCTGCGTTTCCTCCGGCGCAACAGGCCTTGCTAGCTGATAGATAATCGGTGCCGAATGAAGCACGAGCAAGGTAGCTTTATATTTTAACACCTGCTTCCAGAATTGCGACGCGCTATATTTCTCCACGATGACCACACTGCCGTTACCGGCAAGAGTGCTCATAAGGAAATACGTCTGCGGATTGATATGGAATAAAGGAAGGGGGTCAAAAGAAATGTCGGTATAGTTGGTCATCGACCACTCCCTTAAGTATTCACCCGAGGTAAGGTAAGCCTTATGGCTCAACATGGCCCATTTCGGAGCGCCTGTCGTCCCTGCCGTGTGTATGAAGCCCATCGGTTCGCCATTATCGATTTCAATTAACGGAATTGCGGCGGATGAAGCACCTTGCAAAAGCCGATTAAAACCGATCGCCTGTTTTGAATCTATTCCCTTAGAATCAGGCATGCAAATCGCACATTTGATTTTTGGCAAGGATTTACTAATCTGAGCATAGTTGTCCCATCTGTCATTATTAATAATAATGAATTCTGCATCGGCATGGTCGAGCAGATATTGCAGGCTATCGTCCTTAAAATCGACATTTACGAACAGGCTGATCGCCCCCAATTTCGCGAGACCAAACCAGCAATACAGAAACTCGGGACGATTTGTCATGACTATGGCAACCTTTGTCCCCTTCCTCACACCAAGATCATAGAGGGCATTAGCCACTTTATTTACACTGGCGTCAACCTGTCCGTAGGTATACATTTCGTCTTTAAACCAGATGCATGGCAGGTCTTTTCCCAGATCAACCTTCTCTTCAAACCACTGTCTGAAATTAGTTTTTGGTATATTCATTTTGCAATTCTCTTCATGCGCAATACTTATTTTCTGCAGGAAACGATGTTAAGTCGTTTTTCAATACGTGCCAGATATTCAAGATACTCTCCGCCAGCGCTAAAATCCTGGTAACATCAGTGCCTGACTGGCTATATTGTTCAACATGATCTCCGAGGTACCGCCACCCACTTGCATCGCTTTGACGCCAAGCAGGAAGCGTTCGTACATAGTGCCGCGGTAGCATGCATGGCTGCCCACCAATGAAAAGCATTTGGTAGCAATTTTTTCAGCAATTTCACCTGCCAGATATTTCGCTATAGCTGTCTCCAGGATATGCTCGACACCGTTGTCTTCCATCCAGGCGGCCTGGTCCCTGGCCAACCTGGCAGCCTGCAGGTTGGCATATAATTCAGCAATAATCCACTTAATGCCCTGAAAATCAGTTACGTGGCGGCTGCCGACTACTCTTTCTCTGGCATATTTCACTGCGATGTCAAGGCATCCGCGTCCGATACCTATAAATTGAGATGCGTTGCCTATTCTGCTCAAATTGAAAGTTTGCAGGAATATGTCCAATGCCCCACCCTCCCTGCCTAAAATCTGGTTTTTGGGCACACGGCAATCCAGATAAATGTCATACATCGGCGCAGTTCTGCCGGCCATGGCATCGGCTTTAACAAACTTCACTCCTTCGATGTCTTTATCGATAAGAAATTCGGTAAGTCCTGTTTCAGTCTTTGCAAGTAGAATGAAAACCCCTGCTTCTTTTGCCAGATTAATATGTTTCTTATGGCCTTTGATGACATAGTATTCACCATCTTTTGTAGCTGTTGTTTCCAAATTCTTGAAACTCGAACCCGCGTTGGGCTCTGAGATAGCCTGAGCAGAGGTGAATTCACCGTTTGCCAGCTTCGGTAAATATCTTTTTTTCTGCTCATCGGTACCGGCAACAAGAATGGATTTCTCAGCCTGAACATTAGTTTGAGGTGAGAGTAAACCTTCTTTTGTTAGTTCCTCGATAATAATGGCGTATTCCATGGCTCCTTTCCCCATTCCACCATACTCCAGCGGTACAATGGGGCCTGTCCAACTTCTTTTACCCATACTTATAAAAAGATCTTCAGGATAGACACCCTCTTCTTCTTCATGTTCCCTTTGCGGTTTGGCAGCTTCCGTTTTGGCGAAATCAGCCACATCTTTTTTTAATTTCAATTGTTCCTGCGTATACTTGAAATCCATTTATTTCCTCCCTTAATTAATTTCAGTTCATGAATTAACTACTTATCAGATTATGCACTTCGCTCATCAAACACCTGGTCAGTGCAGCGGGCACTGTCTTCAACGTAACTTCCGCGTATATTGAGAAAGTGAATAACAAAAGCAATTATTAATGCGGGCGCAATACATATAAATGCCATTCTAAGCCCATCTGAACCTCCTCCAAAAGCGTCCGATACCGCGCCGACCAACCATGATCCCAGACTGGCGCCGAAAAGGTAATTGAAAACGACGTTCCAGGCCACGCCTGAAGCCCTGTGCTTAACCGGTACAACATCTGAAATCATAGTGGACACCGTGCCAGTTATCATGGATGTGGCAACAGCAGAAAGAGCTATAATACATATATAAACAGGTAGCGATATCCCATACAGGAAGATCGCCAAGAGCAGAAATACAACGCAAAGCCCTTGCACCACAACCATCATATATGCCCTTCCGGTTTTGTTCCGCTTATGCCAGATATCGGTTATCCAGCCTCCAAATGGTGTAGTGATCGCTCCAAATAGCGCAGTTCCCGCGACAATGAGTCCCGCCTGACCGACGTCGAGACCATATCCTCTCATTAACAGGACAGCGAACCACCCTAAAAAAGTGAAGTAAAACAATGCCCAAAAGACCTGTCCGATGATGATGATTCTGAATGCTTTGATTTTAAATAGACCAAACCAGTCAGCGAGATAACTCTTGACTGTCCCACTCTCTCCCTTATCCTTAACAGTGGCGTAGTCTTTGAAGAAAAATACAACTACACCCAGTATTACTCCCGGTATTGCAAATATCCAGAATGGACTGGCCCAATCATTGGTTTTGGCGATAATCATTCCACCCACCACTGAACCCACAACAATACCGATAACCGGTCCAATTCCAAATACATTTAATACCCTGCTACGGCTATCTTTTGAAAAAACAACAGAAAGCCAGCCACTACCTCCGGGAAAGTATCCTGCTTCTCCAATACCAACAGCAGCACGAGGAATTATCAACTGAACAAAACTTCTGCACAAACCTGTAGAAAACGTAGCTATACTCCATAAAATGGCCATTATCCCAATTGTTTTCCGACGACTCCAGCGATCAACCAAGATTGATCCGGGTATTGCCAGGATACCCAACCCGACATTAAATATTGCCTGTATAATTCCCAACTCGGTATCGCTTAAGCCGAGTGCAATCTTCATTGGCTCAAGTGCTATAGAGAATATCTGACGGTCTGCGAAGCAAAGTATGTACAATAACGTAAGTACGATAAGTAATGAAATACTCTGCGTCTTATCCATATGGTATATTTTGTTATCCTGCGCTTTTTCCACGATTTACCTCTCAATCTCCCTTCTATATTTTCATTACAATTTGCCTTAGATGAACATCCGGTACAGGATAGATTTTGTATTAAGTATCAATAGCTTTAGAAATAAACCGACGCGGCCGAATTGTTTTACATATACAAATCATGTATATATTTATTAAGGCCTTTCGCAATCCGTGAACAAGAGGCGGCCCAACTCACTTTTTTAAGCTGCAATCAAGGAAGTGGTCATCATAAGGTGATCCAATCAGCATTCTGTCTTGAAAGGGGCAGGCCGCACTACAGAAGGATATCCCGTGACCATCATCAAGATAAACCTCTTTTATCTCGTACTTATCTTCATCATGAAGCTCTATCACAATCACCTGCGAAGACGCTACCCTCGATGCATCGGATACATAACTGTTTGAGCTAAGAATCTTTGGCAAACAGGCTACCCACAGATTTCCCTGTGTATCACGGTTGACGTTATCCGGACATGTGTCGAGCTCAATGTCCTTTATCTTGCTCAAAGTTCCGTTATCCGTATCGCGATTGTATATTCGAATTAATCTTCCGGTCGTCGCTGTAGCGTATACCTCTTTTCCGTCAGCACTCATGGCCAATCCGTTGGCATAAACCATATTATCTGCAACCTTTATCATCTCTTTACCGTCATAATAGACAATGCTTGATAAGGGCAGCTTAAGATATGTCTCGATTTTTTTACCAAGTTGATCATTCAATCCGTGATCATTGGTTAAATAGAACTGCCTCGGCCCGACACCCAGGACATCGTTAGGAGAAGTGATGAGACTCGATGTAACGGATCCCAAATGATTCAGTTTTCCATCGTCGTACTTAAAAATCTCGACGGTGCTCCCCTCGGTCGTTCCAACATATGCTCCTGTGCCACCCATATTGATTACAAACAGAAATCGCTCACCGGAAGGCGAAATGTATAGATCGATACCGTGCGGATGAAGCTGTTCTGTAAAATCTGCTGTTAGATTAACCAACTCCGGTTTATCTGCTAACAGCGAATACCCATAGATACCGCCTGAAGCTTGTTCACCTCGGATTGATGCCCTCCTGTCAAATGAGCCAATGAAGGCCAGCCCGTTTTCGTGATCAATGACAATATCTTCCGGCCCGGCAAGTTTCACAGCTGAGCATATGTAGTCGGAGTGGAATATTAAAGACTTGAATTGCCCTGCATCATATAGTGTTTTCAGTACAAACGCAGATAGCAGGACTACAATTACTCCTATACCAACGCTAATACCAATTAGTCTTTTTTTAACCATCATGCCCTCCTCACCATGTCTCATATTCCAAATTACCCTTTTAGTTATATTATCATTTAAATCACTCATGTCAATGTATTTTGCATTTATATTTAATGTTTATATCTTTTTGACTATTTCAATATCGATATTGAGCATTTTATTTACAATATTCGTTATATATGCTATTAATATTGACCATGAAGCAGCTGGATGATATCGACAAAAAAATATTCAGCGCCTTAAAAAGCGATGCTTATGTGAGCAGTAGCAAAATGTCCAAGCAGCTGGACATAGGTGCCTCGACTATCCGTCGAAGGATAAACAAGCTCATAGAACACCGCATTATGCGTATACAGGCTGTTCAATTAAATCATGTAAGAACATCATTGACTGTGTGCATTTTGCTTAAAGTGGAGACCAATGCGATCCTACGGACTGCTGATATATTGGCGGGGGAGAAGGAGGTGGGATTTATATCATTGGCCGCCGGCTACTACAACATAGTCTGCATGGGCTGGTTTGAATCTGTGGAATCGTATTCCAGATTTCTAAATACAACTCTTTATCCGATGAGGGGTGTGCTGGATATAGACACATTAATTGGCACAGAATATCTGAAACATGCGTCAATTAGACTGTACGATGCTGTCGATTCAATCGAACGGAATAGTGAACGACTTGATGAAATTGATATGAAGATTATCGAAGAGCTTGAAAAAGACGGACGTCAAAGCACAAGCAATCTGGCAAAGAAACTCAATATCAGTACTCCCACTATCAAGCGCAGACTAAAGATACTATTAAACAATAATATTATCCGCATACTGGCTATCCCAAACCTCCGCACCGGTAAAACAATTGTAGTTTCAGTAGCTCTAAAAGTTGAAAACAACGTACTCAATCAAATATCAGATCAACTGTGCGAAATTGACGAAGTGCGGCAAGTTCTATTGCTATCAGGCACTTATGATATAAGCGCCTGGGCCTGGTTTGAATCTATTGGAGCCTTCTCTAAGTTCCTTAAGAACGTTATCAACCCTCTGCATGGAGTTGAAAAAAAACTGATTGTTATCCATACAGAGTTCAAGAAATGGCCACAAATGTTGTAAACGCTCAGGAAGGCTCAGAAAAAGGAATACTGCTATACATATAGAGCATGTGAAATAGCCAGACAGGTGTAAACCACCGTCTTCAACTATCGACATGACCTAATACAAAACTTGAATCAACGCGACAGCTTCCAGACAGTTCCCCTGGCAGTATCCTCGATTGCTACGCCCATTTTGGTCAGCTGGTCGCGCACTTCATCGGCCTTCTTCCATTCTTTGGCCTTGCGGTACTCACTGCGTGCGGCAATCAGTGCCTCTATCTCTTTTTCCTCTGCTTCAGGCAGCTTCCTTGTCTCCTGTAAAGTGAAACCGATCACACCTGCCAGTTCCCTCAGCATTTCCTGCGCCGCCTCGATATCCAGGCCTTTCTCGTTGCCTCGATTGATCTCCCGCACGAGCTCGAACATGGCCGCCACCGCCTGCGGCGCGTTGAAATCGTCGTCCATGGCTTCGATGAAGCGGGACTTGAATTGCTCTGCTTCAAGCACGACACCACCCGGCTTTCCTTCCGCCTTAAGCGCCTGCCGCATTCGCTCTATACCGGCCTCGGCAGCGTCCAGCGCCTCCGTACTGTAGCGGAGGGGCATCCTGTAATAGGAGCTGATGATGAAGAGGCGTATGGCATCGGAGCAATTGCGCGCCAGCGCCTCTTTGATAGTGACCAGATTGCCCAGGGACTTGCTCATCTTATCGGCGCCGAGCTGCAGGAACCCGTTATGCATCCAGATGCGCACGAAGGGAACGACGCCTGTATAGCATTCCGACTGAGCCATCTCGTTTTCGTGGTGAGGAAAGATAAGGTCCTGCCCGCCGCCGTGTATATCCAGCGAGTTGCCCAGGTGACCGGTGGACATGGCGGTACATTCGATATGCCAGCCGGGACGCCCCTCTCCCCAGGGGCTGGGCCAGGAAGGTTCATCCGGCTTGACCGCCTTCCAGAGCGCGAAATCCAGAGGATCCTCTTTCTTCTCTGCCTCGGACGTAGCCGTGACTCGCATATCGTCGGCGCTCTGGTGAGTGAGCTTGCCATAGCCCGGGAAGCTCTTGACACGGAAATAAACGCTGCCCTCCGATCGATAGGCATGTCCTTTCTCGAGCAGGACCCTGATCACATCGAGTATCCTCGGTATCTCCTCGGTAGCGCGCGGGTAGACGGTCGCCCTCTTGATATTAAGCGCGTCGGTATCTGCGTAATACTCGGCGATGTATTTCTCCACGAGGTCCTGCCAGGGGATACCCCTTTCCCTGGAGCGATTGATGATCTTATCGTCGATATCAGTGAAATTCTGCACGTACTTCACTCTGTATCCCCGGTATTCGAGGTAACGTCTGATGACGTCGAAAGACACATAACAGAGTGCATGACCGAAATGGCAGACGTCGTAAACGGTCACGCCGCACACGTACATCTTTACCTCGCCGCCGACGGGCGCAAAATCCTCTTTTTGCCCCGACAGAGTGTTGAATATCTTCATGGAACACCTCTAATTAAGAAAGATTATTCCGCCAGCATGGCAACGGCGTAGGCGGCCATCCCTTCACCCCTGCCCACAAATCCCAGTCCGTCGGTTGCAGTGGCCTTGACCATCACCTGGTCCTCATCGATGCGCAGCGCCAGGGCGATATTATGCCTCATCTGATCGATATAGGGCGCCACTTTGGGCTCCTGAGCGATCAACATGCTGTCGATATTTTTAATAATATAACCGGCCGATGCAACCTTGCGCCCGACATGCTCCAGCATATGAATGCTGGCAGCATCCTTGTGCTGCGGGTCATCCGAGGGAAACTGATGCCCGATGTCCTTTAATCCGGCCGCGCCCAACAGGGCGTCCATGATGGCATGCACCAGCACGTCGGCGTCGCTGTAGCCGTCCAGCCCTTTCTTAAAGGGAACGTTAACTCCTCCCAGCACCAGGGCGCGTCCCGGCACCAGTGGATGAACATCATAACCAATGCCTGCTCTCATACCATCACCTTCGCTTTGCTATTATTTCCGCCAACACCAGGTCTTCCCGGGTGGTGATCTTGATATTATCGTAATCCCCGGCATAAAGCTTCACTTTTAAGCCGATGCGCTCCACGGCGGCGGCATCGTCCGTGACCTCACCGGACAGCGAAGCGTAGGCATCTTTCAATATTTTATATCGAAAAACCTGCGGTGTCTGGACCGCCATCAGCCGGCTGCGCGGCAGCGTTGCAGACACGATCCTGTTATCATCCACCTGCTTGATGGTGTCCTTGACCGGCACAGCCGCAGCGGCGGACCCGGTGGTATCCGTAGCCTCAATGCCATCATCTATCAGCTTATCCGTGAGAAAAGGGCGAGCGGCATCGTGCACCAGAACCAGCTCACAGTCCCGGACGAATTCCAGTCCTTTCCTCACCGAATCCTGACGCAATTTGCCTCCGGCACATACATGCGTCACTTTGGACCATCTCTGATCTGCCGCAAGGCATTTACCTTCATCCACGTTATTATTATGTAAAACTAATATGATCTCGCTAACGTGTTTGTTATGCTGGAGGACCTCAACCGACCAGGTGATAACCGGCCTCCCGGCCAGATTCAAAAACGTCTTCTCCGCGCCCATCCTGCTGCCGCTGCCGGCGCCCACCACTATGGCAACCACACCACCAGCCGCCTTACTCATCGTCAATATCCTTTTTCCCGGACTTTTTCTCCAGGCCGGCCTTGAGGGCCTCGGCTATGCTGCCCGCCCTGATGATCTCCAGACCGTCCGGTCCCCGAGGTATTTTTTTAACGGCCGCGGGTATTATGCACCTGGTAAATCCCAGCCGCGCGGCCTCAGAGATCCTCCTGTCCATCTGCGGGACGGACCTGAGTTCACCGCTCAATCCTATCTCTCCCACCGCCACAGTTCCGGGTATTGACCTGGCATCGCGGAAACTGGAGGCGATAGCCATGGCGATGCCCAAATCGGCGGCCGGCTCGGATATCCTTATACCTCCTGTGACGTTAACTATGACGTCCTGGTTATACAATCCCACGCCTGCGCGCCTGGTCAGCACGGCGCAAATCAGCAGGAGCCTGTTGAAATCGACGCCGTTGCTTATCCTGCGGGGAGGCCCGAAGGCAGCCGAACTGGTGAGTGCCTGTATCTCGACCAGCAGGGGACGGCTGCCCTCCAGTGTCGGCACAACTGCAGCGCCGATGGCGCCGTTTACGTATGACTCCAGGAAAAACTGCGAAGGATTGGCTACTTCGGTCAATCCGGTGCCGCCCATTTCGAATACTCCCACTTCGTTGGTCGAGCCGAACCTGTTCTTGGTGCTCCTTAATATGCGATAGCTGTTGAAGGACTCACCCTCCAGGCTCAGCACGACATCCACGATATGTTCGAGTGCTTTAGGCCCGGCGATGGACCCGTCCTTGGTCACATGTCCCGAGATGAAGACCGGCACACCCGTCTTTTTAGACCATCTCAACAAGCGCAGAGTGCATTCCCTGATCTGGTTTATGCTGCCCGGCGCGCCGTTGATATCCTCCAGGTAGACGGTCTGAACCGAATCGACAACTACCAGCGACGGCTGCATCGATTCCAACCCGGCCATTATGTTTTCCATATTGGTTTCGGGATAGACATACAGGCCATCGCCCCTGACACCCAGCCTCTCCGCACGCATCCTGAGCTGCTGTGACGATTCTTCGCCCGATACATATACAACCTGCCCTTCTCTGTTTTTAGTAATCGCGTCCGACACCTGCAGCAGCAAGGTCGACTTGCCGATGCCCGGGTCGCCGCTGACCAGCACCACTGATCCTGCGACCAATCCACCTCCCAACACACGGTCCAGTTCGCCGATGGTCAGGCTGATACGCGAATAATCGTCACGCTTCAGTTTCACCAGCTCCAGCAGGCGGCCGGCCGTGTCCGGTCTGCTTTCGGTTGTACGTTTGCTCGCCGCGACAGTGGTCTCAACCAGGCAGTTCCATTCCTGGCAACCGGGGCAGCGCCCCTCCCACTTGGGGCTTTCTCTGCCGCACTTCTGGCAGACAAAGACCGTTTTAAACTTCTGCTTTTCCAATTTCAATACCCTTGCCGCTTGCCCATCGGCCAGCAAATGATAACAAAAACAGAGACAACTTTCTTTAATGAGCCCGCAAAAAATTGAGGGCGCGCCGTTCGACCGGTCACGCCCTCTTATATGATTCGATTGTATTACGCCGCTTACGGATTGCTGCTGCCCAGCAGGTGGTTGCCCTCGCCCGCGAGCAATTTGCTCTCCGCGGCTGGCGCTACGGCTTTCTCAAGCTTGCGAATAACTACCTCGGTGCCGTCGTAGTCTACCAGTACCCTGGAGCCGGCCTCGAATTTACCCTGCAAAACGTTTTCCGATAGGCGGTCTTCAACCTCTTGCTGAATAACGCGTCGCAGCGGCCGGGCCCCAAAATCAGGATCGTATCCTTTCTCCGCTATGAATTCCTTGGCGGCGTCGGATATATCCAGAATTATCTGTTTTTCCCTCATGGAGTTGACCGCCTCCCGAAGCATGAGATCGACTATGAGGCGGATATGTTCCTTATTAAGCGCATGAAAAACCACAGAAGCATCGATACGGTTCAGAAATTCAGGTCTGAAGACCTTTTTCATCTCGCGCATAACGATATCTTTCATATGTTCGTAGGCAGACTGCCTGCTCTTAACTTCGTCGGAGTGGACGCTGAAGCCCAAGCCCTTATTTTTCTTAATCTCTTCAGCACCTACATTCGACGTCATGACCAGTATGGTATTGCGGAAATCCACCCGCCTGCCTTTGGCGTCGGTCAGGTGGCCGTCGTCCATGATCTGCAGCAGGATGTCATAAACGTTTTTATGCGCTTTCTCGATCTCGTCGAGGAGAACCACGCAATAAGGATTGCGCCTTACTGCCTCGGTCAACTGTCCACCCTCTTCGTAGCCTATGTATCCCGGGGGTGCGCCTACCAGTCGGGCGACGTTATGTTGCTCCATGAACTCCGACATGTCCAGCCGGACCATGGCATCTTCGCTCTTGAACATGAACTTGGCAAGGGCTTTGACCAGCGCGGTCTTGCCCACGCCGGTGGGACCCAGGAATATGAAACAGCCCATGGGACGCCTGGCCTCCTTGAGCCCCGCACGGGCGCGGCGGACGGCCTTGGCGATGGTGATGATGGCCTCATCCTGTCCCACGATATCCTGGTGGATAGCCTCCTCCATCTTGAGCAGCCGCTCGGATTCGTCCATGGTAAGGCTGATGACAGGTATGCCGGTCCACATGCCGACGACTTCGGCGATGTCTTCCTTGGTCACGATGGGAGTCTCCTTCTTCTGCGTATCCTGCCACTCCTGTTCCATGTTCTTGATCTTGGCCTGCAACTGCACCTCGCGGTCCCGCAACTCAGCCGCCATCTCATACTGTTGTGAGCCGATGGCGTTGTCCTTATCGCGCCTGACGATCTCCAGCGCCTTCTGCGCCTCGGCTATGCCGATGGGAACCACCCCTTTCTTGATCCTGACACGCGATGCCGCCTCGTCCATAATATCGATGGCCTTGTCCGGCAGGAAGCGGTCGGATATATAGCGCGAAGCCATGGAGGCGGCCGCACTCAGAGCCTCATCGTGGATAATCAGCTTGTGGTAATCCTCGTAGTGGTGTTTGATGCCCTTTAAAATGGCCACTGTCTGCTCGACGGTCGGTTCCGAAACCGTCACGGGCTGGAACCGCCTCTCCAGGCCGGCATCCTTTTCAATATATTTGCGGTATTCATCCAGGGTAGTGGCGCCTATGAACTGAATCTCTCCCCTGGAGAGCGACGGCTTGAGTATATTGGAGGCGTCCACGGCGCCCTCAGCCGCGCCCGCTCCTACGATAGTGTGTAACTCGTCGATGAAGACGATACAGTTGCCGGCCCCTTTGATCTCGTCGAGTACTTTTTTCAGCCTCTCTTCAAATTCTCCACGGTACTTGGTGCCGGCCACCAGCGATCCTATATCGAGTGTAACCAGCCTCTTGTTCCTGAGCGGCTCCGGTATATCACCGGTTATGATCTGCTGCGCCAGCTTGGTCACAATGGCTGATTTGCCCACGCCCGGCTCACCGATGAGCGCAGGATTATTCTTGGTGCGACGGCTGAGAATCTGGATGATACGCTCGCACTCCTTTTCCCTGCCGACGATGTTATCCAGCTTGCCCTGGCGCGCCAGATTGGTCAGGTCCACACCGAGCTGGTCCAGGATGGGGGTCCTGGCCCCCTCCTTGGTTACAGCCCTGGCCTGACCGCCGGCCGCGTTCAGCAGCTTGTTGACCTCGGCCAGCACCTTGTCGAAAGTGACCCCCAGGCTCTCGAGCACACCGGCTGCCGAGCCTTCCCTCTCTTTGAGCAACCCCAGCAACAGGTGCTCGGTGCCGATATAGCTGTGATTGAGGCGCCTCGCCTCGTCGACAGCCAGCTCGATGACTTTTTTGGCCCTCGGCGTAAGGCCGACCTCGTTGGTATTGGGACGCCCGCCGCGCCCCACGATAAACTCAACGGCGGAACGAACCTTGCTGGTCGCCACGCCCAGGTTATTGAGCACCTGGCTGGCCACGCTGTCTTCTTCAGCGATCAATCCCAGCAATATATGTTCCGTATCGATGTAGCTGTGCCCGAAATGCTGTGCCTCTTCCTGGGCGCGCGTAAGCGCCCGGCGGGCACGCTCCGAGAATTTCTCAAATCTACTGGCCATAGTAACCTCGAAAAGTGGGATTCAGACGTAGCCTTGATAGGCTCTGTGTACTATGAATTATATGTTGTAGTATGGGGCAAGTCAAAGAACAACAGCTTCGAATGAAGCTGACAGGAGCGAATTACACGGAAAAAAGGGCAATAAAAAAAGTCCCTGGCAGTGGCATATTTTCCCGAGGAATCCCTCCCTCAGTATCGTCTGCGCTGAAGCGTTTCACTTCCGTGTTCGGGATGGGAACGGGTGGTTCCGCCTCGCTCTGACCACCAGAGGACTTTTAATGAATAATAGTTTATATAAATACGGCAGCGCTGTCAAATACCGGACTGTGCCTGCCACCCTTCTACCAGAGCGAACCCTGGGGAGAGCGCCCTTTTTTATAAGCTATGCCGAGGTGCTCATAGGCCAGCCTGGTCGCCACCCGCCCTCTGGGCGTCCTCTCCAGGAATCCCAATTGCAACAGGTAGGGCTCGTAAACACCTTCTATCGTGTCGGACTCCTCGCTGATAGAGGCTGCAATAGTATCCAATCCCACCGGACCGCCATCGAATTTCTGTATGATGGTCCTCATCACCTTGCGGTCGATCTCATCCAGTCCGAGCTGGTCCACCTCAAGTTTGCCCATCGCCTCGAGGGTTACTTCCTGCGTGACCACCCCGTTGGCCTTGACCTGGGCATAGTCGCGGATGCGCTTAAGCAGTCGATTGGCCACGCGCGGGGTGCCGCGGGCGCGGCAGGCGATTAAATCTATACTCCCGTCATCTATCTTCAGCTTCAATATACGGGCCGAACGCTTGATAATGGAGCCGATGGCATCAACATCATAGAAATCCAGCCTGTGCACCGAGCCGAACCTGTCCCTCAGGGGAGAGCTCATAGCGGCATAGCGTGTGGTGGCGCCGATGAGTGTAAATCGGGGCAAATTGAGCCTCAGGCTCCTGGCCCCCGGCCCCTTTCCCAGGATGATATCCAGGGCATAATCTTCCATTGCGGGATAGAGTATCTCCTCCACAATCCTGCTCAGCCTGTGGACCTCATCGATGAAGAGCACATCGCCCTTCTGCAGATTGGTCAGTATGGCCGCCAGGTCACCGGGACGCTCGATGGCCGGCCCTGAGCTGACCTTGATATTCACGCCCATCTCACCGGCGATAATGAAAGCCAGCGTGGTCTTGCCCAGCCCGGGAGGCCCGTAAAGCAGGATGTGGTCGATGGCCTCGCCACGCTTCTGCGCAGCTTTTATCCCGATATCGAGGTTCTCTTTGACCTTATGCTGCCCGATAAAATCATCCAGCTTTTTGGGGCGGAGATTGGCATCGAGCGTGGTATCCTCCGGACCCAGCTTACCTGATACTATGCGCGGTGATTCCTCTTCCTGCATTCCGGATACACCTAAATTATTCAGTAGCATTATAGCACACGGTTTAGCTGCCGAACGTTGTAATTGTTTACTGAAATAAAGCGACCCTGCCTCAGCGGCAGGGTCGCTCTGAATTACACTGATATAACGATCGTTATTCCTGTTCGACCTGGCTATCAGCCGGCTCTTCGGCCTCAACCTCGTCGACAGCCAGGGGGTTAACGAAGTTGCTCACCGATTCGGCGAATACCTCGGGACTGTCCTCCAGCAACCTGTTGATGGGTTTGCCCAGCTTCTGTGTCAGGGTTATGGTGGACGGTATCAGCTTGCCGATGATGACGTTCTCCTTGAGTCCGTGAAGCCTGTCGGTCTTGCCCCAGATGGCCGCTTCGGCCAGCACCCTGGTCGTCTCCTGGAAGGACGCCGCCGCCAGCCAGCTGTCGGTATTCAGCGATGCCCTGGTTATACCCAGCAGGACCGGCCTCGCAACGGCCTGGTCGCCGCCTTCAGCTTCCATCATGGCATTGATATTCTCGAAATCGAGCCTGTCGACCAGGTCGCCCACCAGCAGGTCGGTATCGCCCGAGAACTCCACCCTGACCCTCCTCAGCATCTGCCTGACGATGGTCTCGATGTGCTTGTCGTTGATGTTCACGCCCTGAGAACGGTACACTTTCTGTACCTCGTCTATCAGGTAGCGCAGCACGTCCTGCCTGCCGTTGATATGAAGGATGTCCTGCGGATCTTTAACGCCCTCGATGAGCTTGTCACCGGCGCGAACATAATCGCCCTGTTTGACCAGGATATGCGCGGTCACCGGTATGTCATCGTATTTGCGCTCGTCCTTCTCTTCGTAGGTCAGCGTGATCTTGCCACCCTCGATTTTAGTCACACCGTCTACACGGGCAAGCAGCGGCTTGAGGCCCTGTTCCCCCGATTTAACCAGCGAGGCATCAGGCTCAGCCAGAACATCGCCTCCCCTGACATAGGCGTTGTTCTCAGCCAGAGTCTTATAGCCGGCAGGTATATCGTAATCGATGGGGTATTTCTCGATATGCGTAATGATAATCTCGCGTTTCTTGAGAATCCCGTCTTCGACTACCTCGTTCAGGTTCACCGTGCCGTCTATCTCCGTAAGTATAGCTTTGCCTTTGGGGATCCTGGCTTCGAAAAGTTCTTCCACGCGCGGCAGGCCGGTGGTGATATCCATACCTACCACACCACCTGTGTGGAAGGTCCTCAGCGTCAGCTGTGTACCCGGCTCGCCGATACTCTGGGCTGAAATGATACCGACCGCCGTGCCGATCTTAACCAGCTCGGTGGAGGACAGGTCGCGCCCATAGCAATGGCGGCATACGCCGCGCTTCGAGTTGCAGATGAGCGGAGATCGTATGCTTATCTCTTTAATATCGGCCTGGACGATCTGCTTTATCTTGTCCTCGTCGATCATGTCGTTCTTGGCAACGATGACTTCACCGGTCTCCGGATGAGTAATGTCCCTGGCTGCCAGACGGCCCTTGATCCTCTCCTCAAACGAGGGCAGCAGCCCCTTCTCTTTTTCGCCGTAGACGGCTGAGAATACAAGCCCTTCACCGGAGTACCCGCAGTCCTCTTCCAGAATGATCAAGTCCTGAGCCACATCTATCAGGCGGCGTGTGAGGTAACCCGCGTCCGAGGTCCTGAGCGCCGTATCGGCAAGGCCCTTGCGCGCTCCGTGGGTGGACATGAAGTATTCCATCACCGATAGGCCTTCTCTGAAGCTCGCCTTGATAGGGAAGGGGATGATGCGCCCGGAGGGGTCGGTCATGAGACCTCTCATACCGGCCATCTGTCTGATCTGCGATATATTACCTTTAGCGCCGGAATTGGCCATCATGTAGACGCCGCCGTAGCGGTCCAGCGACTTTTTGATCTCTTCCTCTATCTGATTGGTCGTGCGCGTCCATACGTCGATAGCCTGAGCCTCGTATTCTTCCTCGGTTATCAGGCCTTTGTTGTACTGGCTCTGCAGGATGGCGATGTCCTCATCTCCCCTGCTCATGAGCTTCTGCTTGACCTTGGGCACCTCTATATCCCTGGCGGATATGGTAGTGCCGGATTTGGTTGTATACTCAAATCCCAGCCTTTTGAGCTCGTCCAGCATACGTACTGTTTTTTCACGGCCGCACCAGCGAAAGCACTCGGATACAAGGCGACGCAGGTCGCCCTTGCTGGTGGCAAAATTGCAGAACCCATTGTAGGGTTCATGGTATCTCAATTCGTCCGGCAATATCTGATTGAATATGATGCGTCCGATGCTGGTCTTGAATGTCCTGCTGTCCGGCCCCGGCAACCGCATCTCTTTATATTGCGACGGCTCTGTTTCTGCAACGGCCTCTATTTCGGCATCGCTCTTCTCTTCCTCCGGCGCCTGTTCAGATCCCTTGATCCTGACCAGTATTTCCTCATGCAGGTCAGGGAAAGAAGCATCGCCTGTGATCTTGAACATCTCGTAGGCAAGGATGGCCTCGGAGGGTCCACCGAACAGCTTCGGTTTGTCCACGGTGGACGGCTTCATATTAGTCAGGTAATAGCATCCAAGTACCATATCCAGAGTGGGCGTCATCACGGGCTCGCCCGAGCTGGGCAACAGCATATTGTGTACGCTCAGCATCTGCTCCCGCGCCTCGCGTACGGCCGACCTGGAGAGCGGCACATGTACAGCCATCTGGTCACCATCGAAGTCGGCGTTGAAAGCCGAGCATACCAGAGGATGCAGCTGAATAGCGCTGCCCTCGATCAGGGTGGGCTCGAAGGCCTGGATGCTCAGCCTGTGTAGCGTGGGGGCACGGTTTAACATCACCGGGCGCTCCTTGATCACCTCGGCCAATATATCCCAGACTTCCGCCCTGGCCCGCTCAACCTGTCTACGGGCGCTTTTAATATTGTGGGCGAATCCCTGTTCTATCAGCCTGCGCATGACAAAGGGCTTGAAAAGCTCCAACGCCATATGCTTGGGCAGGCCGCACTGGTGCAGCTTGAGTTCGGGCCCTACCACGATAACCGAGCGACCGCTGTAATCAACACGTTTTCCCAGCAGATTCTGGCGGAACCTTCCCTGCTTGCCGCGCAGCATATCTGAAAGCGACTTGAGTTTATGCGTGCTGGCGGCGCTGGGCAGCCTTCCCCTTCTGCCATTGTCGATCAGGGCATCGACCGCTTCCTGCAACATCCTTTTTTCGTTGCGCACGATGATCTCGGGCGCTCCGAGCTCCATCAGTTTCTTGAGACGGTTATTGCGGTTGATCACCCTGCGATAAAGATCGTTAAGGTCGCTGGTGGCAAATCTGCCGCCGTCCAGTTGCACGATCGGGCGCAGCTCGGGAGGCAGCACCGGAAGGACCGTAAAGATCATCCACTCCGGCTTATTGCCGCTGCGCCAGAAGGCTTCCACGATGCGGAGGCGTTTGCTTAATTTCTTGTGCTTCTGTCCTTCGCTTTGCCTTATATCTTTGACCAGTTGCTGACGGAGTTCTTCCAGGCTCATCGCCCTCAAGATATTGAGTATGGCCTCAGCACCCATGCCCACCTCGAAGGCATCGCCGTATTTTTCCCTGTGTTGCTGGTACTCGTTCTCGCTCAATACCTGCATATGAAGCTTTTTGATCTCGGTATTATCGATCCTGTTATCATTATCCAGATCGGCCAGCTTCTCCTCGATTGCTCGCTTCTTCTCCTCCAGGCTCTCCTGATCAGCTTTTTCAGCTTTTTCAGTCTTATCGGCTTTATCAGCCTTGTCGGCCTTATCGGGCTTATCGGCTTTATGGCTGGCCTCAAGCTCCTCCAGGGAGTTGAGCAGCGACTGTTTCTTATGGGAATAGTAAGCTTCCAGCTTTTCACGGCAGGTCTCTTCGTTCCTTGAGACAACCACGTACTGGGCAAAATAGAGCACGCGCTCAAGGTTGCGCGGGGATATATCCAGCAGGAGGGCCAGCCGGCTGGGAACGCCCTTGGCAAACCAGATATGGGCAACCGGGGCCGCCAGCGTAATATGGCCCATGCGTTCACGGCGCACCTTGGAGTGCTCCACCGTGACACCGCACCTTTCGCAGGTAACGCCGCGATAGCGGATTTTCTTGTACTTGCCGCAATAGCACTCGTAGTTCTTGACCGGGCCAAAGATCCTTTCGCAAAAGAGACCGTCCTTCTCAGGTTTAAGCGTACGGTAGTTGATGGTCTCCGGCTCGGTTACCTCGCCGTAAGACCAGTCCTCGATTTGTGTGGGCGACGCCAGGGAGATGCGTATTGCGTTAAAATCGTTTATTTCGAACACTTTATATCCCCTATCTCAAAGCTTTGGGCAGCCCGCCCATTTTTTTCTTATCTTCAAACAGGTTGATGCTCTGGTCCTCCTCGTTCAGTAGCTCCACCGCCAGTCCGAGGCTGCGTAGCTCCATGAAGAGAACCTTGAATGATTCGGGAACTCCCGGCTGCAGCACATCCTCTCCCTTGACCAGCGCCTCGTATGCCTTGGCCCTGCCCTGGACATCATCCGATTTGACCGTCAGAAGCTCCTGCAGTGTGTGGCTGGCGCCGTAAGCCTCGAGCGCCCACACTTCCATTTCACCGAAGCGTTGCCCTCCGAACTGCGCCTTCCCGCCCAGAGGCTGCTGTGTGATCAACGAGTAGGGTCCCGTCGACCTGGCATGAACTTTATCATCCACCAGGTGGATCAATTTCATCATGTAGATTATGCCCACGGTAACCGGCTGGTCGAAAAGCTCGCCTGTCTTGCCATCGCGCAGCTGGATCTTGCCGAATGTGGGCGGCACAATCTTGGTCTGCATATATTCCGCCTCCACCTTCTCGTCCAGTTCCTCTTTGCTGATATCCCTGGGAACCGCTCCCTTTCCGCCGATCTCTTTTTCCAGCCACAATATCAGGCTGGCCCGCCTGGCCTCACCATGATACTTGCCGCTTTCATCAAATACCTTGTCGGCGTTTATAACATGATCACTTAACCATTTCTTGACCAGTGCAAGCCCTTCGTCGTCAAGGCGATCCTGGTTTATAACGCCTTCTTCCCGGGCCTTGCGTACGATCCATGCTTTGCCCAGCGCATCTTCAACGGCCTCGGTATCCGCACCATCGAAGATGGGATTGATCACCCTCTCACCGAAGATGTCCGCGGCCAGGCCCAGATGTGTTTCCAGTATCTGGCCGATATTCATTCTCGAGGGCACACCGATGGGATTGAGCACAATATCTACGGGCCTGCCGTCAGGCATGAACGGCATATCCTCTTCCGGCAGAATAATAGAGATAACACCCTTGTTGCCGTGCCTTCCGGCCATCTTGTCTCCGACCGAGATCTTGCGGCGCTGGGCAATCCAGACTCTTACCAGCTTGATTACGTTTGCCGGAAGGTCAGCATGGTTATCGCTATTGAATTCCGTTACCTCGATCACTTTGCCGCCCTCACCGTGGGGCACCCGCAGCGAGGTATCCTTCACTTCGCGCGCTTTCTCACCGAATATAGCCCTGAGCAGCTTCTCCTCTGCCGTCAGCTCAGTTTCACCTTTAGGCGTAATTTTGCCTACCAGTATATCGCCCGGCCCGACCTCGGCGCCGACCCTGATGACGCCGAACTCATCCAGGTCCCTCAGACTCTCCTCTCCGACATTGGGGATATCCTTGGTTATCTCCTCCTTGCCCAGCTTTGTTTCGCGCGCTTCTACCTCGTACTTCTCGATATGGATTGAGGTAAATTTGTCCTGTTTTACCAGCCTTTCGCTGATGATAATGGCGTCTTCAAAGTTGTAGCCCCTCCACGTCATAAACGCGCAAAGCACGTTCTGGCCCAGGGCAAGCTCACCATTTTGAGTGGCAGCCCCGTCAGCTATGACCTGTCCGGTCGTGACGATGTCTCCCCGTCTGACAACCGGGCGCTGGTTGATGCACGTCCCCTGGTTGGTGCGGTAAAACTTGGTCAGGTTATAATCACGTTTCCTGCCGTCACTCTTGACGGTTATTCTCTTGCTGTCTACGGCCACGACCTCGCCTTTCTCTGCGGCGTAGACCACCTGCCCGCTGTACTTGGCAACCTCACTTTCCATGCCCGTGCCGATAAGGGGAGCTTCGGGTTTGACCAGGGGCACGCCCTGACGCTGCATATTCGAACCCATAAGCGCACGGTTGGCATCGTCGTGTTCAAGGAAAGGGATCAGTGCCGTGGTAACGCTGAAAACCTGTTTGGGCGAAACGTCCATATAGTCGATTTTCTCGGGCGGCTCCGTCACATATTTTCCGCTCCGGATAGCGCCAACACGCTCCTCCATGAATTCGTCCCTGGCATTGAGCGGCGCATTGGCCTGTGCAATACATTTATTGGTTTCCCTGTCAGCGGTAAAATATTCGATCTCGCCTGAAACATACGGTACTATTTTGATGGTGCAGGAAGGCAACGCGGCAATCTTTTTAGCCAGAGATTCGTCGATCAGCGTGCCTGCCGCCGCCACCGGCTTTTTCTTGCTGTCGAGAACATCCTGCCGCAGCATCCTGCCGGCCAGCATTTCAGAGGTGTTGCTCAATTCTACATAAACCTTGCGGTAGGGAGTCTCTATGAAGCCCAGACTGTCTATGCGCGCATAGGTCGCCAGCGAACCGATAAGACCGATATTAGGACCTTCCGGAGTCTCGATCGGACATATCTTGCCGTAATGAGAATGGTGGACGTCGCGCACATCGAATCCGGCGCGCTCACGGGAGAGGCCACCGGGCCCCATCGCAGAGAGTCGGCGCTTGTGAGTGAGCTCAGCCAGCGGATTGGTCTGATCCATAAACTGCGAGAGCTGAGAGCCGCCGAAAAACTCCCTCATAGAGGCGATGATGGGCCTGTTATTAATAAGGTTAGTGGGGGTGGGATCATCGCTCTGCAGGCTCATCCTTTCCTTTATTGTACGTTCCAGCCTGATGAGGCCGACCCTGAACTGGTTCTGGATCAGGTGGCCGGTCGTCCTGACGCGCCGGTTACCCAGATGGTCGATATCATCGGGCATCACCTTTTCATTATTTATCTGTATTATCTTGCGAATAATTTCAACCAGGTCGCGCGGTTTGAGAGCGCGTGAGGTCACTTTGTAACCAAGTTCCGCGTATTCCAGCCGCTTATTAAGCTTGAACCTGCCTATCCTGCCCAGGTCATATCTCCTGGGATGAAAAAACATATTGATTATTAAGCTTTTGGCGCTGTCGCCGTCCGGCGGCTCGCCGGGACGCAGTTTCTTGTAAATATCGATCAGCGATTCCTTCTTGGTCCTGATCGATTCCGGCTCCTTGTCGATTGTCGTAGAGATATACTTGTGCTCGGGATTATCGTCATCGGCCTTGAATAATTCCAGCAGTTCCTCATCCGTATTACAGTTCAGCGCATCTTCTGGATCGCCCTCCCCGCTGATGGCACGCAGCAAAGTCGTAACACCTATCTTGCGCCGCCCGTCTATCTTGGCCCAGATCACGTCTTTGCCGGAGGTTTCAAACTCAAGCCATGCGCCATGCTCAGGGATCAGCTTGGCGTTGCAGAGCCGCCTCCCGCTGTCCTCAGTCACCAAGGTAAAATACACACCAGGCGAACGAATCAACTGGTTGACAACCACCCTTTCCGCACCACTGATAATGAACGTCCCATTCTCCGTCATGAGAGGGATCTCACCCAGAAAAACTTCCTGTTCCTTGATTTCCCCCGTCTCTTTTATCAGCAGGCTGGCACGCACATAAAGATTTGACTGATAGCTCATGTCTCTCTCACGGCAGGTGGCAACATCGTGCGTGGGAGGGCGAAATTCGTAACCCGTGAAAGAAAGCTCCATCTTGCCGCCCGTGAAGTCCTTGATGGGGGACACTTCCTGCAGCAGGTCCTTAATTCCTTCCTCCATAAACCATCTGAAAGAATCAAGCTGTACCTGTATCAGGTTGGGTATCTCGAGCACCTGGGGCAGGCGGGCATAATTTTTACTCTTGACTACAGGCAGGTTGTTATTCTCTGCGGCGATAGAAATAGACATATCTTCTCCTGTCCTATTAGTTACCGGTCGTCTGCGAATTGCTTTGTCAAATTAAATAGAAGATGACAATAGCTGGAATATTTATACGGGACAATGATTTGACGCCCTAAGTAGAAATGGCATAATAGCAAATTTATAATATAGCAGTAATCTTGTCATCTGTCAAATCGTATTAATGGACACGCTGTTCCGAAGAAACAATACCCTCGAGGTTTCCCTGCAAAAGCAGGACAGCCTTTATATATAATTGTTGTATAATACCTAAAATGTGGCAAACTGCCGGCCAGGATCGAATTATAGAATTTCTCAGAGACTCCATAGCGAGGAGCTCCCTTGCTCACGCATACCTTCTGGTGGGGCCTCCGCATGTCGGTAAAATGACGCTTGCCCTGGATCTGGCCAGCGCCCTGAACTGCGGTGAAGGCGCATCCCCCTGCGGCTCATGCCGGGCCTGTCAGCGCATTCAACAGGGAAAGTATCCCGATGTAATCGTCATCGATAAATATGCGGGCCGGGATCAGAAAGACAGGAGGAAGGCAACTGAGATCGGCATAGATACGGTGAGGGAGCTGCTGCAGAGAGGTTCCAGTTTACCTCCCTATGAAGGCAACTACAAGGTCTATATTATCGACGATGCCGACCTGATGTCGGCGGAGGCGTCTAATTGTTTGCTTAAAACGCTGGAGGAGCCTCCGCGGCACGTGATTATTCTCTTGCTCACATCTCAGGAAAGTGCGCTTCTGCCTACGGTCGTTTCAAGATGCCAGCGCTTTGAGCTTAAGCCCGTAGCAATCGCCGAAATAGAAAACAGGCTGAATAAATTTGATGGACTGAATCCCGATAAAATAAAATTATTATCGCGGCTCTCAGGCGGTTGCCTCGGTTGGGCTATTTTGGCCCTCAAGGACGATGACTACCTTAAGAGCCGGGACCAGAGACTGACTGAGTTTTCCGGCCTCCTGACCCGGTCATGGTCTGACAGGTTAGCCTACATCCAGCAGATGCCTGCAGACAGAAACAGCGTAGAAGAGGTCATCAAGCTCTGGCTTTCATGGTGCCGGGACGTAATGCTGCTAAAATATAACTGTGAAGACGATGTAACCAACCTGGATAAGCTGAACGACATCAAATCGTGGGCAAATATGCTGACAATCCTTGAGATCAAAGAATTCATCAACAGCCTGAACAAGATGCTGACGAACCTGTCATATAATGCCAACCTGCATCTTCTCTTCGAAGTTATCATGCTGGATATGCCCAAGAAAGAGAAAAAAGCCGATTACTCAATGAATTCGGCAGGTGTAAATAACTGATGGCTAATGTAGTGGGAGTCAGGTTTATGCAGGCGGGCAAAATATATTCCTTCGACGCTGCCGGATTCGATCTCAAAGTGAACGACATGGTCATTGTCGAAACCAACCGTGGCATCGAGCTGGGAAAGGTGATCGTCGGCGTTAAGGAAGTGACTCCCGCCGAGAACGCCGAGCCGTTCAAACCTGTCATACGTATCGCCACACCTGAAGATATAAATCAAGCGAAATTTCAAAAGGACCGCACCAAGAAAGCTCTCTCCAAATCCAAGGAACTGATCGAGAGCCTTAACCTTCCTATGAAAGTGATCTACCTCCAGTACAACCTGGACGGCAGCCACCTGATCATATTCTTCTATTCAGAGAAACGGGTTGACTTCCGCGAGCTTGTCCGCAAGCTCAGCCACGAACTGAGGACGCATGTCGAGCTGCGCCAGGTTGGCGCCAGGGATGAAGCAAAGCTTATCGGCGGCGTCGGTAAATGCGGCTGCCAGCTATGCTGCGTCTCTTTTCTCAGCGAATTCATGCCCGTATCCATCAAAATGGCCAAGGAGCAGGATATCGCTCTTAATCCCATGAAGACTTCGGGGTTGTGCGGGCGTCTTCTATGCTGTCTCAGCTATGAATATGAGCAGTATCACTGTATGAAGGGGAAATTGCCCGAAATGGGGCAGGAGATCCTCACAAAGATGGGGAAAGGCAAGATCGTCGGCAGAAACGTGATTAAAGAATCACTCATGGTGGAACTGGAAACCGGTATGACGATCGAGGTCCCCAATGCCGAGGCTACAGTCGTCAATCCCAGAAAGCCGTAAGTCCGGAAATATCACCTTTTGTGAGGCAGGTATTTCTCCCATTCCGATCTGGCGCGTAAATATTGATAAGGCACGTAGAAACCGATGTTGCCGGGTGCACGAGGGGACCTCAATAACGGCATCCCCGCTTCAGCAGGCGTCCGGCCCGCCTTCTTTCTGTTACAGGGGATACACGCCGCCACGATATTTTCCCACGAATGCTCTCCGTTCAGGCGCCTCGGCATAACATGGTCAAGCGTCAGCTCCTTCCCCTCCCTTCCACAATACTGACAGGTATATTTATCCCGGTTGAATATCTCCAGTTTGGTCATCTTACGCGGGTGCGTCTGCTTGCGCACAAGATAAATAAGCCTGATCACGGAAGGGATCTCGTAACTGCCCGAACTGGCGGAAAAATACCCTCGCCCGTTCTCTACCACCTCGGCTTTCCCCACCAGCACCAGAACTACTGCCCGACGAACTTTGCAGATGTTCAGTGGGAGGTAGTTCTCATTCAAGACCAATACGGGTTGATTTACTATAGAGCTTTCCACTTTCGTATTAGAAAATATTTTATCAGGAAAAGCAGCCAGCTTCAAAGAACCGGGTGCGCCCGGTTAATTCTTGGCCCTTGGACGTGACCTCACCGTTCTCGAGGCTTTTATATCGCCCCTGTAATCGGGCGCCATAATATTGAACACCAGGCTGATGCTGGGATCAACCATCCGTGAGCTGACACGGTTTTCGATCTCTTCCAGATACAGGCAGGTGGTTATGACCGTAGCCAGGCGGGCGTTATAGCGGTAGTTTATTATTTGATACAGCTTCTCCTGGGCCCATGATGTGGCGGAATGCTCTCCGAAATCATCCAGCACCAGTACAGGGATCTTCTTAATTTTTTCGAACAGCGCATCATAGGACACCCGGCTGTCGGGAGCGAAAGACGCTCTCAGGTGATCGAGAAGGTCCGGCACTACGATAAAGAGAACTTCTTTGCCGGATTCACGAAGCTCGTTCGCGATAGCTGCCGCAAGGTGCGTCTTGCCGCACCCGTTCACACCCTGATAAATCAGCCAGCCCTGCGGGGCCCGGGCGAACTCACGCGCATTGTTAAACGCCTGTGCCAGGTTCTGCCTGACATCCTCTTGCAGGCTCAAACGCTTGCTGTCGAAATTGCTGAACTTCATATTCTTGAGCAGCTCAAGATCGAGACTGTCAAGGCTCTGCAGGCTGGATGATTCCTTTTTCAAAATGAGGACCTTGCTGAGCTCAGGATCGTTCATATGGCCGGCATAATCAGTGGCGAATTCTTCCACCGACATGCCGGTTGTGATAAGCGTCGGCAGCCTGCCGTTGAAACGATGCTCGAGCAGTTGCTCGAGTTTACCCTTGGACCATACTGTTGTTGCCGAGTAATTCAGATTATCAAGTATCAGCAGGGGGCTGTTCTTGATCTGCTCGAATAATTCATCATATTCGATCTCACTGCTGGGGCTGTAAGCCGATCTGAGGTGATCAAGCAGCTCCGCGGCAGTGATATAAAAAGCCGAATGGCCCTGGCTTATGCGATGGTTGGCGACAGCGCAGGCCAGATGCGTTTTACCGCTGCCGACGGGCCCGGCCAGCACGATCCACCCCTGCGGATTTTCCGCGAATTTGCGGATCTCATCCAAAGCGAGCTGAAATAGTTTCTGCGATACCGGGTCGCTGCTTCGTCCCAACGGAGCCAAATTGTTGAAAGACAGTTTTGAGAGGTTCCCCAGATTACTTAAAGCCTGTAGGCGTGCCGCTCTTCTTCGGTTGATATCGTCTTTCGCGCATATGCACGGCACCAGACGCGAATAATCGGAATCACCTGAGGGCAATACGGGGTGAACGAAGCGTGTACCCCTGCATACAGGGCAGACTTCCGCCTGCAGCCCGTCCGGTGCGGGTTCCTCCGTACTATCGCCGGACCATGTGTCCGTATTTTCCGCTGATGTATTTATCGGGATCTCTTTCTTTTTGAGTATCTCCGACAGGTTTTCCATCTTTCTTTCCTTCGCGTTCCCAGCGCTTTAGAATGCTGTTTATATATTTCCAGTTCCTGACATTAGCTCTCAATGCCTCTCTAAAAGCATCCTGTATCCATTCGGGAGGATAGCGGTGTTCCGCCTCCTGCAGCTCCTCGGCCAGAATAGGAGTGAGCATACCGATATTGTGTTCATAGAGGCTGTAGATATCCCGGGGCTGTTCACTGGCGGGCTCCTCCTTATACCTGATCTCCACACTGGGTATCTTCAGAGCCCCGCTCACTATCTTATCGATGGTATTCTTTTCGGCCTGATTGTTGATGAAGTAGGCTTCGTCCGATTTCCCGTCAACGTTGATAGGGATATGCAGCAAAATACCGTGCTTGACAGCAGATTGGAGAGCATCCCTCAGCAGTATATCTGCATCTCCCTTCATTTTGTACAATTCTTTCTCAATCACAGCATTACGGCTCAACTCGCCAAAGCTCACAAACCTGGGATAACCTCTTCTGCGGCTGAGCAGGAAAAATATCTGCATAACCGTTTTCAGCTCAAGCAGACTATTAATATTCAACAACACCTCGCTGAAAAACACATTGGGCAGAGGAGTCACCTCGACCCGCGGAGGAAAACCCTTAAAACTGCTTCCTGGCATATTCTTTATACCTTAATATAAAGTCCCGACCTCAACCACGCTGCTGTCAAAGTTATCGAATTTGGTTGTTTCCTGTATAAACCTTAGCGGGACTTCACCCGTAGGCCCATTGCGGTTCTTGGCTATGATGACCTGTGCGATGCCCTTGGGATATGGTTGGTCTTCTCCGAATTCACGGATCCAGTCATCCTCAGTCGAATAAATCTTGTCCCAGCGATGAATAAACATTACGACATCCGCATCCTGTTCGATGCTGCCGCTGTCGCGCAGGTCGGAAAGCTGGGGTTTGACCTGCTGCTTCAATCTTTTACCTTCCTGGCGGTGCTCGATATTGCGGCTCAGCTGTGACAAAGCCAGGACGGGCGTGTCCAGCTCACGGGCCAGTGCTTTAAGCGACTGCGTTATCTCGGTCATCTCCTGGACACGGTTATCGCTCTTGGAATCACCCCTTAACAGCTGAATATAGTCGAGGACGACCATATCGACACTGTGTTTTAGATGGAGCCTCTTGGCCTTGCTGCGCACCTCGCTGATACGCATGTTGGGAGTATCATCTATATAAATAGATGTCTCCGCCAGCCTGGGTATTATGTCACGCTGAAGCAGGCGCTCCTCAAGGTCTGAAAATCGTCCCTTCCTGAAATGCTGCGATTCGATATTGGATTCACTCGATAATAACCTCTGGATTATCTCGCGCCGGGACATCTCGAGGCTGAAGAGGGCGATACAGGCCTTCTGATTAACGGCTGCGTTGCGGGCGATGTTCAGGGCCAGGCTCGTCTTACCTATGCTGGTCCTGGCAGCAAGTATAACCAGCTCCGAGCGTTGCAGCCCGCCCAGGGCATTATCAATAGCCTTAAAACCCGTCTTGATATTCTGGATATCCCTATCGAGGGTAGTCCTGTGGGCCGCTTCCTCAAAATAGCGGTTGAGCGCATCCTGAATGGGAATAAATTCACCCCGCCCCTGTCTCGTCCTGAGCTTGAAGATGATATCTTCCGCCCGTGTAAGAGAGAGATCAACGTCGGGATCAGCTTTATATCCAAGCGATTCGATCTGACCGGCTGCGCTGATCAGGCGGCGCATGGTAGCCAGCCGGTACACAATCTGCGCGTAGTGCCGTACATGCAGGGACGTCGGCACCATGGATACGAGATGGCTGAGATAGGCGGCCCCCCCTGCGTCATCCAGCTTACCGAGCCTGACCAGTTCCTGCGCGACCGTGATTTGATTAATGGCTTCATCGCGCTGGAACAGGTTGCGACAGGCGCCGAATACGAACTGGTTCTGCTCGCTGAAAAAATCCTCGGTTCCCACTATGGTGTCTATCTCTGTGATAGACTCGCTATCGATCAGTAGTGAGCCGAGCACCGCTTCTTCGGCATCCAGGTCATAGGGCGGCAGGGTCTCTCTCATAGCTTCAGGCTGTTTCCCTCTCAATTATGACCATAATTTTGGCTGTCGCATCTTTGCTGAAAATTACTTGGACCTCATATTCTCCGATATTATGCAGAGAGCTTTTCATGGATATTTTTTTCTTATCGATGTCTATATTGACCAGATCAGACAGCTTGTCGGCTATATCGGCTGCTGTGATCGATCCATGCAAAGTGCCCTTGGAACTGGCCTTTCCCTTGAAACGCAGTTCCTTACCCTCAATCTGCCTGGCCAGTTCAACGTACTCCTCATGCATCCGCTCGCGCTTCCTCTCACGTTCCTGGGCGATTTTCTCAGCGGCTTTTACAGCGCCCGCGGTTGCAGGCAAGGCCAGACCTCTGGGCAACAAGTAATTTCTGGCATATCCGTCAGATACCTCTTTAATATCGCCTTTTTTCTCTTTGGCCGAGATGTCTTCAATAAATACGACTTTCATACCCTGTGTCTTTACTCCTTCTCAAGTTCTTTACAGGAACAGTTTAGCATTATCCGGAATAATTGACCGCCTAAATATTCTTTCCGAAAATATCCGCGGACCAGTCAAAACGGCAATTCAGCTGCGATCAAGGAAATTTGACCTGAATTCCCGTAGATGGGGGTGATTCACAGCTATTAAAATCGTCAGCATACACTTACTCTTCCCGCAGGTGGTACATGCCGCTGTCACCCCGGCGGTAGACAGTTTAAATCCTTTCATCAAGCTCAGTCAAGACATGTATGATCTTATGTTAACCGGTTGTTACTACCGTATATCAAATATTATACGGCTCGATATCCGACGCGCTGCACAGTGCTAATGCAATAGCCAGTATCGCGGCTACCTTTATTTTCTTGACATTACACATATCTCTACTTATAATGAGCCAAATTCGAAGTCGTATCTATCATAATGCAGATAAATGTCGCCCAGCTCCTCAAGGAGCCGGTCGGAGCAAAGCGTAATTACGAAATAGATGGACTGGCCGGCGAAAATGGCGAGAACCACGTTATAGGCAATATTGAACTGATCCGCACCAGCCGAGGTATCCTCGCTGAAGGCAGCTTCTCTGTTGATATCAAAGGTTCCTGCTCACGCTGCCTGGGAGAAGTAAAAAAACAAATTTCATTTATAATGGAGGAGGAATTCTTTCCGGTTATTGATATCGCTTCGGGCGCTCACCTTAATCCACCGCCTGAAGAATTTACGATCGCCGATAATCATATCCTTGACTTAAACGAAGCAATCAGACAGTATATAATCATGACGACACCGACCAGGCTGTTGTGCAGGCCGGATTGTCCGGGCATATGCCCTGTCTGTGGCCAGGAACTCGCTCGCGGGGATTGTGGTCACACAAGCCGATCTCATGATGGCAGGTGGGACAAATTAGCGCAGATAGAAAAGGAGAGCAAAATATAAATGGCACCACTTCCTAAAAAGAAATATCCCAAGGCACGGCAGGGGAAAAGACGCAGTCACCTTGCGAAGTCCCCTGCAGCAATTATCGAATGTTCCCGCTGTCACAGTGTAAAACTCCCTCACCAGGTATGCCCGTCTTGCGGCACTTACGATGGAAGGGAAGTAATCGAGATCAAAAGCCCCAAAAAGAAACGCAAATAAAAAGTTGCCGGCAAAGCTGATATGGTAAATCAAGGAGGGAATTAGATGGTAGAAGATGTAAAAGTGGCCTATGTATTTCCTGGTCAGGAATCCAGGCAGGTCGGAATGGGGCTCGACTTTTACGTCCACTACAATTCTGCCAGGAAAGTGTTCGATGAGGTAGATAAAGCGCTGGGATTCCCCCTATCCAGACTCTGTTTCGAGGGCCCCGAAGAGGACCTGGCGCAAACTATGAATGCCCAGGCGGCTATCATGACCGTTAGCATTGCCTGCCTAAGGGCAGGAGAGGAGATCAGCGGCGGATCACTTCCAACTCCCACGCTGGTGGCAGGCCATGGATGCGGCGAATATGCCGCCATGGTGTCATCCGGCATGATGAAACTGGGAGATGCCGTCCGCCTGATACGCGAACGCGGGCGGCTCATGAACGAGGCCGGCCGCCGCAAGCCGGGCGGTATGCTTCAAATTATGGACCTCGACAAAGATACCGTCGAAGGTGTTTGCCTTACCACCGGAGTCGAACTGGCCAATATCAATGCGCCGGATAATACGGTTATCAGCGGAGATGAGCACAAGCTGGCCAAGGCCAGAAGGCTGGCGCAGGTCAAAGGAGCAAAACGCATGCAGCCGGTCAGAGTCAGCGGCGCCTTTCACTCTTCATTGATGGAACCAGCATTGGCCGGCATGATAAATGCTGTAGCGCAATTTAATTATGAAACTCCGCAGGTACCCGTCGTATCCAATGTAACAGCGCAGCCAATGCATTCGCTTGAGGCCCTCAAGGAGGAGTTGATCAGCCAGATAGTACATTGCATAAAATGGCAGCAATCGGTTGAGACCATGCTTGCCCGCGGCATAACCACTTTCTTCGAAGTTGGTCCCGGAGACATTCTGACCAAATACATTAAATCAACCAGCCCCGGAGCATTGACTTTTAACCTCAGCAACGCTGAGAAAACAAATGAGATCGTTAAATGGCGCAAGGGCGGAAGGTTCTGAATCAGGGACCGCCGAGCTCAAGTGACTGGCTGCCAGTGATCGTATGCCCACAGGTCTAAGACGTCTGGCCAGGATTGTTGCACTGCAAACACTCTTTGAACTGGAATTTGCAGCCAACAGCCCCGATTCCGTCCTTGAACGCACGCTCTCCATGAAAGCGCTGACCGGCGAGGGAGCCAACTTTGCACGTGAGCTGGTGCATGGAGTGCTTGATAACCAGGACCGGTTGAACAGCACGATTAAACGCTACGCTACAGCCTTTCCAGTGGACCAACTCGCGGGTATGGATCGCAATATCTTAAAAATTGCGCTTTATGAGATTTTATTAGATGACAAAACACCGGCCAAAGTGGCTATCAATGAGGCAGTAGAGCTTGCCAAGGAGTTCGGCGCCGAGACCTCCCCCAAGTTTATCAACGGGGTGCTTGGAACAGCAATATCAAAGGAAGAAGAACGAAAAAAACAGATTGATTGACAGGTATCGCACATCGTATAATTGATCGGTAATATCAGATGTCAAAACTTTTCGACAAGATTAAGAAAATCCTCGTTGATGAACTGGGCGTTGACTCAGCTTCCATCGCATCTTCCGCTTCATTCATCGACGATCTGAATATGGACCCGGATGACCTGGCCGAATTCTTTACTGCAATTGAAGACAGCTTCAGCAAACCGGGAAATAAATTTGAAATACCGGAGAAAGACGCCGATAACCTGGTCACCGTTCAGGATATGATGGATTACCTGCAGGACGCCGGCATCGAGGACTAAGCGCCTTTTTCCCCCGCGGTCAATATTCCAGCGGAAGATAATTGCAGTACCAGTTCTTTTAACAGCTTCATCCAACTGTGCCCCGCTATCTCAGTATCAATCTTGATCTGTCTGTTGCCCCGCCTGACCGCTCTATTTCCAAAAGCAATTATTTTGTCCGCATTCTTAATATCTCTGTCACCGCAGGATACGGTGACATTTTCACCGTCCCGAACGATCGATTCGACTCCTGCCGCGACGGCCGCCTGCCGCAATTCCACAACGTACAACAAATTGGTCACCTCTTCCGGCATATCGCCGAACCTGTCGATCAGTTCCTCACTTATATCGCATACTTCTTGCGCAGTGACCATGCCGGCCAGCCTGTGGTAGATGTTGAATCTCGTCCGGGTATTCTCGATATAATGATCCGGAATAAAAGCAGGTATCTTTAAATCAATTGTGACGCTGGCCGGCTCCACCCTTTTCGGAAGGGTGCGGCCCTCGCGCCGGGCTTTTATCTCTTCAACCGCCTCCTCAAGCAGCTGACAATAATAGCTGAATCCTACAGTGGCGATATTGCCGCTCTGCTCAACTCCCAGCAAATTACCCGCTCCCCTTATCTCAAGGTCTTTCATAGCTATGGCATAGCCTGCTCCCAGCTCGGTGGCCCGCGCGATCACCTTCAGCCGTTCAATGGCCTGGTCAGTCAGGCTTTTGCCCGAATCAAATAGGAAGTAGGCATAAGCCGAATTTGCGCCGCGTCCTACCCTGCCACGCAGCTGATACAGCTGAGTCAGCCCCATTTTATCTGCGTTATCAACGATCAGTGTATTTACGTTCGGCATATCAAGACCCGACTCAATAATAGTTGTTGTAACCAGCACGTCGCTCTTACCCAGCATAAACTCAGACATAATGTCTTCCAGTTTGTCCTCTTCCATCTGACCATGCGCCACCGATATCCTGGCCTCCGGCGCCAGCTCCGCCACCTTTGATGCCAGCTCATTGATGCTGTGAACCCTGTTATGTACAAGGAACGCCTGGCCATCCCGTTCCAGCTCACGCAGCAATGCTTCACGAACCAGCCTGCTATTGTATTCGCCCACATGTGTGATCACAGGCAGACGGCTTTCCGGTGGTGTCTCAATTGTGCTCATATCGCGGATACCCGAAAGCGCCATATGCATCGTCCTGGGTATAGGTGTGGCGCTCAGGGTCAGCACGTCAACCGATTGCCTCATTTTCTTGAAATGCTCCTTGTGCACCACGCCAAAACGTTGCTCCTCATCAATTATCACCAGTCCGAGATCTTTAAACCTCACGTCCTTTTGTAGCATCCTGTGCGTGCCTATGCAGATATCTATCGAACCCTCCGCCAGCCCTGCGATCACATCCGCCTGTTCCCTGGCCGAGCAGAAGCGGCTGAGCACAGCAACTTTAACAGGGAAGGGCTTTAACCTGTCGCTGAAAGTGCTCATATGCTGCTGCGCCAGGATTGTGGTCGGCACCATAATTGCAACCTGTTTGCTATCCATGACAGCTTTAAAGGCGGCGCGCAGAGCAATCTCAGTTTTTCCATAACCCACGTCGCCGCAAACCAGCCTGTCCATCGGCCGCGCCGATTCCATATCCGCTTTCACTGCCTCGATGGCCTCCATCTGGTCCGGAGTTTCTACGTAGGGGAAAGAAGCTTCCAGTTCTTTTTGCCAGAGTGTATCCCTGGAAAAAGCAATGCCTCCTCCTGCGGTTCGCCCGGCATACAGTTCAATAAGTTCGCCGGCTATATTTGCCACAGATTCCTTCACCCTTTGCTGCGTCCTGATCCACTCTTGTGATCCCAGCCTGCTCAGCGATGGAGTTCTCTCACTCCCGCCAATATAAAGGCTCACCCTGTCGACCTGATCTACAGGTACATAAAGCATATCTCCACAAGCATATTCCAGCATCAAGTATTCCCTCTCCACTCCCACAGAGACTTTCCTGACGGTTCCAGCAAAGCGCCCGATGCCGTGCTCAACATGTACTACTGCATCTCCAATATTGATATCGTTGAGGAAAAGGTGGTGCCTGACTGGTCTGGTTTTGGCAAAACGACGCCGCTTTATGTTCCCGAAAAGTTCGGCATCGGTCAGCAGCAATAACTCATTGTCAAGCTGCCACCCTCCATCCAGAGAACCCTGCAACAGGACGATAGAATTGCTTGCCGGCAGCCCTTCAAGTGTTTTTAAAACGTCTATGCCGATATCACGTTCCTGCAGCAATTCCCTTATCCTTTCAGCCTGCTGGCTGACGATCAATACCCTGCCACTCTCCCGCCTCAATTCCAATAGTCTATCCAAAAATGCCGTAAATTTTGCCGAGAAATCAGGGGCGCCCCTGATAGGAAGACGATAATGTTGCTCATCCCGCACTGCTGCCTCATCCCAGCGGCTGAATTCCACAACCCGGCCCCGGCCCCTGATTTTATTTTCAATCTCCTCCCACTCAAAACCACCAGCCGCCCTACCCGACTCTCCAGCTGCGGATTGATCGGGACTGCTGAACTCCGCCCTGATTCGCTCTACCTCGGACTCAATCTGCTGGACATCGTCCAATAGCAGAATCGCCTCATCCGGCAGATAATCAAGTAAATTGGCAGTACCGTCATTGGACATTTCCTCTGAGGGAGGTATAAATAGAACCGGCACTTTTTCCATCGACAACTGCGACCTTGCATCATACAACCTCAGGCTTTCTATCTCGTTCCCGAAAAATTCGATCCTGGCCGGTGAGTCGTGACCGCAGGGATACACATCGACGATGCCGCCCCGCTTGCTGAAAGTGCCCGGTATCTCTACAACATCCTCATATTTATACCCCGCCGATTGCAGCATCTCAAGCAGGGTGGATTGATTCATGTTCATACCGTTTTTAATCCTGATGCAGCCTGATTTATATCTGTCCCGCCCCACAGACCGGCTGATCAGAGCCGCCGCACAACACATAATAAAGGAAGAGGACTGCTGACTTTCATCCGCGCTATTGCAGCCGGCCAGGAGAGAGATTACTTTTATCCGTTCTGAATTGATAACAGGATCGTCCGGAGAGCCGTTGCCGAGCAGGCCGGCTTCCGGGAAAAACAGCGGCGCAACCGTGTCGGGCAGCCACAGCTTAATCTGTTCAAAGCGACGCCTGGCAGCTTCGGCATGAGCTGTGACAAACAGAACTGTCCTGTCGAATCGACCGTAAATAGCTGCCGCCACAAGTGGTGTAGCCTGGTCGGGAAGGGATAACCTCACCCTTTTACGCCGCTTATCAGGCAGTGATTCAAGCAGCCGTTCAAATTCAGGCAGGCCGTGAAGTAACTGGCTTATATAATAGAGTTTCATATCAAATAGCAGAGGGGTAGTTTCGACCGGTGCAGTGCAGAGGGGATTTTAGCACAGCAATTTGGAGGCAAACAAACAGGTCTCAGCAGTTTAACACGTGTTGTGCTCAATTCCTGAAGGCCGCAAGAAGCGGGGAATAGAGAGGCCGATCCCGGGATTGCACAGAACGAAGGTCCGTTCTGCCCGGCAGGTCATACGATTTGAGTTCGTCAGCCTGTTGATATATTATTTCTCAAGATTTCGAATGCCTCATATGTCCGGCGTTTAATGTTTATCTGCAGTTGGTTCAGTACTAATGCGCAATAAAAGACTGAGCGACATCATCAAGCTGCTGATCAGCCTGGCGGCCTGCTTCGGCGCAGGTTTCATCGGCTCGCTTTTCACGCGGTCAGCCATACCAAACTGGTATATATTGCTGGAAAAGCCTTCTTTCACGCCGCCCAACTGGCTGTTCGCCCCCGTGTGGTTCCTGCTTTACATCCTCATGGGCATATCGGCGTTCCTTGTATGGCGTAAGGGTATAAAGGTCTTTCATGTCAGAGAAGGACTGATCATCTTCATCATTCAGCTTGTGCTCAACATGCTTTGGTCTTACGCCTTCTTCGGGCTGAAATCTCCGCTCTGGGGACTTGTCGTGATTGTGCCATTGTGGACAGCCATCCTTCTAACCATGATAAATTTTTACCGTGTATCCAGAACCGCGTCATTATTGCTGATTCCTTATATTCTCTGGGTCAGTTATGCCACGGCCCTCAACTTCTCGATCTACCTGATGAATCCATAAACAAGAAGGTTAATCCTTGCTGCAATTAAACGATTATATCCCTGAACTGGAAGACCTGGTTGAAAGGGCGCTGGACGAGGACCTGTCAGGCGGTGACGTCACGTCCAATGCGCTGATCCCTGCCCGTGTAATAGGCACGGCCAGCTTCATAGTTAAGGATCGAGGCATACTGGCCGGTCTCGAAGCAGCCAGGCTGGTATTTAATATCATCGATCCATTTTTAAAATTTTCCATCCTGATGGCAGACGGGAACCGGGTCAAACCGGGAGATATTGCGGCCAGGGTTGAGGGCGATATAGCCGATATTTTAAAAGGCGAGCGCACGGCCCTCAATTTTCTTCAGCACCTGAGCGGTATTGCGACACAAACGTCTTTGTATGTTGAGGCGGTCAGGGGTCTTCCTGCCAAAATACTGGATACACGAAAGACCCTGCCCGGATTGCGCCTGCTGGAGAAGTATGCGGTATCCGTCGGCGGTGGCGTCAACCATCGCATGAACCTGGGAGACATGGTTCTTATCAAAGACAATCATATAGCGGTACTTCGCCGCCGGGGAATGGGCATCTCCGAGATTATCCGCCAGGCGAGGAACAAAACACCGCGAACTATCAAGATCGAGATCGAGACCACCAATCCTGAGGAGGCTGCAGAAGCTGCCGAAGCAGGGGCAGACATCGTCATGCTGGATAACATGAGCCTAGATCAAATGCGGCAGGCGGTCTCATCGATCGCCCGCAAGTCAATCGTGGAAGCTTCGGGTGGAGTGAGCCTGGATAACGTGCGGCTGATCGCGGAAACGGGTGTTGACTGGATTTCGATAGGCGCACTGACACATTCCGCCAGGGCCCTGGATATCAGTATGAAACTGACCTTCTAATCC
>DAOUFR010000050.1:0-5048 GCA_034429715.1 Dehalococcoidia bacterium
TGGCCGTCGGCTGCGATGCCCTCGACGGTCTCGACGGTCTTGCCGTCGCACTCGATGGCCAGCATCATGCAGGAGAGGACGGGTTTGCCGTCCACGATCATGGTGCAGGAGCTGCAGGCGCCGCGGTCGCAGAACTGCTTGGAGCCCGTCAGGCCGAGCTTGTCGTGGATGAGGTAGTAGAGGGTCCAGTTCGGCTCCACCAGGAAGGTGTGCTCCGCCTTGTTGATAGTCAGTTTGATGCGGCCCTCGGCAGCGGGCAGGCCGCGGCCCTTGTGCGATTTGAAGACATGGCTTTTCAGCCCGTCCTGTGTCTCAAGTGATTCCCCGCAGTAGGGGCAGGTGAAAGTCCTGGTCTCTTTACTCAAGTTATCGTCCTCCTCTCATGAACTACACAATTTCATTTCTAAATTTTTCCCAGCGCCTTCAGCACTTTGTCCGGTGTGATGGGGAAGTCTTCGACCCAAACACCTATAGCGTTATAAACCGCCGGTGCCAGAAGTCCGGGGATTACCGTACCAATATCCTCACCGATACCGGTTGATCCGTAAGGTCCGTAGCCCATACCGGTCTCCACCAGTATTGTCGAGATAGGTCCTGTATCAAGCGTGGTAGCGATTTTGTAGTCGATCAGGTTCCCGTTGAGCATCACGCCGGTGACCGGGTCGTGAATCACCTCTTCGTATTTAGCCCTGCCAACTCCCATAACCGTGCCGCCATACTGTTGTCCCTCGCAGCTCATGCGATTGATGACCTTGCCCACATCGTTTACATTGACTACTCTGGTGACGAAGACCTCGCCAGTCTCGGTATCGACCTCGACCTCCATGAAGTGGGCCTGACGACACAGCTTCGGCCTGGGACTATGTGGATTTTGTCCTCCTTCCTGCGCGTGGTAGCCGATGGCATAGAGAGGTTCCGTAAAAGCAGACCTCGTACCTAGGGCTTCCGGTGAGGTGATGGGGCTGTTACCTAATGTATCATCCTTCACATACTCGGATATCGGCATCTTTTTAGAAGGGTCATCTTTGACGAAAATGAGGCTATTTTGAATATCCAGGTCCTCCGGTTTGTAACCGGGGAAAGCCGGTTTAAAACTTCCCCGTTGGGAGGGGGCTGTAGGGCTGGTGACCGCTTCCAGTATCTTCTGCTTTAAAATCCTGGCTGCATGACGCACTGCCCATCCGTTAATAGACAAAGCTGTTGCTGCACCGGGATTATGTCTGTGAACCCCCGGATCGATTTGTGGATTGCAGCTCACATCCTCGAGGCGGAAGCCCAGCTCATCAGCCGCAATCTGGCAGTACGTACTATCCGGGTCATTACCTACATTACTGCCCAGGCCAAGCAAGTTGGCCGTTCCGTCTTTTCGCTCGATACGGATTGCGATAGCACCTCCACCACTCGAGTCCGACCACTCGTGGCTCCATCCGAAGCCGACGCCGTGCATCCTTCCATTGGAGAGTTTTCGGGTGCCCGGCTTGTGCCATGACTGGTCCCACTTGAAAGCGGCCTTTCCTTTATCAATACACTCCTTCAGACTGTCGCGCGCATCGAATCCACGTTTTTCCTTGTCCTCGTTAAGCCAGGCCATATCATGCCCTTCAAAGCCGTCGTTTTTGAGCGCTATCTCTGTCGGATCCATGCCCAATTCGGCTGCAACACGGTTGGTTACTGCAGTTAGTGTCGTGCACGTAGAGAGCAACTCGCAGCGTACCGGAACCGTCGGTCCTTTATTGATCCATATTGATTTGGTTTGTCCTGTGATATTGGGTACCCTTGTGTTTTCAGCAAAATGTAGCGCCGAATGATAAACGGGCCACTGAGTACATGCTCCATACATGGTCGCGTCAATGGCAGTTATTGTGCCATCTTTTTTAACTCCTACCTTAGTATAGTAAACACCCTCATCCTGAGAGCCTCCGTAAAAATCATCCCTGCGGCTGTAGATATATTTCACTGGCCTTCTGGTTCTTCTAGCTACGACAACTGCGTTGTACAGCCCGCCCATGTACCCGTCGCAGCCAATAAATCCCCCAAACGTTGCTCCCTGGTAGGGAACATACGTCTGTATTTTATTTATTGGAATATCGGGGAACCATTCATGGATATGTCGCTTGGGATGATGCACATGTTGGATTTTTATCCATACATCGAGACGGTCTCCATCGAATTTAACGATCCCGCAAGGACGCTCCGGCCACACCCACGTATTGGCTGTACGCGACATCCTGAATTCAATTACCTTTTCCGCCTCCGCAAATCCTTTTTGCGTATCGCCCTTTATCATCGTATCATAGATGCCCCGGTTCCAATGGTTACCGTCCGGATATTTTTCGGGATCTGAAAGTGGGGCATCCGGTTCGGCAGCCTTCTCCACATCGAGATTGAAAGGACGTTCCTCCCAATCGACCTCGATCAGGGAAAGCGCCTCCTCCGCGATGGCCTCCGTATCGGCTGCTACGGCGGCGCCGACCGGCTCTCCCTGGAAATGAGCAACACCTGGAAGTGGAGTGGCGTTCCTAAGTAAACCCGGGAACAGACCAAGAGATGCCGTTTCGGGCAACTCTGGATCATCGTAACGAAGTATGTACCTGACGCCAGGCAGCTTCTCCGCCTTGCTGGTGTCCATCTTGAGTATTTTGGCATGCGGATAAGGCGAAGTCATGAAGCGCATGTACAGCATGCCCGGAAGCTGCATGTCCATGGCGTAGACAGCCTCACCCGAAGCCTTGGGCAGGCCGTCCAGCCTTCGGGGAATTTTCGCACCTACGTATTTGTATTCCTTCAGCGGGTACTTGTCCGCATTCAGGTTGTCGAACATCTCTCTCATTCGTTCTTTTTCGATTTCCGACTGCTTGGTCATATCACGGCCTCCATAGATTTATTTAATTCGCTGCCCAGGTAGCTTCGCAGGAACAGAGACTGGTTGATCAGGTCGGTGTACTCATCCCGGAAATGTTTGAGCGAGTCCAGCACGGGCACGGCCGCCGCCTGACCCAGGCCGCACATCGATGCCAGTGCCATCGCCCTGGCCAGGTCCTCCAGCTTGTCTGTGTCTCCCGCTTCGCCATCCCCCCGGATCATTCTGCCCAGTATCTCCAGCATGACCTCGGTGCCCTCGCGGCAGGGGGTGCATTTGCCGCAGGACTCCTCATGCAGGAAACGGATGTCGTTGTACACCATGTCGATGATGTCGCGGTCCGAGTTAAGTACGACCACCGCTCCGGAGCCCAGGCATGTCTCATGTGACAACGGTGTATCGATCATGCGCACAGGCAGGATAGTGCCGGCGGAACCCCCGACCTGCACCGCTTTGACGCCTGCCGCACCGGCCAGGTCGACCACCAGCTCCTTGAGTGAGCTCCCCATCTCAAGTTCGTAGATGCCGGGCCTGGCGACATCACCGCTGATGCAGAACACCTTGGAGCCCTTGCTCCGCTTGGTCCCCATGGCGCTGAACCAGGCAGCCCCGTTGTTGATGATATGGGGGACGTTCATCAGCGTCTCTACATTATTTATAATGGTGGGCATGTCCCACAGGCCGCTGGTGGGAGGATAGGGCGGTTTGTAGCGCGATTCGCCTCTCCGGCCTTCGATGGAATTCATCAGTGCCGACTCTTCTCCGCAGACGTATGCGCCCGCGCCCTCGAACACCCGTATGTCCGTGTGCTTCAAAAAGCCTTTCTCTCCGGCCTGTTTTACCGCCGTAGCCAGCAGGTCAAAGATAGAATGATATTCGGCCCTGAGGTAGATAAACGCCTGCTGCGCGCCGATGGCCAGGCCGGCGATGAGCATACCCTCGATAAGGGTGAATGGATCGTTGGATAGTAAGTATTTATCCTTGAATTGGCCGACCTCACCCTCGTCTGCATTGCAGATGAGATATTTCGTCCTGGCCTTGGTATTGCGGGCCAGCTCCCATTTGAGGCCGCAGGGGAAGCCCGCTCCTCCCCGTCCGGTAAGTCCCGATTTTTTGATCTCCTCAACTATTCCCCGGGGCTTCATTTTGCATGCTTTCTCGTAAGCCTTGAAGCCTCCCGCCTTGAGATAAGATTCGATGTCCTGCGGATCCACGATTCCACAGTTGCTCAGCACAATGCGTTTTTCCGCCACTTATAACCTCCTTGGATTCAATCTGCCGAAGTGCTTCTATTTAAAGGACTTCAATATCTCCGCTATCCTCGCCGGGGTCAGGTTCCCGTACAGTGTATCGTTGATCAGCATGGCGGGGGCCTGGTCGCAGGCGCCGATGCAGCCCACCTGCTCTAAGGAGAATTTAGCGTCGGCTGTGGTTTGTCCCGGCCCGATCCCCAGCTCTTTCTTAATGCTCGCTATCACGCCCTGCGCATCTTTCAGATCGCAGGGGAGGCATCCGCACACGCGGATGATATTCTTGCCGGCAGCCGCCACCGGCAGATATGAATAGAAGGTGGATACGCTGTAGATCTCGTTGAGAGGGAGTCCCATTTTATCGGCCAGGGACGTCATCACTGTTTTAGACAGACTACTGTTATTAACGAGCTCCTGTTTCAGCGAGGGCAGCAGTTCCACACGGTTGACTGTAGAGGCTGGTGTCCCTTTTGTGGCAGCGCTCATCTTACTGCACCTCCTTTCACTGCTTTAAAACCGGGCGCGGCGCTCAGCGCTGCGGTGGGGCAGTGCTCGATGCATATGCCGCAGTCCCGGCAGGCTTCTGCCGTTAAGGCCTCATCGAATCCTGTGACCACCTTCGACCTGAAGCCGCGGTATCCGACGCTCAGTATATTTTTGTGAGCGATATCGGCGCAGGCCCGCACGCATTTGCGGCAGAGTATGCACTTGGAAAGGTTGCGGACGACATAGGGATTCATTTCCTCGGCCGGATAAAAGCGGGGCACTCTCACGTTGAAACGAGGGGCGCCCACCTGGTAGTCGGAGGCCAGATTATGCAGGGCGCAATTCTCCGCATTGGTGTCGTTCACGCAGTCCCCGGTATGGGCGGTGAGCAGGAGCTCCACTATCACCCTGCGGGCCGCCACCACCCTGGGCGTTTGAGTGTGCACCACCAT
>DAOUFR010000051.1:0-7037 GCA_034429715.1 Dehalococcoidia bacterium
ACCTGGTCGCGAATGTAGCGGCTGAGATCGTTGCGCGTGTGTAAATCCACTTTGCGGGACAGCATGGATGATAACGCGTCTTCCATTGAAACGATGTCCCAACCCGGCGTATGGCCGGTTTCAAACTCTACCAGGACGTCCACATCGCTGTCGGGACGGAAATCGTCTCTCAGTACGGAACCGAAAAAGGACAGTCGCTTAATATGATGCTGCCGGCAGAAAGCTGCCAGTTTGCCCTGGGGGACTTCAGCATTGGGTTTCCTGTGGCCGGTAGAGGATGTAAAAACTCCTTTATCTGCCAGACTCCTGAGCTCAACAAAGATGGGACAGTGCCGGTTGGCCTGATAATATACCAGACCGTCCCTTTCCTGCCGCTGTATTACACCCGCAGCTGTGAGCAGCTTAAGCTCACGCTGCGCAGGCCCGAGACCTGCTCCCGCCTCCCTGACGATTCTGCGCAGGTAAAACTGCTCGTCGCTATGAGAGTAGAGCAATGCAAGTACGAGGCGTCTTGTCTTGCCGAAAAGCGTTGCGGCAAGTGTGCCCGTTTCATTTTGCGTAATCATAATTATTACAATTGTAATATAAAATATTACATATCGGCAATATGTACAGGCGGGATATTCCGTCTTATGAACGTGGCAGATTGCTTCGTCGCTGCGCTTCTCGCAATGACCTGAGAATGAAATTATGAGTTTGTGCCGCCGCGGGCGCCTTTTTGGGCCGCCTGGGTATAGGCCACCACCGCCGCCACCGCCGCCGCCCGTTTGCTGTCGTCGAATACCTGCGACAGCTTCTCCTCCAGCGGCTTCTCTCTTGCCATAATGGCCTGCATATCGTCGATCAGCGTCGTCTCCTGGGTGATGAAATGCGTTCCCAGCTCGCCGCTGCGGAAGCGGGGATTTTCCATGACCGCCTTGTGGAAGGGTATGTTGGTCTTAACGCCCACTATCACGTACTCATAAAGGGCGCGCCTCATTCTTTCAATAGCCTCGTTTCTATCGCGGCCCCAGGCCACCAGCTTGGAGATCATGGGGTCGTAGTTGGGTGAGATGGTATAGCGCGTGTGCACGCCGCTGTCCACACGTATGCCCACGCCGCCCGGTGAGCGGTAGCCGCGCAGCTTGCCCGGTGAGGGCGCGAAGTTGTTGAGCGGGTCCTCGGCATTGATGCGGCACTCGATGGCCCACCCGTTCATTTTAACGTCCTCCTGCTTCACGTTGAGACGCTCGCCGGACGCGATCAGCAGCTGTTCCTTGACGATATCGATGCCCGTCACCATCTCGGTCACGGGATGCTCGACCTGTATGCGCGTGTTCATCTCCATGAAATAGAACTCGCCCTGTGAGAAGATGAACTCGATGGTGCCGGCGTTCTCATATTTGATCTGCCTGGCCGCCCGCACCGCCACCTCTCCCATTCTGGCGCGCAGCTCCGGCGTCACGGCGGGGGAGGGCGCTTCTTCTATCAGCTTCTGGTGCCTGCGTTGTATGGAGCACTCGCGCTCGCCCAGGTGGATGACGTTGCCGTGGGCGTCGGCCAGTATCTGTACCTCGATATGGCGCGGGCTCTGAATATATTTCTCGATGTATATCTCGGGCAGGCCAAAGGTGCTGGCGGCTATCTTGCTGGAGCTTTCCAGACCCTTTTTAAGATCGGCCTCGCTATTCACGATGGTCATGCCTATGCCGCCGCCGCCGCCCGAAGGTTTGACTATGATGGGATAGCCGATTTTTTCGGCTATCTTTTTCGCTTCTTCGAACTCGCTGACCGCGTCCTTCGTGCCCGGGGTGATGGGCACGCCGGCCTTGCTCATCTCCTTGCGCGCGGCTATCTTGCTGCCCATCAGCTCGATGACGCGGCTGGAGGGTCCGATGAACTTGATGCCCTCGCGCTCGCAGGAATAGGCGAAGCTGGGATTCTCGGCCAGGAACCCGTATCCGGGATGTATGCCGTCCGCGCCGCTCTCTTTGGCGGTGGCGATGATCTTCTTGATGTTGAGGTAGCTCTCGATGGCCGGCGGCGCGCCGATGCAGTAGGCCTCATCGGCGTACTTGGCGAAAATGGCGTCCCTGTCCGCCTCGGAGTACACGGCCACCGTGCGGATGCCCAGCTCGCGGCAGGCGCGCATCACGCGTATTGCGATCTCGCCCCGGTTGGCGACGAGCACCTTCTTCAACATTATGATTTACCCATATAATAATTCACCGATGTAGGGGCGTACCTTCAGGTGCGCCCGCAATCGGGCGGGTTTAAAAACCCGCCCCTACGGATTTGGTTCATTCGATCACCATCAGGACATCGTCCTTATTCACGATCTCGCCGTTGAAGGCGAAGATCTCCTTGACCGTCCCTGAATGGGAGGTGTGTACATCGTTTTGCATCTTCATGGCCTCGGTGACCACCACGGTGTCCCCTTCCTTGACCTTGTCGCCCACCTTGACCTTGACGGTCAGCACCATGCCCTGCATGGGTGAGAGGACGGCGCCTTTGGGTATCTCTTTGGCCTTGGCCTTGCGGCTGATATCCACAGTTGTGCCCATCACCGGGGTTATCTTGATATTGAAAACCTCGCCGTCTACATCTACGCTGAACTCGTTGGGTATCTCCGGCGCCGACTGGCCGGGCGCTGTGGCCGGCGCCGGCCCGCCCAGCACCTCCTCCTTGCCCTCGCCGCGCAGGAATTTGACCGCCACCTGCGGATAGAGGGCGAAGGTTATCAGGTCCTCCTCCTTATGCAGAATGTTCAGTTTGCGGGCTTCATCCTTTAATTTCGCCAGCTCGGGTTCGATATGCTCCCCCGGCCTGGCGCTGATGATCTTATTGTCCCCTGCCACCATCTTGCGTACCTCGGCATTTATCTCGCCGGGCGGCCTGCCGTAATAACCCAGTAAATAGTCTTTGACCTCTTTGGTGACCTTCTTGTAGCGCTCGCCGTTGAGCACGTTAAGCACGGCCTGGATGCCCACGATCTGGCTGGTGGGCGTCACCAGCGGCGGATAGCCGAGATCGGCCCGCACCTTTGGTATCTCCTCCAGGACGGCGCCGATCTTATCCAGAGCATTCTGCTCACGCAGCTGGCTGATCAGGTTGGAATACATGCCGCCCGGTATCTGATGCAGCAGCACGTTGACGCTGGGGCGCGTGGCTTCGGCGGTGAGAAGTAAGCGGTACTTTCCGGCCATGGCTGCGAAGTCCTCGCCTATCTCGTAAAGCAGCTCCAGATCGAGCCCGCTGTCCCAGGGCGTGCCCTGGAATGCGGCCACTACGCTCTCGGTGGGCGGTTGGGAGGTGCCCCAGGCGAAGGGCGAGAAGGCGGTATCAACGATGTTAACGCCGGCCTCCGCTGCAGCCTGATAGCTCATGGGCGCCATGCCGCTGGAGCAATGGGAATGCAGGTCCAGCGGAACTTTGACTTTCTTTTTAACGGCCTCGACCAGGGAGGCGGCTCCGGGTGGCGAGATCAGCCCCGCCATGTCCTTGATACAAATGGAGTCGCAGCCCAGCTCCTCCAGCCGGCGGGCCATTTCTGCAAAGCCTTCCTCATTGTGGACCGGGCTGATGGTGTAACAGATCGTGCCCTGTACGTGTACCTTGTATTTCCTGCACTCGTGGATCGCCAGCTCCATGTTCCTGATGTCGTTGAGGGCGTCGAAAATGCGGAATACGTCAATGCCGTCCTTGACGGCAAGGCGCACGAATTCCCTGACCACGTCGTCGGCGTAGTGCCGGTAGCCCACCAGGTTTTGCCCGCGCAGCAACATCTGGAGGGGAGTGTGCTTGACGATGCTGCGGATGTCTTTGAGGCGGAACCAGGGGTCCTCGTTGAGATAGCGAATGCACGTATCGAAGGTGGCGCCGCCCCACATCTCGAGCGAGAAGAATCCGACCTTGTCCATCTTCTCCACGATGGGCAGCATATCACGCGAGCGCAGGCGTGTAGCGATCAGCGACTGGTGCGCATCGCGCAGGGTGGTATCCGTTATCTTTATTGACATCGTCCGGTCCTCTCCAACATAAGCTGCCGGCCTGAATTAGGCCAACCCGATAATAATAAGGATTTCCGGACGCTTCCGTCAATTCGCTTATAATCGTATAGCGGAATAAGGCGGCGCCTGTCGTCAGCGGGCAGACTTCAGTTTACCCAGCATGAAAGAGAAAACGACCATACCGGCTGTATCGGCCAGTATCATGGGAACGGCTATGATGGATACAAGGTTGAGTGCTTTGTCGAAGGGCTGGGCCATCACCAGCAGCAGGCCCATGTCCGCACATTCCATCAGGAATGCATAGAGGGTTGGCTTCCAGACGCCGATTTTGCCTTTAAGCAGCGCATAGATTATACCGGCAATCAGACCGCTGGTTATGGTGCCGAGCGCGCAGGGGACAGCGGTGAAACCTCCCATGAAGTAACGGTGGACGCCGCCGATCAGTCCCGCGCCCAGGCCGGCCCAGGGCCCGCCCAGGAAGCCTGCGATCATGGGGCCGAGATTACGGATATTGGCGATGGCTCCGGACGTCTGCACGCCACTGTAGGTGCCGTAGACGGCCAGTGCGCCGAAGATTACGGCCAGTATAAGCTGGTCGAGCAGATTGGGTCTCCCCTCCAGCATGCGCCGGAAGAACCTGATCTGGAACAGCAGGTAAAAAACGACTATAACAAGACAGGCCTGTCCCAGCAGATTGAGAACAATACCCCAGACTGAAAGATCCATGGAACCTCCTGATCGAATATAAGATTTTGGCCTGCTAATTATAGTGCAGATCGACGTTTATTTGAAGCTCGGGGACTCCCGCCCGGGTGTCCGGCACAGTGTTCTGAATATGTTTTGCGCCAGGGCAGACATCATATCAGCGGTTAAGTTTGATAAGGCCATTCAGTTTAGTTATGATTGATTGATTTTCAGCACCGTATGCAATATTCAGGGAAGCGAGTAAAGTGGAAGAAAACCTGATAACAAGGACCACCCGCCTGGAAACCGTCATATCACTGGGGGTCCCGGACATGGTGCCCACGGTCCCTCTGATCGCCCAGTTTGCCCTCAGATATCAGGGCGTTCCGCAGAGCGATGGTTACAAGAACCCGCAGACCACTATCAAGGCACTGGCGGATACGTTCGATGCCCTGGGCGGCTGGGACGGGCAGCTTGCCGCAAACCTCATCTGGGTGAATTCGAGCTGGAAGATCTCCGCGGCGCCCATGCCGATGCGGGTGCCGGGCAAACAGGCGGGGGAGCATGAAGCCCTGCAGGCTGTTGAGATGGAGATATTCACCCCGGAGGACTATGAGACCATAATCAACCGCGGCTGGAACGGATTTTTAGCCGAGTTCCTGCCGAGGGCAACGGGACGTCCCCTGGAGAAAATCGATGCCACCCAGAAGAAGCTCCTCAATATATACATGCAGCACGTGGATATATGGCGCGACAAAGGCGTGCCGGTGATGTCGGGCGCAACCACCTGCGATCCCACCATGATCCTCTCGCTGTCCAGGACGCTCAACCAGTTCACGCTGGACCTCTACAGGCACCCGGACAAGATGCAGGCGGTGATGGACGCCATGGTGGATGACCTGATACAGAACGTGCTGGACGACACCGCCGCCACCGGTCTGAAGTATGTATTCTTTCCACTGGAGCGCGGATCCGGCAGTTTCTATCCGCTCAGGATATTTGAAAGGTTCGGCTTTCCCTACATCAAGAAGATGGCCGATGCTTTCGCAGCCGCCGGGCTGATCAGTATTCTGCATTTCGACACCGACTGGACGCTCAATCTCCCCTATCTTAAAGATCTGCCGCGGGGCAAATGCATCTGCGAACTGGACAGCACGACCGATATATTCAAGGCCAAGGAGATACTGAAAGGCCATATGTGCATTATGGGCGATGTGCCGGCATCCCTGCTTGCGCTCGGCACGGAAGAAGAAGTCGTGAATTACTGCAACAGGCTGCACGAAATCGTGGGCAGGGACGGCGGTTTCATTTTAAGCACGGGCTGCGAGTGCCCCATCGATGCCAGGTTCGAAAATGTGAAAGCGATGCTGGAAACCGCCCGCAGCCATACCTATCCCGGTCATTGTAACAACGCAAGCGCGTGATATATAATCCTGCAAAGGAGGTACAAGAGCTATGTATGAATCAGCCCCGAACGGCGGCATGATCGCTTTCTGGATCATCTTCGGCATCGCCTGCTACATCTTTATGGCTGTCTGTCTGCAGACCATAGCCAGGAAAACCAATACACCTAACGGCTGGCTGGCCTGGATACCCATCGCCAATATATATCTGATGTGTATGATCGCGGGCAAGGCCTGGTGGTGGCTGCTGCTCTGCCTGATCCCCTATGTAAATATCATCTTCCTGGTCATCCTGTGGTGGAAGATCTCCGAGGCCAGGGGCAAGCCGGGCTGGTGGGGCCTGCTCTTCATTGTGCCTGTTGTGAACCTGGTTATCATCGGCATTATAGCTTTTTCCGATTAAGAGACACGGTATCATATGGCTGAGTATGGATTCGGGCCGGCTGCGAAGGGCGAAAAGCTGGTCTTCGGTTCGCAGCGGCCCGGGAACCCCGGCAAGTTCATCCACCGGGATGTGGTGGACGACTGGATTACGTTCATTAAAGAGCAGGGCATCCAGCGCGTCGTCTGCCTGCTGCCCGAACAAGAGCTCAAATACTATCCTGTGGAAGGGGGACTGCTGGGCCTTTACGCGGAAGCCTTCAAGCCGGACAACGTGCTGTGGGCGCCCACTCCCGATATGCAACTTCCCAGCGGCGAGGCGCTCCGCCACATAATGTATTTTCTTTACAACTCGATGGAGAGGGGCGAGAAGACGGTGGTGCATTGCTCGGCCGGCCAGGGCAGGACCGGCCTGGTGCTGGCCGCCTGGCTGATCTTCCATGACCGCGTGTCCGAACGCAAGGCAATCCGGATGGTGGAGGAGCAGAACCGCAATCCAAAGGAAGCCGTGCGCCGCGGCAAGGCCACGGAAGATGAGATGATGGCGCTGCTGGCCGTGGCCAGGGAAATGGACCATCCG
>DAOUFR010000052.1:0-30154 GCA_034429715.1 Dehalococcoidia bacterium
AAAGACGTCATCGGCGACCATGCATTCCGTTCGCCCTGCATGATAGCGAGGCATGCCGGATTGCAGGCTGCACTGGTGCCCAACCTCGATCTTTACACCATAAATCCCCTGCGCAGCGCAATGGACTTCGACCTTCCCCGCAAGGGGGACGACCTCGCCCCGAGGCTGAGTTACGTGATGCAGGATTGCAGGCCGCACGGCCATATTTTCTATACCCCCACAGGGTCGGCAGCCCTCCTTCAGCCCGGCGATACTCTCAGCGTGGGGTTTACACTGCTCTTCGACCTTGATACCGGACCTTTTTCACATCAGCCGGTGCTGCGCTTCCTCTGGCAGCGCTACGGATTAAAAGAGCTTACCTCTTCCATAACTCCTCAAGTGCTGCCCTACGAGCAGTATGCGCGGCTGTCCTTCGAAAACACATTGGAGAGCTACGGACTCTGGCGCGGCTTCAGCCTCTCGGGAAAGGACTGCGGAGGCCTGTGCGGCCGCATAGTACGCCCGGGGCTCAGCCAGGGTTCAAAGAGGCTACCTGAGGATACCACACTGGGCGTCGCCCTGAACTACCTCTTTACACCGACGCTCTCCCTTAGGGAGAAGATCGAGCTGATTAAATGGAACAGCCGCGGCATACATCTTCACCTTTGGAACACGATGTTCCTCAACAATGTGCGCACCTCCTTCGGCCTGATGCATTACGGCCGGGCATGGCGCGACCGCGGGTTGGAGGAACGTGCACGCTGCATGTGGAACCTTGCGCTGTCCGCGCCCTCAGCAGCCGGCATCTTTCCCTCCATTTTCTCAGGGGACGGCGAACATCCCGGCTGGGTGTCCGGCTCGCGCGTCTGGCGCTACACCGGCGGCTATCATACACCCGACGCGTCGGTGACGGGATGGTGGATGCTGGCCGCAGACCGTTATCTGAATACTGAAAAACCTCTTTTCCGCGAGCGCTGCCAGGCCCTGGGCGATTTCTTCATTCGCTCACAGCTGCCTTCGGGCGCGGTCCCGACCTGGGTCAGGGTCAGGAAAGACGGGACCCTCCGACCCGATCCGGCGCTGGCGGAGAGCGCCTCCAGCGCGGCCGCCGGGATGTTCCTGGTCTTGCTCTACCAAACAACGGGCAAAGAGGAGTATCTGCAGGCGGCGCAGCGGGTTGCCGACTTTCTCATCGAAAAGGTCTTTCCCCGCCAGATATGGTTCGACACAGAGGTATTCTTCTCCTGCGCGCCCAAATCGCTGCGCTGGAGGGACCTTTCCACCGGTATCCCACCCCAGGGCACATTATGCATCTCCTGGACCGCCGATCTGATGGGCAATCTTTATCGATGCACGCGCGAGCAGCGGTACCTGAATTACGGACGCGCCGCACTGGATACATTGCTGCTGTTCCAGCAGATCTGGGACGCGCCCTTCCTGGATATTGACACACGCGGGGGATTCTCCAGCATCAACAACGATGCCGAATGGAACGACGCGCGGCAGGCCCTTTTCGCCATACTGCTGATGGAATGGTACGAGATCACCGGCGAGGCGGAACTGTTCCAGCGCGGCATCTCCGCACTGCGCGCGGCCTTCACGCTCATGTATCTGGAGGAACATCGCAAAGTGGCGCCGGCTAACGTGCGCCCCATGTCCCCGGCCGACCGAGGCGCCGTGGCCGAGAACTACGGTCACGTGGGACTGGACGTCAAGATCGAGGGCTATATCATGCCGGACTGGGGCGCCGGCACAGCGGTCGCGGCAGCCGCGCTGGCACAGACACGCTGGGGCGACCTGTTTATCGATGCCGCACGCGGTATAGCTTTCGGCGTCAACGGATGCCGCGTCAGGCGCGCGGAGATTCAAGAGGCAGCCTTCGATCTGGAGATAGAGGAGCTCTATGACTCCCTTCTGATCGTGAAATGCGCAGGATCAAGGGCGCCTAAAATCGAGTTGACCATCAATGGCAGTCCGCGCGGAATCTTTGATCGCCTACTCCTGGAGCGGGGGATTCCGCTTTAAAACTCAAATGAATTATTTCTATACACTACTCGGATCGCTTTTCATTTTGGTGGCGCTGGTTCTGCTCACGCTTCTGCTGAGAAACCGTTCCATACTGTCCACCGAACATCAATCGCTCTTCTCGCGTCTCGTAACGGACTTCTCCCTGCCGGCGCTGATATTTATCAACCTGGCCAGGCGCTCTTTTGAGGTCGATAAGCTGCTGCCCGCTTTGATTATGTTCATCACCATCTTAATAGCCTGCTCCCTCGGTTTCGCTGCAGGCAGGATATTGAAAATGGACAGGAAATCGCTGGGCGCATTTGTCCTTGTATCCGGCTGGGGCAGCTCATCCACTCTCGGTTATGCCCTGATTATGCAGGTCTTTCACAACAACCACGAAGCGATGCAGGACGCGCTGATCATCAGCGAGCTGGGCGCCGGGGTACCGCTGTTCCTGCTGGCAATCCCCGTCGCCATGTATTTCGGGAGGGAGCACGCTGACAGTAAAAGCGTGCTGTCCTCGATATCCCAGTTCTTCCTTTCCCCTATCTTTATCGCACTGGTGCTGGGCATCGCCTGCTCTTTCTTAAAATTGCCCTGGCACGACACGGCCATGAAGACCGTCAGCACGCTCTTCAATATTATCGGCGCCTCGCTGGAGATATTTACGGCGTTTGCCATCGGCCTGATGCTGAAGAAGATACCGGTCAGACAGCTTCTGCCTCCGATCGCAGCCCTTTTCTGTATCAATCTGATATGCGAGCCCCTGATAGCCCTGGCGGGGGCGTATTTATTCGGCCTGCCGCAGCTTGAGGAACAGGTACTGGTCATAGAGGCGGCCATGCCGGCGGGCGCGGTGGCGGCGGTGATCGCCGCAAGATATGGATGCAACGGAGCTCTCGCTTCAGCGCTGACTATCGCGATGTACGTTCTGAGCCTTGCGACGATCCCGCTGATTTACTTATTGATGACGGCAATCCGGTAAAAGGGCAAAGTTCATGCTCGAGCCTAAGAAGGTTTCGCTGCCTGGCTATTTCCATTTCCTGCGCTGTCCGACGGCTTAAAAATAATTGTTCCGATGCGGTCCATCAACTGAAGGAAATTTCTCTCACAATAGCCTACGAGAAATGATACTATGGCGATATAGGCTACGGCTGTCTGTACCTGTGAATCACTAATAATCTGGAAAACCGCCAGACCGGCAAGAAAGGGTAGAACCGCAACCGCGCCGGCCAGCCCTCCCTTTAAGGGCTTCAACCAGTACCATGGGAGGTAGTCCTTGGAGAAATCTCCCTGTACACCATGGTATACCAGTCCGAAAAGACCGATCACTACTCCACCAAGTATGCCGGCGGAAAAACCTAATACGATCCAGTAAACTATTGGAAGGGGTATAACTTTTTCCGCAGTCTTTTCCGTAGAAACATTGTCGGTCGATACTGCTACAGTAGCCTTAGTTGCATTATCGGATGCTGTTGCACCGACCTGAGTTGTATTATCGGATGCTGGTGTTCTTAACGGAGATAGAAGCAACATGGCCCACCAGCCAACCGCTACGGCGATTAACAAGAATCCTATGTTATAGACACTAATCGCAAGCCAAAACCAGTGCTTTACCAGCAGTTCACGGCTCTTTTCGGCTGTCTTAATCCTGGCCTCCAGCCTGAGCAACATGCTGTTGGCCTGGATCAAATCATTACTCTTAATATTGCTTCGAGCCTTGGCAATTAAATCAATACAATCGTTGAATACAGTTTGAAAGCCGGAAAGATGGTCAACTATATAGATTTCCTTTTTTTGAAGCCTTTCCTCCAGATCCTCCGCCTTAAGTCTGCTTGAAACATTAGGCTGCTGTCCGCTTGAAACATCCGCCATCACACACCTGCCAACCATTCATTAAGGGATTTCCTTTTGCTCATCAGCACCACACCAAAACTTCCCTTGCATATATCTTATAGGTTATTATCGATACAGTCAACCAGGTGGCAATATTATGTATAAACATAAAAGAAGTACGTATGTTAGAATTATATGACGGATAACACAAGAAAGGCCGGTGGCAGTAATGGCATGGGCATTCGGGAGGGGTGAGTAGATGAACCAGCTAACGCATTCATGGATAGCCATCCGTTCGATCGCGCTATTGGAAGATAAAAAAGAGGTCGCGAACCTGGCAAAAATGTTGAAACCGCTGGCCCGGCTGGCGTCGGTCGGCGCCTGGGTCCCGGATGACATCGATGCGAAGAGGGGCGGTTCGGGCAGCAGCACGGACAACCACATACTTAAGATACAACCGATACAAAATGACCCTGTCGGACGTTTCGTCTGCCGCAAGGCCGACCTGCTGAGCCACATCGGTGAATACCGGAAAGCATATGGATTCCTGTCAAACGACGAATCACTCGATGATGAATGGTGGAATGCATCCTACAGGGGCGATGTCGACAAGCCCGGACAACACCTTGCCAACCGCGCTATGGCCATGAGCACCATGATGAAGGACCTACTACTGATGGGTAACGAAACTATCGATGAACTGATTCCGGGCCCCATCCGTTTCGCACGCTATATGGCAAAAGGCGCCTGTACACAGGAAGAAGCGGCCGCAATGTATTTCTTCATGCTCAGCCACTTTATCGCCGATTCATGCATGCCATGCCACTGCGATGCCAGGAAACTGCATGGATATGACAAGGGGCTGCACAGGGAACTGGAAGAACACTGGGCAACATTAATCGGTAAGCAATTTGAAAAAGGTACCTTGCTCGGCAGAATAATTGAAATGACACAAGAAGAGATGGCAGCCGACGGCAGCGATTTACTTGATAAAGCGCGCCGGGTGGACGCCAAATTCGGACTGGATTTCGGGCAGGCGACTATCAACGATTTGCAGAAAGGTCACGATGTATGGCTTGAACTGATTTTCATTTGTCGGGCTTCCTTTTCCATCGCCAGCATTATAGCGCCGTACCAGCAATATCCTTACGGGAAAAGCAGTGCAAGGGCTTCCTTTGAGACGCTGCGCAGCCAGAATGCTAAACTATTCAAGAATCTGGACCGGACCACGATGTATGACGCGGTGTTAAATACGGCCATCGTCTGGAAGCATATCTGGAATAAGGTATCTAAAGACTAGGTTCATTGAATTAACGATCATACGATATCAGGGGAAATATTTGTTTACGATCTCTCCAACTTCCTCGAGCCATTCCCGTCTCTGACCGGGCGTGCTGGTGACGATGACACTGAAGTTCTTCCGGTAGAAGTTATCTACACCGCAAAGGCCGAAAATGCAGTTTTTCCAGATCGTCTCCAGCGGATCGCCGAACACCGCCTGTTCCCTGGCCTCAGGCGTATTTGATGTCGTAAACACGATCGCCGCCCCGGCCTTGAGCAACCCGTTGGGCACGCCCTCGCCGCTGTCCCCCTCGTTGAACTGGTAAGCCGCGCCCGGACGGATGACCCTGTCGATCCAGCCCTTCAAAATGGCGGGGGGCTGTCCCCACCAGTTGGGATGTACCACAATGATGCCGTCGGCTGAAACGAGATCGTTGACGTGCGCGGATATCAAAGGCGGCAGGTACGCCGGCTGAGGGATCTCATCAGACGGCATCACGGGAGGAAACTCCTCCCTGTACAGGTCATGGAAAACGACCTGATGGCCGGATGTTCGTAAAGTGGTAACGACCGTCTCAGCAATGGCATGATTGAAGCTCTTTTTATCCGGATGACCGAGCATAACTAATATTTTCATAATAATTCATCGATATAATACAGATATTTCATGTTCCGGCGCTAATTATTACAGAAACAACGTTAATAATTTACATGATTCAGAGGTACATTGCATTAGTCCAATAAGTAGGATAGAATAAAATCAAAGTCATCGATATTAAATCATGCACAGGAGGGTGCATCATGAAAGGCAAATGCGAATATTGGAAAATATGCAGATTCTATGAGTCCTGCATAGTCTGCAACGAGATGGAAGGATTTGCCTATGGGCACCGCGCCGGCGGCTGTTACAGGGATATATCAAAGTGCGGGACTAAAAGCACTTACTGCAAACTCGATGACAAAGCGCAGTCGAAAGAAAAAGACCTGGTCCTGCGCCCCGTCTAACCGGTCACCCTTTCTCTAATCCCCGCCCCAGTATTCCGGCCAGCATGTCTCCCTTTTTCTTTATGTCAAATCGATTGCCCGGTAGACACCAGCTGAACACCGTGCCTCGTATGCTGTATAACAGTATTTCGGCAATCTGTGCCGGAGTGAGGTCGTCCCTGATCTCGCCGCATCGCTGTCCTTCGTCAATCAGCTTTTCGAGAACATAGTACAGCTCCCTTTTATTGGGAATCAGTATGTGCGCGGTATCAGTATTCGATATCCTGATCACGTAGCTCATTCTGACCAATTTCTTGGTAAAGCCTTCCTGGTATTCCATCACCGCCCTGATATACTCCAGCAGTCTATCCAGGCCCGGCTTGCAATGAGCTACCCTGTCGAGCAGCTGTGTGCTGTAGCCCTTATCGCTGGCCGCCATCTGTTCCAGAACGATCTGGTCCTTGGACTTAAAATGCCCGTAAAAAGCACCCTTGGTAACCCCTACCTGGCTGCATATCTCGTCAATGCTGACATTATCGTAGCCTTTTTTATCGAACAGGGCAGCCGCAGTTTCAAATAACTTTTTCCTCAGGGCAATTGCGCTCTTTCGACGGACAACGTAATTCTTCTTGCGCATCTTAAACTCCAAAGATATTATATTACATGCTTGTCTAAATATCAGGGCCCTCTGCATTGCAGGGAAAGTACCTATATAATCTACAGGAACAATTACAGATTTATATAATGACTGCCCCATTAAATTGATCAGGAAATGAGATGAATAAAAGCAAAAAGGAATGGAAGGATACGGCGCTGGCCAGAGCGCTGGGAAGTTTCCCCGGCAGGCGGGAAAGGTTCGAGAACAGCTCGGGTATAGAGATCGACCCGCTTTACACGCCGGAGGACCTGTCCGGTTTCGACTACCAGTCATCGCTGGGCTACCCGGGCGAGTACCCCTTCACCCGCGGAATTCAACCGGCCATGTACCGCAGCAGGCTGTGGACGATGCGCCAATATGCGGGATTCGCATCGGCTGAAGAATCGAACAAAAGGTACCGTTATCTGCTGGAGCAGGGACAGACCGGCCTCAGCATAGCTTTCGACCTGCCCACGCAGATCGGTTACGACTCCGATCATCCGCTGGCAACAGGGGAGGTCGGCAAGGTCGGTGTGGCTATCGATACGCTGGAGGACATGGAGACGTTGTTTCGCGATATACCGCTGAACAAGGTCAGCACCTCCATGACCATCAATTCGACCGCCCCCATCCTGCTGTGCATGTATGCGGCGCTGGCGCGCAGGCAGGGCGCGGAGATGTCCGCGCTGGAAGGCACGATACAAAACGACGTGCTCAAGGAGTATATCGCCAGGGGCACATATATCTTCCCGCCCGCGCCATCAATGCGCCTGATAACCGACATATTCGCCTACTGCAACAGCAACCTGCCCCGCTGGAACACCATCAGCGTCAGCGGATACCATATACGGGAAGCAGGGTCCACCGCCGCGCAGGAGGTGGCCTTCACCCTGGCCAACGGCATAGCCTATGTGGAGGCCGCCATTCAGGCAGGGTTGGATACCGATAAATTCGCCGGACGAATATCCTTCTTTTTCGACAGCCATAACGACCTGTTTGAGGAGGTCGCCAAGTTCAGGGCGACGCGGCGGCTGTGGGCGCGCATAATGAAGGAACGATTCAAGGCAAAAGACCCGCGCTCCATGATGCTGCGTTTTCATACCCAGACCGCCGGATGCACGCTCACCGCCCAGCAGCCGTACAACAACATCGTCAGGGTGGCTATTCAGGCGCTGGCCGCCGTACTGGGAGGCACACAATCGCTTCACACCAACTCGTTCGACGAGGCTTATGCCACGCCTTCGGAGGAAGCGGTTACCATCGCCCTGCGCACACAGCAGCTGCTGGCGCACGAAAGCTCCGTGGGCGATGTGGTCGATCCTCTGGGCGGCTCCTACTACGTGGAGTCCCTCACCGATGCGCTGGAACAGAAGGCTTCCGCATATATCCAAAAGATCGATAAGCTGGGGGGCGCGGTGAAAGCCATTGAGCAGGGATATCAGCAGCGGGAGATTCAGGAGAACTCCTATAAACAGCAGAAGGCCGTGGATGACGGAAGCGCTGTTGTGGTGGGGGTCAACAAGTTCATCGCCTCGACGGCTAAAATATCGGGACTGACCAGGATCGATCCGGAAAAAGAGTCGCTTCAGAAAAAAAGGCTGCAGAGCGTCAGGCAAAAGAGGGACAACGAACGCTGCAGCCGGGCGTTGAACGGCCTGTCTGAGGTTGCCCGCGGCCGGGAAAACGTTATGCCGTCCATTCTCGAGTGCGTCGAGGCTTACGCCAGCGTGGGAGAGATATGCGACGTGCTGCGCAAGGTCTTCGGTACGCAGAAGGAGTTCCTGATTTTTTAGGAAAGGCAGACCGAAGCTTAAATATGCACGTTTCTCAAGGTAGCTAAATTTTACAGGACAGGAGATATCTTAACATGGCTAAAATCGACCTGGCAGTGAATGACAAAGTCGCGCTGGTGACGATGGACGAAGCGGATAACAAGCTGAATATCGGCATGGTCAAATCGCTGATGGAAACGCTCGATGCGATTGAGAAAGAAAGCGAGGCCCTCACGGTAGTGGTTAAATCCGGGCATTCACATATCTGGACCAACGGCTTCGATATAGATTGGATGCTGGCCAGCCTGGAGAAAGGCAACAGGGCTGAGGTCAAACAGTTCTTGGTGATGGACCTTCAACTGCGCAGGCGGCTGCTCACCTATCCGCTCATAACCATCGCCGCCCTCAACGGCCACACTTTCGGCGGCGGGGCCGTGTTCTCCAGCTGCTTCGATTTCCGCTTCATGCGGTCGGACAGGGGCTTCTTCTGTATACCTGTGATAGACCGACAGTATCCGATACTGCCCGGCACCCGTGAACTGCTGCAAAGCGTATTCCCCGCCTACGTCATCAAAGAATTGATCCTGACCGGACGGCGTCTGACCGGCCTGGAATGCGTATCAAGCCATGTGGTCTCGGCGGCATTCGGCAACGAGGAGATGATGGATAAAGTCATGGCCTTCGCCGCAGGCCTGAATAAAAGCAGGGGCATCGTGGGTGAGATGAAGAAGGTGCTGAACGGCCCTATTATCGATCTCATCGATAAGGACGCCGCATCGATCAAGGAAGGGCAGATCGTCGTATAGCTCGTGAACCTATGACCGGCCGGCGGTCCCCGCCATACCTAAAATACTGTTATTGAGCAGGACCAGTTCGCGCGCGTACTCGTCTTTGTTCAGACCATTGAGATAGTCCAGGTCCCTGTCGTGCGCCTTAAGCACCGTCAACATGGCCTCGAGGCCGGTCCCCTTCTCGATCTCGGATTTTATGACTCCCTGCCAGAGAAATAGTTTCTCCCTGTAGTGCTTGAGCCGTTCTATCCCGTTGTCATAGCAACCGAAGTGCCCGTAACATATCCTCTGCGGTCCGAGCTCGATCAGCCTGTCTATAGAGGCCACGGTCTCCTCCAGTTTGAAGGGGGGCGGTGTGGCCGGCCTGATGACGCCGTTGACGCACACTCCCGCCGCCTCACCTGCGATCAGTATACGCGTGACGTCGTCGAAAAGGCTTAAATGGTGCACCGCATGGCCCGGAGTTAGATACACTTTTAGTACAGTTCCGCCGCCCAGGTCGATACGCATACCATCGGCTGCCTCGGCTATCCGGTTTTCAGGTACCGGCTCCATCGGGCCGTATTGCATGGCCAGATCCCCCAGTATCTTAAGGCTGGCGGTCCACAGCGTAGAGGGATCCGCGAGGTGCGGACGGGCACGTCTGTGGGCCAGCACCATGGCGTTGGGAAAATCCGGGATGATCCCTCCCGTGCCGCCGGCATGGTCCACGTGGATATGTGTCAGAATAATATACTGGATATCTTCGGCCCGCGCGCCGGATTTAGCCAGGGCCGAGAGCAGGCCGGACCTTGCTGAGGCGGGCCCGGGATCAATCAGGGCGCTCCTGTCCCCCATCACCAGGTAACTGCCGATAAACCTGTTATAGGCAGGTATGGGAATATGCGGATCCAGCAGTTTCAGGTTCGGTGTAATATCTACAACTTCGCTCACGGCTCTCCCCTGCGCCTGTTCCCGACAACTATACCATAAGATAGACACCGGATGCCGCGTTCCGCTGTGATCATAGTTAATTTATGCGTTATACTTATACCTGATTTCAGGTCAGCGGAGGCCGCATGAAGATAGACCGTGCCAGGATTGAATACCTTAAAAAGGATGCTGTGCAGGGCTTTACCAAGTACCTGGGACTGGTCCCTGTGTCGCTCAAGCCGGGAGATTTTGTCACCAGACTCAAGCTGCAGAAGAGGCACTTCCAGCAGGACGGCTTCGCACATGCCGGCCTGATCGCCACGATGGCCGACCACACGGCGGGATATGCCAGCTTCTCCCTGGTGCCCGACAGCCGGCGCATCCTGACCATCGAATACAAGATCAATTACTTTCAACCCGCTGACGGGGAATACCTGGAATGCCATGGACATGTGACCAAGCCGGGTAAAAACATCCTTTTCACCGAGGCCGAGGTGTACTCGATTAACGGCAAGAACAGGAAGCTGGTCGCCAGGGCCATGCATACCATGGCCTCCGTACCCGCAGCCAGGGTGTCGCGTTCATCCAATCCCCCGGCCGAATCTAACGACTGATGCCGGCCGCGCTCCATCCCCGCCTTGAATTATCCGCCCCGTAAAGCTACTATGTTTTGGGAGGTGGCTTCTGCTATGCAATTTCCTGAAAAAGGTATACCTATCGACAAACTTAAGGGCGAGTTAGTTGCGCTCAAATCCAACGACATGGACTGGAAGGGAGCACGCGCTTTCAGCATGGTCTTCAGGGCGTCGGAGGATGTCAGCAAGGTGGTAGAGACGGCCATCAGCACCTTCGTCTTCGAGAACGGGCTCAGCCCCTTCGCATTTCCCAGCCTGCTGCGTATGGAAACAGAGGTAATAGCCATGACTGCCGACCTGCTCCACGGCGGCCCAACTGCCGCGGGGAATATGACCTCCGGCGGCACGGAGAGCATCATCATGGCGGTCAAGGCAGCCAGGGATTACGCCAGGGAAAGGCGACCGGAAATTAGAGAGCCCGAGCTGATCATGCCACGCTCGGCGCATCCCGCCTTCAACAAGGCGGCCTATTATCTCGACATCAAAACGGTTATTGTGCCCACCAGCGAATCATCGATTGTAGATATGGATGCCTATGAGAAGGCTTTTAACTCCAATACCATTTTCGCCATGGGGTCCGCCTTCTCGTATCCCCATGGAATTATCGACCCCATCGAGAAGATGGCCGCTATTGCAGCTAAAAAAGGCGTCTGGTTTCACGTGGACTCCTGCGTGGGAGGATTTATTCTGCCGTTCCTGGAGGATCTGGGCTACCCCATCCCGCCTTTCGATTTCCGCGTTCCGGGCGTGATGTCCATGTCGGCCGACATACATAAATACGGCTACGTGTCCAAGGGCGCTTCCACCATCACATACAGAAACGCGGACCTCAGGAAATACCAGCTCTTCGTCTACACGGACTGGAACGGGGGCGTTTACGCCACACCGGCCATCTCCGGAGCGCGCTCTGGCGGCCCCCTGGCCGCCGCCTGGTCGGTGATGAGGTTCCTGGGCAGAGAAGGCTATATGCGGCTGGCAAAGGACGCCATGGAAGCCACACGGCTGCTGATGGAGGGCATCAAACGCATGCCCGGCCTGCATATCGTGGGAGACCCGCCCGCTACCACTTTCGCCGTCGGCAGCGGTACCCTCAACGTCTTCGCGCTGGGCGACGCGATGAAGGCGCGCGGATGGAATATAGATAGCCAGCACATGCCGCCCACCCTGCACTTCACCGTATCTCCCATGCATCTGAAGATAGTCGAGCCCTTCCTCAAAGACTTCGCGGATGCGGTCAAAGAGGTCTCCCGCTTGAAGCAGGAGGACATCTCCGGTGAGGCCGCGGTCTACGGCATGATCGGCTCCCTGCCCGACCGGGCGCAGGCCAAGGAGATGACCACGCAGTATTTCAACGACATATACCGCGTCAAATAACCGTGCCTATACCCTTTGCCTGGACCGATATCACGATACTGGCGCTGATCCTGGTGCTGGCCCACTCCGTGGAGACCTACCTGGGGTTCGGCTCTACTATCATCGCCCTGTCGCTGGGAATTTTCCTCTTTCCGATTGAAACGCTGCTGCCGGCGCTGGTGACCATCGGCACGTTACAAAGCCTGTGGTTGATCATACGCTGGCATAGCCATATACGCTGGAAAGTAATACTGGCCGGCATACTTCCCATGGCAGCCATAGGCCTGGCCGCCGGCATACTGCTGAGGGACTATGCCGGCGAGACTCTGCTGGTCACGTTGCTGGGACTGTTCATTATAGTCACGTCAACGCTCGAACTCATCGCGCTGTTCCGCAGCGACGCCGCCACGCGCGCCCCGCTCAATCGCTGGATTGCTGCGCCGGTCATTTTCGTGGGCGGGCTGTTCCAGGGCCTGTTCGCCTCAGGCGGACCGCCCATCGTCTACTACGCCGGAAGGGAGATCGACGATCCGGCCCAGTTCCGCTCCACCCTTTCCGTGCTCTGGCTGATACTGAACCTGGCGTTGCTTATCAGCATGTGGACCGGCGGCCAGGCCGGCGTCCTCACGCTGGAGCTGGCTGCGCTGGTGCTGCCGGGATTCATCGTAGGAGTTGTGATCGGCAGCTTTATTAAAATGAAGTCGAAGACCTTCAAGGCCGCCACCTGGGCCATGCTGCTGATAATCGGAATTGTACTGCTCGTGCGCATTTACCTGCAGGTACTCTGAACCATCTTGTAAATGGTCCGTTGATTGTTGTAATATTCCCAAAACATACGAATATTCGCAGAGGAGGAGGTCAGATGGCTGTATTTGAGAGCACGGAGAAGATGTATCAGGTGCTGGGCGAGCTGTTTAATACCCTGGTCAACGATCCCACGGTAGGTCCCAAATTCATCGAGGCCGACATCGTCATCAAGTTCACCATAGACCACCCGGACGGCTTTATCTGGCTGACGCGCGAGGGCAAGGTGATCTGCGGGCCGGCCGACATCAAGCCGACCATCGAGATGTGGCTGAGCGGCGACTCCTGCCACCATTTCTGGCTGCAGCAGCTTACCATGCCGGTAGGGCTGGCCAAGGGACAAATGAAGGCCAAAGGCCCCCTGCCCAAGGTGCTCAAGCTGTTGCCCCTGCTCAAGCCGGCCTACGCCGCCTATCCCGGCATAGCTAAAAAATACGGGCTGGAGATATAGCGCCGCCCGAGGAAGGTGCTGAATGAGTAAAGAGAGAAGCATCAAACAATACGAGGAGGACAGGCGACAGGCTGCTGCCATCGCCGCGCGCCTTCTTTTAGCCAGCGCCACCACCTCTCCCCGCGTAGGGGGTGTGGGCGAATGTACCATTCAAATCATCGACGATGAATGCGATATCGAAGACCTCTGCCAGGCCACCGAGCAGATGTCGAGCGACAACGAGAAGTGGGGTTTCTTCAAGCGCGACGCCATGATGCTGCGGGATGCCGATGCCGTGCTCGTGGTCACGTCCATCCGCTGCCTGACCGATGCCGCCGATATCAATTGCAACATGTGCGGACACCTGACCTGCGAATATCAGCGCAAGGCACCCAGGCTGGAACAGGCGCCGGGCGTCGCCTATACCGGTCCGCTCTGCCTGTTCCGCGCCAATAATATATCCTATGCCATCGAAGCCATCGTCTCCACTGCAAGAACGATGGGTATCGATTATGGTGTCTACTGGTCGGCCGGCGCGGCAGCCATGCGCATGATGATCGTACCCAAAAATACCGGATTCTGCCTGGCGGTCGGTATCTCTATCAGCGAGAAAAGCCCCTTCCGCGATGTGCCCAAGGAATACGCGGACATCAACGAGACGACCATGAACGACCGCATCATCAAGCGCCTCTGGCCCCAGTTCAGGTCGATTTACAGTTAGGCGGCAGGACAGGAGAAGGTGAAATGGCAACAGATATGAACGAATTACTGATAAACGGACTGGACCGAGCAGTGGAGCTGATGGTGGTAGCGGCGCACAACAGCTTCCGCTTCGGGGGCAGGAACACGGTCAAAATCGCGCGCTTGAGCACAGAGGACCAGCAGGAGATAGCGGAGTTCTGCTATTCGCTGGGCGACATGTCTCCGCTGGCGGCGCGCGACGGCAGGTTCCTGATGGAGCTGATCAAGGAGCCCTGCGCCCTGCTGATGTTCGGAGACAGGCGCAAATCCGATCTGAATTTCAATTGCGGCGCCTGCGGCTACAAGTCCTGCGCCGAGATGAACCGTGCAGAGGAGGTCGAGTCGCTGACCGCGCGCGGGCCGAGCTGCCAGTTCAAAGCCATCAACCTCAACATCGCCGCCGGCGCGGCCGCCTCCATGGCCTGGCGGCTGGGGCTGTACTGCCGCGTCTTCAGCACGCTGGGATTCGCTTCGTTCGCATTGAACAAGATGGAAGATGTCGATATGGCCGTCACGGTCTCGGTCAGCGTGGCTAAAAACGATCCCTACTTCGACCGCCACCAGTACTGGACCGACGAGCACTGGAAGGAGACATTCAACAAGGAGTTCCCCACCTTCACCAGGGGATTCATCGGCGCTATCGAACAGGAATAAAAGGCCCGTTAAGGAGACTGTGTCATGGGAAGCAAGGCGCACCTCAACCAGGTAATAGCCTCTCATCTGGTGGAGATCAGGGCGGAGGAATCGCCCGACAGGCAGGTCTTCATTTTCGAGAGGGGCGAGCGCGGGGAGGATATACTCACCTACCGCAAGCTGTATGAAAACTCCAATAAAATAGCCGCCCTTTTCCTTAAAAAAGGGATCGGCAGCGGCGATAATTTCGCCGTACTGATGCGCAACCATCCCGAATTCGTCTATTGCATGCTGGCCGGGACCACCACCGGCGCCGTCATGGTGCCCGTCGATCCTCGCAACAGGGGCGAACGCCTCAAGTACATGCTCAACAATTCCCAATCGAAGGCTGTGATCGTCTCGGGGGAATGCCTGGAGCAGCTCGAAGAGGTGCTGAGGGACGCGCCCACGGTCAAACATGTTCTGGCCGTATACCTGCCGGAACAGAATGCCCCCGTCTCCTCCAAATACGAAGCCCTCAACGAGATCATCGAGGCCCCGACCTGGGAAACGGTCGAGCAGAAGATCTTCGACGTGCGGCACCCCATGCAGATCGTCTACACCTCGGGCACGACGGGCGAGCCTAAAGGCGTCATGGTGCGCAACAACCGCACCGGCATGTATAACATACTGACCAGCCTGGTCTGGCGGTATAAAAAAGACGACGTGCTTTATACGGGGCTTTCCCTCACGCACGGCAACGCGCAGGCGGTGACCTTTTTTCCCGCCCTCAGCCTGGGAATCAAGGCGGTCATCAGTCCCCGTTTCACCAAGAGGCGCATCTGGGACATCTGCCGTAAATACGGCTGCACTTCTTTTTCACTGCTGGGCGGCATGATGGCGGCCATCTACAACGAGCCTGCCAGGCCGGACGACGCGCAGAACCCGGTGCGGGTTGTGCTCAGCGCCGGAACACCGCCCGCCATCTGGGAGGCCTTTGAGAAACGGTTCGACGTCCGGATACTGGAATGGTACGGCTCGGTGGAGGGTGGGTTCGCCTACAAGCCCGTCGGCCAGGGGCCGGTAGGATCGTTCGGCAAGACCATACCCGGCATACTGGAACTGAGGGTTGTGGACGAGAATGACAACGACGTCCCTGCAGGATCAACCGGCGAGCTGATCTGCCGCATGACCAAGGGCGAGACCAAGGTGGATTACCTGGGCCTGCCTGACGCCTCCCGGGAGAAAACGCGGGGTGGATGGCTGAGGACAGGGGATATGGTGCACAAGGATAGTGCCGGCTGGCTGTTCTTCGATTACCGGCGGGGCACGGAGCTGCGACGCTCGGGCGACTTTATCCAACCGGACTACGTGGAGATGGTCATCGGCAAGCAGCCGCAGGTCAGTGAGGTATGCGTCTACGGCATACCCGCCGCCTCGGGCGCGCCCGGCGAGAGCGACCTGGTGGCTGCAGTAGAGCTGTTTGAAGGGCAGTCCATCGAGCCGGCAACGTTTTTCGCCGAGCTGAAGAAGGAGCTACAGCCCAACTTCATGCCTTCCTATCTGCAGGTGGTCGCTGTATTGCCCAAGACCATCACGGAGAAGCCGCTGGCGAGGGAGCTCAAGCAGGACTTCGAGCAAGGGCGGGGAACAATATATAAACTATTGGACTATGCGTGATAAGCGTTGATTAAAGGCAGGAGGCAGATATGGGTTACTGCGAGCTGGACCTGGAACTTCCGGAATTTCACGTCAATCTGAAGGATGAGCTGCACAAATTCACCGTCGAAGTCGTGCGGCCGGCCGCGCTGGCGCTGGACAAGCTGCCTCCCGAGAAGGTCATTGAGAAGGGGTCGGTCTACTGGCAGACCATGTCCAAAATGTACGAGAACGGCTACCACACCGTCTATGTGCCTGACGACTACGGGGGAATGGGATTGGACGCTCTGGCCATGCATATATTCTGGGAGGAGATTGCCTACGGCGGGGTCGGCTTCGCCGTGTCGCTGGGCTGCTCCTGCTTCGCCGCCTTTTACTCCGGCATGATCTGCACCGATCCGCTGATCGAGAAATTCATCATCCCTTATGTGATGTGCAAGGACGCCTCGGTAATGAGCTGCTGGGGCATCACGGAGCCGGAGCACGGCTCGGATATACTTATGCCGCAGACGAGCCACTTCCACGATAAGAAGGTCACGCAGCAGTTGAAGGCGACTAAAAAGGGCAGCGACTGGATACTCAACGGGCAGAAATCGGCCTGGATCTCCAATGGTCCGGTGGCCAGCAACTGCGCCCTCTTCGTGAACATCGATCCCGCCATGGGCATGGCCGGTGGAGGCATCTGCCTGATCGACCTGAACCAGCCGGGTGTAAGCCGGGGCAAACCGCTGGATAAACTGGGACAGCGCGAGCTGCCGCAGGGGGAGATCTTCTTCGATAACGTCCTCTGCCCTGGCGACCAGATGATCATAGACCAGCAGAGCTACGAGGCCATGACCGAGCTGACGCTGGCGCACGCCAATATGAGCATGGGGGCCTATTTCACAGGGCTGGCCCAGTCAGCCTACGACCTGGCACTGCAGTACAGCACGGAGCGGATACAGGGAGGAAGGCGTCTGTGCGAACACGCCTGGGTGCAGACCAAATTGTTCGACATGTTCACCACTGTGGAGGCCTGTCGCGCCTTTTCGCGCAACGTAATGGTCTACAATATGAGCACTACCCCGGCCTCGCTGCAGCACTCAATCGCGTCCAAGGTATTCTGCACCAACGGCGCCTACAAGGTTGCCAGCGATGCCGTACAGATCTTCGGAGGCCTCGGCCTGAGCAAGGAGTTGCCCGTTGAGAAGCTGTTCCGCGATGCCCGCGCAGGCCTGATAGAGGACGGTTCCAACGACTCTCTCTCGATCGCAGCCGGGAATTTAATTGCCAGGGAGGTCTACCAGCCATGAAAGGTGTCTACATCATCGGCGTCGGCATGATACGTTTCGGCAAATACCCCGACCGGAGCGTGAGGTCCATGGCTGAGGAGGCCACGCGCCTGGCCCTTCAGGACGCGTGCCTGGTCAAGGAAGACCTGCAGTCCGTTTTCTTCTCCAATTCCTTCTGGGGGATGTTCGCCGGCCAGCATTCCATTCGCGGCCAGGTCGTCATGCGCGGCATGGGCATCGATAAAATACCGGTAACGAACGTGGAGAACGCCTGCGCGGGAGGGTCCACGGCGCTGCACCTGGCTGCCACCGGCATCTATGCCGGCATGTACGACGTGGCGCTGGCGCTGGGGTCAGAGAAGATCAGCAATCCGGATAAGGCCCTGTCGCTCTCCGCTTACGCTTCCTGCATGGATGTGGAAAACTTCGAGAAACATATCAACATGATCACCAGCCTGAATGATGTGATTAAGATAGAGATGCCCGAGGACCAATCCGCCCCCGGCGAGGGCAGGAGTATCTTCATGGACGCCTATGCAATGGGCGCCAGGTGGCATATGAACAAGTTCGGCTCGACTCAACGCCAGCTCGCCGTCATCTGCTCGAAGAACCACCTGCACGGCTCCCTCAATCCCCTGGCGCAGTATCAGCAGAGGATGTCGGTGGAGGAGGTGATGGCCGACAAGCCCGTGGCCTACCCTTTGACCAGGGCCATGTGCTCGCCCGTGGGAGACGGCGCTGCCGCGGCTATTGTGTGCTCGGAAAGATATCTCAAAAAGCTGGCCGATGCGCGTCCCGTCAGGATTATCGCCACCGTGCTCGGCCAGGGAAGCGACAGGACACTGGACGGAGAGGACATCGGCGAACGGCTCTCTGATCAGGCCTACGATATCGCGGGCCTGGGGCCGGCCGATATCAGCCTGGCGGAGCTTCACGACGCCACAGCCTGGGGAGAGCTACACCAGGCGGAGGTTATGGGCTTCTGCCCTATGGGTGAGGGCGGTCCGTTTGCTGAATCGGGAGCGACGGTGCTGGGCGGCAGCAAGCCTATCAACACCAGCGGCGGGCTGGAATGCCGCGGCCACCCCATAGGGGCGTCGGGGCTGGCCCAAATTTATGAGCTGGTGCTGCAGCTGCGCGGCCATGCGGGCCTGCGGCAGGTTGAGAATGCGCGCATCGGGCTGGCCGAAAACGGCGGCGGCAATATCGGGGTCGAGGAGGCCGCCATGTGCGTGCATATACTGGAGAAAGTTGACCGCCTGACCTGAGCCGCTCCGGTTAACTGAAGAGTGTCGTCCTTGGAAAAGATATTTATCACGGGCGTATCCGGCTATTTGGGACAGAAGCTGCTGGCCTGTTTGAATGAAAAGCCGGTGTAAAGCATATCGTGTATACCAGCTCGGCTACGGCCTACGGATTCCACGCGGATAACGACCGTCCGCTGGCTGAGCGAAGTCCCCTGCGCGGCAACGATGATTTCGTCTACAGTAAAAATAAGAAAGAGATCGAGGACATATTCAGTCGCTTCGTGCAGAATCATCCCGGCTGCCGCGTGGCTATACTGCGTCCCTCCTTAGTCGCCGGTCCCGTATTCGATAATCCACTGGCCCGTTACATGTAAAAGAAACTGGTGCCACTGCCCTGCCATTCGCAGCCCTTCCAGTACGTGCACCAGGACGACCTGATGGAGATCATTTATCTCATATTACAGAAACGGGCGAGCGGCATATTTAACGTGGGCGCCGACGGCAGCATGACCTTTCCTGAGATGATAAAGGTGCTGGGAAATCGCGGGCTGCCGCTTCCTTTCGGTATACTATATGCATTAAATAACCTGGCAATGGATTTTGCGCAGGCCTTCAAAAAGAAACAGAAATAAAAGATAAAGAGGTTCAATCGATGAGCGACGGCAGCATGACCGACAGTAAACCGAGGGGCCTGATCTTATACTATTCCGGATCGGGCAATACCAGGCTGGCCTGCCGCTATATCGCCGCGCATGTAAAAAGCATTGACTTCGAGCTATTCAACATGGTGGGAGGCCGTATCCCTGACCTGCAGGACTGCGCAATAGTGGGATTCGCCGTCTTCACCGATTTCCTGGCGCCCCCCCAGCTTGTGAAGACGTACCTGGAGAAGTTCCCCGTGCAGCAGGACAGGCCGGCCTTCGTGTTCAACACCTACGGCTTCATCAACGGCAAGACGCTTAAGGTGCTGGCGGACTGGGTGGGCGCAAGGGGCTTCAAGGTGGTGGCGGGGCATTCACTGCACACGCCGGAGAGCTACCCGCCCATGGTGGCGGGAGGCCGCGGCAATGAGCAGGCCCCCAATGAAAGGGAGCTGAAAGCATTTAAAAAATTTGTCGGCGATCTGGAGACGGTCTGCAAACGGATCAGCCTCAACCAGGAAGCGGGCAAAGGCAAGATACCGGTGGGATTGCTGTACAGCATACTGCCCACCTTTTCCCGCACCAGGTCCCGGGACGACATGGGTACCAAGTACGTGGACGCCGAGCTGTGCAAGGAGTGCCATACCTGTGAAAAACTGTGCCCGTACAAGGCTATTAAACTTGATCCCAAACCCATCTTCGATATGGGTAAATGTTACGGCTGCTGGAGCTGTTTCAACCACTGCCCCAACAAGGCTATTTATACTAAGAAGTACCGCGGGCGCGGCCACTATCCCAAGCCGATCGACAGCCTGAAGCAAAAGCTCGCCGCGTAGGCAACAAATGAGCTCAGCCGCTGTGCCGTCGGCTGTACGTGATATAACGGTCTATGGCATGGGCGGCCCTTGAGATCGAAGGGTAAACAGGCAGCCCCTGCGCCGCCAATTGCCCTCTTGCCTGTTCCTCAAGACGTCTCGCCTGCACCGTGATGGAGTTATGCAGAACTACGGCCAGCGGTTTACTGATATTCCGCTTTAATGCCGTCATCAACTCTATGAACCGCCCCATCAGCACCGGCCTGGGGGAAAGCGCCCAGAGATCGATGGGAAATTGCATAATAATAACATCGACGTCTTTGGAATCCGCCACGGATTGAATGGCCCTGACATGGTGCTCCACGCTTCCCATCGGCGGTATGTCCAGCGGATTCCTGAACATGCTGCCGGCCTCGGTCCCATAAATACTGTGCAGTGTACGTCTGAGGTCGATGTGCAGAAACGGCAGATGCAGTCCCGCTGCGGTGATATCGTCGGCAGCCTGGACACCCACTCCCCCACCCGAACCGGCCACAACAACGTTTCTTCCTGATGGTACCGGCATGAAGGCCAGTGTGATACTTATGTCAACCAATTCGGACATACCGGTCACCTGTATTACGCCGTACTGCCTGAAAAGGGCCTGCCAGGCGGCGGTGGAGCCTGCGATGGCGCTGGTATGCGAGGCACAGGCCCTGGCGCCCGTTTCGGTATTGCCCGCCTTATAAATAATAACCGGTTTGGCTTTGACTGCCCGGCCGAGGGCCTGTTTGAAGCGTCCGCCGTCTTTAACACCTTCTATGTACATGGAGATTATTTTAGTGTCAGTATCGTCTGTCAGGTATTCCAGGAAGTCACTCTCGTTCAAGTCGGCTGCGTTGCCATAGCTGATGGCCTTGCTTAAGAAAATTCCCCGCTCGGAGGCTTCGCGTATGCAGTAGATGCAGTTTCCCCCGCTCTGTGAGATCAGGCCGAGCGGCCCCGACCTTCCGGGAAATCCGGCCTGGTCCGGATGGTCACGGGCGAAGGTCAGCCCCGCGGAGGGACAATAGATGCCCATGCAATTTGGGCCGATTAACCTGACACCACCCTCCCTGGCTATCTGCAGAACCTCCTCCTCCAGACGTCTGCCGACAGAGTCCTCAATCTCGCTGTAACCCGATGTGAAAAGGTGCGTCGCTTTAACTCCCTTGGCGGCGCAGTCGCGTATCAGCTGGGGAGTATGGCGTGCGGAGACGGCGGACACCACGTAGTCCACCTCGCCCGGTATCTCGGCTAAATTTTTATAGACCCTAAGTCCGTCTATCTCACCGCCCGCGGGGTGGAGCGGGTAGATCTTTCCAGGGTATCCGAACTTTATCAGGCTCATCAGATACCACTGCGCCGGCCCGGGTTTAGAGGGATCCGCCGATACGCCGGCCAGTGCGATGGACCGCGGTCTGAAAAGGAAATCCAGTGATGATGGTGTCATTAATCGCTCCCAATCATGATTTTATCAGGGCGTGTTCCAGCATTTGGATGGCTGTTTCCTCGAAGCGGGCCGTGTCGCACTTCAACCACATGAAGCAGATGCGGGTTATCCACTCGATCAGTCCGCCGACCAGTTCCGCAGCCGCCAGTGTATCGTATTCCCTGACCCTGCCTCTCTTGATGCCGGTCGCAATGGCGGAGCGCAGTATTCTCTGCACTTTCTTGTCCGCATAAGGCCTGATATTTTCCATGCCCAGATTGGCGCGTATATCCAGCAAACGCACCACGTCGGCATTACTGGAAGCATAAGCAAGCACCTCGTGCACGCATGTCCTGATCTGCTGGGGCCCCAGTGAACCGGAAAGCACCTTCTGTAAAATGTCGGATACGCCGCCGATGTAGTTTTCCACCAGTGCATCGGCCACGGCCAGCTTAGAGTCGTAATAAAGGTAAACCGTGCCGTGCGCAACGCCCGACCGCGCCGCTATCTGGGACATGCTTGTGCGGGCATAACCCTGCTGGCGGAATAATTCACGCGCGGCAGCGAGTATTTCGCCCTGCCTGCCCGGCACTGCTTTTCTGGCCATCTCGGTTATGACTGATCGTCAGTCATTTAGACTATCAATATTTTTAGGCTGTGTCAATGGACTTTGAATCTTAACAGGACGCCGAAGGGTGCCCGCCTCATTCCGGCTGACCTGGTAATGCGGGGGTTCCGACTGCCTGCTGCCATTTTGCTGGTGACCTGATTTCTAATACAATAACCTTAAGTCATAGAGTTTATTAATTTAAACTGAGTGTGAGGTGGGCCAATGGATGTATCAAAGATCATCTTCCTGGTCATTAACGTCCTGGGTGGAATCGCAGTGCTGGGCAGCTATGCCGTCGGATTGATGCAGCATCCAGGTAAAGGGCTCAATCTGTGGGGTGGTGTCCCCAAACTGGTTCAAAAGATCAATCTTATTACCATGCCGCTGGCCGCCATCGGCTATCTGCTCTTTGCTTATTTCATCCTGTTTCACCTGGATGCTAAGAAACTGATCTTTGCCAACAGCTATGATTTTGAGCTGATCAACATCATATTCATCGGTATACTGTTGCCTTCGGCTATCTGGATGCCGCTTACCTTCCTCTGGCTGGATAAGCCAAACCCTTTAACCTGGTGGGGTGTGCGCATTGTTCTGTTTGTAGTTGGATTAGCTTCGCTTGTCCTTCTAGCAGCTCTGCTCAGCAGCAATATTCGTGAACCGGCCTGGTCCTATTGGCTGGCTGTGGCCGGGGCGGCTGCATTCTTTATTCAGACCGGCATAATGGATGCTTTCGTATGGGCTGCCTGGTTTCCTCAAAAATAAGCGCGGAGGTGATTGGGTTGGTAGGAGTTGTAACAGACAGCACATCCGATATACCGGTGGCGCTGGCACAGGATCTTGGAATTGAGGTGATACCTATTTACATCCTTTGGCAGGGACAGACCTACCGCGATGGGGTTGACATGACGCCCGATGAGTTTTTCCAGCGGCTGGTCTCAACTGATGTCCTGCCTACTACTTCGCAGCCCACTCAACCTGACTTTGAGAATGCCTATATGAAGCTGTCAAAGTGCTGTGACAGTATATTATCCATACATATATCAGCCAAGTTAAGCGGTACTTACAATGCATCGGTACAGGCCGCTAAATCGGTGGCGGACCATATCCCGGTGACTGTAATTGATTCGCAACTCAATTCCATGGGATTGGGGCTGGCGGCAATAGCTGCAGCGCGTATTGCTGCAGCAGGAGGTACCCTGAAAGATGTTGTGGACGAGGCACGAAAAGCTATATCAGATATTAAGATGCTGGGTATCTTCGATACGCTTAAGTACACCATCGCCGGAGGGCGCATCAACAAATCGGTCGGCAAAATAGCCAGTATATTGAATATTAAACCTTTATTGACCTTCCGCAATGGAGAGGTACACCTGGTAGGTGCGGTCAGGCTGTACCGCAAAGGAGTGGAGAGGCTGGCGAATTTTGTCAGGGAGAACCTTCCCCTGTCCGAAGTCGCTATTGTACACAGCGCATCCAGGGCAGTAGCAGAACAACTGAAAGCGGATCTAAGCAGCGCACTGCCTGCGGATAAAATCATCGTAAACCAGCTTGGAGCCTCGCTGGGAGTTCATGGTGGACCGGGTATTTTGCTGGTGGCAGCACGCAGGGCTTAGCACCACCCAGGATTTGAACAACTTGACAGTTCTACGGCAATAAAACTAAGATAAATCCTGCTCTTGCGGGTGTAACTCAGCGGTAGAGTGCTTGCTTCCCAAGCAAGACGTCGAGGGTTCGAATCCCTTCACCCGCTCCATTTTTTCCTGACCTGCTCTGATCGGTGTATCCTTTATTTATCCACTTTTTATGTACTGAGCAATTGCTATGAGAATGTGGATGGTTAACCCGCAATATATGTGCGACCGGCACCTCCTGGGAGAACACGTCGAATGCCACATGTTTGCGGGTTGCATGACCAGGGGCAAGTCGCTCACTGGATACATTAATAAGAACCTCTTCGATCCATCCTCTCTGGTCAAACGTCATAATCGACTGGCAGGAGAAATGATTCTTAGAGGTTTTCATCATCGCAGCCCGCTCTCCGGATATAGAGGCGCGTCCCATCACATCGATGCCTCAAGATCACTCAAAGAACTGCTGCAAAGATGCAGCAGGTGCAGGCAGAAATATAACAGCCGCAGTAATCAGTGATGGCCCTGCGATGCTACTCCGGGCAGCGGCTGCAGCGTGGATAGCACTTTGGTATCCGTCATGGAATATGGTAAACTTTTCAACGTTTCATGGGCCGTTAGCTCAGTTGGTAGAGCAACTGACTTTTAATCAGTGGGTCACAGGTTCGATTCCTGTACGGCCTACCACTTCTATCACATATCACAGAGTCAGTATAATCCCACAATTCATAGCAGCGGCAATAATGCTCTGTGGTTAAGATAAAGTAATCTCAATCCAGTATCAAATCTCTCATTTTTAATCAGGAGCCCGCCTGTATCAGCGTCGTCCTCAGCTCAGTGGGATTCTTAATAGTCTTCTGGTATTTGATGTAGTCGGTCAGGGCATCAACGTCTTTAATATTGAGGTCCCTGTATTTAAGGAAGCTTTTTATCATGGTCTCTCCCGTCGGTCCCATCCAGCTGATCTTATTGACCAGCGGGGCTATGCCTTTCTCGAGTAGAAAATCGGTGGTAACCAGCGTATAATCGGCGTCCATATTCATAGGCACATATTCCCCGGCCTCATTTTTCACTGTGATATCCGTGATACGCTCACCGCTCTTGTGGTTCATGTCGATTGTCATTTTGAAGCCCGATAGCTCGAAGCAGGGTGGAGGCATCTTCACTTTAATATGGGAATCGAGGCCCATCTCCAACATCATCTTGAGCAGGCTACCTTTAAGCGTGATAGCCGCCAGGTTATGCCTCAGGTCAAGCACCATGTTGATGTCGTTTGCCAGTATGGGGCCTTTGAAGATATCGTAGTCGACGTCATACGTATCGAACAGGGCAAGCTGCACGGTCGGATCAACCTTTTTAGCGCTCCACAGGAATGCATCGGCGATAATGGGTCCCGGCCCGACATCATGACCCCTGATCAGGTCCTCTTCAGCTGTTCCTACAACGGCGTTGAGGTCGGCCGCCACCTGGTCGGCATACGGCTGAAGCACGCGGTCCATCTCGGGATTGCCGGCAAATATCTTGATCCCCGGATTTTTAGCCACGGCATCCACGATCTCTACATACTGGGGCGAGCCAGAGGCCACTCGATTCCATCCCTGGTCGTCCCGCAGTTTAAAGCCGTCTGTGGTATATATGAACGGCTGACCGCTGTATGAGCTGATCCTGCCATGGTCGTCGAAATCCAGCTTGATCTGCCCCAGCAGCTGGTTGGATTCCCAGGCATGAACGATGAGGACTTTGTCTCCGTCCGGCCCGGCAACAACTGTAGGATAAGATGTTACCGGCTTGAGTCCCAATTCGACGAACTCCGGCCCGCCCATGAATGTGTGAGAATGCCCGCCCACTATGATGTCGATGCCGGGCACGGCGGCGGCGAGCTTGAGGTCAGGCTCATAGCCGAGATGGGAAAGTATGACGATTTTGTTGATGGCCATCCCATTGAGCTCCGATATATATTTGCGGGTGATGTTCTCGGCAGGCAGGAATGCGACTGTCTTGCCTGGTGTGGCTATGCCCGGCGTGTCAGGGGTGATCAGTCCGATAACGCCTATCTTCTGCCCGCCCTTTTCCAGGATGACATACGGTTTAACTCCGGCGGATAGCTCCGGCTCCTGTGTCAGATCCATATTGGCGGCAAGAACGGGCGGTTCGAGGATATCAACCATCGTTTTTGACAGTTGCGTACCGCTGGCGAACTCGTGGTTGCCCAGTACGACTGCATCAAAGTTCATTGCGTTCATCGCCGCGAAGTCCGCCAGGCCCTCGAATTTGGGCATCCAGATGGTCCCCTCGGTTACATCGCCGGCACTGAGAAGCATGACATTCTTTTCTTTTCCGCGAATATCAGCAACAGCGGATGCCAGCAGGCTGTAACCACCTACCGGAACCAGCGTATCCCTGCCGTTAAGCTTGAGCATCAAATCGTGCGGCATTACGTATGAGTGCGAATCACCCGTGTGCAGAATAGTGATCGACAGCGGGTCATTGACTATGTCCTTGAGGGGCGCAGCGGCCGGGGTGGCCGGGGTGGCCGGGGCAGCCGGAGCGCAGGCGGTGAAAACGAGCGCCAGTGAGAGTATTAACGCAAGAGCAATGCCTGTGGATTTGTAGAGGGTCTTCATAATTTTATTCATCAGCCTCTCTCCTTACAATAATAATACCCCGATCATCGCGTGACCGAAGCAAGCAGCCACGGATGCAATTCCCGCCAGCATCCTGTGTGATTATAGGCGGTTCAAAACACTTTTACAATGTCTCCCCACATTGAGATAGGATAGTCTCAATCATAGCCCCCCTATTTTCAGTATGCTGAAGCAAGTATGCCATTGGGCCGATTGCCGTCGCATACGCAGGAACATAATTCATTGACACTTGCCTGCCCAACAGATATCATCGTATTCAGAGGTATATTGGAGCGATAATCGCTTAAACGCTTAATTGTACGTGAAATGCCGGAGCGGACAGTCGATATGAAATCGGAAAACAACATATTCATGAAGGTGGACGAGGTCGGGCCCGTCAAATTCTATGTGACCGACGGCGGCGGCAGCGCGGCGGATGCGATATACCGGGCGAGGTTTAAACTGTATGCCAAGGAAGACCGCTATATCGCCGACAGCGGTATATATTTAGATGTCGCAAGAAAGATGGTCTACGATGTTTTCGACCCGATCTCTCTTCATCTGATCGCTGTTAATGAAAAGGACGAGATTTTCTGCGGTATTCGAATAGTCCCCTATCAGGATGTGATCGGATTGCCCATGGAAAACAAATACCCTGATAAAAAACTCCAGAGCAAAACCGGTTTCAATATCACCCATTATATAGAGAACTCAGGTATTCCCGTGGAAAAGATTGCGGAGTTCGGCAGATTTTTCAGGCTTGCCAACAGGAAGAACATGGATACTACATATGACCCGATCAGCCTGCTTATCTGGAAAAACGCCACAGAGATTACCAAGAACCGGGTAGGCGGCGTCAAACCTATCGACTACGCGTTTGCTTACGCAGTTCCCAACCTGGCCCGGCTATACAGCAAATTCGGTTATGGCATGATACCCGATGTAAACGGCAATTTCGTGAATCACATATTCCCGGTGCCCACAAAACTGAATACCAGCGACGGGCAGGTAACGATGGAGGAACTGGAGCTTGTGCCTCTTGTGCTGTCAAGGCAAAAAGTTGTAGAACGGATACATAACGCCGATTGGGAAGCGCACGATCCGACCAATCCCAGGCTCGACAGCAAACTGTTGATATACCTGGCCCCGCAAGAATTCGGTTTGAAGCAGGAAGAAATCGATAAACAGAGAAAAGACCTGGCGGATGTATATCAAATGCTCTACGGCGAAGACGAGCAGAGAACGCCGGACAAAGACCTGGTCATATCCAGAAGATAATCGACTTTCGCGACTTTCACTTCAATAAAGCACCCCCTCCATTATGATATATAATTATCGTTAGTGGAGGTGGATAACCATGGGATACATCTATTCTTTTCACGATAAATGCGAGGATAAAACCCTGTTAGGTAATAAGGGCGCCAACCTGGTAACAATGACCAGAATAGGGCTTCCCGTCCCTCCCGGTTTCGTGGTTTCCGTCCAGGGCTACAACGAGTACAAGAAAACGGGCCGCCTGTCGGAGAAAGAGATAGCCCAGGCAGTAACGGCGCTGGAGAAAGAGGTGGGCGCAAAGCTCGGCAAGGGCCTGCAGGTTTCCGTGCGCTCGTCGGCGCCGGTCTCCATGCCAGGCATGATGGACACAGTCCTTAATATCAGCGGCATGTCGGAGATGAGGGCAGCCATCCGGCGCATCTTCGAATCCTGGGACAACATCCGCGCCATCGAATACCGCCGCCTGAATGATATCCCCTCCGACATCGGCACTGCCGCCATCGTACAGGCCATGGTCTTCGGCAATAAGGATGCCAAATCCGGAACGGGCGTCGTTTTCAGCCGCAATCCCAGTACAGGGGAGCATGGATTATTCGGCGAGTATATCCAGCGCGCGCAGGGCGAGGCCATTGTGTCGGGATCAACAACTCCCGTACCTGTATCCGAACTCAAATCCATCCTTCCTAAAATGTACCGCGAGCTGGAGCAGAAGGTCGCCCTGCTGGAATCGCATTTCCGCGATATGCAGGACGTTGAGTTCACTATCGAATCGGAGAAGCTGTATATCCTGCAGACCCGCTCAGGGAAAAGGAGCGGTCAGGCCGCGGTGAAAGTGGCTGTAGATATGGTACATGAAGACCTCATTACTGTAGAAGAAGCTATTTTACGCATCAAGGCCGACGATCTGCGGGCCCTTCTGCACAAGCATATTAAATCTGATCAGCGTCACGAGTGCCTGACTACCGGGCTGGCGGCAGCCCCCGGCGCCGTGATCGGGCGTGTGGTTTTTACGGTGGACGACGCCTTGCTTCTGTCAAAGAAGAGTATCCCTTCCATTCTTGTAAGGCCCGAGACCAGCCCTGACGACATTCAGGGCATAGCCGCCGCCGACGGCGTGCTGACTTCCCGGGGCGGGCTCACTTCCCATGCCGCCATTGTAACCAGGGCGATGGGCAAGCCCTGCGTATGCGGCGCCGAAGATATCGAAATCGATCCAAAGAAGAAGACCCTTACCTGTAAAGGAAAGACCGTCCGCCAGGGAGATACCATCACAATAGACGGCACGGCGGGCGCAGTTTATATCGGAACCGTTCCCCTCGAAGAAGGGCTCATGATAAAGGAGTTCAGCGAGCTTCTCACCTGGCTGGACGGCGCCAAGCGTCTGGGGGTTAGGGCCAATGCAGATACCCCGGACATGGTGGCGCAGGCCATTAAACTGGGGGCTGAAGGCATCGGGCTCTGCCGCACGGAGAGACAGTTCAATGGTCCGGAACGGCTCTCCGCCATCAGGGAGTATATTCTGGCCGACACCCCTGCCCAGAAAGCCAGGGCGCTGCAACATCTGAGCAAGCTGCAGAAGGAGGATTTCCAGGTCCTCTTCAAGGAATTGAATGGACTTCCCATCATTATCAGGCTGCTCGACCTGCCGCTCCACGAGTTCCTGCCTTCCGAAACCGAGACAACGGACACCAGGACCAAACAGCGCATAGCGGAGCTCAAGGAGATCAATCCCATGCTGGGACACAGGGGTGTGCGCGTTGCGGTTACCAATCCCGAGATATATAAGATGCAGATCGAGGCCGTCGAGGCGGCCAAGAAGGAGGTACCGGCCGACGTATCGATTATGATCCCGCAGGTGATTACTTCACAGGAGCTGATCATGATCAAAAAGAGCTGCACCGAGGGTTCGACCCTCAAGGTAGGGACGATGATGGAAACCGTCCGCGCCTGCATGAGGGCGGGGACGCTGGCTGAGGTGGCGGACTTTCTCTCCTTCGGCACCAATGACCTCACGCAGGCGGTATATTCGTTCAGCCGCGAGGACGCCGAAAAGAAATTCCTCTCCACTTACCTCGAGATCGGCATACTCGAAGACAATCCCTTCGAGATTATCGATATCAAGGGCGTCGGGCGGCTGATGGAGACCGCTATTTTCTGGGC
>DAOUFR010000053.1:0-14246 GCA_034429715.1 Dehalococcoidia bacterium
AGTATTCCATGCTGTCGTTGAGCGCCAGCCAGCTGGCCTCAATGATGTTGGTGGACCCGCCCACGGTGCGCCACTGCACCCTGCCGTTGGATGATTCGATGAAAACACGTACCAGCGAGCCTGTCCCGCTGCTGCCCTCCAGTATACGCACCTTGTAGTCGATCAGGTCGACTCTGGCCAATCCCGGATAAAACTCCAGAAGTGCTTTTCGCAGGGCCTGGTCGAGCGCATTGACCGGGCCATTGCCCTCGGCTGCGGTGTGCATCACCTTTCCTTCCACGCGCACTTTGATGGTGGCCTCCGCCAGCAGCTCGCTCCCGATATCGTAGGCTGAAGGCAAACGCCTGTGCCTCTCCACCACAACCATGTAGTCGACCAGGCTGAAGGGCGGCTTATAGCCCTGCTGCGAGCGCAGCAGGAGCAGCTCGAAGGAAGCATCGGCATCCTCATACTGAAAGCCCAGGTTCTCCAGGTGTTTGACCTGGTTGAGTATCATACGTGCCTCTTTGCCCTGAGGCGGCATGGGTATGCCGAGCTCTTTTGCTTTATAAATGATATTGCTTTTGCCGGACAGCTCGGATACCACTATCATGGGATTGTTGCCCACCAGGGCGGGATCGATGTGCTGATAGCTCTCTCCCCACTTGGCCATGGCGGACACATGCAGGCCGGCCTTATGCAGGAAAGCGTTGTTTCCCACATACGGCATGTTGGAAACCGGCGGCAGATTGGCCACTTCGGATACGAAACGCGAAACATCGGTCAGCCGTGACAGCTGTGCTTTAGTCAGGCATCTGATGCCGAGCTTGATTTGCAGGGCCGGTATGATGGAGCAGAGGTTGGCGTTGCCGCAACGTTCACCGTATCCATTTATAGTGCCTTCGACGTGAACGGCGCCCGCCTTCACTGCGGCCACAGAGACGGCCGTGGCCATATCGCTGTCGTTGTGGGCGTGTATGCCCAACGGGCAGTCCAGTTTCTTAGCTGCCTGCTTTACTGCCGCCGCAGCTTCCCAGGGCAGCGTCCCGCCGTTGGTATCGCAGAGCACCAGGCAATCTGCCCCTCCTCCGGCTGCAGCCTCCAGGGTACGCAGGGCATAGGCGGGATTCGATTTATATCCGTCGAAAAAATGCTCGGCATCGAAAAAGACCATTAAACCTTTTGATTTCAGATAGGCTATTGATTCATAAATAATCTCGAGGTTAGTCTCGAGGCTGGTCTCGAGTACGCGCCTGACCTGGATATCCCAGGACTTGCCTACTATGTTGGCTGCCCGCGCATGGCTTTGGACCAGCGCCTGCAGCCCGGTATCCCCGGATGCCTTCGTTTCCACACGCCTCGTACTGCCGAAGGCTACTAATATGGCGTTCTTGAGCTTCAGATTTACCGCCCTGGCGAAGAACTCTGTGTCTTTGGGATTGGAGCCCGGCCAGCCTCCCTCGATGTATCGGATGCCCAGATCGTCCAGCTTCTGCGCGATCTTGAGCTTGTCGGTGACCGTGAAGGAAATGCCTTCCTGCTGTGCCCCGTCCCTCAGGGTCGTATCATAAATTTCAACATTTCTCATAGTATCAGATGCCCTGCTTGATATTGTGTGCAATAGCCTTTCCCATCCCCTCGGTGCCTGTCTGTTTCATACCGTTCGTCATAATGTCCTTCGTACGGTAACCCGCATCAAGCACTTTCAACACCGCCTGCTCCATGGCGGCAGCTTCTTTGCTCAGTCCCAGCGAGTAGTGCAGCATCATGGCTGCGCTCAATATGGCAGCGATGGGATTGGCCAGGTTCTGTCCCGCTATATCCGGCGCACTGCCGTGGATGGGTTCGTACAGTCCGAAGGCACGGGACGACTTACCTGCGGGTATCCCGGCCAGGCTGGCGGAGGGCAGCATGCCCATGGAGCCGGTCAGCATGGACGCCTCGTCCGTCAGTATATCGCCGAACATGTTCTCGGTCACAATCACATCGAAATAAGCGGGATCACGTATCAGGCGCATGGCGCAGGCGTCCACCAGCATATTATCTATAGTGATACCTGGATATTCGCCTGCTATCTCTCCCGCTATTTGCCGCCACAGCCTGGAGGACTCCAGGACGTTGGCCTTATCAACAGATGTCAATTTACGGCGACGCGAAAGCGCCAGCTCGAATCCCACACGCAGTATGCGTTCGATCTCTTTTTCCGTATAGACCATCGAGTCGACCGCCCGTCTTCCCCGGGAGGTGCTCCAGCGTTTTTTGGGCCTGCCGAAGTACAGGCCTCCGGTCAATTCACGCACCACCATCAGATCCACCCTGCGGACGACCTCCGGCTTGAGGCTGGTGGCGTTCTCCAGCACTTTGAACATCTTAACCGGACGAAGGTTGGCGAAGAGACCCAGTTCCTTGCGTATGCCCAGCAGCCCGTCCTCGGGCCTGGTTGCCGCGCGGGGGTCGTCCCATCTGGGCCCGCCCACCGCGCCCAGCAGCACTGCATCGCACCTGCGGCAGGTATCAACGGTGGCCTGCGGCAGGGCGCTGTCGAATTTATCGATAGCTATGCCGCCGATAAAGCCAGGTTTATAGGTGAAGCGGTGGCCGAAGCGTCTGCCCACTTCATCAAGGACGCGCCGCGCTTCGTCTGTCACATCCGGCCCGACGCCGTCTCCGGGTAGGACTGCAATGTTGAAATTCAAATCACTGTGTCCCGGCGCTCTTCTTTCGCGTGTATTCGATCAGCCCGCCCGAATTGATGATCTCCATCATAAAGCCGGGATATGGTTTCGCCCTGAAGGTCATTCCGGTAGACAGGTTGGTTATCGTACCTGTCGGTAAGTCGACCTCAATCATATCGCCCTGCTTGATATTGCCCACGGCCTCAGCGCATTCCAACAGGGGTAATCCGGTGTTGATGGCATTGCGGAAGAAGATGCGTGCAAAGCTTTTACCGATGACGCAGGAGATACCCGAGGCCTTGATGGCGGAGGGGGCGTGCTCGCGAGAGGAGCCGCAGCCGAAGTTAGACTCGGCCACGATAATGTCATTTGGCTTGACTCTTTGCAAGAAGTCCGGATCGATGTCCTCCATGCAGTGCGCGGCCAGCTCCGCGGGATCGTGCATATTGAGATAACGCGCGGCTATGATGGCGTCGGTATCTATGTTGTCGCCGTATTTGTGGGCCTGGCCTTTATGTGACATTATTCCGTCTCCCCGGGCCCGGCTATCCTGCCCAGTATTGCGCTGGCCGCGGCAATGGCAGGATTGGCCAGGTAGACTTCGGATTTGGGGTGGCCCATCCTGCCGATAAAATTGCGGTTGGTGGTGGACACACACTTTTCTCCCGCAGCGAGTATGCCCATGTGCCCGCCCAGGCAGGGGCCGCAGGTGGGTGTGCTGACCGCTGCGCCGGACTTAATAAATATCTCGATCAATCCTTCTTTAAGTGCGTCAAGGTATACCTGCTGCGAGCCGGGAAGTATGATGCAGCGCACGTGCGGATCGACTTTTCGTCCCTTGAGCACACGCGCTGCCAAGCGCAGGTCGTCCATCCTTCCGTTGGTGCAGCTGCCGATAACCGCCTGATCGATGGTGATATTCCCCACACGGCTGATCGGGCGGGTGTTTGAGGGCAAATGGGGGAAGGCCACCTGCGGCTCGATTTTGGATGCGTCATATTCGATCACGCGAGCATATTCGGCATCTGCGTCGGAAGCGTACACACTATATTTGTTGCGGGCACGTCCTTTCAGGTACCGCCGCGTCGTGCCGTCCACCTGGAAAAGGCCTGCCTTGCCTCCCGCTTCAATTGCCATATTGGCCATGGTGAAGCGGCCGTCCATACCGAGATTGTCAATAGCCTCGCCATGGAACTCCATGGCGGAGTAGAGCGCGCCGTCCACTCCTATATCTCCGATAGTATAAAGGATAAGGTCCTTGCCGCCGGTCCATTTGCCAGGCCTGCCGTGATAGACAAACTTGATGGTGGGCGGTACCTTCATCCATATCTCGCCGGTGGCCATAGCCACGGCTATATCGGTCGAGCCCATACCCGTGGCGAGGGCGCCCAGCGCGCCGTAAGTGCACGTGTGGGAATCGGCCCCTACGATCACCTGTCCGGGCAGCGCCAGGCCTTTCTCAGGCAGGATAACGTGCTCGATGCCCATCTGCCCTACCTCGAAATAAATCAGCCCGTGTTTTCTGGCAAACTCTCGCATCATGCCGGCCTGCGTTGCGGACTGTATATCTTTATTAGGACAGAAATGGTCCGGCACCATTACGATCCTGGCGGGATCGAAAACGTGCGGGATACCCAGCCGCTCGAACTCCCTGATCGCGATGGGCGCTGTGATATCGTTGGAGAGCACCAGGTCGCACCGTACGTTGAGGAAATCCCCGGGGCTGACCGTCTCTTTACCGGAGTGAGCTGCAAGTATTTTCTCTGCCAGTGTCATTCAGTTATCATCCTTTGGCCCTCGGTATCATGAGGACCAGCACGGTAACAACAGCTGTGGCCACAGCGATAATATAGAGACCGACCCCCGCTGCGATGCCGATGGCGGCCGTGACCCAGATGCTGGCCGCGGTCGTGATACCCATGACCTTGTCGCCGCGCATGCCTCGGAAAATAACACCTGCGCCGATGAAGCCGATGCCCGTGACCACGCCTGCTGCAATCCTGGCCGGGTCTACGTTTCCGGTGAATCCGAGCACCGAGACTACGGTGAAAAGCGCGGAGCCCAGGCAAATCAACACATGGGTACGCAGGCCGGCCGGCTTACCGGCCCTCTCGCGCTGGAATCCAATGCCTCCGCCCAGCACGGCGGACAGCAATAGCCGCAGGCCGGCCTCCAGCTCAGGGCTCATCCCCGTTTTCCTCGCGAGGCGACCTCTTGCTGACCAGCAGGCGATTAAGCGCGTTCATATAGGCCTTGGCACTGGCCACGATTATATCTGTATCCGATCCACGGCCGGAATAGGTGGCGCCCTCGCTCTCGATGCGGATCAGTACCTCACCCAGGGCGTCGATACCTTCCGTTATCGATGATACGCTGAATTCCGTCAGCGTGTTGGGCACGCGCACGATGCGGTTGATGGCCTTGTAAACCGCGTCCACGGGTCCGGTTCCCAGTGCGGCGTCCGCCAGCACTTCCCGATTGGGGCCTGTCAGGCGGACTGTGGCGGTGGGCATGCTGTGGTTGCCGCAGCTCACCCCCACATGTTCCAGATGATAGACCTCGGTTGCAGTGCGCAATTCCTCGCCTATAAGGGACTGTATATCCCTGTCGGTAACCTCTTTCTTCTTATCGGCCAGCTCTTTAAAAGCCCTAAACGCGCGGGTGAGGGCCGTGTCGTCGAGCGAGTAGCCGAGCTCCAGCAGTCTCTCTTTAAAAGCATGCCTGCCGCTCAGTTTGCCCAGAACCAGTGCGCTGGAAGGCACCCCAACCGCCCGGGGGTCCATAATCTCGTAGGTGCCGGCTTTTTTGATGATGCCGTCCTGATGGATACCCGACTGGTGGCGAAAGGCATTGGCTCCTACTATGGCTTTGTTCTGAGGTACTACGAACCCTGTAAGCTCGCTTACCATACGGCTGGTCTTGTATATCTGTGTGGTGTCGATATTGGTGGCGATATGGAAAAGGTCGCTACGGGTTTTGAGCGCCATCACTACCTCTTCCATGGCTGCGTTGCCCGCCCTCTCTCCTATGCCGTTGACGGTACATTCGATCTGCCTTGCCCCTTTACGTACGGCCTCAAGGCTGTTGGCCACGCCCAGGCCGAGGTCATTGTGGCAGTGGACGCTGATCAATGCCTTCGAGATGTTGGGGACGTTCTTAACGATGCCCTCGATCAGCCTGCCGAACTCGCCGGGTGTGGTGTATCCTACCGTATCGGCGATATTGACCGTCGTTGCACCCGATTCGATAACGGCCTCCAGTATCTCATAAAGGAATTTGGTATCGGTGCGGGTCGAATCCATGGGAGTGAACTCAATATCATTGAGATATCCCCTGGCGTGTGCAACCATACTCGCTGCCAGCTTGAGCACGTCGTCCTGGCTTTTCTTGAGCTGGTAGGCCAGGTGCATGCTGGAGGTGGAAAGGAAGATATGGATTCTCTTTTTCCTGGCCGGCCTGACGGCCTCCCAGGCCCGGTCGATGGCCTCCTGATTGGCATGGCTGAGAGCGCAGACGGTCGCGTTGCTGAGTTCGCGCGCGATCAGGCGCACCGCCTCAAAATCGCCCTGGGAGGTGATGGGAAAGCCGGCCTCGATGACGTCAACGCCCAGCTTTTCCAATTGGCGCGCAATCTCCAGTTTCTCATCGGGATTGAGGCTGGTCCCTGCCGCCTGTTCACCGTCCCTCAGGGTCGTATCGAAAATGAGGACACGTTCACCTTTCATTGAAATATCCTTATATAATGCTCCGGCGGGTATGCCCGGGAGTGCTATTTCAACCAGGGCATCATGGCGCGTAGCTTTTTGCCTACCACCTCTATCTGATGCTCGGCCTCCATCCGCTTGAGTGCATTATATACCGGCCGGTTGGCCTGGTTCTCCAGGATCCATTCACGCGCAAAGCTCCCGTTCTGAACCTCCTCGAGTATCTCCTGCATCTCAGCCTTTACCGAATCGTTGATGATCTGCGGGCCGCGTGTGTAATCACCGTACTCGGCCGTATCGCTGACCGAATAGCGCATGAAGCTCATGCCTCCCCGATGGATGAGGTCGACGATCAGTTTCAGCTCATGCAGGCACTCGAAGTAGGCGATCTCGGGCTGGTAGCCTGCTTCTACGAGAGTATCAAACCCGGCCTTAATCAGCGCGGTCACGCCGCCGCACAGCACGGCCTGCTCACCGAAGAGGTCTGTCTCGGTCTCCTCGGCGAAAGTGGTTTCTATGACTCCGGCCTTGGCGCATCCAATGCCTCTGGCATAGGCCAGGGCCTGTTGCCTGGCCTTACCCGATGCATCCTGGTACACGGCTATGATGGCCGGCGGTCCGGATTTCTCGGTGTAAAGCTGCCTGACCATGTGGCCCGGGCACTTGGGAGCGATCATGGACACGTCGATATAATCGGGCGGCACAATCTGGCCGTAATGAATATTGAATCCATGCGCAAACATCAGGGTTTTCCCTTTGGCCATTTGATCTGAGACCGATTCTTTATAGACTTTGGACTGAAGCTGATCCGGGACGAGCATCATGACGACATCGGCCTTCTTGGCAACTTCAGCCGCATCGAAAACATCGAAGCCCGCCCTCTTGGCGGCCCGGTGGCCGTCCGTTCCCCTGGCCTCGGCCACTATGACCTTGAGCCCGCTGTCACGAAGGTTCTGCGCGTGGGCATGGCCCTGGCTGCCGTAGCCTATGATACCTATGACCTTGTTTTTCAATAAGGCCAGGTCTGCATCCTTCTCGTAATATATCTTTGCCATGTTACCTCCTGTCGAAATTATGGATTCGATATTTTACACCTACCAGTCCGGTAGATTTTCCTCATCAGGGGCTGCCTGTTCCACGACGCGCCTGAGCGGTTTGTGCTCCTCGATGGTGAGCGGGCCGGCGCCTCCGCGCGGCAGTGCTATAGTGCCGGTGCGCGACATCTCTCTGATGCCGAACCCGCGCAACAGCTCGATGAGAGTGTCAACCTTGTCCGCCGTGCCGGTTACCACGAGTATTAACGAATCGGGTGAAACATCCACGATATTAGCGCGGAAGATATCTACGATCTGGATGATCTCGCTGCGCGTGGACGGAGTCGCTTTGACCTTGACCATCGCCATCTCGCGGGCTACCGGGTTATCGCCGGTGATATCGGCAATACGGATGACCTCGATCATCCTGTCGAGCTGTTTCCTGACCTGCTCGATATTAGCGTCATCACCCTCCACCACAATGGTCATGCGCGAAAGGCCGGGCTGTTCGATATGCCCGACCGCTATGCTCTCTATATTGAAGTTGCGCCTGCGCAACGTGCTGGCGATGCGGTTCAGGACACCGGGCCGGTCCTGCACCAGTGCAACCAGTATATGTCTATTATCCAAATTATTAAGTCTCCGTCGATGAGATTCTGCTGCTACTTCTTGATGCTTGCCGCCGGATTGGGCATTTCGAGGAACTCGACGATGGTCTTTCCCGGCGGTACAAAGGGATAAACGTTCTCTTCGGGCTCAACTATAAACTCGATGAGGAACGGACCCTTATGCTCCATTGCCCTGTGTATAGCCGGCCTTACGTCTATCTTTTTACTGACCTTGACGCCCTTGATACCGTATGCCTCGGCTATTTTGACAAAATCGGGATTATAGAGCTGGGTCCCGAAATATCGCTTATTATAGATAAGCTCCTGCCATTGCCTGACCATACCCAGCCAGCCGTTGTTGAAAACAGCGATATTGATATCCAGGTCCTCCTGCACCATGGTGGCAAGCTCCTGTACCGTCATCTGGAAGCCGCCGTCGCCGGCTATGCACCAGACCGTCTCCTGCGGGCATCCTACCTTGGCCCCGATAGCGCCGGGCAGCTCGAATCCCATAGTGCCCAGGCCTCCTGATGAAACGAAGCTGTTGGGCTTGTCATAGTAGAAATACTGTGCCGCCCACATCTGTGCCTGTCCCACGCCTGTGACTATAATGGTATCTCCCTTGGTGGCCTCGTGTATCTGCCTGATAATATATTGCGGCAGGATGTCTTCGTGGTTGCGTATCTCCATGGCCGGATGCTGCGACCGCCACTCGTCAAGCTGCGAAAGCCAGGCTATGTGATCCCGCCTTTCTATCTGTTTATTGAGCACCTGCAGCACATTTTTCAGGTCGCCGACGATCGGCACGTCCACCGGTATATTTTTGCCGATCTCCGCGGCGTCAACGTCGATATGCACCACGCGCGCGTGGGGAGCAAAGGTGCTGACACCGCCCGTAGCGCGATCATCGAACCTCATACCCACAGCGATCAGCAGGTCGGCGTTGTGGACGGCCTTATTGGCGTAGCCCATGCCGTGCATGCCCAGCCAACCGTAGCTGAGTACGTGTGATTCGGGGAAGCAGCCGATGCCGAGGAATGTGGTTACCACGGGTATCTGTGCGTTTTCAGCCAGCTCCTTAAGCTCGGGGAAGGCCTTCGATATATTGATCCCGTGACCGGCGATGATCACCGGACGTTCCGCTGAATTGATCAGGTCGGCGGCCTTTTTAACCTGGGCGGGATGTCCAAACAGCTTGGGTTTGAATCCGGGAAGGTCCACCTTCTCGGGATAGCTAAACTCCGTGCGGCTCTGAAACACGTCCCTGGGTATATCCAGCAATACGGGTCCCGGACGTCCCACCTGAGCGACATGTGCCGCCTCGCGGACGGCCTTTGCCAGATCACTGATATTTAAAACGAGCTGGTTGTATTTGGTTATAGGCACGGTGATGCCCGTAATATCTATTTCCTGAAAAGCGTCCTTGCCGATGAAATGGGTCGGCACCTGCCCGGTAATGGCCAGCAGCGGCACAGAATCGAGATAAGCGTTGGCTATTCCGGTAACCAGGTTGGTGGCGCCCGGGCCTGAGGTAGCCAGGCAGACTCCCAGTTTGCCGGTCACGCGCGCATAGGCGTCGGCCGCATGGGCTGCGCCCTGCTCGTGCCTGACCAGTATGTGACGCAACTGGGGGTACCTGGGGATAGTATCATAGAGAGGAAGCAGTACACCGCCGGGGAAACCGAAGATAACCTCGACTCCCTCCTTGATCAGACACTCACATAGTATCTCTGCGCCGGTCTTAATCATCTGTGCAGGTCACTCCTAATCCTCAAATACCGCTCCCTCGCTGGCGGGTCCTACGTTCTCTATGTACCGTTTAAGGAATCCGCTCTTTATGCTGGTTTTGAATGGGCGCATGGCACTTAAGCGCTTCTTGATCTCAGCCGCGCTGAGCCCGATCTCCAGCTTTCGGGCAGGTATATCTATACTGATTATATCACCGTTTCTTACGGCGGCGATGGGACCGCGGTCGGCAGCCTCGGGTACAACGTGCCCGATGGCGGCGCCTCTGGTGCCGCCCGAGAAGCGCCCGTCGGTTATCAACGCGACTTTGCTGTCCAGGCCCATACCTGTTATCAAAGAGGTCGGCGTGAGCATCTCACGCATTCCGGGTCCCCCTCGCGGGCCCTCATATCTAATGATCACCACATCGCCCGCCCTGATCTTTCCGCCCATGATGCCCCTGGTGGCGTCCTCCTCGTTTTCGAAAACACGGGCCGGACCTTTATGTACCATCATCCTGGGATCGACAGCTCCGCTTTTAACCACGGCTCCACCCGGGGCGAGGTTGCCGAACAGAATGGCCAGCCCGCCGGTTTTCGAATACGGCCTGGAGAAGGGCCTGATCACATCGCGGTTTTTAACCCTGGCATCCCTGTAAATGCTTGAGAGGGGTTTGAGCATCACAGTCTTGCAATCTCCGTCCAGCAGCCGGGATATCTCGTGCATGATGGCCGGTATCCCGCCCGCCAGGTCGAGGTCTTCCATATGCGCGTCGCTGGCCGGGCTGATCTTGCACAGGTGAGGCACACTATCGCTAAGCTCGTTGATATGCGACAAGTTGAACTTGATGCCTGCCTCATGGGCAACGGCCATAAAGTGCAGCACCGAGTTGGTGCTGCCTCCCAGGGCCATATCCACGGCGAAGGCGTTGCTGATGGATGCCCTGGTTATGATATCGCGCGGGCGCAGGTTTTTCTTTAGAATCGTCACTATCTGTTGGCCGGCGTGCCGGGCGAGGTGGAGCCTGCGCGAATCGACGGCGGGGATGGTGCCGTTGCCCGGCAAAGCCATTCCCAGCGCCTCGGTAAGGCAGTTCATAGTATTAGCTGTAAACATGCCGGAGCAGCTGCCGCATCCCGGGCAGGCTGCGATCTCTATCTCCTCGAGCTCGGCCTCGCTGATCTCACCCTTGGCCGCGCCACCCACGGCTGTAAATACAGAGATCAGGTCCACGGTCCGGCAGGAACCATCCTTGTGCAATTTTCCCGCCAGCATGGGACCCCCGCTGATAAATATAGACGGTATGTTCAGACGGACGGCCGCCATCAGCATGCCCGGGATAATCTTGTCGCAATTGGGAATAAAGACCAGGGCATCGAACTGATGAGCCTCAGCCATGATCTCCACAGAGTCCGTGATCAGTTCCCGGCTGGGAAGGCTGAATTTCATTCCGGGGTGGTTCATCGAGATGCCGTCGCAGACACCTATGGTATTGAATTCGAATGGCACTCCGCCTGCGCCGATAATGCCGGTCTTGACAGCGCTGGCGATGGAATTCAGATGCGTATGCCCGGGAACTATCTCGTTGAAGCTGTTGACGACTCCGATGAAAGGCTTATCGAAGTCGGCGCTGTGGACGCCCACAGCCCTCAGCAGTGCTCTGTGAGGCGCCCTCTCGATACCTTTCTTGATACTATCGCTTTTCATGTGACAGATACCCCATAAACAATATTTTCGGATCGCCGGACGGATTCCGTACAGGTACGGTGGAGATTGTAGTAAACTATCACATGTAATTATTTATTGTCAAGCAAAATCAACTTTATCATAATACGGGACGGCGATAACGGGTCAATTTTGCGTCAACGGTTCATTATCGGGTGTCAAAGCGGAGGCTGACGATTTCGTGGGCTCCAGCAGAGAAACGTATGCATCCATCCTGCTCAATCATAGGTTCATTCACGGCCGTCTCATCGAGCCTGCACCTCCGCACGGCCGTCACGGGTAAGTCCGGTTTGATGCTCACATCGATTGTCTGGCCCGAGATATTGAAGCCGCGCACGAGCAATCCCGATCCATCTTCGGGGGTTTTAATCGCAGTGATGACAAAAAGGTCGGGAACAATGGTCAGGAAAGGACCTGTCCCGTTGCGTGTGCCGCTATGTGGAATATCTACGACGGCGCGCATGGGAGCATTGAACGCGTAGGCCTGCTGAAAGGACCCGGCCCAGCCGTTAGTATGCGGAATGATCGAATACTCAAACTCATAAGCGCCGTGCATCTGCGCGTCCGGCACGGCCAGCCAGGGCGGACCCGCATGGTCCTTTCGCGTGTCCAGGTTGTCCAGCGACAGCCAGCCGATGCAGCGCAGTAAGGTTAATGCCACCTCCGAGGCAGGGCCTGATTGCAGGACCTCCGCTTCGGGCAGTCCGCGGTTGGCGACCATGAGGCCGGTTTTCCCGTCCGATATGTCGACAAAGGCGCGTTGCGGCTGCTGTGCTGCAGGCTTCTCGAACCAGCTATTATCATGGGCTGGAGTGCCCAAAGGTCTCCTGACGACCTCGAAGTGGCCGTCAAAGTATGCTTCACCCGTCTTGAAAGGCGCAGGGAAGTGCACCCGCAGCCGGTGGTCGCAGCAGACGTTGGTTACGCTCGTTGTAAAATCGACCCGTGCGATCCCGCGGGTCAGGATGGCCTTTGTGGTGATCTCAAGGGGCGCTCTGCCGGCAGACCTCGCCATACGATCAGGCGACAGAGAGTCAGGGACGAGCATCTCCAGTTTGAGAGTGATGGATTGAGTGACGGGCCCACTGTCGATACGCAGGCCGGTCACAATGGAGTATTGACGGGAATCAATGATACTGTCATCGGCAGGGGCACAGTAGTTATACAGGTCTCCACGGTCACCGCCGTCTGTGAAAAAGTTGAGGCCGCTATAAACCTGTCCGGTCCTTTTGTCGGACAATATGAAATCATTGCTGCCATCATCGATAGATACCATCAGGTATTCATTTTCAATGGTCTCAGGATTGGCGCAGGTGTTGGCGACGGCGGCTGCGGGCGATCTTTGTACCCAGTATGTTGCGCAGCCAAGAGGCGGCACATCGCCGGCGATGAAAGAGATCTGAGACGGCCGCACCAGTGCTGCCCTGACATGGAATTGCCTGATCGAGGTATCAGCGAGGCAGCTGTTCAGTTTATCCTGCCAGGTTTTCAGGGCCGGCTGTCCGCTGTTGTCCACGATGATATCCAGATAAAGCTCGTCGCCACTACGTTCAATTTCTATGTCGTGGATCTCAATGCCGTGGCTAGAGCCCTGCGCTGCCTTTTCCCACAGGGCGGCGAGCCCCTGCCAGTCCAGGATCGTATCCAATAATTCCTCCGCACCGCCCTCGCTGATGACCTGGTGAGGTATGCCGTCTCCCCGACTGTCGATTATCTCGATATCACCGCCGGAACGACTCTGGATCAACGGAATAGTTACGGCCCCGCTGTTGACCGCCGATAATGGATTGAAAACCGTGACCGAGAATACCGCTGCTTTGTCCGGATACGGGCAACTTGTGTCGAGAGATCTTGTTATATCGGACAGCGCCCGGCCCGCGACCGCTTCAGCTATCTGCTCGACCTGGTTGAAGCGCGTCCGCATTTCATCGTGTACCTGGTCGATGGAGCAGCCGCAAATTGAGTCGTGGGCGTGATTTTCCAACAGCATGCGCCAGGCCAGCGCAGTGAATCCGTCCGGCTGCTGCGGCGATGCGAGAGTATGATTGTCAGGCTGTTCTGAGGCCGGCAGCCGGGCAAGTGCGCAGTATGGCTCCGCCCATTTTTCCAGCAGTATCTGGCAACGGTGGTTGCTCTGTTTGATCCAGATACGCGATGAAAGAGTGCCCGGCAGTACGGGCTGCCTCCTGCAGTCGCGCAGCTCGCCTGTAATGATCGGGATGGCTGTTTTCGATGCGTCCAGCCACTGCTGCAAGTCAGCCAGGTAGAGGGGAAGAGTGGAGTGTACAAAGTTATATTCAGGCAGGGCTTGATTCAGGAAATTAAGTGCGGAAGTTATTTCGGGGCGCGGCTCTATGTGGTCCGTTCCCTGCATGAGCAGTATGGGGCCACCCTGTGTGCAGGGTATCAGTTTACCCAGCGCGGTTTTAGCCTCCGTCAGTGTGGCCTCATCGTCGAAGGAAGGTATTTTAACCGCGTTGCTGTAGCTTTCCCTCAGGTGGGCCAGAATAACCCGCGTGCCATCGGGGCCCTGCCACCAAAGCTGGCAGGGTTGATCGCCGATACCGCGCCAGGCGACGACGCTGTGCAGGCCAAAGCCGGCCAGCAACTGGGGCATCTGTCCGATATGTCCGAACGAGTCCGGCAGGTATCCCGCATTCATACATGGGCCAAAGCGGCCGGCCGTTTTTTTACCCATCATCAGGTTGCGTATGAGAGCTTCAGGGCTGACCAGAAACTCATCGGGCATGCAGTACCACGGCCCCACAAGTATACGTCCGCTTTTTATGTGCTCCC
>DAOUFR010000054.1:0-20891 GCA_034429715.1 Dehalococcoidia bacterium
ATGCCGGCGCCCTGCCGTTCGGCGGTGACGCGGATGAGGATGCGTACCTGCTCCCCGTTCCACCACTCCGAAGCCTCCCTCCACCACGATAGTATCTCCACCACCCGGTAGAGTCGCCGGCGCCAGATGAAGGCAGTCGGGACGGAATCACGGCTGACATGGACGGTTATCGGCTCATCGATCTGTCTGGACACCACGCGCCACCCCCTTTGCAAGGCGTGTCGGAATTATAGTAGAACAAATGTTCTGATGTCAAATGGAATGTGGTCATTGTGGGGAGCGCGGAGTATCAGCGCCGCCTGGTGAAGAAGACCAGTCCGCCGATCAGGGCGATCAGAAGGAGCGCGCTGCTGATGTAGAGAATCGTATTGGGGTTGTAATCGCTGACGCTGAAGCTGCCGGCTTGCGTGCCGTTCACATAGACCCGGTATGTTCCGGGCTCGTTCCTGCTCACGGTGAAGGTGAGGGGCGCGGCCTGGCCGCTTTCGATGGTGACACCCCGGCTGCTTTCCTCCTGCCCGTTGACGTAGAGTGTAATGCGGGATGAGCCGTTTGCAGTGCCCTTATTGACAGCGGTGGCGGTGACGGTGACGGATGTGCCTGGCGTTACGCTGGAGGCGGATAGAGAGGCGCTCTGCACCTGGATGACCGGGAGTGAAATGGGAGATTGACTGGCCGGCGTCCCGGGTGCGGGTGATCCATGTGGGGAAAGCCCGGCGTTAATGAGTTGCTGTTGAGTTTCGAAAGTGAAGTCCGAGGCGCTGGCGGCTGTGCCGCCGGGTGCGGTTACGGTGATCCTTCCTGTTGAGCCCTGGCCCAGGGTGGCGGTTATCCGGGTATCGGAATCGACGGTGAAGCCTGCTGCCGCCGTACCTCCGAAGCGGACTGCCGTGATCCCGGTGAAATTTCTGCCGCTGATGATAACGGATGTGCCGGGGCCGCCCGAGGCGGGGTTGAAGGAATCGATGACGGGGAGCGGGAGACTGAAAGTGAAGTCCGAGGCGCTGGTGGCCGTACCGGCCGGGTTGGTTACGGTGATCTTGCCCGTTGAGCCCTGGCCCGCAATGGCGGTTATCCGGGTATCGGAGTCGACGGTGAAGCTTGAGGCCGCCGTACCTCCGAAGCTGACGGCGGTAGCACAGGTGAAACCGCTGCCGCTGATGGTGACGGATGTGCCGGGGCTGCCCGAGGCGGGGTTGAAGGAATCGATGACGGGAGTAGCGAAATCCTGCATCTTGATAAGAGTTATATCGTTCATTCTTGTATACGAATTCAATGGCGCCTGACCGGCGGGGCCGTTCCATGTGGCCTGGCTGACTCCGGCTATGTAAACGTTGCCGGAGGAGTCGGGAGCAATAGAATAGGCTTTTTCGTTATACGATACGCCGTAGAAGGTGTGCCACCGGTAGGCGCCGGAGCTATTGAGCTTGAGGGCGGCCATGCCTTTCGTATAAGCGTACAGCGGCGGTTCTCCATTAGGGCCGTTCCATGTATCAAAGCTATATCCGGCAACGTAGACGTTGGAGCAGGAGTCCGGAGCTATGGAATAAACGTAATCCCAGTTTGATGAGCCGTAGAAGGTATGCCAGAGGTAGGCGCCGGAGCTGTTGAGCTTGAGGATGGCTATATCCCAATCATAGTATCCATAGGTGAAGGCGTGCAGGGGCGGCTCTCCATCGGGGCCGTTCCAGTCTTCGCCGTCTCCTCCGACGTATACATTGCCGGCGGAGTCCAGCGCAATGGCATTAGCGTCCTCATTACCGTCCGAACCGTAAAAGGTATGCCAGAGGTAGGCGCCGGAGCTGTTGAGCTTGAGGATGACCATATCATTTTGCCAGTGGTAGGCATGCAGGGGCGGCTGCCCGTCGGGGCCGTACCAATTGTGATAAGCGCTGTACCCGGCAATGTAAATATTACATGAAGAATCCAGCGCAAGGGCCCTAGCACCACTGTCCATGCCGTAGAAGGTATGCCAGAGATAGGCGCCCGAGCTGTTGAGCTTGAGGATGGTGATGCCTCCCGTGTAGGCGTGCAGCGGCGCCTGTCCGGCGGGGCCGTCCCAGGTGGCCCGGCTGTTTCCGGCCATGTAAATATTGCCCGCGGAGTCCAGCGCAATGGAATCAGCGCTATCGTAAGTTGTTGAGCCGTAGAAAGTATGCCAGAGGTAGGCGCCCGAGCTGTTGAGCTTGAGGATGGTGATGCCTCCCGTGTAGGCGTGCAGCGGCGCTTGGCCGTCGGAACCGTTCCATGTAGCCGTGCTGTTTCCGGCCATGTAAATATTGCCTCCGGAGTCCAACGCAATGGAAACAGCGCTATCGCGAGATTTTGAACCGTAGAAGGTATGCCACTGGTAGGCGCCGGAGCTGTTTAGTTTGAGGATGGTGATGCCTCCGGTGTAGGCGTGCAGTGGCGCCTGCCCTGTGGGGCCGTTCCATGTGCGTTCGCTGTATCCGGCAATGTAAATGTTGCCGGCTGAATCCAGCGCAATGGATTTAGCTCCAATACGACCTATTGTTTGCGGACCGTAGAAGGTGTGCCACTGGTAAGTGGGGTCGATGTATACGGTACGGCTACTGTCATGGCTCCCCAGCGCGAAGCCGATCCGGCTCTCATCCTGACGCCGGAATGATACCTCGACCGGAGAGCGGCGGCCGTCCGTCTCCTGCCACGCCACCGGCGCAGCCTCTTCCATGTAGCCGTTGGCGAAGCTGAGGCGCAGCGCTCCGTCCTGCTCCAGTGACAGCGGCATGTTGTAGCGAAGGCTGATATGGGCCGGGTTGCCGCCGGGATGGATTACGTAGGTGCTCTCGGCGATTCCTCCCACCGCGGAGCTGTAGATGACGTCGATATTTTCCCAGGCGCCGCGGTAGATTATTTTTCCCAGCGGAGCGATGCCGTTCTGCAGGGCTGCGGGACCTTCGGCTATTGGCTGCACGGGCCGGCTGTCAACAAACTCTATATGAATCGTATGGTCCAGACCAGCCATGTATACGGAGCTGCTGCCGAAGCCGAGGACGTGGCCGCCCGAGGTGAACCGGAGGTGTGCATCAGTGTTGGGCGCTGTGGCCGGGGAAGCGTCCTGATGCGCATCAAAATTGTAGAGGAAAGACAGGGGGAAAACGAGGGCTGCAATAATGATAATGCGTATCAACTTCCACATGCTCAAGCGTCATCCCGATAACGATTCGTATAGGCCGTTCGCTTTAGAGTACACGGCATGTTAACACGATATGCGGATAAGATGCAAGCATTTGTGAGGTAGCATACGGGCGCAACCAACACCTTTCAGCAGGTGTGAAAGGATTAAAATAGAACAAAAGATCTAATGTCAAATTAAGATATATGGCCTTTGGGGTGCTCCGGCGAAAATTAGAAGGAAGCCCGGACCGCTTCCAGGTCCGGGCTTCGGGTTGTTCGGAGGCCGGGATAAGGTGTTGGGAATATCAAGCGCCGTCCGGCGGATCCGGATGGTTATCTCCAGGTCGGGCTGAAGTTGTTGAATTCGCCGTAGGTCAGGCGGTGGATATTGCTGCCGTCGGCGTTCATAATGAATATATCTTTGTTGCCGTTGGCATCGGAGACAAAGGCTATTTGAGTTCCGTCGGGCGACCATGCCGGGTTGCGGTTGTCATTGATATCGTCTGTGATCTTCCTGGCTGTTACTAATGGGAAGGGGGATGAAGCGTCCATGACCCAGATATCGCCTTTGGCGGCGGTGCCCCTGACCCAGACGATCTTATTGGTGACCGGCGACCAGTCCGGCTCGGAGCCGTCCACGTCAACAATCAGGCCGAACTTCTTCTGGTCGCTGCCGTCGGGATTCATGGTGTAAAGTACGGGACTAATACTGCCCTCATCGCGGTTGGAGGCGAAAAGGATTTTGGAGCTGTCCGGTGACCAGGTGGGCGCGCTGTTCCAGCCTGCCCTGTGACTGTGGCCATGGTTATCTGCTTCAGAAGTTGACTCTTCGTGTTTTTCCCAGGCGGCGCTGTCGGTCAGCTGCCGGACGTTTGTACCATCGGAATTCATAGCAAAGATATCAAGGTTATATATGCCGGCTTCGTTGATGACCTGAGAAACAAAGACTACTTTTGAGCTATCCGGTGACCATCTGGGTAATGCGCTGCGACCCTTTAAATCGCTGAGCATCCTGCGGTCGCTGCCGTCAGCATTCATGCTCCATATCTGATAATTATAAGATTGATTTGAGCTGAATGCGATCCTTTGGCCGTCCGGCGACCAATCGGGTGTGCCGTCGGCCGTGCGGTTGTCTGTTGATATGGATTTCAGGTCTGTCCCCTGGGGATCTATCGTATATATGTGAACTTTGCTGTCCCGGTCGGAGGTGAAAGCCACCAGCTCCGGAAGGCCCGAGGGCTGGTATGTGGTGGCCGGAGCAGTACAGGCAAATAACGATGAAGCCGACAATGCCAGCAGACCGATAAGGCACAGCAATTTAAACGATTTGAAATTGGACATGCTGATCTCTCCTTGAGTGCATAGTATCTTGTTCTGAAAAGTATAATTGCAGAGTTGAATATTGGCAAATACACGCCGGCTGATTTAAATCCGCCGTTCAGGCAGGCTTGCGTGTGGTTATGAACTCGACCGCCCAGTCTCGCATGGTGCGAGGTGGATGATGCTCCTCCGCGTTGCGCACCAGGGTCAGTGAGCCGGACTGGCATTTATAGGCGCAGACTCCGCATCCGATACAGAGTTCGGCATTGACTTCGGATACCTTGCCGGATTTGTTGGTGAGTTCACGAACACGTCCATCTTTTTCTCGGACAGTAGTCTTGCGGCCCCTGGCATCCGGTGTCTCCTTGAGACGAAGCGCTTCCATCGGGCAGCGCTTGACGCACAAGCCGCAGCCGGTGCAGGTCTGCTGTTCCACTTTGATATGGTAGTTGGAAGGCACCAGCCCGCCTGCATGCTTCATGCGCTTGACCGCCTCAAACCACATGCAGCAGCAACTGCAGCAGTTACAGATGGTATCCGGGCTTTCCTGCTGGTTTGACATGGCGTGTATTAGGCCGGCATCGGCGCACTGCTGCAGAATACGCTCGGTTTCCTCGCGCGTAATCCGGCGTCCGAAACCGTTCTCCACCGCATAGCGGCCCAGGCGATCGAAATGCAGGCATACCTCGAGCGGGTATCTGTCAGGTGCGCCCGTGACCAGGCCTTTTTTCATGCGGCAGGGGCAGTAGCTGACACTGAAATAAGTGTAGGAATCGAGGTGCCTTTTTACTTCCTCATACGGTAGTATGGCCTGCTTGTCCTCGATGGCAGCGTTTATCGGCAGTACGCGCAGGCCTTTTTCTTTGACGGTCTCCCAGGGCTGCATGAAGGTCGGGAAATGGTTGTCGGACAGCACTGCGAACTGCCTGCTGACCTCGTCGGTTCTACCCGGCCATCCTGTCGTGCGCATGAGCATAAAAATATCATTGAGCATGTAATGCGGAACACCGTCGCGTTCGAATTTATAGAGGAATCCTTTGCGGGTCAGTTCGTCCAGCCTGATTCCCAGCGCAGGGAGATCCATACCTTTTATACCGGCTAATGCCTCGAGGCTTTTGGGAGAGAACGGTATGCCGGTAAGGAATGCAGCCTCGGCGGGTGTGTATTTTGCCGATATGACGTCCAGCAGTTTCTCCCCGCCCGGGACACCATACCAGCTCTTCTTCTGCCACTCGATGAATTTCAGGTAAACGTTTATTTCCGGGTCTGTAAGAACTGCTTCGGATTGGCTCATATAATCCTCCCGGGGTGTACTTATATTGGCTGTGGATGCCGGCCCGATTAGATCAGCTTATCTGCGAACGGCCCAGTTCGCGCAGCACACGTTCAAAGACCGCTATATCCTGCGCCGGGAAATTTTTACGAATGGCGGCATTCAGCTCGTCTGCAAAGCCGATGATGCGCGGCCCGACCTCCCTTGCCTTTGGTGTCAGGTAAACCAGAGCTGACCTGCGGTCCTCTGCATTCGGCCTGCGTTCCACATAGCCGTTTTTTTCCATGCGGTCGAGTATGCCGGTGATGGTTGAACCGTCCAGGGCCACACGCTGCCCCAGTTCGCCAATCGTTATCCCGTCGCCTACCCAGAGGGCGTTGAAAACCATGTACTGCGGCGTGGTCAGGTTGAAAGGCGAAAGCCGCGAATCATAATGCTCATAAACACGGCGCATCACACGGCCGATATTGAAGCAGATGTACCCCTCCAGTTCATTTACCATAGTTGAATATTTTTAGCACAAAATATTTGTATACAATATAAAAATTCCAGGGATATTTGTCAAGTGGGATTTGCCGATATAGATGTTATATACACCCGCTGCCGCTTGATTAATGATCTGTGTGCCCCGGCAATTGTAAATTGACATATGTAAAACAACATACTAGTATTAATAACATATAAAGATATCATTATACGTTGATAGGATAGAGGCAGGTTATGCGTTATTTAGTCAGGATATTGAAGTCGCTATCGGATGAAACCAGGTTGCGCATCCTTAATATGCTTTATGAGCGTGAGTGCTGTGTCTGTGAGATTATAGATGTCCTTAATATATCGCAGCCGCGTGCCTCTCACCACCTGGGGGCCATGTACAATGCCGGATTGCTTAAAATGAGGCGTGTCGGCATATACTCGCTCTATTCCATCGATCGAGAGAACCTTGAATCTTACGCCATTGATATTTTAAAGGCTGTGCGCGAGGGGCTGGGAGGTGATGAAATCACGCGCTCCGATTTAGTTAAATTGCATGCTGCGCAGAGGCTTATCCCTTCATGCTTCGGGACGGCCGGAGGCGGATAGTGGATATACAGAGGCTGTTAAGCGATGTAAGCCTGCCCGGATTTTCCGCATTCCTGCTGGGCGTGATGGCAGCCATCGGGCCATGTACGCTTGCTACCAACCTGGCCGCGCTGGCGTATATCAGCCGCAGGATATCCGACCGCAGGTTCGCCGTCACCAGCGGGGCCCTGTACACGCTGGGCAGGATGATTACCTACTCCGTGCTGGGAATGCTGATCATTTATGCCGGACTGAGCATACCGGCGATCGCCAACTTCCTGCAGTACTTTGGTGAGAAGGCCACCGGCCCCCTGCTGATAATCGTCGGCCTGATTATGCTCTTCTTGGACAGGATATCTCTGGGCGAGCATGGCAGCACCGTGGCAAATGCCGCCGGCAGGCTGGCCGACATGGGCATGCTGGGCGCCCTGCCGCTGGGCATAGTCCTGGCCCTGGCATTCTGTCCCTACAGCGCTGTTCTTTTCTTCGGTGTTCTGATACCTCTGGCGTTCAAGACTAAGGGTGGCGTGGGACTGCCCGCCCTGTTTGCGCTGGGCACCGGCCTTCCCGTGCTGTTGTTCGGCACACTCCTCTCGCTGGGCGTGGTCGGCGCCGCAAAGTGGATAAATGCCATTAGCAGAGCTGAGAAATACATAAGAGTAGCCATGGCCGTACTTTTTATTTTGATCGGCCTTCTCTATATATGGCTGTGGCTGAATCCATATTGATAAAGATTTATTTATAAATTAAGGAGGATATACATGCGCAAGGAAGATATAAAAAAAACAGTCAGGCAGGGTTACGCACAGGTAGCAAAAGGCGGCGGGTCCTGTTGCGGACCACAGAAGACCGGTTGCTGCGGTATCGACACAACCTGTGAGATCAGCAAAGGCATAGGTTATTCCGAGGAAGACATGTCGTCGGTGCCCGACGGAGCTAACCTCGGGCTGGGCTGTGGAAATCCGGTGGCGCTGGCGTCCTTAAAAGAGGGAGAGGCGGTACTCGACCTGGGGTCCGGCGCCGGATTTGACTGCTTTCTCGCCTCATCCAGGGTGGGCGCCGCAGGCAAGGTTATCGGAGTCGACATGACGCCTGAGATGGTGGAGAAAGCCCGCGAGAACGCGCGAAAGGGCAACTTTAATAATGTGGAATTCCGGCTGGGAGAGATAGAAAATCTGCCCGTCGCCGATCGTTCGGTGGACATCATCATATCTAACTGCGTTATCAACCTGTCCCCCGATAAGGAACAGGTTTTCCGCGAGGCTTATCGGGTGCTCAAGCCGGGAGGCCGGCTGATGGTCTCGGATATAGTGCTGCTGGAACCCCTGCCCGAATCTGTGCAGAGCTCTGTTTCCGCCTATATAGGCTGCCTGGCCGGAGCGGCGCTCAAAGAGAAATATCTGGCATCGATCGCAGAGGCAGGCTTTCAAAACGTTGTGATAGTCGATGAGACGAGCTTCGGCGCCGAGTACATGAGCAACGATCCTACGGCGAAGGCCATGCTGTCCGATGACAGTGTCAGCAAGGTCGACCTTAAAAAAGTCGGCAGGGCGGTCCGCAGCATCAAAGTCAGCGCGATCAGGCCGGCATAGCCGGCCTCGCCTTTTTAAAATATTGATTGACCCGTCAGGTAACGTATTTTACTCTCGTTTCTGCTATAATATTGTTGTAAAATATTTTTTGCTGTGGTAATCTGTTAGGGCATTGTCGTGGGGGAAATATAAGCGGTCGCGTTTATATATAAATTAAAATAGGTAGGAGGTTGTAACATGGCTGATGTATACGAAAAAAAACCCTGGCTCGCATCTTACGACAAACATGTGCCTGCAAAGTTGCAGTATCCCAACACACCTTTCTGGGAGATGCTGGAACCCGCTTTCAAACATGATCCCAAGCGCGTGGCATTGTACTACATGGGTACCCCCTTTACCTTCAAGCAGATAGACGAGATGTCCAATCGTTTTGCCAATCTGCTCAAGAAAGTCGGCCTGAAAAAAGGCGACACTGTGGGAATAAATCTTCCAAATCTGCCGGCCTATTACATCGGCCTGATTGGCATACAGAAGGCCGGCTGCGTCGTTACCGGAGTGAGTCCTCTGTTGACTGCGGAAGAGCTCAACCACCAGCTTAAGGATTCGGGCGCCAAGATGTTGGTCACGCTCGATGCCCTCTACCCGCGGGTGATTAAGGGGATCAGCGGTACCGATCTAAAGGCCATAGTGTTTACCGGCATTGCCGATTACATCCCACCGGTGATGGCCACCATGGGGAAAATGCTGAAGAAGATACCCACAGGCAAGGTCCTTCCCATACCGGGCATCGAGATATACAACTTCAAAGATGTGATGAAGAGCATGCCGGCCACACCTGTAGCGGAGAAGGTCAGCATGGATGACACCTGTGTTATGCAGTATACGGGAGGCACTACCGGCCTGCCCAAGGGCGCCGAGCTGACGCACCGCAACATCACCGCTCAGATGTTCCAGATCGCGACCTGGCTGGACACCAAGATGGGCCAGGAGGTCGGAATGACGTGCTTCCCGCTCTTCCATATAGCCGGCCTGATAGTGTGCACAACGATGTTTTCCAAGGCCATTACACAGATCGCGGTACCCAATCCGCGCGACCAGAAATTTATCATTAAGAACATGAAAAAATACAGGCCGAACATCATCGGCAACGTGCCGACGGTTTACCTGGAGCTTATCAAACAGCCGGATTTCAAAGCCTATGATTTCAGCGATGTCCAGTATTTCGTCAGCGGCGCCGCGCCGTTCCCTCCCGAATATATCAAAGACTTTGAGAATATAGTGGGCGAGAGCAAGCTGATAGAGGTCTACGGCATGACCGAGACCAGTCCTCTCATCACCTCCAATCCGCGTTTGGGCAAGAAGATTCCCGGCGCGGTGGGGATACCCTTCCCCGATACCGAGATAAAAATCGTTGACCCTGCAACCGGCGAGCCCGTGCCATTCAACGAGCCGGGCGAGGTAGCCGTGCGGGGACCGCAGGTATTCACCAAGGGCTATTTCAAAAAGCCGCAGGAGACGGCCAACGTGTTGCGCGACGGATGGATGCATACGGGCGACGTGGGTAAGATGGATGAAGACGGGTACCTGACCATTGTGGACAGGCTCAAGGACATGGTCAACGTCTCAGGGATGAAAGTGTTTACACGTGAACTTGATGACGTTATCATGGAGCATCCTGATGTAGATATGGGTGCAACCGTGGGCATACCCGACCCGGCAAGGCCCGGTTCGGAGATTGTGGCATCGGCCATCGTATTGAAGGCTGGCATCGAGAAGAGCGACGCTGAGAAAGCGACGATCACTGACTACCTGCGCGGCAGGGTTGCACCTTACAAGGTGCCCAAGAAGATAGAGTTCTTCGATCAGCTTCCCATCAGCGCTGTGGGCAAGATACTCAAGAGGGAAGTGCGTACCCTTATGACCCAGAAATCCAAGTAATATACCGAGGAGAAGAAATGAAAAAGCGTCCCGTATTCCGCACCGAACTCTGCGATATCCTTGGTGTCGAATACCCGGTGATGCTGGCAGGGATGGGGACCGCAGGCGGTTACACTTTAACCGCCGCGGTTTCCAATGCCGGCGGTCTGGGAATGCTCGGCGCCACGTTCTTATGGCCTGAAGAACTGAGATCATGGATCAGAAAAATCCGCTCGCTGACCGACAAACCATTCGGCGTAGACATATTGCTGCCGGCCGCCATACCCAAGGATTTCGACCTGGATAAGCTCAAGGACTATATACCTCAGGAGCACACGGAATTCATCCGGAAGATGGCCAGGGATTTCGGCGTCGAAGGCGCCAAGATGAAGGAGTGGCCCATCTCCGAGGAGTTCGGACGGAGCCAGTTCCAGGTGGTGAAAGAGGAGAAGGTGCCTTTCTTCGCCCTCGGCCTCGGCACCCCCGACTGGCTGATACCCGAGGCGCATGAGGCCGGCATCAAGATCGTTTCGCTGGTAGGCAACGTGCGCAATGCAGTTCGGATTAAAAAGATGGGGGCTGACATCATCATAGCCCAGGGACATGACGCCGGCGGGCACACGGGCAGGATAGGTACTTTTGCCCTTGTTCCACAGGTAGTAGACGCCGTGGCGCCCACGCCCGTGGTGGCCGCCGGCGGCATAGCCGACGGACGCGGCCTGGTGGCTGCGCTGGCGCTGGGCGCTATCGGCGCGTGGTGCGGGACTGCCTTTTTAGCCACACACGAGTGCTTCTGGGATTTCGCTGAGTTCGGCATGCTCAATAAAGCCACTATCGAGGCCTATTATCGCAAACTCATCGAATCCGACGAAGAGGCCGAACAGATCACCCGCATTTACAGCGGCAAGACCACCAGGGCTTTTAAAAACAAGCTTACCGAGGCCTGGGACAAGTCAGGCCTCAAAACCCTGCCCATGCCCCTTCAGAGCATGCTGGTCTCCGATCTGCTGCAGGGCATGATGGAGAAAGGTGAAGCTGAGTACTACCCAATGTTTGCAGGGCAGGTCACCGGACTGATCAAAAAGATCAGGAGCACACAGGAAGTTATGGACGATATCATCGGCGGGGCCGTAAAGATAATGCAAAAAGAATTCCCGGAAGAAGTGACGATCAAAGCCTGAGCATCGGCATATAGCAGAAAGAGAGTCGACCGGAGAAAATGAAGGATATACACATGGAATATGAAGGTCTGATACTTGAAAAGAAGGATTACGTGGCTACATTGACCATGAACAGACCGCACAGGTTGAATGCGCTGACGGGTGAGATCAGCAACGAATATTTGCCGAAGATATTCAGGGATTTACAGGAGGATGACAGCGTACGCGCCCTCATCATAACCGGCGCGGGCAAAGGATTCTGCACGGGCGCCGACGTTGTTATTTTCAACCAGGCGGCCGAGGAAGGGAGACTGCAGGCGCTGCTCGAGCCTCGCGGCCAGACCATCGGTGGAGCGTTCGTATTGGGGCTATATAATCTCCAGAAGCCGGTCATCGCCGCTGTCAACGGCGTTGCTGCAGGCGGGGGGGTGTCGCTGGCGTTACTGGCCGATATCAGGATCGCTTCAGAGAAGGCTCTATTCAACCTGGCCTTCGTCATGCGGGGTTTGATACCCGATTGCGGCTGCACCTACCTTATGCCGCGGTTGCTGGGCACCGGACGCTGCTACGAATACATGTATACGGGAGAATCCATCGACGCGCACGAAGCGGAGCGCATCGGCCTGGTTAACAGGGTTGTGCCGCATGAGAAGCTGATGGAGGAGGCGCAAGCCCTGGCAGCCAGGATAGTGCAGGGTCCTCCACTGGCCTTCAAGCAGATCAAGCGCGCCGTTCAAAGCGGTCTGCACAACACCCTGGAACAGCAGCTCTACATCGAGACCTATGCGCAGAAAAACCTGATGGGAAGCGAGGATTTCAGGGAGGGTCTCAACTGCTTCAGAGAGAAGCGCATGCCGAAGTTCAAAGGACGCTGACAGCTATTAAAATAAACAACATATAACAGGAATAGGAGGAACACCTGATGAAAGACTTCGATGCCGTAGTGGTGGGTGCGGGTCTGGGTGGAATATCCGCTGCTACCTACCTGGCCAAGGCGGGGAAGAAGGTTGTGATTCTGGAGAAACATAATGTCCCGGGCGGATATGCGACCTCGTTTCTCAGGGGACGCTTTGAATTTGAGATTGCTTTGCATCAGCTCTCGGGCTACGGGACGGAGGAAGATAAGGGGCCCATCTGGAAAATCCTGCATGACAACGGCGTTTCCGACCGTGTGGATATATTGCACATACCCGATCTGTACCGCAGCATTTTCCCCGATTTTACCATTGATCTCCCCAAGGGCAGGCAGAACTATGAGGACGCCCTGTGCAGCCAGTTCCCCCGGGAGTCCGAAGGTATAAAGAAGTTCTCCAACATCATGTTCGAGTTCGCCAGGCAGGCCATGAGGTCCATGCGGGTGGGCATGAAAGCGGTTATGGAGAACCCGTCCGAATATCCCGAACTGGTCGGTAACTTCGGCAAGACTCTGTCCGAGGTGCTCAATCCCCTGGTCTCCGATGAGAAAGCCCGCGCCGTCATCGGGCAACTGTGGGGTTATTTCTGCCAGCCGCCCTCCAGGATGGCCTTCCTTATCTATGCGCTGGGCCTGGTCAGCTACATCAGGTTCGGTCCTGCCCATGTCAGAGGGACCTCGCAAAACCTCTCACAGGCTTTTATCGATACTATGGAATCCTACGGCGGTGAGGTCTGGTTCAATAACGGTGCGAAAAAAATTTTAGTGAAGGACGGCAAGGTGCGCGGCGTACTGGCTGAGGACGGCACCGAGATAGCCACGCAGCACGTTGTATGCAGCGCCAATCCCGTGACCACCAGCCTGGAGCTGGTCGGACGCGACAATATGCCGGGCTGGTATCTCAATCGGCTGGGTGGTTGGTCCGGGGGCGCCAGCACCTTCAACATCTACCTGGGCCTTGACTGCCCCTGCCAGGACGTTGGTCTGAACGTCCATGAGAACTTCGTCAATAAAACGTATGACCTGGATGCGCAGTACGAGAACATGCGCAATTCGCTGGATTATGAGCCGGACGGCAACGCCATCGTGGCTTACAATGTGGTTGATCCCACCGTTTCACCCAGGGGTACGGCGTCATGCGTGATAACCCAGATCGCCTATGCAGATCCATGGCTGAAGCTGTCCCCATCCGACTATGTTGAGGCCAAGAACAGGATGGCCCGGAAGGTGCTCAAACTGGCGGAGAAAGCGGCCCCCAATTTGATGGACCATATCGAAGTAATCGAGATTGCCACGCCGTTAACCAATATACGTTATACAGGAAATCCGCGCGGCAGTATTATCGGGTTCGATGAGAACTTCACGGGCACAGGGTTCCTGCGCATACCTATGCGTGGGCCTCTGGAGGGACTGTATTTTGCCAATGCCTGGGTCAATATCGGCGGCGGTTTTGAATCCTGCATCGCCTCCGGCGCCATGGCGTCGCGTGAGGTGCTGCGGGATATGGAGAAGGGGGGTTGGGAGGCCGGTGAGATAAATAAAATGCAGGAGTCTTTGGCCAAGCAAAAGGTGCAGCCGCATGAGCTGAAAGACAGCATCACGCCTGAAGAAAAATTTGTTCAAAACATCCATCCACGCAGGTTGCAACTCAAGGTCAAAGAGATCATAAAAGAAACAGCCAGTGCCAGGACTCTTAGATTGGAATCCAAGAACGGACGCCTACCATTTTTCCGTGCAGGCCAGTATATCAATCTCTTTGTCGATATCAAGGGCGTCAGGACGTCACGTCCCTACAGCATATCGTCGACGCCGGGCAAACCGTATTATGACATCACAGTCCGACGTGTGGACGGCGGGTTCGTTTCGCATTACTTACTGGACAGCGTCAAAGTGGGTGACAGCTTTGAATCCACCGGCCCCAACGGCTATTTCTATTATGAGCCATTGATGGATTCCTCCGACCTCGTTTTCCTGGCGGGTGGCAGCGGCGCAGCTCCCTTCATGTCCATCATTCGCGAGGCAGTTGAAAAGAAATCAGCTTTGAAGATACATCTGATCTACGGCAGCCGCAAGCCGGATGACATAATCTTCGAGAAAGAGCTTAAAGAGATCACCACCAAGAACAAAAACATCAAAGTTGATTACGTTATAAGTGAACCTCCGGCAGACTGGAAAGGCGCTGCCGGCTTCCTCGATGCTAAGGTGATTGCAAAGCTGGCGGGCGATCTCAAAGGAAAGACGGTTTTTGTCTGTGGCCCGGCACTTATGTATGAGCTATGCAGCCCGGCGCTGGCCAAGCTGGGCGTGCCCGCCAGGCGGACCAAGCGCGAAGCTTACGGGCCGCCTCAGGATATCACCAAAGAGCCTGCATGGCCCGGGATTGCAGCTTCCAAGGAATTCGAGGTGACCGAGGTGCGCAGCGGCAAGAAAGCCAGGGCCAAAGCCGGCGAGCCGCTGATGAACTCGCTCGAAAGAGCGGGCATCGTGGTGCCGGCGATATGCCGCTCGGGCGAGTGCACAGCCTGCCGCACCAAGTTGATCTCGGGGAAGGTCTTTACCCCCTCCAGGGTGCACCACCGCCAGGCTGATAAAAAGTCGGGCTATATCCATCCCTGCATGAGCTATCCTCTTGACGATCTGCGCATCAAAGTGTAAAAGTAAATTATGAGTATATAGCTAAGGAGGCTGACAATGACTACAAGAACAATGAATTTAATGGTGAAAACTCCCATCAAGGCGCAGCAGGTGGCGCTGGATTATCTGAGCGCCGATGCCAGGGCGACCAGGCCCGGCTTTATCTGGTCTCTCGACCTTGAAAGGGCCAGGCTGGTAACGCAATCATATAAAATGACGGAGGGCCAGCCCATAGCCCTGCGTCGCGCCAGGGCTCTGGCGCACATACTGGATAATATGACGGTATACATCCGGCCTGACGAAATGATCGTGGGCAACTATGCCTCCAACAGCGACTCCGTGCCTTTTTACCCGGAGCTGGCCTGGAAGTGGATAGCCAGGGAAACGGCGCCGGGACAGGTCTACGAGAGCATGCTCAGCGATGAGGGCAGGAAAGAGCTCAAGGAGATCGGCGAGTACTGGGGTAACCGCTCCATCCACCACATGAGCAAGAAATACCTTCCGCCGGAGCTTAAAGAGGCCTTCTGGATCTTCAACTGGGAATCAGCCACGCCCAACTACGACAAGATACTTTCCATGGGTTTGAAGGGTATCCTGGAGGAAGCCAGGGAGAGGTTGAACAAGCTCGACAGGGAATATATGGAAGAGACGATAAACGGCATCGATTTCGTCAAAAAGAAGGATTTCCTTGAGAGCACTATCATTACTCTGGAGGCCGTCTGCAGGTGGTCAAAGAGGTATGCCGAGCTGGCACGCAGCCTGGCAAAATCCGAGAAAGAAGTCCTCAGAAAGGTTGAACTCGAAAACATTGCTGCGGCCTGCGATCGCGTGCCGGAGTACCCGGCCCGCACGTTGCATGAGGCCATCCAATCCTATTGGTTCATTCACCTTGTGGTTAATTTCCTTGAGATCCCGCAGGTGGGTTCAGGTATACGCTTCGATGTGGTATTCAATCCGTTTTACGAGAAGGACCTGGCCGCCGCCAAGATAACCCGTGAATCGGCTCAGGAACTGGTGGAGTTTCTTTTTGTTAAATTCCAGGAGACCGGCTTTTTACATGCTCCCATCTGGTCCGGGTTCGGTGGCGGAGCCCTGGGATTCCAGACCGTCACCATAGGCGGCGTGGACTCCAGGGGCCGGGACGTTACCAATGAGATGAGCCTGATCATTCTCGACGCTACCAAGACGGTTCGCGCCATCGTGCCGCCGCTGGCCCTGCGCTGGCATGACGGCATACCTAAAAAGCTGGTGGATAAGGCTATCGAGTGTCTAGCCTCGGGTATGCCGCAGCCTGCCATTTTCAATGACAAGGTGGTTGTATTAAGGCTGGTCAATATGGGCACACCGCTTGAGGATGCCCGCAACTACTCCATAAATAACTGCATGGTGCCCACTATACCCGGTAAAAACTTCAGCCACATCTCGGCCTGGGCCAGCGGCGTGCCTGCGCCGCTCTGCCTGAACCAGGCGCTGGGCATCGATCCGCTTGCCATCTACAAAAAGGCCGGCAATAAAGTGCTCGATCCCGAGAAAATAAGCTCGATGCAAGATCTTTTCGATGCATTTGCGGAGAATTACAGGCTGGTCATACACCGCCTGGTCCGCATCGCCAATATCGCCGATGCCCTTTATAAAGAGTGGGTGCCCCGCCCATTCCTCTCATCGGTCATTGATGATTGTATCGAGAGGGCGCAGGATGTGCGCGATTGGAACTATATGCCTGATTACCGCGATGTCACGCTTTTCGGCCTTAATACAGTGGCCGATTCCCTGACGGCTGTTAAAAAGGTGGTCTTCGATGACAAGAAGATTACTATGAAACAGCTTGTGGAAGCGCTGAAGAACAACTGGAAGGGTTATGAAGAGATCCGCCAGTTATGCCTGCGAGCGCCCAAGTTCGGCAATGACGATGATTATGCCGATCTGATCTCCAACGAGGTCGCCCGCAGGATCGAAGAGGAGACCAGTAAGTGCAAGACCAACTGGGGCACATCGGTGCATGTGGACGGCACTGCAGCCACAGCCTGGTGGAGCTTCGGCCGCGTCTGCGGTCCGACGCCGGACGGCAGGATGAGCGGAGATCCCTTTAACGATGGTACCATCTCGCCTATGGCCGGCCGAGATAAGAAAGGTCCCACCGCAGTCCTGAAGTCCGTGGCAAAAGTAGACCCGCTGGAAAGCTGGAATCACCTCTTCAACCAGAGCTTCATGCCGCAGTTCCTGGTGGGCCATAATGCCGAGGTCTTCGCTCAATACCTGAAGACATTTGCCGACATGGGCATACACCATATCCAGTTCTCCACGGTCAACAGGGAGACGCTGGAGGATGCGCAGGATCACCCCGAGAAGTATCCCACTCTGATGGTCAGGGTGGCGGGCTTCGCGGCATACTTCATCGACCTCGACAGGAGCATCCAGGATTCCATCATAGCCAGGACTCCGCAGTGCTTTTAGACTCCCGGGAGGCCGGCAACACGGACAGCGGTAAAGCTGAGAAGGACTTGAAGGGGCTGGTATTTAATATCCAGCGCTACAGTATTCATGATGGACCCGGCATAAGAACGACGGTCTTTTTCAAGGGCTGCCCGCTGCATTGCAAGTGGTGCTCCAATCCGGAGTCTATCAGTCTGCAGCCCGAGATACTGGTGCGGGAAGCCAGGTGCAACGGCTGCCGCCGCTGCATCGAGGTGTGTTCCCCTGGAGCTTTATCGCTGGCCTCTACAGGGCTGTGGCTGGACAGGGAGAAGTGCGACCTTTGTTTGAAGTGCATAGATGCCTGCTGGGAAGACGCCATAGAGGTGGCGGGGCAGTTCATGACGCTGGACGAAGTGGTCGAAGAATGCCGCAGGGATGAGCCTTTCTATCACAATTCCGGCGGCGGCGTGACTCTTTCAGGAGGAGAACCGCTCTTGCAGGCGGACTTTGCCCTGGCCCTTCTTAGCAGGTGCAAAACATTGGGTATCAATACTGCGTTGGATACCTGCGGCCACGTGGCCTGGAGTGTGCTGGATAAGGCCCTCGGCATCGCCGACCTTGTGCTTTTTGATATCAAACAGCTTGATGCCGACGAGCACCGTGATGGAACAGGCGCGGACAACAAGTTGATTCTATCCAACCTGGAGAAAGCCATGAGTTCGGGTAAGACCCGGATCTGGGTCAGGATTCCGGTGATACCCGGCTACAACGACTCCAACGAATATATGCAAAAGTTGGCCGGCAAGCTGAGCGGAATGAAGGCAGAGAAGGTGTCTGTACTCGGATATCATGAATTTGGACGTCCCAAATATCAGTCGCTGGGCAAGGCTTATCAGCTCAGCGGCCGCAAGCCGCTGGGCAGTGAGCGCATCAACGAGATCGTCGACATATTCAAGTCCGCCGGTTTGGACGCTACCGCCGGGTATTGATAACAGCATCAGGCAGCGCATAAAATATCTACCGAAAATATAGGGGCTTCGCTTCGGCGAAGCCCCTTGATCTTTCAGATCAGCGTTCCTCCCTACTCTCCCACTGAGGTAAGCCTCAATACTGTGCTTTATCCTTGATATTTCGTAGCCTTTTTGCTACTTAACGGAGAGCTCGGGAGTTTTACTGGCTCTCCCCTTTTGCACGTCCGCAGTCTATCTCTGCTCCTCCGGCAGGGGAGAGCATTTTCGAGGAAAGAACCATTCTACGAACATGGCCTGCTTATTGACCATTTACTGCCTCCCTGGGGGCTTATCGATCCAACTGCCCCTCAATTTCATGCTACTACTAAAAACCGGGGTGGTCAAACTGTATTGAGCGCGGCTTGCAGCCTGCTTGAAGGTGCTACATAATGTTGTGGTTAAGGAGAGACATGATGTCGAAAAAAATGTTGCTGGGTCTTAACGGCGACCAGTTAAAAGAGCTGGCGGCCGAGCTCGGGGAGAAGAAGTTCCGCGGCAAACAGGTGGCTGATTGGATTTACAGGCGCGGCTGCCGGCAGGTCAATGACATGGCCGATCTCCCGGTCCCGTTGAGGATAAAACTGGACGAGTTGTGGGCGGTCGGGCGATCCGCTGTTAAAGAGATCAGCACAGGCAGGGACGGCACATTCAAGCTGCTGCTATCGCCTTACTACGGCGAGCTGGTGGAGACCGTAGGCATGCCTTACGATGAACGATTCTCCTGCTGTATATCCACTCAGGTCGGATGCCCGGTCGGTTGCGCCTTCTGCGCCACGGGCGCCGGCGGTTTCAAACGCAATCTTGCGGCGGGCGAAATGGTCGACCAGGTTTTGACGGTGGGCGAGGCCGCTGTACGAAAAAAGATACTTGCTGCGGACGGAAGGGTCAGCCATGTTGTCTTCATGGGGATGGGCGAGCCGCTGCTCAATTACGACGCGACACTGGCTGCTGTACGCCTGATCAATGATGAACTCAAGGTCGGCATGCGCAATATAACAGTGAGCACGATCGGTTATGTTCCCGGCATATACCGTCTGGCAGCCGAACGTATGCAACTTACTCTGGCTGTCTCGCTGCATGCCGCCGCAGACGGATTGCGCAGAAAGCTGGTGCCGGGTATGTCGCGTTATCTGCTGAAGGATATAATCGCAGCCTGCCACCATTACAGCAACCATACCGGCCGGCGTGTAACTTTCGAGTACTGCCTGCTCAAAGGGATTAACGACAGCCCTGCTGAGGCAGCCGCGCTGCCCTCACTGCTCAAAGGGCTGAACTGCCATGTAAACATCATTCCGTTCAACCAGGTTTCGGGAAGCGATTACAGGCAACCTGAGCCGTCTGTCATCATGTCTTTCCGCCGCGTGCTGGAGCAATCCGGTATAACTGTGACACAGCGGGAACAAAAGGGCGCAGGCATACAGGCGGCCTGCGGGCAACTGCGCCGGCAGTCATTATCCAAATAAGTAGAGATACGGATTGTCAAACGCGTTGCCATGCTCCTATCAAATTTGACTTTACGAGTAACTATGTTAAAATTGACCGGTCAATTAACGATTGGCCATAAACGGGAACACCTCGCCCGCTGATGATGCGGATCGGAGTCGAAATGGATAACTACCCCTGGTTTAAGAATTATGATGGAGGTGTGCCTCGCACACTTATGCCTTATCCAAGAACGACCATGATCGAGGTGGTCGATGAGTCGGCTAAAGCAAAACCCTACCGCGCCATGTTCTATTTCAAAGGACACAGGCTTTTATATCACGACTTTGTGCGGCAGAGCGACGCCCTGGCCGCGGGCCTGGTTGCTCTCGGAATAAAAAAAGGGGAACGCGTAGCCCTGCTCCTTCCCAATTCACCGCAGATGGTACTGGCATTCCAGGGCATCTGGAAGGCCGGGGCGATAGCTGTCCCCATCAACCCTCTTTATACCGAACACGAGCTGAAGCATGCGTTGACCGAGGTGGACGCCTCTGCTGTGATCGTGCTTAATCCTTTTTACACTGCTGTGAAGAATATTCAGGCCGATACCGCTATCCGGACCGTTATCGCTACCAGTATCAAGGAATATCTGCCGGCACATCTCGGTCTGCTTTTCACGCTGGCCAGAGAGAAGAAGGAGGGCTACAGGATTTCCCTGCAAAAGGGGGATGTGTGGTTTCAGGAGCTGCTGCGGCAACATAAAAACGAACCCAGGCCTGATATTGAAGTCAGGCCGGAGGATGCGGCCGTGATACTCTTCAGTGGTGGTACGACCGGCACTCCCAAGGGCGCCGTGGGTACCCACGGCGCCCTCATAATGACCGCCATGCAGATTAACGCCTGGCTCGGTCCCTTACTGGAGAAATGGGAGGACAGGGTGGCCCTGACTATGCCGCTCTTCCATGTTTTTGGATGTGCGGGCGCGCTGGGCACGGCTATGATCAACCGTTCCTCCTGCATCCTTATCCCGAATCCACGCGATGTCACCGACGTGGTGAAAAGTATCCAAAAGTATAAGCCGGCCTTCATGCCCGG
>DAOUFR010000055.1:0-7877 GCA_034429715.1 Dehalococcoidia bacterium
TGGATGCGGCAGTTGTCACAGGATGCCACCACGATTTTGGCGCCCGTGGCCTTAATCTGGTCCGCTTTCGGCTTGCCGGCCAGCATGCGCCGTTCTTCCCATTCCGAGACGGCCACCATGCCGCTGCCTCCACCGCAGCAGTAGCTTTCCTCCCTGTTGGGATACATCTCACGGAAGTCCCTGACCGCAGCGCGCAGCACGATGCGGGGTTCCTCCAGCAGGCCGCCGTTGCGGCCCAGGTTGCAGGAGTCGTGATAAGTGACCGGCTCGGGATTGGCCTCAGGATTGAGTATGAGACGGCCGTCCTGTACCCACTCGGCCAGCACCTCTATCAGGCTCCTGACACGAAACGGCAGCGCTTCCTTGAACCACTTAGGCGCTTCCCAGCGCAGCACGGTATATGCGTGGCCGCACTCGCCGATTACAACCTCTTTCACACCCAGCTCCCTGGCTTCGTCGACGATGCGTTGAGCTATTTTTTTGGATCTCTCGCTGTCACCCAGAAATGAGCCATAATTAGACGCCTCGAACAGGCTGAGTGTCCAGTTTGCCTTTGCATAATGGAACAATATTGCCGGGGGCACTATGCTGTGCTCGCCTGACAGGCCCACGAACAGCATGTCGGCGCCTTTTTTATCGATGGGAATGGAGAACGTGGGATCATTGATCTTGTTGCGTGTCTCAGCCTCGAGCTCTTTTATACGGTCCAGCAACATATCGCGAAAGAGTCCTATGTTCTCACCGCGGCTGATGGCCGCGTCGGCGAGCTGGACCAGTATCTCCGGCGCTTTACCTGAGGCCGTGGCGATAGAGCGTGCGGCACGCATGAGTGCTGCCGTATCCACTCCTACGGGGCAGTTCACCGTGCAGCGGCGGCAAAGGGTGCACTTGCCGAAAGCTATATCCGCCAAAGAGTCAAGGGACGCTACATCGTTTGGTTTCGCCTCTGCGGTCCTATGGAATAATCCCTTCTTCCTGCCGCCGGCCTGGCGGAAGAATTTTCTCACGGCCTCGCCCCGGTACACAGGCATATTCTGAAGTTGAGGCTGGGCGGAGTAGTAATGGCAGGACTCGGCGCAGAGGCCGCAGCGTACGCAGCCGCCCAGTGCAGCTACAACTTCCCTGGTCAGCCGCTTGTCCAGTATATCGGTGGCCGGCGATTCCGAAGCAGCCGGCGTCGATACGGCTGTATTATTTTCGATCATGGTGTCTCTTTCCTCGTATGCCCCTGCGGCGTGCCCAGGAGGCCCCGGTGACCCATCATGGCGCCGATCTTACCGCGCATGAAGAAGAAGTAAACGCAGTGCCGGACCTTGCTCCAGGGGAGGTACAGGCACAGCACGCTGGCGGCAGCATAAAAATACACCGTGCCCAGCAGACCCATGACGTGCAGAGCTCCTGTGATCACAAAGAGTGTGATAAGGGCAGGTGAGATATAATCGTCGGGGCGGCTGATCCCCCTCAGGTTGGCTTCGGTTGCGCGCGATATTATTGCTATAACGCCTGCTACGGCGCCGATCCACATCAGCATACTCAAAGCCAGATTCAACCCGCCGCCGCCGGGAATGTTTAACACGCTCAACAGCAGCGTCACTATGCCGGCGAAGATCCCAATGTGGAATAAAATGCCCCTTATATATACGACTTTATGCAGGCTGGCGCTTTCTTTATTCCACGGCAGCATGCCAAGTGTAAAGGCATACAGTACTCCCAGCTTGTCCGAACCCTTGCCGGGCGATGGATCGCACGCGCTGGGCCTGGAGAAGAGCTGGTAAATCCATACCGCAACGCCCGCCAGGGCAACGGCCAACGAGACCAGGAGAACAGCCAACGATAGATCGATCATGGCGGGTATACTATTTCAATCTTCGGATCTGGAATCTGACCAGCTTGCCTTCACGTTCGATCTTGATGACCTCGTTGCCGGTGGTGCGTGCCCAGGCGGGGATATCGGCAAGCACGCCGGGATCGGTGGCCGTCGCTTCCAGGACGCCCCCGACGGGGAGGTCCTGCATTGCTTTACTGACTTTAACTACCGGGATAGGGCAGAGCAGCCCTTCCAGGTTAAGCGTCGTTTTAACTTCATTTTCAACTGACATGACATGCTCCTTAAATAAAGAGGGTTGCCTTCGAGCGGTAGGCCATTTCCAGCATGGTAGCCACACCGCAGGACGGCTGGGCCTCGTCGATGAGGTCCTCTTTCTTGATTTCCATTACTTCCATGCTCATCTGGCAGGGAAGAAGCTTGACGCCCAGTTCAAGGGCTGTTTTGCGCAGCTCTGCGATGGGTGTGATCTTATGCATTTTCATCATCTGGTTGAACATCCATCTCCCCATGCCCCAGAAGTTGAAGCGGGAAGGGCCGATGCGTTCAATGCCCCCCCGGTTCAGAAGGCCCATCATCCTTCCGAAAAAGCTGGTACCCGTCAGGTTGCCCTTCTGGATGGCCTTAATGCCCCAGAAGGTGAAAAACATGTTGGCCTCCTTGCCCAGAGCTGCGGCGCCTATGGCGATGTTGAAAGCCGCTATGACCTTATCCATATCGCCACTCATAACGATAATGGTTACACCGTCTGCCTGATTATCCATTTCCAATCGCCTCCTTTAGAGTTGATTTAAATCCGTCGTTCATTGTTGTTCTGCATGCCGATGTCAGCGGCTGTTCTGCGCCAGGTTGTGCCTCCTGGCGACCTGTTCGGTCTGCACCTGCACCAGCAGCTCAATAGCCTTGAAGATCCTGGGGTCCGACAGCGAATAATAGATGGACGCTCCTTCGCGCCTGGTTTCCACCAGCCCGCGTTCCCTCATCAGCGATAGATGCTTCGACACGTTGGACTGGTGAAGTCCCAGATTATTGGCCAGATCGCTCACCGACTTCTCGCCACCAACCAGCTCCGCGATTATCAGAAGGCGGTTGGCATCAGCCAGCGTTTTACAGAACTGCGCGTGAAACTCATACAGCGTGACCCTGTCTAATTTCAATTCAGTCAAATGATTACTCCCTGATTATATAACCATATACTCATATTATCATATATATTATAGGGATATTGATATCAATAGTCAAAAGGCGCTGTTGGTATGTTTAACGGCATTCATGCCGGGGACCGATTGGGCAGGCATATGCAGATCGGATGCTGTGCTAAAATATATGAAGTATTTTCGCTGACAGGGTTGGATATGAACAGAAGATGTTTTAACATAGCGGCACTTATTATTGTTGTTATCTCTTTGATTATGCCTGCGGCGGCCTGCCAGGCGCCGGGATCCAATGCGGGCAATGTCATCATTCAGGCCTACAATGGCGTACGTGAATGGTTCATTATGCAGAGCGCCGGCGACCGTATCGAGAAGGTGCGCAAGGGGGACGGCGTTATACAGGTGCTGGACGAGAACAACGTTCCTGTGAGGGGCGCGCGCGTATATTACGAGCAGCAGAGCCATGACTTCCTTTTCGGAACCGGCCTGGCGCCGCTGGCTGAGAACGGGCCCACCGCAGTCAACCAGGACTGGGCCGAAGCATTGAGCGCTCTTTTCAATTACGGCACCGCGCCATTTTACTGGGATAGCTATGAAGAGCAGCAGGGCCAGTCATCAGCCGTCATGCTCGAGATGGTTGCGGAATGGTGTGAGAAAAGGGGTATCACGGTCAAGGGGCATCCTCTGATCTGGGCCGAATCTGTGCCCGCCTGGGCGCCCGTCGGGTCCGATGATATGCAAAAAGCACAGGAGAAACGGGTCAAGGAGATAGCCGGTGAATTCTGCGGAACGATCGATTACTGGGATGTTGTGAATGAGCCGACCATGGGCGCGCAGGTGAGCACCCGGGTGGGCAAGTGGATGTCCCAGCGCACGCCTGTAACGGTCTGCGCGGATGCGCTGGGCTGGGCCAGGTCGGCCTGCCCGACTTCCACGCTCATAATCAACGATTTCCGCACCGACCAGGATTACCAGGACCTGCTGCAGGGCATCGTGCGTCAGAAAGGTAAATTCGATGCTATAGGTATACAATCGCATATGCACCGCGGCAACTGGCCTTTATACCAGGTCTGGGATACCTGCGAACGGTTCAAGGATTTAGATGCCCCCATACATTTCACTGAAGTGACTGTGTTGAGCGGCAATCCCAGGACGGGCATATCGTCCCAGGAGCAGCCGTCCGAGTGGCCGTCCACACCTGAAGGTGAGATCGAGCAGGCTGATTACACTGAAAAGTTCTATACGTTGCTCTTCAGCCATCCGTCCGTGCAGGCCATAACCTGGTGGGACCTCTCCGATTACGGCGCCTGGCAGGGGGCGCCGGCCGGGCTGCTGCGGACGGATATGACGAAAAAGCCGGCCTATAACCGCCTGCTGACTCTTATCCGCGATAAATGGTGGTCGCGCGGCGATGTGTATACGAGCGATGACGGCATCGCCAGAATGCGCGGCTTCTACGGCACATACAAGATAGTTGTTGAGAAAGAAGGCAAGAGGACTGCGACTACTTTCCATATAGCCGGCGGACTGGACAACAGGCTCAAGGTGAATCTGTCCGGATACAGGCAGCCGCCGCCCACACCGCTTTATGAGATGATCTGGCCCTATGTTCTGGCGGCGGCCGTCATTGCACTGGTCGTTTTAATCGGGCGCTGGATTGCCAGGATCAGGCGGCGCATATAAATCCGGCGCTTACGAGGTGAACCGATGGAAACATTTGAAGCAATCATGACGCGCAGAAGCATCAGGAAATATACGGATAACCGCGTGCCGGCGGAAGTTGTCGAGCAGCTCCTGCGGGCCGGGATGGCCGCCCCTTCAGCAGCCAATGAACAGCCGTGGCATTTCGTGGTCATCACCGAGCGCAAGACGCTCATCCATGTGCCGACCTTTCATCCGCACTCGCATATGCTCAAGGAAGCCGCGCTGGCTATACTGGTGTGTAACGACAGCGGCCTCGAGCTGACCAAAGGCAGGGGCGTGCTGGACTGCTCGGCGGCCACGCAGAACATCCTGCTGGCCGCACACGATCTGGGGCTGGGGGCGGTCTGGGTCGGCATTTATCCTGTCGAGGAACGGATGAACGGCATGAGGAAACTGCTCAATATGCCGACCAGGATATTGCCTGTTTCGCTCATTTCCGTAGGCTATCCGGACGAGAGGCCGCGCATGGAGGACAGGTTCAAGTCGGAGCGCGTTCATTACGAGCGCTGGATGGGCTCAGCGGATACCAAACCGGCCAAAGTGACCAAAGGCAAGAAGTAGCTGTATCGCCGCACTGGCGTTTAGCAAAAGGAAGCGGATTTAGTATAATATGTAGTCTTGCGGGCCTGTAGCTCAATTGGGAGAGCGCCTGATTTGCATTCAGGAGGTCGGGAGTTCGAATCTCCCCAGGTCCACCAGCTTCACAAGAACCAACTTAAGTTATCAATAGGTCGTACCTATACCATCTAACTCTCCCATAAAATTAAGATAACGAACACTCAATTATATATATCAAATGAGAATAGTAGGTACACTTGGTTATCTCGATGTTTATGCAATGGTGATATGGTGGCCTGAATTTGTTGCTTCTTTTCAAGCAGAAGTCTAGTATGTTCATAATGGGGAATTAAATTGGGGCTTTCATCACCACATTATAAACGCAAGATTAGCATTAGATCCTGCAGCATCTTCCCTAAAGAAGTTACCATATCATAAAGGAGACTTGAATTATGGAATTCCTTGACATTATGTGTATCTCACACCGCTATATGGAGATTCTAAACCCTTCCACGTCTGAAAAAATCATCAAACTTGGTAGACTACTCAAATTAAAAAAAGGGAACCGGGTCATCGACTTCGGTTGTGGTTGTGCCGAGCCCCTCGCTCTTTGGGCTGAGGAATTCGGTATTACTGGTGTTGGAATAGATATATCCGAGGATTTCTGTGACAGGGCCAGGCAAAAACTGGTTTCGAGAGATTTATCGGGCCAAATCGAAATCGTTTGTTCCAGTGGGGCTGATTACATATTTGAAGAAGGGGCTTTTGATGCTGCAACATGTATCGGGGCAACGTTTATTTTTGGCGGCTACCAAAAGACAATCCAAGCAATAAAGCGTGCTGTTCGTCAGGATGGACGCCTTGGTATCGGTGAAACTCACTGGCTTAGCAATCAGGTACATCCGGAATACGCCCAAAAACAGACAACTACCCACACAGAACCGGAACTAACTCAATTTACCCGGGATGAAGGCTTCGAACTCGAATACATCATCCGTGCCAGCTACGACGATTGGGACAGGTACATTTCGGATAGTTGGTATGGACTGATACATTGGCTTAAAGAAAATCCCAAGCACCCTGACTATGAGCAAGTATTCAAACATTTTCGTACTGACCAGGATGATTATTTACAGTTCCAACGCCAATATATGGGTTGGGCCATGTACTGCCTCGCTCCCATGAAATCTCGTCCGACAGGTAGTCACTCATGAAAATTACCTTCTAAAAACCAAATCGAAGCCTTTCCCAGTACTACCTATTGATACCTCAGCTCCACCAAAACGCAAGCTGCTCCGGATTGTTCGCATCCGCCTCCCTTTCGAAGTAGCTCTTCTCAATGACCTGACCTTTGTTACACCAATGTCTCCATGAGAACCGTTGACAGGTCTTTTTAAACGTGGTATGTTATATATATCTAACGTTATATATTTCTAACATAAGGAGGGAATGCGGTGAAAGCAAGATGGATACTAATAGTCTATGCCGCTATCAGTTTGCTGGCATTGATGCTGATGCTTTCCATGGAGAATTTGTACGTTGTTATAGCCCTGGTAGCCGGCATATTGCTGCTGGGACATCGTGAATTATGGTCGCTCATCCGTCACGGCCGGATGCCCGTCATTGACGAGCGGGTTCAGAATAACCTTACCGGTGCGATGCGGTTGACCGGCGTCTTTTTCTTTATCGCCAGCATTGTGCTGATATTGCTGTTGAGGTTCAATGTCTTCAAGAATACTCCCAAGGAGCTGATCGTCAGCGGACAACTCGTGATCGTGGGCTTCGTCTATGTCATGGGCTATTATTACTATGACCGTGTCCGTCCCTGCCTGGGTGAGAAAGCGGTAAGGTGGCTCAGGATATGCCTGATCACAGCCGGGCTCTGTCTCAGTACAATCGCGCTGGCCATCGTCCTGCATAATCTGGTCAGCGTCTGGTTCGGCTTCGAGGATGCTTTCTTCTTTATACTCGGGCTGCTGGTGGCGCCGGCGGTGCTGGCATTGAGCCTGCTGGGGTGCCTGGTAATCTATATCAAGGGCTTATGTGCAAGTTTCAGTACCGTTGAACAGTCATGAAAACAAGGATGAAAGAGTATCGCGCCCGCCTCGGCCTGACCCAGGAGAAGCTGGCGGAGATGGTGGGCGTGCGCCGTGAGACCATCATCTTCCTGGAGAAAGGCAAGTATAATCCGTCACTCAGGCTGGCCTACGGCATCGCCCGCGCGCTCGAAGCCGGCATCGAAGACATTTTTATACTCGATGATGATAGTACTTGAAATCAAGCACTGAATATAATAGCTGGAATGATCTGAGCTAACGATCAGTTTTTAAAATCCGTGATGCAAGGATAGATAAGAAAGGAGATGATGTCATGTTATTGACAATTCCTCTGATCATTGTTGCCGGTATTCTGGTGTGGGTGCTTCGGCCCGGAGAGAAGCTGACCAACTCTCGTAGACTGGCCATACTGGCTACGGTAATTCCTACCGGCGTGGTAGCCGTAGCTGCCGTTGTTTTTCAACTGCTGTACAATGCAACCGGTAAGATGGCGATATCGGATATACCGAATATTCTTTTTATCATCGGTCTTTGTCTGATCGGGGTAGCCATCTTAGCATTAGCAGGTTTTGCTCTTAA
>DAOUFR010000056.1:0-3639 GCA_034429715.1 Dehalococcoidia bacterium
TGTGGCACCGGATGGCGAGACGGTGCTGCTGAAACAGGGAAACGTGAGTTTGATTGACCATGCCGAAACAGTGGTCTCCCGTTTGGCATTTGCTCAGAAGGACCCCGACTACTTGTGGAAATGTACCCTGGTGACGACGGTCGAACCGTGTGTCATGTGCTCCGGGAACATCTATTGGGCCAACATCGGAAACGTGGTCTATGGCGTTGAGGAAACCACCGTAAGGGAACTGACCGGCGCCGACAAGAGAAATCCCACGATGAACCTGCCGTGTCGCACAGTCTTCAAGGCAGGGCAGAAGCCCATCAGGGTAGTGGGCCCCGTTCCGGAACTGGAAAACGAACTGCTCGCCACCCTCAGTGCCTTCTGGAAATGAAGCAGTCCCGTCGCGAGCTCCTCAGATACCACGGCTTTTAAAGCAATATCTCCCGGGGAAAAAGGTAGAAGGGGAACTGAGGGGATGCTCTTGAGATATTGAAATGTGACTAAAAGAACTGCTTGTAGGAATATTGCTTAATACTGGTTAGTAAACAAAAAAGCAGGAAAGTGATTTAATAGTGATTTAATGAGGTGTGTGATGAAACGTTCAGGGATCGGATTTGTTACTCTTCTGGTACTCATGGCAATGATACTTCCTATATTCTTCGCCTGCGGAAAGACTGAGAAGGCCCCTGTTACATCCGCACCCGCTGCGATTTCCTCAGGTACACCTGCAGTCGCATCGGAATGGACAATAAAAGCCAACAAAGAAGTAATGAAGGAGCTTAATTTTGCCGATGAGGAAGATTTTGCCGATGCACAACGCGGATTCATCGCCACTCTGAAGGATGGCGTGATTAAGAACTCGGACGGCAGCACTGCATGGTCAATTACTGATTTTGAGTTCGAGAAGCAGAAGGAGGCACCTTCAACGGTTAATCCCTTGCTCTGGCGAATGGCGCGACTTAACCTGAACAATGGCCTTTTTAAAGTTACCGACCGTATTTACCAGGTAAGAAGTTTTGACCTTGCCAATATGACTATAGTGGAGGGCGACAGCAAGATTATTGTCATTGACCCGTTGTCGTCCCCTGCGACAGCCAAAGCCGGGCTTGACCTGTACTATCAGCAGCGAGGTAAAAAGCCGGTTGCAGCAGTTATCTATACACACAGTCATATCGATCATTTCGGCGGTGTTAAGGGCATTATTTCGGAAGAAGATGCACGCTCTGGTAACGTACAGGTGATTGCGTCCGAAGGTTTTTTTGAATTTGCCATAAGTGAGAATGTGCTGGCTGGCACTGCCATGAGCCGCCGCGCACAGTACATGTATGGTATGTATCTGCCGAGGAACGACAAGGGGATGGTTGATATAGGGCTGGGGAAAGCCTACCCGATTGGAGTAGCCACGATCATCGCGCCAAATAGGGAGATCAAAGCTACCGGTGAGAAACTAGTCATCGATGGAGTGGAAATGGTATTCCAGATCGTTTCAGGCACCGAGGCACCCACCGAGATGACAGTGTATTTTCCCCAGTTCAAAGCTTTCGATAGCGCCGAGATCGCCTGCCCGCTGGTGCATAACATACTTACCCTGCGCGGAGCACAAGTAAGAGATGCTAATAAATGGGCAAATTGCATCAACGAGGCAATTGAGTTATACGGTGATAAAACAGACGTGGTTTTTGCCCAGCACAACTGGCCTCGCTGGGGCAACGAGCGAATAATCACCTTTCTAAAGCAGCAACGCGATTTGTATAAGTATACACATGACCAGACGCTCAGATTGCTGAACGAGGGCTACACCCCTGCCGAGATTGCTGAAACCGTTAAACTGCCGGCCAGCCTCGCTAGCCAGTGGTATACCCGTAATTACTACGGTACGCTGAAACATAATGTAAAAGCTGTTTATCAGAAATATCTCGGTTGGTACGATTGTAACCCGGCTAACCTCGATCCCTTGCCGCCAGTTGAGGCCAGCAAGAAATATGTCGACTACATGGGTGGTCCTCAGGCTGTTATAGACTTGGCCAGGAAAGATTTTGACAAAGGCGAGTACCGCTGGGTGGCACAGGTGATGAATCACGTTGTCTTTGCCTATCCCGACAACCAGGAAGCACGTAACCTGGCTGCTGACGCTATGGAGCAGCTTGGCTACCAGGCTGAATCAGGTACCTGGCGAAATAGCTACCTTGTTGGTGCCGCCGAACTGCGCACAGGCATCGGCAAGGGCACGGTCAGCGGCAGTATTGGCGCTGATATGATCAGAGGTATGACCCTGCCCATGTGCTTCGACTTAATGGGTATCATGCTCAATGGGCCCAAAGCCGATGGTAAAAAGATTGTGATCAACTGGAACTTTACCGATACCGGCGATAAGTTTGTCCTCAATCTTGAGAACTCAGCACTGACTTACTCATCAGGGAAGCTTTCAGATAAGGCCGATGTCACGCTGACACTGAAACTTGCTACACTGAAGTCGGTCATTACGGGTATTACCACATTTGAAAAAGAATATACCTCAAAAAATATAGCTGTCGAAGGTGACATCACGAAATTATCCGAACTCATGGGAATGCTGGACAACTTCGTTCCAGCGTTCAACATAGTCATACCCTGATCAAGCAATGAATAGTATCACCTGAGAAGCTTGGGCCATTATTGCAGGAATCGTTTGTTGGTGTTTGGAAGACAAACGGTCACTTTAGACTTACGCTTTTTATTCATGGTTGAACATACATGCCGATGTTTGTTCAGTGGTAGTACATTCCAAAGGCACTGCATTTTTTCATAAGGCAGCAGCTTAACTTTATCCCGTTCATGTTGCTGATCTGCCATGGACCTTCAGCTAACGCCAGACGATCCTGGGGGTTTTACGGCAAGGTATTCTATGATACTTGAATTTGTTATATCCCAACATCATACAGCCGTAAGCCGCATGGTCTTCAGGCAGTGCCAGGGCATCCTTAACGGGAGGAAAGGTGTTGGCCATAATGTATACGTATCCCGCCCAGCAGGTGGCCAACCCAAGGCTGTTGGCCGCCAGGTCCAGGTAACTCAAAGCATTCGCGCTATCGATGCCTGCCAGTGAGGCCAGGCTATTTTTGTTTGCATGGGCGACTATCAATACCGGGGCGCCGCGTAAAAATGCATCATGTTTCAGCTTTTGCCTCTCCAGCTTTTCTTCCATATTAGAAGACGCTGCCACCTGAGGCAGATTCTTGATAACCCACTGCAGCCAATCGATGCCGAGTTCCTCAATACGGTCCAGCTCTTTTTTATCATCAATTACCAGCCATTCCACCTCTTGAAGGTTATGTCCTGTCGGCGCGTAGCGGGCATACTCTATCAAACGGGTGATTATTTCGCGTGATACCGGCCTGTCTTTGAAAACCCTTGCCGAGCGACGGCCCTTCAAAAGCTGCTCAACCTGTTCAGGAGTGACAATAAGGCCATTTTCCATCTTTGGAGATAGTTCAAGCGGCGAGTCACGATGAGACAGGCTCCCCTTGGGGCAGACCGCAACGCAATGCCCGCAAGCGTTGCAGGTGGCTTCGGCTGATGCCAGTGTTTGCGGCAAGCCTACCTCCGGTATGGTAATTATTCGGCGAGGGCATTCCAACGCACAGATGCCGCATTTGTTACAAGTTTTTGGATCGA
>DAOUFR010000057.1:0-13297 GCA_034429715.1 Dehalococcoidia bacterium
CCCCTACATTTGAGAACGCCGTATGTTATTATTTGAAGCGTGGAATCCATCCCCCTCCTCAAGTACCTGGTTGAAGCAGGCCTGGGCGCCAGGCGCCGGGTAGTCGCCGCTATTAAGGTCGGTCGCGTTGCGGTCAACGGGAAGCAGGCCGAAAGCTACACGATGCCGGTCTATCCGCAGGCTGACAGGATCACTTTCGACGGCAAACCTGTCTCTTTCCATGCCAGGGCCAGGACCGTGCTGATGTTGAACAAACCCCTGGACCTGCTGACCACCACCAGCGACGACCGCGGCCGGCAGACTGTGCTCGATATCCTCCCCACTGAATATCGCGGGCTGGGCCTGTATCCTGTGGGGAGGCTGGACCACGATACCACCGGGCTGCTTCTGCTCACCAATGACGGCAATCTAACCTACCGCCTGACGCATCCCCGCTTCGAGCTGGGCAAGGAATACCTTGTTCACATAGAAGTTACGCTGAGCCAGCAGGAAAAAGAGCTGCTGGAAAAAGGTGTGCTGCTGGACGACGGCGCCACCGCTCCGGCCAGCGTTAAGGAGATCGGCTACGAGCCGCCCTACAATTACAGCATCACCATCCACGAGGGGCGCAACCGCCAGGTCAGGCGCATGTTCGCCCATCTTGGATATACCGTTAAAGCCTTAAAACGTGTCAGGATGGGAAATCTCAGGCTGGGCGACCTGGCTGAAGGAAGCTTCAGAAGACTCTCTGCACAGGAGATCGCATCGGCCCTGCGCCAGCACAAACAATAGCACGCTCGAGTTCACAATCATTGACGAGTAAGTCAATGATGTGCAGCCGTTGCCCTGTTGGTGTACAATATGCAGGGCTTTGCTCGCAACTAATAAAAATAAGGAGTGTGATTCAATATGGGTAACAGGCTAAAGGGTAAGGTAGCAATCGTTACGGGTTCGGGACGCGGCATCGGCCGTGCCGAGGCCATGGCGCTGGCCGCTGAGGGTGCCAAGGTTGTTGTCAACGACCTCGGCGCAGCTTCGGACGGCTCCGGCAAATCGGCCAGCCCGGCGGAGGAAGTCTGCCAGGAGATTAAGAAGCTGGGCGGCGAGGCCGTACCCAATTTTGATTCTGTGGCCACCTGGGCCGGCGGCGAGAATATCGTAAAGACCGCTATCGATAAATTCGGCCGTATCGACATCCTGGTCAACAACGCGGGCATCCTGCGCGACCGCATGCTCTTCAACATGAGCGAAGACGAGTGGGATATTATTCTCAAAATACATCTATATGGCCATTTTTACTGCGCCAGGGCTGCTTCCCCATATATGCGCCAGCAGCGCTGGGGCCGCATCATCAACACGTCCTCCATCGCCGGCCTGGGAAACATGGGCCAGACCAACTACAGCGCGGCCAAAGAGGGCATCGTCGGCTTCACCCGCTCGGCGGCGCTGGATCTGGGTAAATACGGCATAACCTGCAATGCCATCCGTCCCAATGCAGCCACGCGCATGACGGTTACACCCGAGCTCAAGGCCGCCTGGGAGAAGAGGGCCGCAGCGGCGGGCATCACCGACAAGGCGCAGTTCGAGGCCATGATCAGCCAGATGTTCGCCTCCAAACCTGAGAATATCGCCCCGGTAGTGGTTTTCCTCTGCACGGACGAGGCTGCCAACATCAACGGCAGGACCCTCTTCATCAACCTCAACCAGATCGGCCTGTATTCCGAGCCTGCACTGATCAAGGAGATCAACAAGGCCGAAGGTTTCTGGTCTGTTGATGAACTGGTCAAAGAGATCCCGGGCAAGCTGACGGGCGATCTGGTGAACCCCGCGCCGCCACAGCCGGCCAAATAAACCGCTCAAATAGATAAGTTAAACAGAAGGGCATCACCCAAGAGATGCCCTTCTGTTATAATCTCTTTTAACAAGCGCCGGCAGGTTTCAATCAGAGGTTGAAAATGAATGATTTCATCGTGCAGGACAGCCGACGTCAGCTCTGGATCGTCATAAGCGTGGCATTTGCAGCGTTTATGGCTGCGCTGGATACCTATATTGTCAACGTGGCCCTGCCCACCATAGCGTCGGATTTCAATGCCAGTCCCACCGATGCGGCGCTCATCACGCTTTCATACCTGCTGATCATCACCAGCACCCTGCTTATCTTCGGCAAGATCGGGGAGAGGACGGGATTCAAAGTCGTATTTGTCGCCGGATTCGCACTGTTCGCCGTCGGCTCTTTCCTGAGTGGCCTGGCCCCCACCCTGTACCTGCTCTCAGGCGCACGCTGCATACAGGGATTTGGCGCCGCCATGCTTTACGCCGTGGGAATGGCCATGATAATCAGGTACATACCGCCGGGCAAGCGCGGCTGGGCTTTCGGCATCACCTCGACCGGGGCCGGAATGGGTGTGATTATAGGCGCGCCCATGGGCGGTTTTATCACGCAGTACCTGGACTGGCACTGGATATTCTGGTTCAACGTGCCGGTCGGTATCGCCGCCGTCATCGTGGCACTGAAGGTGATGCCCAATGACCGCGTACGCCGTGAAAAAGGCGTCAAACTTCCCCCCTTCGACATCGCCGGCGCAGTAATGAGCTTTATCGCTCTGGCGCTCCTTGTGGGAGGGATCAACCGGGGCCAGCAGTTCGGCTGGAACCACTGGGGCATCTGGGGCTCATTCACACTCGCCGCCATACTTTTCATAGCGTTCGTACTGTGGGAGAAGAGGTGCCGCGATCCCCTGCTCGATATGTCCCTTTTCAAGTTCGCCAGCTTCGGCTTCGGATCGTTCGCCGCGCTGGCCGCATGGAGCATGTACTCCGGAGGCAACTTCCTCTTCCCCTTCTACCTGACCATGATCCAGGGCCTTTCATCCAGCATGATCGGCTCCATCTTCCTTATCAGCTCCGTTGTATATATCGCCACCAGCCTTTACATGGGGCGGCTGTCCGACCGGATCGGCAGGCGTGTGCTGTGCTGCGCCGGGATGATCTCGGCCTGCGCGGCGCTGATTTTCCTGGCGTTGACGATGGGCCTGCCCTCCCTCATTCCCATGATGGTCTATCTGGCATGGATCGGCGTGTCCATGGGCACATTCGTCTCGCCCAATAACAGTCTTATGCTGGGATCCATACCGACCGACAACCAGGGCGAAGCGTCGGCGGCATCCAGGGCCATGCAAAACCTGGGTATGGTGCTGGGCGTAGCCATCTTTGAGACCGTGTTTTCGGCCTTCATACCGTCCGCCGACCTGGGCTCCGAGCAGGCCGTTGCAGGTGTGCCAACAAACGTGCTTGTGATGGGCTTCAGCGCCGCCTGTTTTGTGGGCGCCGCCATGTGCGTGGCGTCCCTCATCCTGTCCTGGCTGGCCAAAGAAGACAGTGCGGCTGCAACGGGCGAAAAGCCCGTGTCCATAGCGATTTAGCGTACCCTTTGTACAGAGGTTACATTCGATGCAGGGCTATGAGATAAGACGGGTGCGGGAGGCGGATCGCAGCGCCGTGGTGGGCATCTTCAACTACTTCGTTGAGAACAGCTTCGCTGCTTACCCCGATAAAAAAGTGGGGCCGGAGATCTTCGACCTGCTTAAAAATATGAGCCGGGCGGGAGTTTTTTATGTGGCGGAAACGGCAGACAAAGAGGTGATAGGCTTCGCCCTGCTGAGACACCACCAGGTTGCCGAGGCATTCAAGCGGGCAGGGGAGATCACCTATTTCATCCTTCCCCGGCATGAGCGCAGGGGCCTGGGCTCCCGCTTGATGGAGACTATTATTATTGATGCCAGGGCCGCCGGTGTGGAAACACTGCTGGCCAATATATCATCGCTCAACGAGGTGAGCCTTAAATTCCACCTTAAGCACGGATTTAAAGAGTGCGGACGCTTCCGGCGCATCGGGAAGAAATTCGGCCGGGATTTCGACGTCCTCTGGATGCAGAAATTCCTGTAGGCCGGCAATTTGTCATTGCGGGGAACGCAGTGACGAAGCAATCTTGTGCCGTCATACGGGTGAACAGGATTGCCGCGCCCTCCGGGCTCGCAATGACCGATGATGATTAATACTGGCTACTTCGAGCGGAACTCGAAAGGCCCGAATTTGAATTCGTTCTGATTGGAATCCGGCGCGGGTATCCACTCCTGGCCGTCTCCCTGTTCGAACTCATAGTATCCCGGCAGTCTGTCCGGCCATTCGGCCAGATCGACCGGCAACGAGATCTTCTGATCGCCCCTCTGTATGGACAGCGTCACCCTGTCTCCCGGCTTCTTGCCGTTGAAGTACGAAAGGATATCGTCGACTTTGGCGACGGAGGTCTCATCGATCGCCGTGATGATATCTCCACCTGCCGCAGGTTCATTTTGTTTATTCCTGCCGCTCTCCACCAGCCCGGCCTTGTCCGCAGGGCTGCCGGTCATAACGCCGACAATGTACACGCCCTTCGTCGTCTTAAGGTCCAGCTTGTCCGCCAGCTCCCGGTTGACGGGCATGCCCTCGATGCCGAGCCAGGGGGTCCTGATCGTGCTGCCCTTGAGCAGCTCGGGCAGTACTTTTTTAGCGGTATTGATAGGGACGGCGAATCCCACCCCGTTGGCCGTGGCCTCTATGGCGGTATTGATACCGACCACTTCGCCTTTCGAATTGAGCAGCGGGCCGCCGGAATTGCCCGGATTGATTGCGGCGTCCGTCTGTATGATATCCGTAATGTTGCGGCTGTTGGAATTTGGTATGGACCTGCCAGTGCCGCTGATGATGCCGATGGTGATAGAGCCCTGCAGCCCGTAGGGAGAACCAAGGGCCAATGCCATCTGGCCGGGCCTGACCTTGCTGGAATCAGCCAGCACCAGGTATGTCAGGTTGGGTACCCTGGAGGCGTCGATCTGCAGCAAGGCTACGTCGTTGTTATGGTCCACTCCAATGACTTTCCCCTCAAGCTCGGTGCCATCACTGAGCACCACTTTGACGTTAGTAGCCTTTTCCACCACGTGGTTGTTGGTCAGGATATGGCCCTGATCATCGATGATGAATCCGGATCCCTGCCCCCATATGTCGGGTATATCCAGGCCGAAGGGGCCGAGCAATTTAGAAGCGACCGCTGTCTCGGATTCCACCTGCACCACGGCCGGTATACACTTTTCATACAGCGAAACAACCGTGTCTTCATCGTAGAGCGGAGTTACCTGCACCGTCGCCGATGAAGAGGGAAGGTTCAGGGACTTCTGCTCCGTGGAAACTGACCCCGCGCTGCAGCCGGTGACCAATAGCACAGCAATTAAAAGGGCAGCGGCCAGCGTTACGATCATGCTGCGCCGTCCACTGCAAATTTTTAATAAAAACATTTATAACCTCCCGGTATTAGATATCCGTAATTAAGATCAAAGGTTCTGCGGTCCGAAGAATATCTCGTAGTAGTACATATTGCCCGCCTCCGGCTCTGTGATACGCTCAACGCGGCCCTGATCCAGGTCGACCAGTGCCAGCCAGGTTTTCCCATCGAGCTGCACCGATACGATGGCCTGTGCAGTGGCGGGCGTGACTTTTAAAATGGAGCCGCCGATAACGGACATATTGGAGACGGAGGAGAAAATGGGGAAGACCCTGTCCACACTTCCGCCCCTGTCCATGACACTTTTCATCCTCTCATCCGCAACGGCGATTTTTATCGCGCGTTCACGCTCAACCTGGGCCAGCTCCGGCATAAAAAGCCCCTCGTAGCGCCGTGCGCTCACCACCGTTTTGACGTTTATATCCACATCGGCTTCGATTAAATCACCCATACAGCGCCCGCAGATTACGCTGGCCATTCCGTCTCTCACATCCACACGCATTATGATGATCTCCCCTGTGCCGTTGAGGCGCTGCTGTATGCCGGGGTCCTTTTTGACCACGTCTGCAGCGACAACCGAGGGCGAGGGGGCGGACAGATAAAAGGCCAGCGAAAGCACGGCGGCGACAACGAAGATCGCCAGGCCGCTGGCGGCGGCCATCCTCCAGGCCGGCGCGCGCAGCCAGTTCAGCCAGCCCTGAAAGATGTTCCCCGGCGATGCATGGCTTCTGCCCGCTGCCAGAGCTTCCGTATAGGCGCCCTCCAGCAGCACCTTTCGCAGGCTGCTTTTATGGCCCGTTACCATCAGGTCGGGCAGATCAGTGCTTTCCAGCATCCTGATAAGCGCTTCTTTTTTCATAACACTGTGCTTCCGTCCAATAATATAATGTGTTTTAACATAAAAAGTTGCATCACTTCATTTGTTCGCGCAGCTTTTCGACCCCCCTGTGCAGCAGCGACTTGATGGTGCCCTCTTTCTTGCCCAGTATCTTCACCATCTCGCGTATCTTCTTTTTTTCGAAGAACTTCAGGGCTATGACCTCCTGATAAATAAAGGGCAGCTCGGAGATCTTCCTGTGCAGCGTGATGAATTCCTCGTGCCGGCTCAGCTCCTCCTCCGCCTCGTTTATCTCGTCGCTGTAATCGCCGGTGTCCGCCAGGTCAGCGATGGATTCGATGCTGGATATCCTCCTTCCCCCTTCCCTGCGATAATGGTCGTTGACCTCATTGCTGGCGATGCGGTATAGCCAGGCTGCGAAGGGCACGTCCCGCCAGCGATACTTTTTAATCTGCGAAAAGGCTTTGAGAAAGGTTATCGATGTTATGTCAAGTGCAAGCTGAACATTGGCTGTGCGTTTCAGAGCGTAGTTGAAGATGCGCCGATAGTAGACCTCGTACAGTTCACCGAAGGCCTCCGGGCTGTGCTGGGCGCGTTTTACCAGTTCCTTTTCCGCCTGCAACTGGTCCGGCGTAAGCGAAGTATCAGACGTCATATGATCGGGCATGTAACACAGTTTAACTCATAACGTAATGGATGCAAAAAGGTTGCATGTATAAAACGGCCTTCAGCGACATTGGAAATCGCGACATGCAACAGGAAACGTGTGCGAACAGGCGCGCTGAACTATCTCGTTATTGGTTCTTAAAACCCCTGCATTGATCGGGGATATGCACTATTTTTTCAAAGAATCGAGCGCATTCTGCCAGGCCAGCACGGTGGCATAGGCCGTATTCTTGTTAAAAGCAATGTACAGGTCGACTTTGTGCACGAAGGCCACCGCTTCGATCTCATCCGGGTCCACACCGGCCTGCTTCGCCACCAGTTCCACGTCTGAGCCCGTTCCCAGCCAGAGGTCCACCTCTCCAGCCACCAGTTTTTTCAGGCCGCCGGCGGTTGAATCGGTATATACAAAATTGATAAACCCCTGCTCAGCAAGCTTCTGCTGGCCTGCCTCATCCTTCACCGCGGCAATGCCCCTCACAGCTTTTGCTTCATCCAGGTTGCTGACGCGTATATTTGATCCCTTCTTAACGTAGAGCCAGTTCTCGTAAGAGCCGATAGGTCCCACCCACATGAAAAGGTTTTCCCTTTCTGATGTCCTGGCCATGGAATAAAGAGCCGTGTCGGATTCCGCCAGTACGATATCGTAGGACTGTGACCATGGCAACACTTCGATGGTGATGTTCTCGCCCAGATTGCTGATTATGCCTTTGACGGCCTCGGTGGATGAACCGACAAGGTTGCCGCCGGCATCCGTGTAATTGAAAGGAGGATATTCCTCTGTCATAACACGCAGCTTGGCCGGCTGCGCCGGGGTAACACATGCGGTGACAAGCAGTATGCCTGCTATAAGAGCAAAACAAAGTCTCTTCATATCTCTTACCTCAATGGTTTTTAACAAGATTATACTCCAGACTGGGCAATGTCAATAGCTCTATGGTACCGGCAGCAGCGAAATGCTTTATAATATGATTCATTGCTTTTAACAGATTCTAACGGGCCTCAGACACACACGGAGGATACGGGAATAATGGCTGATAATCGGCAGACAACCTGGGATACCATTAAATTGAACCTTTCCAGGATACCCTGGAGAGACTTCCTGCTGTGCATGTTTGCACCTATGATGATCCTTGAGATCTGTTCGATGTTAGGAGTCCCCCTTACAGGTGTTTACATCTCGCTGTCCTGGCTCATACTGGTTGTAGCAATAAGCCTCATTACACTGCGTACCGTAAGCATGTTTGCCATAATAACCTTCATCATGATACTCACCCAGACAATCGCCTCGTTTCTGGCGCCGCAGCACCCTTTTTTCACCCTGATACCCTCGCTGGATAATACGATACTCGGCCTCATTTTCATCGGCTCCATGCTCAGGCCCAGACCCTTTGTTATGTCCCTGGTCGGCAAGGAGACTATCGAACGCACCGAGGCGAAGTTCGGCAAAAGCAAGTTCTTTTTCAAGGCCTGGTTCGATATCAACATAGTCTGGGGTATGTTTTATGTGCTTCAGGGCTTGTTGATCAGCTATACCATTACTTTACATGTGGGGACGGGCAAGCTGCTCGATTTCCTTCTGGGCTGGCCGGCGGTGCTGGTGCTGCTCTATTTCAGTGTGGACTATCCCCAGAGGTACTGGACCAAACACTGGGACAAGATGAAGATAGAGATCGAGGCGGCGCAACAATACGAAAACCATCGGACAACTGTCTGAAATCCCACCCTGCAATTTACCTGCATGCAGCCGGCTATACTATGTCAGGGCTGCTGATAGAATTTCTCCTGCAGCGGACGATACCTGTCCATGGTATCCCGATTTAACGTCACCGGAGGTTTAACCGTTTCAGGAATCAACGAGGTATAAACCCTGCCGTGCAACCTCTGTTGCAGTTCCTTCCCGGCCTCATCCACGATGGATGGGTTCAACAACAGGTCGACGCCTGAAGTCGAGAGCACTTTAGCGGCGATATTAATAGCCGTTTTCCCGACTTTGGAACCGGCCAGGCTGGCAACCTGCCAGACGTGCCAGCCAATCCCTGCGGGCGCCATCGTCAACCACAGGGTGCTGATGGGCGCAAACCAGCTGAATTCGGAGTTGTCCGTGACGGCATGGGAACCGCCGTTCAGAGGCATAATATTCGAGTCAAGCCCGGTCTCAGCGGCGCCATAATCTCTCTGCATCTTTTTTGCGCAGTCCATCTCATCCTGGTTAAACTTGATGCCGCCGATCTCCTCCAAATTTTCGTGTAAAACCTGAGAGATGACCTTATTGGGTATCCTTTCATGTGTTGCACTGATCAGCTCGATTTCCACGGCGGTATCGGTTGCCATAGCGCCGGCCTGGGCGATCTTATACAGCCTGTCGATGACGTATTTTGCCTCTTCGGAGCTGGCGATCCTCCCGACTACCCACAAGGTCGACCTGTCCGGCACGACCACCGGGAAAGCAGGCCCGACATCCGGAAATGAATAATTGATGGTATTGGCAGCCAAAGGAGGATTGCCCGGCGTGACGTTTTCCCGTAAAAACTCGATCATATTTCCTGCCAGCACCGCCGCATCAAGTGCGCTTCTTCCCTCCCACGGGCTGTTTCCGTGTGCCGTCCTTCCCCTGAAATGAAATCTGATACTGAAGTAGGCGTTGCAGGTGGTGTAATCGGTATTTGTGTTGAAAAAGGGATGCCAGTCGAGAAACGCGTCGACTCCTTTAAATAATCCCGCCCGCGCCATGTACGGCTTGCCGATACAGAGCTCTTCGGCCGGTGTGCCGAAAGCCCTGATAGTCCCTTTCAATTTGAACTCCCCGAGCACCTTGCTGAGGGAAACCGCTGCCAGCGCGGCCGCCGGGCCTAGCAAGTTATGGCCGCAGCCGTGCCCGGGCGCGCCTTCAATGACCGGCCTCTTTACATCCTGCCCCCTCTCCTGCGACAAACCGGGCAGGGCGTCCATCTCCACGTTGAAACCGATCACCGGCTTACCCGATCCGCAAGTTGCCACAAAGGCGGTGGGCATTTCGGCAACACCTTCTTCTACACTGAAACCGTTTGCCTTGAAGTAGTCAATCAATGCTTTTGAAGTCCTGTACTCCTCCATACCCAGTTCCGCATAGCTCCAGATTACATCAGAGATCCTGTTGATCGGAGCCGTATTGGAACCAATCCAGGCTTTTACGAATTCCTTCTCTTTTATCGTGCTCTTTGACATCACTTCCTCTCCAGCTAATATATTAAGGAAATTTAGTGTAATAATCCTTGCATCCAGCCTCGCATGCAAAATGCCATAATATTCGTATTATCGCACAGGTGTATCAAGTAATGCATTCTCTTGACCGGACGGAAAAATACGGCATGCCTACAAATGGATACGTTTCATATCATCCTGTAGCGATTTTGTGTATCTGCTGAACAGAGCTATAATCCAACTCAGACTCGAATATAGCATCGCTGGAGGTTCTGTCTAATATGCACTTCAAGTTTATTCTAGCATCGCTCTTTATGATCCTGGTTTTATCCGGTTGCGTTGCCGGTACAAATGATTCCACCGTCCCGCCGACTTCCACCCCGTCAGATAACACAACTTCAACGCCTTCAGACCAGGCGCCGCGCATTAGCATCGAAGAGCTGTTGCAAAAGATCAACAGCGGGGCGGACATACTCCTAGTCGATGCCAGGAGGGATGTGGAAGAACAATTCAAGATAGCGCATATCAAGGGCGCCATTGCGGTTCCTCCCGATAAAATCACGGCGGGACAATGGACGCCGCCGCCTGATCTAAACAAAGAAATAGTCATCTACTGCTCCTGTCCCAACGATGGGACAAGTGCCAGCGCTACGCTTATTCTGGTTAGTAAAGGTTACACCAACGTCAAGGCTCTGAAGGGCGGCTGGAACGCCTGGAAAGCGGCCGGATACCCCGTGGAATCAGGCTCCGATTAGGACATCCAATCCCGGCGCGTTTCACTCGGGTGTGATAGCGGAGATGTACGAAACGCCGGCAACGGCCCGTTTTATGCGTGTCGTGTCCAGGAGGTGACGCATATCCACAAACTCACCGGCGCGCGCGATCCTTCTGATTTCTCCGTCCAGATCCAGAGCGTAATCCCACTGCATGTTCTCAAAAACCACACCGTGATTATGCAGCATCATTTTCTTATTGCCGATATTGGCCGGATGCATATAGAACGCATTTTCCAGGTCTTGTTTTGAAAGGTGGGACAGGTCGGCCGTCAGGTCCAGTCCCAGCCCGAAGCTGATCATGGTCCGGCCGGGTAGCTTCGGCTCCAGGTTGATGTCCATCCATTTCTCTATGTTTTCCGGATCCGTAATCAGGCCCTGATTGACCGGGGCGTGTTTTTTAATGGGGGAGATTTTGACGCCGGAGCTGAAAAGTACGTCCAGGTCGGCTATCATAGCCACGCTTACCAGGCTGCTGTTGGCCATCTGCCTCTCCCGGGCGATATCGAAAATGGCTTCGTACAGCTCGCCGACCGTGATCGGCTTGCTGCCGGCGTCGTCACCTATCAGCATGATATCGTTAAATTCGCCGTGCAAAGCCAGGTTAAGGCCGGTGTGGATCACAACCTCGCCTGTATCTTTTTGAGGGATAAGAAAATCAGGTGTGTCGTTACCATCGGTGGGCAACCAGACCATGGTGCCTCCGCTGGTCATCATTTCGCCCAGCAGCGGCAGGCAGTCCTCGAGGCTGCCTCCCAGGGCCCCCAGGCCGATGGAATATTCGGCTTCGGAAAAACGCCGCTGCCGGATATCCTGCGGCTCCAGGGTGGCATTCATGACCTTGGTCAGATCGCCCACGGTTTTCAACGCGGCGGGGCGATCGGTAACGTGGAAGACGTGAAAGCTGGTATCCTTTCTGTGGTAACAGGGAAGGCTTCTCCAGTCCCTTTCGGAGCGTTTCATATCCTTCAGCATGGAGCTGTGCTTGACGGCTTCGTCCACCGTGGTATAGGTGGGGAACATGCCTTCCATACCTGCCATTTTCAATACCTGGGCCGGGTATTCCGTTATTCCACACAGTGAGATGTGTCCTTTTCTGCCGGCCAGTTTTTTATGTGTGGACAGAAGGAGCCTGATGCCCCCGCTGCTCAAATACAGCGCACCGGACATGTCGAGCACCAGATAGTGGTCGTCTTCCGTTATAAGGGACTCAAGCTCTGTGCCCAGGCCGGCGGCCTCGAAGGCGCCCAGCCTGCCTTCCAGGGCCACCACCAGGATGCCGTCTCTGCGCTCCGACTTTATGCTCACAATAATTCAATTTAAATAAATCAGCAAACGCCTGTCAACACGCGCAACCGGATGAATCATTGACACGTGTGCAGTTAATATATATTATGCTGATCGATGGCAATGATTGACGATAATATCTCATCGAGAATTGCCGTGCATACCGGAATAGAATCGGGCCAACGTATTAATCATACCTTTTTGAGGAGGAACCAACAAAGGAGGCAGCATGATGAAAGCCCTTTCCTTCTTTCTACTTTTAATATTGGGCAGTTCCTTATCCTGTAACATCATTAATCCGGGCGGTGACAGAGGTGAAGGCCCCGATATAAAATACTTCTTGATTGAGCCGGCAGTAATCTCACCGGGGCAGGAAGCAGTTTTGGTCTGGGAAGTAACAAATGCTTCAACAATATATCTTGAACCGGGTTTTGGAGCGGTTGATTCAATTGGCAAAATACCACTAAATCCAACTTCTACAACAACTTATGAAATAACGGCAACAAATGGACATGGAGTCAGCAGGCACTCTGTGACACTGGTTGTCTCACCTGCAACTGTTACACCGCCAATCGCTGGAGATAGGCCGACAATAGTCACTTTTTCAGCAAGTCCTTCAAATGTTGCAAGCGGAGAGGCGGCGATACTGAGCTGGGATGTGTCTAATGCAGCGTCGGTTACGCTCGATCCTGGATTCGGTACCGTCGCATCAACAAGCAGTATCCTTGTTTATCCTTCAGTCACGACAACCTATACGCTGACCGCACAAAATAGCAGCGGTACCAGAATTGCCACCGGCACAGTAACCGTCACAGGAGGAGCATCACCGTCTGTAACCCCGTCCATCATTAGCTTCAGTGCTGTCCCGGACCGTATTACCGAGGGGCAATATTCAACATTACAATGGTCTGCCTCCGATGCCGTCAGATTCCGTATTACAGAACCCCTCCTTGGATTCGATATGGAAACGTACGGGAATAGCATACAGGTACAACCGGTCGTCTCCGGCATGGTGACACGCGGAGCAGATCTTGTTTACTGCCTGACTGGTATCAGCGCCAGCGGTGCTACAACCGAAGCGTATGCAAGGTTAACCGTAGATGTTCCATCAGCTGCCACACCGGTAATCAGCAGCTTCAGCGCTGTCCCGGACCGCATTACCGAGGGGCAATACTCGACATTACAATGGTCTGCCTCCGATGCCGTCAGATTCCGTATTACAGAACCCCTCCTTGGATTCGATATGGAAACGTACGG
>DAOUFR010000058.1:0-78398 GCA_034429715.1 Dehalococcoidia bacterium
CAACAGGTTCTCCTGCCTGCGCAAAAAGGGCGGCAGGTGCTACGCCATCAAGGGCGATAACCGCTACCACTCCATCTTCGGCGGCAGCGTCTCCGGCGGCTGCTTCGCAGTCCATCCCAGCGATACCGCCCCCGCCCTGGTGGCCCTCGACGCCAAAATCGTGACCTCCAGCCGCACCATCGAGGCCGAGAAGTTCTTCGAGGTCAAGCCCGTCAAGACCACCATCCTCAAGGCCGACGAGATCATCACCGCCATCCAGATACCCGAGCCTCCCGCAGGCTCGGCCAGCGCCTTCCTCAAGTTCGCACTGCGCAGGTCCATCGACTTCCCCATCGTCAACTGCGCCGCCATAGTCACCCTCAAGGACGGCAAGGTCTCGGCCGCCCGGATCTGCCTCAACGCAGTCCACGTTATCCCCTACAGGGCGCTACAGGCCGAGCAGGCGGTTATCGGCAAGAAGATAGACGAGGCGCTGGCCGAAGAAGCGGGGCAAGCCGCCGTATCCGCAGCCAAACCCCTTGAGCACAACAAGTACATGGTGGCGGTGGCCAAGGTGATGGTGAAAAGGGCCCTTCTGGCCTGTGTGGGGGCTTATAAAGAGTGATTGAATCATTTGCGGCTATGGCAACAACGGAGGTAAGGACGAAATGCTATTTGCTTTGCTTTTGGACATAATAAACATTGCCATAAGCCTGACGGCCCGCATGAACAAGTCACTCAGGGAGATGATTTCCGTGCGTAACTATTCTTACGTTATTAAGACCAAGGACGGGAAAATTGGCCGCAGGTTCATATTTGCCCGGGGTAAATATTCATCTGACAAGGTGCTGAATGATTATGATCTTGCGCTGGTTTTCGAAAACGATAAGATAGGTTTTAAAGCGCTGGCGCTGGATGGGGCGACAGGTATGACCAAGGCTGTGAATAATTACGAATTGACCCTCGTCGGCAATCAGAAAATATTCGGCTTCCTGGGCATCGTTATGGGGGTGTCAATGGGAATGATAAAGAGGCCTCAATGATGCGCGGAATCAGAGGTATGTGAATGAAGATTAAGCTCAGCTATGGCAAATTCCTCAAGATAGAAGACTGTCCCACCGGTTCTATGATCGAGGTGCCAGAAAAATGCACCGTGCGAGACCTGCTTGTCCTGCTTAAACTGCCTTACTATTTACAGAAGTCAATCATAGCGCGAGTCAATGGCGAACCGGTCTGGATGGCAACAGAGCTTGCAGAAAACGACACAATATGGCTGCTCAGGACTATTGGTGGAGGATAAGTGAGGACGGTTGAGCAATATATCTACAAGGCAATTTGGAGTTGAGAATAAGTAATGAAGGTTTGGACATGCGAACAAAAACACAATGCAGTGATACTCTGAAAAAGGACCTGGGGAAACTCATAGGAAAAGGGAAAGTCAGGACCGACGCCGAGCACCTATTGGCATATTCCAGCGACGCTACGCGTTACCATGCGCAGGGCAGCCCGGATGCTGTAGTGTTGATTGAGACGGTGGAGGATGTTTGCAGGACCATCAGGTATGCCAATGAGCACGGGGTACCGGTCACGCCACGTGGCGCGGGAACCGGGCTTTCGGGAGGCGCTACTCCGATTCACGGTGGCATAGTCCTTGACATGAAGCGCATGAACAAGATACTTGATATTAATAAAGGTAATATGACTGCCCGTGTTGAGTGCGGTTTGGTGCTGGCAAATTTCCACCGGGCTGTAGAGAAGGAAAAGCTCTTTTATCCACCCGACCCGCAGAGTCAGGATGTATGTACGCTGGGAGGCAATATAGCCTGCCGCGCCGGAGGCCCGCACGCGGTAAAATACGGGACTACCCCAAACTATGTTCTCGGACTCGAAGCCGTCCTGCCCGATGGATCGGTCATCCACACAGGGGGCACCAGCGTCAAAATATCCACCGGATACAATCTTACACAGCTTTTAAGCGGATCTGAAGGAACTCTGGCCGTCATTACTAAGGCCAACCTGCGACTTCTACCCCTGCCGCAAAGCCGCAAAACGGTCATGATCGTGTGCGATACTGCCCAACTGGCGGCGGAAGTGGTATCACGAATTATCTATGAGGGCGCGATCCCGGCGGTACTGGAATATCTCCCTGTCGGGGCAATCATGCTGCTGAACGCATACAGGCCCATACCAGTCGCGATGGACGGACAGGCTTATCTGCTGATCGAGCTGGATGGATCGCCGACCATGATTTCAGAAGATCTGGCGAGAATCAAAGGTATTGCAGAAGGTATGAAAGTCAGGGAAGTGAAATCCGTAGATGATGAGAAGATAGCGGCGGGCATCTGGAAGGCGCGCAAGAATATGCATGCGCTGTTGCTGCAGGTCTTTCAGAAATTTATTTCTGAGGATGTCACGGTGCCGCGTGACAGGATACCTGAGATGGTGCAAGCCGTAGCCGATATCGGAAAAAAAGTTGGCATATTTACCGGCATGAGCGGACATGCTGGCGACGGCAATATTCATCCGGCCGCTCAGATGCTGGAGATCACGCCGGAGAATGAGAGAAAAGCTGAAGAAGCTGTCAAAATGATGATAGAAAAGGGGTTGGAGCTGGGTGGCACGATCTCGGGTGAGCACGGAATCGGCCTGCACAAATCACCTTATATTGAGAAAGAACTAGGCAAAACGCAGATAGAATTGATGAAACGCGTGAAACAGGCCTTCGATCCAAATAGCATCATGAACCCCGGCAAGATATGGCCTGAGGAGTCAGCATGATCGGTGATCTTGCCAGCTATAGCAAAGTGTTGGCTCGCTGCTCGCACTGTTCACTGTGCGAAGCAGTATGCCCTGTATTTCTAGCCGATCTGCTCGAAACAAATGTTGCGCGTGCCCGTGTGGATATCATCGATCAGGTGTTTTATAGAAAGGCCATGCCAGTAACTCCGCAGGTTAAAGAGATCATCAACCGTTGCCTGTTGTGTACCCGGTGCACTCAGGAGTGCGGGGGCGCAGTGCCGGTCCATGAAATAGTTATGACCGCCCGCCACAAGCTGTATAAAGGCAAACGGCAAAACTGGTTTCAGCGTTACATCCTGGCGAACATGATTGAAAATAAGGGGCTGGCAGGGTTACCTGCCCTGTTCATCTGGATGGCTCAGAGACTTCATGTCGCACCGGCTGGTTTCCCATCTGTGAACCTTCGCCCATTCAACAAGAGGTATAGAGGCAACTATCCACCGGAAGGACAGAAGAGGGGCAAGGTGGCATATTTTGTGGGCTGCGCGACGAACACGATGGATATCGATACCGGAGAATCCGTCATGAAGGTGCTTGCCCGTAACGGGATTGAGGTGGTAATACCTGAGAAGCTGATGTGCTGCGGCATTCCGGCGCTGGGAGAAGGTGATATTGCCAAGGCTCAAAGGGCGGTGAGAAACAACATTATCATTCTGGCCGGCCAGGAAGTTGATGCAATAATTACCGACTGTACTTCGTGCGGGATGATGCTGAAAAAGGAGATGGCAAAGGTGCTGCCTGCGGGCGACCCGCTGGCGGCGGATGCAGCTCGTGTATCTGAGAAAGTATTCGAAGTAACCGATTACCTGAACAAACTGGGACTTTCGGCCGATCCGGATGGATTGAACAAGAAATATACGTATCATATCCCGTGCCACAGCGGTTGGACCGATACACTGAATGAGGCTCCGGTGCAGCTTCTGGCAAAGATACCCGGCGTACACTATTGCGCCATGGAGCAGCCGGAAAAATGCTGTGGCGCGGGAGGTTCCTTCTTCATGCATTATGGCGAGCTGGCCCGCAAGATCGGGAAACGCAAAGCGGCGGATATAGAAGCCACAGATGCGGATGTGGTTATTTCGCAGTGCCCGGGCTGTCGCTCATATATATCCCATCTTAGCCTGCCCGGTCGGAAGATGTTGCATCCGATCGGTCTACTCAGGAGGGCGTATAAACTATAGGCGCTGTTGGAAAGGTCGGATTCGATGTCACAGTTCGTTCAAATAATTAATGCGTGAAATAGGAGTTGGATATGAAAGTTGTGCAATTCAATGTCACCGTCCCCCAGTTTTTAGCGTTGAAAGCTCTTGGCGCGTTAAATAAGAACATCTATTACTCAGGCCCTCTTGCAACCGTACACATGGCAGACGTGTCGGAACCTGAGATTAAATCGCCCGACTGGGTCAAGATTAAGGTTGCACGGTGCGGGATCTGCACCAGCGATATTAATACCATACTGCTGAATGTATCTCCTGCGTGGTCGCCTTATAGCTCTGGGCCTGCTGTGCCTGGCCACGAGATAGCGGGGACGATAGTGGAAGTTGGAACGGGAGTTGAAGGCCTGCGTCTTGGCGAACTTGTTGCAGTCTGCCCGGTACTGAACTGTAAGGCTAGGGATATTGAGCCAGAATGTGATGCCTGCAAAAGCGGCCTCGCCACCTGCGAAAACTTCGCCGAAGGTAGTCTATTGCCGGGCATGGCTGTCGACAACTGCGCATCGACGGTCGGAGGATACGGCGAGTATATCATTGCTCACAAAAGCCAAATCTTCAAAGTGCCGCCAGGGACCGCGCCGGAAACTGTTGCGCTAATCGAGCCGTTTTCGATTGCGCTGGAAGCTGTGCTGGCCAACCGACCGGCTGAAGGCGACCATGTGCTTGTCATTGGCGGCGGCGTAATAGGTACCATGATCATTTGTGCCATCCGTGCACTGGATATCCCATGCAAAATTACTTCCGCTGTGAGCTCGGATTTTACCGGCCGGCTAGCAAAGAAGTCAGGCGCGGATTTCACCATTAGCGGACCAAAAACGCTGGCGGCGGCGGCCAGCATTACAGGAGGCAAGTGCTACAAACCTTTGCTCGGTGCGGACAGCATGATGGGGGGATTCGACCGTATTTACGACTGTTTTTCGCACTCAAATACAGTTGACATGGCCATCCGCTCGTTGAAAACCGGGGGAGTCATTTCTCTGATCGGGATTTCCGACCATATCAGGCTGGATCCTGCCATGCTCTGGCTCAAGCTCATCACGCTTAAAAGTACTTTATACTATGGAGTCCACGAGTGGAAAGGCACTCGCAAGCATGTATTCGATATAGCTATCGACCTTATTTCAAGCAAACACCTGGACCTGAAAAGCATGGTGACCCACAAGTTCAAGCTGGCCGATTACAAGAAAATGATGGAAGTCAATGTAAATAAAGGCAAATACAAGGCGATAAAGACGATGTTTGTCTATGAGTGACGATTTGTGTTAAAAAAAGTGGTAAGTGTCCCTTAACACCTAGATTTCTCCATCTGATTCGTCCTCGAGGCACAGCTTTTTTAATTTCATCGGTGAGGTCAACCAAGCCCAGGATTGAATAATCCGTTCCGGAATTATAATTTGGGACGACAGAGACCTTAGCAACTTTGGTATTGTTTTTGACGGTTGGCTTTAGTGGCACACTGTCGATTATCCAGAATATTGGGGAGGTGAAAACATCGTGACAATGGACTTGACGGAAAAGACATCAAAGCTATCATTCGGACGGATGATTGGATATGGGATGGGTGGATTTGGCGGTGAATTTCTATATACCACAATTAGTATTTTCGCGCTATATTATTTCACCGATGTTGCACTTATCGGAGCGGCCGTTGCAGGTATGCTCCTAATGGTCGCACGTTTGTGGGACGCTTTCGCCGATATCCTGATGGGCTACATTTCCGACCACACCAAGAGCAGATGGGGGCAGCGTCGACCTTATATATTATTTGGCGCAATTCCAGTCGGCGTCCTGTTATACTTATTGTTTCAGACACCGAGTTTACCCCCTATTGAAAGGATCATATACTACGGCGCAATCATAATTCTGGTATGGACCGCTTTTACCGTTGTGTACGTGCCATATAATGCCATGGTGCCCGCCATAACCCGTGATCCAAAGGAACAGTCCAGACTAGTAGGAGTCCAGAGAATACTGGTGGTGATTGCTGGTGCCACCATTGGGGGATTAGCGAAGCCGCTTGTTGCGTCCTTTCCCACCGAACAAATAGGGTGGAGTAATCTGGGCCTGATCTTTGCAATTGTGTTGGTTGTTTGCCAGTTCATTACATTCTTCTCAACCAAAGAGCGATATACATCCGAAACAGAAGCGTATCGCTTTCGCGACAGCTACAAACTAATCTTTAAAAATAAGCCTTTTATGCTAGTCTGTATTGCAACAGCTTGCGTATTTATAAATTTTACTGTTGTTGGCGCCATGGTGAATTACTTCTTTAAATACAACGTTCCAAACGAGGGTTTTGTCCCGATCGCCTTGCTTAGCATCTACGGTTTTGCGGCCTTAGTGATGCCCCTTTGGGTACTTCTATCTAACAGAATTGGCAAGAAGTCAGTTTACATCATCAGTTTTGCTATTTTTGGTTTTTGCAATATTTTTCAGTTCTTCGTATATACACAAGATATGGCGGTTTTACTGTCACTTTTCATTACCTATGGCATTGGTTTCTCCGGTTTGATGCTCAGCTTGTTTGCCATTGTTCCTGAGACCGTAGATTATGGAGAATGGAAAACGGGGATTCGAACTCAGGGAATACAGTATGGAACCTTAACATTTGTTTTTAAACTCGCTGCGTCGGTCGCAGGGATGTTAATAGGGTTTGGCCTTGAACTATTTGGGTATGTTGCTAATGCAGTGCAATCGCAAAGCACGCTAATGGGAATGCGGGTTTTGACCACACTCTTTCCGGCCGCCATAACGGCCATTGGAATTATCGCACTTTTCTTTTATCCTATCAATTCGGCAAAACATGCGATGATGGTCAGGGAGATCGAGGAACGAAAGAAATAGCCCATCCTTTCGCAAGTGAGAACGATGTGTGATAGGTTAGCAGTCGAAGTGAGGGATGATCCCAGTTCTCGCGAGGCCTACAACTGATAATCACCTATGGGAGAACATTTCGTCGGGATACTTGATGGTAAATTCTTCGGATGATTGCGGCACTTTTTTACTCCTTGTCTGTACGTATTACTGATACTCTTTTTATTAGATAAGAAGGTTAACTTTACAAATGGTTTGATTGATGATGTATGTTAAGGAGGGACCTCCATGCGAATCTTGCGCTCTATGCGATCATTACTCCTGGTACTGGCACTGGTTCTGACGGTTTTCCCGTTCGTCAATAGTTGTGCGCCAGCCAATAAATACGACTACGATGTATTAATCAAGGGCGGGCAGATATATGATGGCACCACAAATCCGCCCTTTACAGGAGACATTGGCATTAAAGGCGACAAAATAGTGGCGATTGGGAAATTGAGCGGTCGACCCAATGAGGTTATTGATGCCAAAGGATGCATCGTCACCCCTGGCTTCATCGATTGCCACAACCACACGGACCTGGCTTACCAGGTGCTTGCAAACCTTACCTTCATTGCGCCTTTTTTACCGGAGTGGAAAGGAAATTACAACCATACCTTTCAGGGCGTCACAACAATTATTACAGGGAACTGCGGCGTGGGAGCCACCGATACTGCAGCCTGGCTCGATAAAATCAACTCCCTCGGCGGATTTGGCACGAATGTCTATCACCTAATACCATATGAAGCTGTGAAAAGCGAAGTTATCGGCATCGACCAACGTTACGCAACGGCACAAGAGCTTGAAGCAGTCCAGAAAAAAATTGCCGCGGAAATGGAAAAAGGAGCCGTGGGACTTTCAACGGGGGTGTATGCATATGACACTACGGATGAGATTGTAGAAGCCGCCAAAGTCGTAAATAAATACGGCGGCATTTATGACACAAATATAAGAAGTGAATATGGTGAGTCTTTGGATAACGGTAAGATCGCCGTTATTGAAGCATTGAAAGAAGCGATCGACATCGGGCGTAAAACCGGCATCCCCGTCCAGATAGCGCATATTAAAATAGGACACATACAAAATTCCGTAATGAAAGATCCGCAGCAAATGATTGATATGATCGTTGCAGCGCAGCAGGAAGGAATCGATGTAACTGCCGATCAGTATCCATATGAGACAGAATGCGACCCATTACTGGTTACGCTGAATTACAAATATCTCACAGGCGGACAGCTTAAGAAGGAGTTTAAGACCAGCCAGGGCAAAATGGAATTGAAAAAAGGTGCCGATGAGGCCTTGTCCCTGGTCCCGCCCGAAGATATTTTGATAGTCGGTTGTGATGTGAAGAAGGACTATGAAGGCAAGAATATCAAACAAATTGCGGAACTCGAAAAAAGAGAGCCCGCAGATGTATACATGGACTGCGTCCTCATGGACAAGCCCCCATACTGCGCATACTTCACTCAGGACATTAACATCGTGCGTAGTTTCATGAAGTATGACTGGGTATTTACCGGCTCTGACGGGGCTCTATTTCCGAAATCTTTTGCTCCGATTGTGGGGAAAATGCATCCCCGCTTCTACGGCACTTTTTCCCGTAAACTCAAGCAGTTTGTTCTTGATGAAAAATTGATGGACCTTCAGTCCGCGATCAGGTCTATGAGTTCCATGCCGGCTGAGAAATTTAAGCTTAAAGGCAGAGGGAAGATAGCCGAAGGTTACTATGCCGATATTGCGGTAATAGATCTTAGCAAGCTGGCGGACAAAGCGACATATGAAGATCCCATTGAGTACCCGACCGGTGTGGTCGACCTGATCGTAAACGGAGTTATTGAAATTCGGGACGGCAATGCAACGGGTCAGGCAGGTGGACGTGGATGTACGAAGGAGTGAGCATGACTACCCCTCGCCCACATAAGCGGCAATAACTTCTTTGTTTGATGCTATTTCCGCGGGAGTTCCATCGGCAATATTTTTACCAAAGTCGAGCACGACGATACGGTCCGCAAGATCCATCACCACGCCCATGTCATGCTCGATCAGCACTATTGAGTCAACGCCGTCGCGCAGGACAGTAGTATCCGAGTAGGATTCACCTGGGCCTTCGCAGATATCGTAAACAAAGCGTGCGATTGACATCGTGATAGAAAGAACATATAATTTCAAATGAATGAACTGTTCAGTATATATGTAATTCTGAATTATAGTGGTTCATAGCAGTCATTTGTTAACATGGATATGTCTTTTGATTGTGTCCATTGCGTAAAATTTCTTACGTCCGGGTTATTCTAAATTCGTAATGAGTATCAACTGTACTAAATATCAAATAATATAAGGGGAAAGGGGTATGAAAACTAAAACAAAGGGCCCCGTCGACCTGTTCGATGAGGTGATTGATCAGGGCTTGTGTACTAATTGCGGTGCATGCATAGGTTTCTGTCCATACCAGGTCTTCTACAAGGGAAAAGTTCGCCGTCTTGATTTCTGTTCAGGAACGGAAGGTCAATGCTATGATCATTGCCCGCGCACTTATACGAATATGGATGCGATTAGCAATAAGATCGTCGGGCAGCCCTATAACGGCAGCTCAATAGGTACTATGAAAGCGATATTTATTACCAGAGCGAAAACCGCAGCCATAAGAAACAAAGGACAATACGGAGGAACTGTTACTGCACTTCTGACGTATGTACTTGAAAACGGGATCATCGACCGAGCCTTACTGTCAAAGACGACCAAAGAGAAATTGCCAGTAGGATTCGTGGCGCGAAATGGAAAAGAAGTCCGTGAATGCGCAGGCTCAAACTATATCGCTTATCCGGCACTTGAAGCTTTAAACAGGGTAAATCCGGAGAGCGGGGATCGCATCGGTATTGTCGTCACTCCCTGCCAGGCTCAGGCGTTAGCTAAAATGCGAACCTATCCGTCACGGAAGAGACATAGCGCTGAAAACGTCAAACTGGTGATCGGTCTTTTTTGTACATGGGCTATGGCGTATGAAGGATTTTATGATTTCCTCCGACAACGCCTTGACATTCAAGATATCAAGAAGTTCGATATTCCCCCGCCTCCTGCCAATACTTTCGACGTACATCTTGCCAAAGAAACCAGGACATTTTCACTCGATGAAATCAGGAAATTCCGCATGCCGACATGTGCGTATTGTCTGGATATGACAGCCGAATTGACCGATATTTCCGTGGGATCAGCAGAGGGTATACCCGGGTGGAATACTGTTATAGTTCGCACCGATGAAGGCGCCAGGGTGGTTGAGACTGCAAAAAATATGGGTATAATCGAGATTGATGAATTGCCGCCCGCAAATTTGGATCATCTAAAAATGGCGTCGATGAATAAGAAAAAACGCGCAGTCAGCGAGATTGTGAGAAAAACAGGCAATAGAAACGATATGCTCTACTTAGGCCTGCCGGGCACAGTTAAAGATGACCTGTTGTCACAAACAGACGATCAGGGAGGAAGTGCCGATGTTAACCATTGATATTGATGCTCCGGGCAAAAGACGAATATTCATCGGGAATGAAGCTATCGCAAGGGGGGCGCTGGAAGCCGGAGTAGGTTTTGCAGCGGCATATCCAGGGACTCCTTCCTCGGAGGTCCTCGGCAGCCTGGTCGAAGTGGCCAAATCGCAGAACATCTACGTAGAATGGTCTGTAAATGAGATGGTATCGCTTGAGGAAGCAGCAGCAGCATCGTACGCCGGCGTGCGTTCCCTGTGCGCCATGAAGATGAATGGTCTCAATGTGGCATTGGATTTTATATCCGGCCTTGTTATTACCGGCATAGGGAAGAAAGGCTTGGTACTGATGGTCGCCGATGATCCGCAGGCACATTCCAGCTCTGAAGAGGAAGACTCGCGTAATATAGCCAAGATGTTCGATATCCCTCTTCTTGAACCAAGCGATGCCCAGGAAGCCAAAGATATGATGAAATATCTGTATGAATTGAGTGAGGAGATCGGTTCTATTTGCTTCCTGCGCAGCGTAACGAGGGTGGCACATGCCCGCGGCACAGTGACGCTGGGTGAGTTGCCGAAGATGAAACATCACGCGCGCTTTGATGACGTGCTGGATCTTAAAAAAATTATGCCCACGTCAATAATGCCGTTGCCCACATCCTTGCGGCACGCGTTTCAGCATATGAAGCTGGAAAAAGCGCGCGCCAAGTTCGAGCAATCGTCTTTTAACGAGTATCTGGGACCTCAGAAACCGGATTTACTAATAATCACATCCGGCAGTGGATGGACATACTCGCAGGATGCAGTTGAAGCGCTGAAACTTCAAGAAAAGGTTGGTATCCTTAAGTTGGGTACTGTGTGGCCATTACCCGAAAAACTGGTAAAAAGCTGTTTGGATAGCGCAAGCAAGGTGCTTTTCGTAGAAGAGATCGATCCCTTTATTGAGGATGCGGTAATGGCGTATCGATCGAGTGTCTCCGTGGAAGGATACAAAAATATATTCTATGGCAAGTTTACGCGACATATGAACGTGGTCGGTGAGTTGACGCCCGATGGGATCATAAAAGCTATAACGGACATCCTGAATATCCAGTATGAGGCTCAGACTGCGTCGTACGTCAAACGTCTTGAAACAGTGCCTCAAAACATCATGATGGAACGTATTCAGACCTTTTGTCCCGGATGTCCCCACCGCGCGACATACTGGTCTATTAAGAATGCGTTGATGATGGACGGGAGAAAGGGGTTTGTGACGGGTGATATCGGGTGCTATTCGATGGCTCTTGGCCCTGCCGGGTTTTTCATGAACAGGGTGCAGCAATGCATGGGGGGTGGAAGTGGACTAGCCAACGGATTTGGACAGCTCTGGAGATTCGGATTCGATCAGCCTGTCGTAGCAGTATGCGGAGATTCTACATTCTTCCACGCAGTTATGCCGGCGCTGATTAATGGTGTCCACAATAATGCTAACTTCGTGCTCGTTGTGCTTGATAATCGAGCGACAGCCATGACAGGTTTCCAGCCCAATCCCGGAACCGAGTTGACTGCTATGGGTGAACGAGCAAAGATGATTAGCATAGAGAAGATTTGCCAGGCCATAGGAGCGCGGGTGGAAGTCTGTGATCCGTTCAATCTTTCAGACACGCAGGCAACTTTATTGGATTTATTAGAGAATGAAAAAGGAACCCGGGTGGCTGTGATGCGACGCAGTTGCGAGCTTGTTCGTGGCAGGAGAGAGGCGAAACCATACAAAGTCAGTGTTAATGCAGAGAAGTGCTGGTCTGATGAGTGCGGATGTAACAGACTTTGCACAGAAGTCTTTGGCTGCCCTGCCCTGGCAATCGATGAAGCAACAGGTAAAACTAAAATTGATGAAGTCTTGTGCAATGGATGTGGTGTGTGTGCTGACATCTGTCCGCATGGTGCAATATTGAAGGAGGCAATCAAGTGAAACATCTTTTTAAAGAGCCGGTTAATTTCATTGTTTCCGGGGTGGGTGGGCAAGGAAATGTAATGATTTCTTTAATAGTCGGTGGCGCATTGGTGGACATGGGTTACTATGTTGCTGTTGGAGAGACGTATGGTTCCAGCCAGAGGGGGGGTTCGGTTATGAGCCACGTCAGAATATCAGCCAATAAACAGTATGGACCTCTTATACCCGAAGGTCAGGCGCATATAATTCTGGGAATGGAGCCAGTGGAAACTGTAAGAATGTTCAGGCAATTTGGAAATGAACACGTAGTAACGATTGTTAATCCAAGACCGATTCCTGCAGTTGGCATGATCTACGATAAATATCCGGAAATACCTGTTTTACTCCAGCATATACGTAATATGTCCGCTAAGATCTATGTTGTAAATGCTACGGAAGAAGCGCAAAAGCTGGGGAATCCTATTCTGGCAAATATGGTCCTGATTGGAGCTCTTGTCGAAACATCATTGCTTCCGATTGAGGAGAAAGACATTAGGTTGAGCATAGAAGAGCTTTTCCCCAAAGCAATAGATATCAATATGAAGGCGTTAAAACTGGGAAGGGAAATTGTTCACAAGCAGGCCGCGTAGTGCTTTGTATTTCAGCAGAGAAAAGTCTGTTTCAGTGAAACATATACTGAAATGAGTAGCAGTAATATTAGGCCTTCGGGAAATTTTTCAGTATGGTTATCTGAATCGTCGTAAAATTACCTTCTGGACCTGGTGGTTTTCTGTGGCTCGATAAAGGCATTCTTAAGTGCGCTAACAACCGTTTCCTCACACAGCTTTTCATCCAGGTGTACAGGGTGCGGGCCACCGCGCTTATGAACGGCAAACCAATTAGTTGTCTCGAAAATTAACCTTGCTGAAATAGAGGTATCAGGCACAGCTTTAAACAACTTCATCTTTATGCGCGAATCCAGATACTTCGACAGTAAATCGATGAGGTCTTCACGAACACGCTGATAAAAGAATTGAGCGAGGTCAGGATAATCTTCTGCCGATTGCATGACAATGGCTATACCGTATCTATATCTTGATAGCGTATGATATAAATTGCGCAGGATGTTATCAAATTCCGCTTCAATATCGGGTACGTCTTTCCGATCAATAGCCTCTTCAATATATCGGAATACATGTCTTTCCTCAATCATCTTTTCCAACATGGCCACAGGCGTCATTTTGCGCGAAAGTTTTATCGGTAATACCACATGAGTTAAATCCTCATCATCCGAAAAAATACGCTTTAAAACAAAATGAAACAAGGCCTTCTTGCTTTTTACATAAAGATATAAAGTCCCTGGCGCTATGTCCATGTCACCGGCTATTTTTGACATGTGCGTCTTGTTGTAACCGAACTTTGCAAATATCCTGGCACTGGTTAGGACAAGTTTATTTAAACGCTCAAGGCTCCTGTTATTTTGATCTGCCATATACAAGCCTACTAATATATATTTTGAAAAAGTTTAATATATGCGAGTTACAAAATCAAATTTATATAAATCAGTCATTCAGCTTGACATTTATTTACAGATTGTTATAATGATTATTATAATGGATATGAATGAATAAGTCATTCATATTATTACAGTAAGAGATCAGTATGGTTATCAAATTAACTAATTTAATCATCCTATTTGCTGGCTCTTCTAATCACTGTCGCAAATTATTATTTAAATAGGCAGGAGAACAAGATGCGGACTAAGAAAGAGTTCATACAGGCGCTGAAGAAGAAGAGAAGAAACGTTTACTACGAGGGCAAGCTCATTGATCGCGATGACGAATTACAGATGCCTGCTATAGATACAATGGCAATCACGTTCGATATGGCAAATGATCCTAAATATAAAGACCTGGTATTAGCCAAAAGCCACCTGACAAGTGAGACCATTAATCGGTGGACACATATACATCAGAGTAAAGAGGACTTGCATAAGAAACAAGATGCAACACGTGCCCTTTGCCGCTTGGTCGGAGGATGTCTGCATAGGTGCATGGGTATTGATGCCGCAAATGCTATTAATGCCATTTCATACGAAGCGGATAAGGCAAATGGTAATTCCACCGAATATCATAAAAATTTTCTCAAATGGCTTGAACGTTTCCAGAAAGAAGACCTGGTTGGTTGTTGCGCGCAGACTGATGTGAAGGGAGACAGAATGAAACGTCCAAGTCAGCAGAAGGATCCGGACTTATATTTGAGGATTATTGAGAAAAAAAGCGATGGCGTTATAGTTCAGGGTTGCAAACTGCATAATTCTGAAGCTTCGTACGCTGATGAGATACTGGTTGTACCGACCCGTTCGCTGCTGCCGGAGGAAAAAGACTGGGCGATAGCTTTTGCTATACCTGCAGATTGGGAAGGTGTGACGCAAGTAGTGACGATTCATAACCTGAGGGAACGAAAACATTTCAGGAAAGGATTTATGCAGGGAGCTACTGATTCATACACAATATTTGATAAGTGTTTCATTCCCTGGGAAAGGGTATTTCTTTGCGGTGAGACAGTTCATGGCTCCGTAGGCGCGCTGCTTTTTGCGCTTTTCCACAGGCACAGTTTCTCCGGATGTAAACCTGCGTTGGGTGATCATTTAGTGGGGACGGCAGCATTAATAGCTGAATATAACGGCATTGAGAGGGCAGGACATGTAAGAGCTAAGCTGGCGGAGTTGATACGCGTCTCGGAACTCGGCTACGCTGCAGGTTTTACAGCGTCGGAACTTGCCATGCCGAAAGTGTACATGCCCGGTGTTGGTGTGGTCCCCTATGGTCCTGGCAGCTATTTCCCCGATTCGATCTATTGCAATGTTGGTCGTTGCCTGACAGGCGAGGCCGTTTACAGAGAGTCCGAGATCATTTGCGACCTTGCCGGTGGGATTCCGGCCACATTTCCGCATGAAGCTGATTTCTTGAATCCTAAAACGCGTGGCTTTCTTGAAAAATATACGATGCGTAATCCAAATAAGAAGATAGAGAATGCTATCAAGTTGTGGATGCATGTTGGTGATATGTTGTGTTCCGCTTCTGGCGGCATCTGGATGGTGGGAAATTATCACGGTGGCGGCTCACCCGTTATGGAGACAATAGCTATAACTGCACAATACGATATCGAAGACCGCAAGCAGATAGTCAAGAAGGTGGCCGGTATGGAGGACTGAGACTCACGATTTAATAGCGGATTACAGATACGAAGCAGCTTAATAATATTATAACCCAAAACATTGGTAAAAGGAGGATAAATCAGTGATTTCATCCAGCGAATACAGAAAAAGGCTAAGCAAACTCAGGCGCAATATATATAATGATGGTAGTCTGGTGGACCGGGAATACGATCGATTGCAAGGCGCAATAAACGTACTGGCCAGAGGCTATGATATTGTGACTGATCCGGAGTTCAAGGAATATGAAGATATACTTACTGCTACTTCCCATTTGACTGGAGAAAAGATAAATCGCTTCAACCATATCCATCGTAGTGTCCAGGATCTGCTTGCTAAACAGAGAATGACGCGATTGACAACGCAGCAGGTTGGAGGCTGTATCGCACGCTGCATGGGTATAGATTCAACCAATGCGCTTTCAGTTATAACATACCTTACTGACCAGAAATATGGCACAGAGTACCATAAACGCTTCGAGGCTTGGCTAAAGGATTTCCAAATTAATGATCGCACAGCTTGCTGTGCTCAGACCGATGTTAAAGGTAACCGACCCTGGCGCCCACACCAACAAAAAGACCTCGACCTTTATCTAAGGGTCGTGGAGAAGAAGAGCGACGGCATTGTAGTCAGAGGCGCTAAGGTACATAACTCATGGGCCTCAGTTGTGGAGCAAATTAACGTTATACCGACCAGGGCATTAACGAAAGAAGAAGGAGACTGGGCGGTGGCTTTCAACGTTCCTGCAGATGCCGATGGCATCAAACAGATAGTTAGTGTTACCAAGGCAGATCTGCCTGAAGGTATGACGGGTCCTGGGCCCTTTGGAAGTGCTGATTCCATGACTGTATTTGATAATGTATTTATTCCCTGGGACCACGTTTTTCTCTGCGGTGAGTCAGAAATGGGCGGCTATTTAGCGTTGCTTTTCGCTCTATATCACCGGCACAGCTATACTGGATGCAAGCCCGCCATGACTGACATCCTGACCGGAGCCGTGGCCCTCATGGCTGAGGTCAATGGTATCGAAAAGGAGCACCATGTAAGGGAGAAGTTGTCCGAAATGATCTGTACATCGGAACTCTGCTACGGAAGCGGCATCGCCGCCGCGGTCAATGCCTCGAAGTCACCTTCTGGAACTTTTATACCTGATATGATGTATTGCAATGTTAGCCGCAGGCATGCGGGAATTAATATTTATCATGAGTATGACATACTGGCAGATATTGCAGGGGGTATGCCTGCAACTTTGCCACGTCCCAAGGACTGGACCAACGAGGAAACACGTCCCTTCATAGAGAAATACATGGCCCGTAATCCCGATGTCAAAGTTGAGGACGTGCTCAAGGCTTTCTATTTCGTACAGACCTTTTCCTGCACTGAGATTGCCGGGGTATCACAATATGCCGGTGTTCACGGAGGCGGTTCACCCAGAATGGAGCAGATAGCTATAATGGGAGCTTATAATCTGGAAAATCCAAAAAATATTGCCAAAAGGCTGGCCGGAATTGAAACGGGCAAACCGTACACATTCGATCGCCTGGGTATCACGCCTATCCTATGAGGATGGTGATCACTATCATAGCAAAAAGGAGCTGCCTATAATACGGACAGCTCCTTTTAATATTAAACAAGAAAACGTGATTAAGTAACTGTTGAACACGTCGAGCGCCTGTGTCGCAGCCAATAACGTTCCGGGTACCGGGCCTGCCCATCATCTTCCTGGCGATGTCAGCCCGTGCGGTGTATTGACCATGCTGCTTTAAAACCGTATAATTCACGTGCAACCCGATGCATGATTTGCACGAAAGCTGTGGCATTTTCGGTATTTACGCCCCCGGAGTAGATGTAGCCCGTATCTCTTTCTTTGCTCTGTTTGCCCTTCAGCATCGCGGGCAGGAAAGCGCGGGTATAGCTACGGTCGAGGGTGGAAAGATCTATATCCATACGGATATGGGGCTTGTTTCACACGCATTCAACGAGGAAGAGTTGCTGCGTCTCAAGGGCAATATCGCCATCGGCCATAACCGATACTCCACCACAGGCTCCAGCGTTGCCTGCAATGCCCAGCCTATCCTGGCGGGCACCACTGACTTGCAGGTGGCCCTGGCCCATAACGGCAATATAATCAACAGCGCCGCCCTGCGGGCCAGTCTGGAGGAGCAGAGCTTCAAATTCAACTCGTCCACCGACTCGGAGGTGATCGGCTACCTGATGATCAGCTCTCCCGAGAAAGAGATAGAAGCAAAAATCAAGTACGCCATGCGTCGTCTGCAGGGGGCCTACTCCCTGGTTATACTGGCAGGAGAAAGGCTCTACGGCGTGCGCGATCCCATGGGCGTCAGGCCGCTGTCGCTGGGGACCATCGACGGCGGGTGGGTGCTGGCATCCGAGACGTGTGCTTTCGATAATATCGGCGCCCAGTTCGTCAGGGAGATAGAGCCCGGCGAGATTGTTACAATCGATGGTAACGGCGTGCGCAGCACACGTATCGAAAGCGAACGTAAGGCCCTCTGTATATTCGAATTTATCTACTTTGCCCGGCCCGACAGCCTGCTCAACGGTAAACTGATTTACTCCGCCCGGGAGCAGATGGGCGCAATACTGTCCAGGGAGTACCCGGTGGATGCCGATATGGTAATGGGTGTACCCGATTCAGCCACGGCCGCCGGAATAGGTTACGCCAGGGCTTCGGGCATCCCCTACCATGAAGGCCTGCTCAAGAACCGCTATGTGGCGCGTACCTTTATTGCACCGGACCAGCGCCTGCGCGAACTGGGGGTCAGGCTGAAGTTCAACCCATTGACTCAGGAGATATCCGGCAAGCGACTGGTTGTAGTGGATGACAGCATCGTGCGCGGCACTACCACGCCTCGTGTTATCAACATGCTGAAAAAAGCCGGGGCCAGGGAGGTGCATATGAGGATCTGCGCACCGCCCATACGCTACCCCTGCTTTTTCGGCGTCGATATGGCTACGCGCTGGGAGTTGATAGCAGCGCATAAAACCGTGCCCGAGGTCAGAGACGCCATCGGCGCAGACACGCTCGGCCACATCAGCATGGACGGACTGATCGAGGCAGTAGGGCTGCCCAAGGAGATATTCTGCACCGCTTGCTTTACCGGCCAGTACCCGATGCCGGTGCAGCTTGAGATGGACAAGTTACAACTGGAGACTCTTCCTTTAGACGTGGCAAGGAGCCTCAGTGAAATCGAAACCTAAGGGCGCTTATGCCCAGGCCGGTGTCGACATATCGGCTGCCGATAAGACCAAGGAACTGATTAAGGAACTGGTGCGGCCGACGTTCGGCCCCGAGGTGTTGACCGATATCGGGCATTTCGGCGCTTTCTTCAAGCTGAAAAAGTACAGGGACCCCGTGCTCGTCTCCAGCTCCGACGGCGTGGGCACCAAGCTGAAGATAGCCGTTCTTATGGACAAGCACGATACGGTCGGCATGGACCTGGTCAACCATTGCGTTAACGACATACTCTGCAGCGGCGCCAGCCCCCTCTTTATGCTGGACTATGTGGCCCTGGGCAAGCTGCACCCGCACAAGGTGGCGGCCATAGTGTCCGGCCTGGCACAAGCCTGCAGGGAGGTGGGCTGCGCTCTGATCGGCGGCGAGACGGCCGAAATGCCCGGCATGTACAAATCGGCAGACTACGACCTGGCGGGATTCATCGTGGGTGTGGTGGAAAAAAATAGTCTGATCAGCGGTGAGAAGATCAGCGAAGGCGATACCGTGATCGGGCTTGCGTCAACAGGCCTGCATACAAACGGTTACTCGCTGGTACGCAAGGTGTTCAACATCGACCATGATTCGCTAACACTCAAGGTGATACATCCCGAGCTGGGCAGGACCCTGGGAGAGGAGCTGCTCGTGCCTCACCCCTGCTATTACAATGATCTAAAACCCTACCTGGGGGAGGTCCACGGCATCGCGCATATAACCGGTGGAGGGCTTGTGGGGAATATACCGCGAATCCTGCCTCAAAGCTGTTCGGTGGAGCTGGACAGGTCATCCTGGACGACGCCTGCCATATTTGAGCTCATTCAGAAGAGAGGCAATGTCAGGGATGAAGAGATGTTCCGCGTCTTCAATATGGGCGTGGGCATGGTCGTGCTCTGCGATAAGGAATGCTCCGATAAAATATTGCAGACCGTGACCGGTGCGAGCGTAATCGGCAGGGTTATCAAGGCCAATGGCAGCGAGAGAGTGATAATACGGTAAGGGGGTAGCCATGCGAGCAATCCTGAGCGTTTCCAATAAATCAGGGCTGGTCGATTTCGCTAAAAAGCTGGGGAGTCTCAAGGTCGAGATATTCAGCACCGGCGGCACCAGGAAATCGTTGACCGATTCAGGCCTTAAAGTACGCAGCATATCGGACATTACCGGATTTCCCGAGATACTGGACGGCCGGGTTAAAACGCTGCACCCCGCGGTGCATGGCGGGATACTTGCGCGGCGCGACCTGGACCGGCATATGCAGGAGCTTGGCGATCATAAGATCGGCTTGATCGACCTGGTGGTGGTCAACCTGTATCCCTTTGTCGAGACCGTTTCCAAAGCGGAAGTGACGCTGGAAGACGCGCTGGAGAATATCGATATCGGCGGCCCGACTATGATCAGGGCTGCGGCCAAGAATTTCCCGGCCGTTCTGGTGGTGGTGGACCCGGCGGACTATGATGAACTGATAGAAAAACTGAAGGCGGGACAGGTCGACACGGCCTTCCGCCGCAAGCTGGCGCAGAAAGCGTTTCAGCATGTTGCGCTCTATGACACGGCTATCTCACAGTACCTGCTGGAAGGCGAGACCTTCCCCGGGGACCTTACTCTGGCCCTGAGCAAAATGTATAACCTTCGCTACGGCGAAAACCCGCATCAGCCTGCGGCGCTGTACGTTGAGAAGGTGGCGGGGCATAACCCCCGGGGTATCACCCAGGTCAAACGGCACTCCGGGCCCGAGCTTTCTTTCAACAACTTCCTTGATATCGACTCGGCATGGAATGTGGTGAGCGATTTTGTGGAGCCCGCCGTGGCGGTCATCAAGCACACAAATCCCTGCGGCCTGTGCAGCAACAACGACCTTGTCGAAGCCTACGGCAGGGCGCTGGCCGGTGACCCCGTGGCAGCCTTCGGGGGTATCGTGGCCGTGAACAGGGTAATGGATATCGCCCTGGCCACCGAGGTGGATAAGACGCATTTCGATGCAATCATAACGGGAGGGTATACGGAGGAGGCGCTGGCATTGCTGGGCCGCAAGAAGAGCCTGCGGCTGCTGTCCATGCCGGCTGAGCCGCCGGCTCCCGGGGGAAAAGCGGTGGAGTTTCGCCCTATTAGAGGAGGATTCCTCGCGCAGCTCAAGGATTTTTATACGGAAGAAGAATTCAAGCCCAGGGTCGTAACCAAACGCGCGCCGAGCGAGAGAGAATGGGAAGACCTCTTCTTCGCCTGGAAGGTGGTCAAGCATATTAAATCGAACGGCATAACGCTGGCCAGGGACCGCACGCTGCTGGGCATGGGAGCGGGCCAGCCCAACCGGTCTGTCAGCGCCCAGATCGCCCTGGAGCGGGCAGGCGGAAAATCGAAGGGGGCTGTGCTGGGCTCGGATGCCTTCATCCCCTTCCCTGATACGGTGGAGCTGGCCGCAGCCGGCGGGGTGACGGCCATAATACAGGTGGGCGGATCGATCAGGGACCAGCAGTCCATCGATGCGGCCGACAAGCACGGCATGGCCATGGTTTTCACAGGAGTCAGGCATTTCAAGCATTGAGCAAAGGCGGTAAAATAGCAGCAGGCGGTGCAACTATGCTGATGATAAATATCGATACATTCAACCAGGCCCGGGCCAAGCTCGGGAATACTGCGACCAGGCGTGAGGGCATCGAGGAACTGCGTAAGTTCCTGGATATAAAGCAGGCGCACCTGTGGCGGTCGGAAGTCATAGCTCCCTGCTGCGGCAACCTGGGCGGATTCGCCTGCCAGCTGAGCGAGGAAACACAGCTCCTGGAGAAAGCGCTGCCCCTGCTGGAAAATGACGACCTGGACGGGGCGAAGCCCATGCTCGACCGGCTGGCGCAGCTGATTGGCTACGGCATGGGACAGAAGGAGACGCCGGACCTCATCCGGCGGCTGACCAACTCCCCCGGGCCATCTCATTAGAAACAACTATAACTGGTTGTCGGAGGAAGACATGAGTAAGAGGCGGGCAATTATACCCAAAGGCTGGGAGATCTACGAGCACCTTACCTTTGCGCCGGCCGTGCGCAGGGGCAATATGCTCTACATCTCGGGCACCGATGCCACGGAGATCGACCTTCAGACCGGCAAACTGTTAATCAGGGGAGACATCGTGCAGCAGTACCGAACGATCTTTCTCAAGATGAAAACCATACTGGATGCGGCCGGCGCTACCTTTGATGACGTGGTCTGGACCTGCGACTATATAAAAACCAAAGAAGGGTACAAGGGGACGGCGGCTGTGCGACGGGAGTTCTTCGGCGCCAGCTTCCCCGCCTCCACCGGCATAGTGGTCCAGGACCTTCTGAGCAGGGACGCCCTGGTTGAGATGGACGCCGTAGCCATGCTCGACGGATAACATGCACAAGACTGTAGTCATCGCCCACCGCGGCTTCCACAGGGACTTTCCCGAGAATACGCTGGAGGCTTTTAAAGCCGCCCTCGATCTAGGGGCGGACGGGGTCGAGTTCGACGTGCAGGAGACCGCGGACGGTGGATTCGTTATCCATCATGATGCGGATATAGGTGGAAGCAGCATCGGCAGCCTTTCGCTGGCCGACCTGGCCGGGCGCAGGGTGGCAGGCGGCTACCGCATACCCACACTGCAGGAAGCGCTGAATATACTGGGCAAAGGGCTGGTGCTTCTGGTCGAGCTCAAACAGGTGCGTTCCCCGGACAAATTCCTGACCATACTGCGCAGCTATGTCGATAAGGCGTGGACGGTGCTGGTCTCTTTTGATGCCGCCCTGATCGAGAGACTGGCAGTGCTGGCGCCTGAGTTGCCCCGCGCTGTTATCAGCGAGCCCAAAGATAGCGGGCATAAGGTTGCCTCAGCCGGGACCGCCGGTTTCGCTCAGCTGGCCGCCGGTATGGTAACGGGCGATCTGGTTGAAAAAGCGCATGCCAGAGGAGACCTGGTGTTCGTCTGGGACGGCGGGGATGAGGAAACGATGAGACGGGCTGTGCGCTGCGGACCTGACGTGATCATGACCGACCGTCCCGATATCGTGATCAGGGAAATCCGGAAGCTATAAATCCCGGCTTTTCAGCCGCTCCCGGGCCAGCTCACAGGCGGCCGGGGAGACATCGATGCCGATCCATCGGCGGCCCAGCTTGTGAGCGGCGGCCAGGGCTGTGCCGCTTCCGCAAAAGGCGTCCAGCACGATATCCCCCTGATTGCTGCCGGCGGAGACTATTCTTTCGAGCAGGGCCAGCGGCTTCTGTGTAGGATAGTCCAGTCGCTCGCGGCTGGTCCTGCCCACCATGTTTATCTCCCAATAATCTTTCATACCTACCTGCGTATACCAGCCGGCCTCATCCCGGTACTCAGCCACGCCCTGGAACCTGTAGGGCTTGAGCCCGCGGTTGTACGATTTCTCCTTCAGCCCGTTGAAAACATAATCGCCGGTCTTGGAATAGAAGAGGATGATATCGTGCTTGCGCGAGAAGCGCCTGCGCGGGCTGGCTCCTCCCGACCTGTAGCACCAAACTATTTCGTTCTGAAAATTGCTGTAGCCGAATAAATCGGGGCCGTCCAGCAGCACCTTGACGTAATGCGACGCATGCCAGTCACAGTGATAGTAGAAGCTGCCCGTCGGCTTTAAAACGCGGTGCAGTTCTTTAATTCGTGGTTTCATATAATCAAGATAGGCGTTCACACCATCGAACCTGTCTTCAAAGCGCCTGTCGCCGGTGGTCTTGGGGGAGGTACTGTAGTTGCGGTTGGAATTGAAGGGCGGGTCGATATAGATCAGGTCGACGCTTTGCGAAGCTATATCCCTCAGCTTCACCAGGCAGTCGCCGCAGTAGATAATGCCGGTCTTCACAGATTCATTGTATCATGCGGGATGTCCCGGTTTAATGCTATTATTGGATAAAATCGATTACGCGAGAGGTTTAGTGTGACGGAATCGACGATCAACCAGGTTAAATCGTTAATATTACCTTTGACGGCGTTGTTTATCATACCGGCCGCCATCCTGTGGGCGACCGGATTTAAAATCGGCTGGGGCCTGGGTCTGCCCTGGGATGCGGTGATCGTGCTGGCAGGCGGAATATTGATGGGTGCCGGGCTGTATTACCTTTCCATTACCATACGGCTTTTTGTCAATATCGGAAAGGGCACTCTGGCGCCCTGGTCGCCCACCAGGAAGCTGGTGGTCATCGGACCCTATCGCCACGTGCGCAATCCCATGATCAGCGGCGTGCTGATGACGCTGCTGGGTGAATCAATAGTCTTCGGTTCGATAGGAATATTCATCTGGTTCCTGCTGTTTTTCATCGTCAACCATATTTATTTCATATGTTCGGAGGAGCCGGGCCTGGAGAAGAGGTTTGGCGGGGAATACCTTATATATAAAAAGAACGTGCCACGCTGGATACCCAGGTTGCAGCCGTGGACCGGCCAATAAAAGGGATTAATATGGCATTTCAAAGGTCCGACCTGGTGAATTTCTATTCCCACCTGCTGGGCGCCGTGGCGTCACTGGCGGGCTATATAGTCCTGCTCTGCAACTCCTCCGGCTCCATGACAAAAATCGTTCTGTCCAGCATTTACAGCCTGTGTGCCATCTTCATCTTCACCTGCAGCGCCATTTACCACGGGCAGAAAGCGGGCGAAGACGAGAGAAATCCGTGGCGGCGGCTGGACCATATAGCGATCTTCTTTATGATAGCGGGCACGTATACGCCTATAAGCTATATTTACCTGGAAGGCTGGTGGCGCTGGGGCATCATCGGCGCGCAGTGGCTGCTGGTCATCCTTGGATTCGTCTTCAAGATGGTTTATATCCACGGCCCGCGCTGGCTGACTACAGTGATCTACGTCGTAATGGGCTGGATGTTACTGGTACCCCTTATATGGGGTCCTTTGCTGTCGACCATGCCGCTCCAATCGCTTTTATTGCTGTTGGCCGGCGGCGTTGCCTATACTCTTGGAGCGGTTTTCTACGCCATGAAGAAGCCCAACCCACTGCCAGGCGTATTCGGGTTCCACGAGATATTCCATCTGCTGGTCATCGCAGGCGCGGTGCTGCACTATATGGTTATTTACTATGCCATAGCAGGATAACGGGACGAGGGTAGAGTATGAGAATCGAGATGCTGGGCGCCCATAATACGGAGACCGATAAAGCCCGACTACCATCTGTGCTGGTGGACGGTATCGTCGCGCTGGATGCGGGCGGCCTGACTGCTTCGCTGCCGCTGGAAAGGCAGCAGCAGATAAAGGCCGTATTGCTCACGCACCATCACTTCGATCACTGCAAGGACCTGATTATGCTGGGGGCCAACAGCCTGCCCTCTTCGACGGTTGATGTCTACGGCCTGCGCGATACGCTCGAAGTTGTTTATCTTTACCTGCTGGATGGGAAGCTGTATCGAGATTACACCTGCTGGCCCTCTGCGGAGAATCCGCGCATGAAGCTGAAGCCTGTTGCGCTGTTTCAACCACTATCGCTGCAAAACCTTGAAGTACTGCCCCTGCCCGTCAGCCATTCCGTCCCGTCGGTCGGCTACTTCATCAAAGCGGACGGCGGAAAAAGCCTCTTTTACGCGGGCGATACGGGGCCGGGTCTGGAGGGGTGCTGGGAGCGGATAGCGCCGGACCTGCTTGTTATCGAGGTTACGCATCTAAATCGCGCACAGAAAGACATGGAGAAGCTGCGTCACATGACGCCAGGGATGCTGGCGCAGGAGCTTTTAGAGTTTCGCAAGGCCAGGGGCTACCTGCCCCGGGTGATCGTCGGCCATTTGCCTGTGGCGTACGAGGATGAGATGCGCGAAGAGATAGCCACGGCCGGCAAGCAGCTCGAGATGGAGATAGAGGTCGGATACGAAGGGCTGACGGTCGAACTGTGAGCGAGTTTTAATACGGGTCATTGCGAGGAGCATAGCGACGAAACAATCCTGTGCGTAATTGCGGGTACACCGGATTGCCACGCCCTTCGGGCTCGCAATGACATTTAAAAACTGAAGCGCTCGGAACGATGTAATTAAATCGTACTTACAGTTTGGTCACATCGAAAGGGGTCATCTTCCCGTCGGGCGAGTAATCGTAGAAACCTTTGCCGACCTTGCGGCCCAGCCTTCCGGCCTTGAGCATTTTCTCCATCAGCGGCGATGACGCCGCGATATCCGCAGCGCCCAGCGCGGCGAAAGATTTGCCCACTCTTACATAAGTATCGATGCCTGCGTTGTCGGCGATCTCGAAGGGGCCGACATTCCAGTTGAACCCGTAACGCATGCCTTTATCCACGTCTTCCACTGTTGCGATGCCGTTCTCTACCAGCGACAGCGCCTCCCGGAATGCGACACCGCTCACGCGGTTCATGATGAACCCGGGTATATCTTTCATGACTTTGACCGGGTACTGGCCGAGGGAAGCTATGAAGTCCACGCCTTTCCTGAACACTTCATCCGATGTCTTTTCGCCCTTGATGACCTCCACCAGCCGCATCACCGGCACCGGGCCGAAGAAGTGCAGTCCGACCACCCTCTCGGGATGTACGGTCAGCGAAGCCAGGCGCGTAATGGGTATGCTGGATGTGTTGGAGGCCAGGATGGTATCCGCCGGGCAGGCGGCGTCCAGCTCCTTGAACAGCTCCTTTTTCATTTTCTCGTCCTCGAAGACAGCTTCGATAACCCATTTACAGCGGGGGGCCATGGAGAAGTCATTGACCGGATTGATCCTGTTTTGCACCACCTGGGCGCTGTCCTTGATCCTGCCCTTGGAGGCAAGCTTCTCGGTCGACCATTTTATCTGCGCCAGGCTCTTTGTGATCGCCTCCGGACTCATATCCTGCAGGAAGACGTTGTAACCGGACTGCGCCGCCACCTGGGCGATGCCTCCGCCCATGAAACCTGCGCCGATAACCATGACGTCGTCCATAATTAAGACCCCCTTGAGTGAATTTTGCCTTAAGAAATGAAGCCTGCCTATTGTGCACAAATCCAACGGAATTAGCAATACACTGTACTGGCCCATCGCATCGTTATATAATATTTAACGCCGCCTCAAAGGGCGCCCCCCACCGGGCGGTCGCCAAATAATTTAATTACGGAGGTATCCCCCATGTCTTTAGTCGAATGGAGCGTTGACGAAAACATCGCGCTGCTCACCATGAAGAATGGTGAGAACAGGTTTAATATGGGCTTCTGCAGCGAATTGCTCAAAGCGCTGGACGATATCGAGAAGAAGACCGCCGTCACCGCGCTTGTCGTGAAATCTGCCGACGAAAAGATCTGGTGCAACGGTATGGACCTCGACTGGCTCGTGCCCGCAATCGGACGCAAGGATCCCGAAGTGGAGAAATTTTTCGAGGTCCAGGATAGGGTTTACAGGCGCATTACCTTCTATCCCATGAATACGGTGGCGGCGCTGACCGGCCACGCGTTCGCCGGGGGCGCCATACTGGCCTGCTCTTTCGATTTTCTTTACATGCGCGCCGACCGCGGCTTCCTGTGTTTCCCCGAAGTCGATCTAAATATCCCCTTCCTGCCGTATATGGATGCTTTAATCAAGAGGACCCTGCCCTCAACCAGAGTGCGCGAAGCCCAGTTGACCGGGAAGCGTTACACCGCTGCAGAGCTGGAGAAGCTCAACGTTGTGCGTAAAGCCTGCTCCTCGGCCGATGAGACCGTAAAAGAGGCGGTGGCCTTCGCCAAAAGCCTGAATAAGGGCAGAGGCATCGTGGGCGAGATGAAAAAAATCATGAACGCACGCATCGGAAATCTCATGGACAATGTGGTTAGACCTAAACTGGATACGGGCGGCGTTCCCATTAAATAGCGTTTGACTCTGTGTGATACAAATTATGCATATGCGGAATACAGCGGTCCGGCTCTTGATACTGCCGGTTGTTTTCATATCAGCGATGCTGTGCGGCTGCGGCAGCCCCGCGATCGTGGGTTCACTGGTGAAGGTGCAGGCCGACAATGCTGTCGTCAACGGCGTAATCATCGATCAGGCCGGCTATATAGCTACCGGCAGCGGCGCGCTGGGCGACTCCACCTCTCTATCTGTTGAGCTCAAGCCCGGGCAGAGCTACGAGGGCCGTTTGGTCTGCAGGGACAGTGAGAGGGACCTGGCCCTGCTTAAAATAGAGGCGCCTGAGCTCAAGTCGGCTTTACCGGGAGATTCGGACCTTGTGCACCAATGGGATGAGGTGACTGTGTGGGGATTCAAGCCCGGCGATGCCGCTCCGATAGAGTCAAAGGGCAGCGTGACTTCATTGCCCAAAGACGAGCAGATTACCTATTTACAGACCAACGCAGCCCTGGACCCATCGCTGGCGGGAAGCGCCGTATTGAACAAGGCGGGCGAGATGGTCGGCATGGTTTCATGGAATGCCGACCAGCCGGGTCGCGAAGGGTTCGCGCTGACATCCAACGAGATACAAAGAGTGCTGGATCAGGCCGGGGAAGCGGAATCCAACCCGCTTGCCGTCGCTTCGGTCGATTCTCCTTCGGTCTTCAGCGATCGCGCGGTGATATCCTGGCAGACCAACCGGCCGGCAACCGGCCAGGTTGAGTTCGGATTAAAAGGCTCTTACGGTAACAAGACAGCGCTGGACGCGACCATGCTGAACACACATGCGGCCGTGCTGCAGGGATTGGTACCTAAAACGGCCTATTATTTCCGGGTGCTTTCCGTCGACTGTTGCGGCAATGCTGTGGCTTCAAAGGGATATACGCTCACGACCACAGCGGCCGGCGCCCAGGCGGGCGAGTTCACGATCTCGAATGTTGACGTATACGATATTACCAGCACAGCCGCTTCGGTGAGATGGATTACCAGCAAACCGGCTACGGGCGTCGTCAACTACACTGCGGATAAAGAAACCGAATCCGACAGCGAAATGGACAATAGCTTTGTGTACGAACATAAATTCAGGTTGAACGGCCTGTATCCTCAGACGCGCTACAGCGTGGCCATCAAGTCCGAAACTGATTTCGATGAGTCTGCGCAACAGACGTTGAATCCTTTCACGACACCGCCGACCTCCCCTGTTTGCTGCAAGATGAATTGCAAGATACTGGATTTCTCTTTTAAAACTCTCCAGGGCGATGATTTTACAAACAAAGACATCGCGGGAAAGAAGGTATTTATTGTTTTCACCAAGACCACCTGCCCGAACTGCATGAAGCAGGCTCTTTTCCTCAACGACGTCTATCGCGACTGGCCGAAGGGGACCGATATGATGATGTTCATGGTGGCCAGCAGCGAGAAGCAAGCTGATGTCGAGGAGTGGATCAAGAAATACGGACTGGTCATGCCCGTTTATATAGATCCGACTGCGAAGCTGGTCAGCGGGTGCCAGTTCAGGACCATCCCCACGGCGCTCTTCCTGGATACGGGATCGGTCATAAGGGATTATAAGAGCGGCGGATTCGGTAATAGAAAGGATATGGAAGCTGCCCTGAAGTATTTTTATGAACAAGAGCGATAGACATTTAAAAGGGGAATGAGAAAGGCCGGCGTCCCCCGGGGGACGCCGGCCTTTAATTTAACGGTTAAGACCTGAACACGAAGCTGAGAGCGCCTGCGAGATCGATAGTGTCACCATCTTTAATCGCCTGCCTGCCTGTGCCCTTGATGGAGGACCCGTTCAGCCTGGTGCCGTTGGTGCTGCCACGGTCCTCGATGTAATACTGGCCGTTTTCATAGGAGACTGTGACATGTTGCCTGGATATAAGGTCTGCCTTATCCGGGGAAACCATGTGCTGGAAGTCCCTTCGTCCCAGCGGCGCGTCACCCGCCAGCGAAAGTTCGCTTCCGTTGGAGGCAACGAATTTGGCCGCTGGACCGACGGGTACCGGCGAGGTTTTGGGAGAGCCTGTTGCCGGCAGAGTGGCTACGGGTGAAGTGACAGCAGGCATCGTGCCGGAGCGCCCGCCGCCGTAATGAACGGCCTGCGCAGCAGGTTTCCTCAGCAGAAGGATGACTATGATTATGGCGGCTGCGGCCAGCAGCGCAACGAGCAGGATATAGGGTAGCCACCATGACAGCGTGCCATTACTGCTGCCGGCGGTGCTGACCGGGTCGGTGGCGGTGGAGGCGGCTTCGGTTGTGCCGCTATAGGTGCCGCCGGTGTAATAGGTGCTGCCGACATAGGGCGCCACCGTTACCGTGGTGCTGGCCACCCCCGAGCCTGCGCTGTTCGACGCGGTAAGTGTATAAGTGGTCGTGTAGGCGGGAGTTACAACGTACACTCCCGTATTGGGCACCGAGCCAACCGAAGGCGATATGCTGACATTAGCCGTGTTGTTGACCGTCCATGACAGTGTGGATGATTGCCCCGGCTGGATATAGCTGGGATTGGCCGTGAACGAGCTGATCACAGGCGCATAGACCGGAGAAGGTGTGGACGGCACCACCACGACAGGATAGCTACGATAGTAAGGTGTTACCCATGAGTTGGAGTACCACCGGTACCCGTAGGGATAGTATGGTGCAAAGGGATTATACGGATTGTATGGTGGCCTGTGTGGTGGCGGTGGCCCAGGGGGCGGCGGCCCGGGAGGCGGTGGCCCGGGAGGCGGTGGCCCGGGAGGTGGCGGCCCAGGAGGTGGTGGTCCTGGAGGAGGAGGCAATGGTGGAGGTGGAGGAGGTGGCATCGGCGGAGCAGGGAAAGAGTCCGGTCCCGGCACCGATATCGGTGGATGGACTTGGACTGTAATTGGCGATGAAGGTGGCAGAGGGGGTGGCGGGAGCGCATCACCCGCAGGTGGTTCAGCCTGGGCGACCTGAATAGGCGGCTGAAGCTCCTCAGACACCTGTTCTGAAGAGGTAATAGCAGGGTCTTCAATTGCAGAATCCTGCGATGGGACGATAGGCTCGGAACCGGTTGCAACCGTGGTCTCGATCACCGGTTCAGGCAAAGGTGGAGGTGGTGGTGCGACCAACTCGGTAGTGGACGCAACCGTGGTCTCGACCACCGGCGCGGGCGGCTCAGGAGTAGATGTAACCGTAGTCTCGACCACCGGAGCTACCGGATCAGGTGCAGACGCAACCGTGGTCTCGACCACCGGAGCTACCGGCTCGGGTGCAGATGCAACCGTGGTCTCTGCTACCGGCGCGGGTGGCTCAGGAGTAGATGTGATCGTGGCCTCTTCCACAACAGCCGGGGTGGTTGTCTCTGTGGCTATGGAAGTTTCCGATGGCGCCGGTGCATCGTCCGCAGAGGCAGGTATCAGCGGCAGCATTAAGACAGAGCAGACAAGAAGCGCTGCCGCCAGGAACTGAACAATTTTTTTAGCAGTCATTTTAACCTCCTCTTTGATTACGATGATTACTATATTTTAAAGGTGATACTCAATTTATCGGCCAGCTCAATGACATCGCCGTCCACGAGGGGTTGTTTGCCGCTGTCGCGGATCTCCGAACCGTTGAGCCTGGTGCCGTTTGTGCTGCCGGGATCCTCGACGTAGTATTTTCCGTCCTCATACCATACGTTGATGTGCTGCCTTGAGATGAACGATGCTCTGTCCGACGGCAGCAGTTTTTCAAAGTCCTGGCGTCCGAGCGTCCTGGTATTGCCGGCCAGCAGCATCTCCCCGCCGTCGGGCATGATAAGTTTGGCGGGAGGAGCTTCTGTGATGGATGTGGACGCCCCCGATGTGCCCGCAGTCGATGTAGCGGCGCTGGATGTAGCGGTACCCGCGCTTGCAGCCGATGTACGTGGCGACTTGGGAGAGCGGGGCTTTTTCACCATCATAACGACTATTATTATGGCGGCTATAGCCAGCAGCGCCAGAAGTCCGTAAAGAAGGTAGAAGGGTTGCTCGACGGTGACGGTAACGGCTGCCGTCTGCGTCGTGCCGTCGATATAAGTGGCGGTGAGGCTATATGTAGTCGTTTGATTGGGCGCTACCATCGCTGTGCCCACGGCATCGAAATTACCCAGCCCGTCGATGTATACCTGTAAGGCGGCGGGAGCGTTCCATGAAAGCGTGGTGGACTGTCCGGACTGTATGGTGGGTTGCTGCACGCTCAACGCAGGCGGCACCCTCGGTATAACGTTAATGGTGGCGGAAGACGTCACCGTGCTTCCCGAGCTGCCCGTAGCCGACAGTGTGTAAGTGGTGGTCGCGCCGGGTGTGACAGTTGTCGATCCGGATGTCCCCACCGTACCTATGCCGGGTGATATGATAACGCTGCTGGCGTTGCTCGTGGTCCAGGTCAGTGTGACGGTTTGTCCGACGTCTATAGACGATGCATTTGCGCTGAAAGAATTGATCACGGGTTGATAGATCGGCCTGGGCGACGGCCCGCTGTAAGGTGAAATGCTGCCGCGTGCGTAATTGAAGCTCAGAGTACGCTCCGACCAGGAGAAGCCGGAGTTGTACCACATCTTCCAGACATAGAGCCCGTCGGGATCCCATGACTCAGCACTGAACGGCCCGATGCGCCATACGCCCGCGTAAGGCCTGTACCATCTGTAACACAGCCAGTGCCCGTAGGGCGTGGTCCCTGACGGATAGTATTCCCACAGGTAGAAGTACCCCGGGCCGTTAAAGGAAACAAGCAGGTAGCACAGGTCGTTACGATAAAGATTGTAGAGCGTTTGCCCGTAGCTGGTTACCAGGTAGGCGTTTACGATGGACCCTGCTGCTCCTGCCGGAGGGGATGGCGGCACCGTCATCTGAAGGCTGGGCCAGGTCTGGTTGTAAGTGTCAACACCGACCGGCGGCTCGACCATTTCCCCGCCTTCGTCCGGCGGCTGCCAGCTTTCATCGGGATTAATTGGCGGTGATGGCTGTGCCTGAGCCGGCGAAAATACTGCAGCTGCGGCTGATAAAACCATGCACGCGATCAGCAGCGGTAAAACTATCTTTTTCATATCTATAAAGCACCTCCAGGTGATCGTGTATCTTTATTAAGTATAAGGGCACATTACACCCTCTGCTTGACCCTGGCCTGACAGGTTCCTGACAAACACCTGATAAAAAGGCGGATGCTCGGATTGAACCAGGTACCGGGCAGGGCCCTCATGAGGAAATAAAGAGGTTAATGGTTGGATCGGAACTTCAGACTGGCCTTGCCGGCCATCTCGATAACGTCCCCGTCTTTCAATTCCAGTGGGCCTGAGTCACGAATACTGGCAGCATTGACGGCAGTGCCGTTGGCGCTGCCCATGTCTTCGATGAAAGCCTTCCCGTCTGTGAAGCTGATCTTAAAGTGCTGCTTTGATATCATCCCCAGCTCATCCAGTCCCAGCGACCTGGCGACCTGGGCGCGTCCGATTATCTCGCTTTCTTCACCCAGGCGAATCTTCAATCCGTTGGGTAATTCCAGGACGGCCCTGGCTGTGCCGTGCAGCGGCGCTTTTGGTGTAATACCCGGATGCTCGAGCAATTCCACCAGCGGCTGCTGCGTCATATTCCGGGCGTAATTCTGTTCGCGCAGGCGGCGTCGCCCATACAGTGCCAGGAGCACAATGACGACTATGGCGGAAGGGGCAATCAGCAGGAAAAGGGGATTGGTTATAAATTTCAGCAGGTTGTTGTCCGCTGTGTCAGGCTGTTCAGGTGTCGAGGGGGTGGCTGGCTGAGCCGGCTCTTCCGTGCCCTTGACATAGTTCCAGAAGACAAGGTGGCTTCTCTGCGCTTCGCTGCTGCCTGCCGCCCATTGTCCGTTTCCGTAAAAGAAGAGCCTGTAGATATGCTGGCCCTCCAGCTCGTCCTCGCCCGGCCGGAACGGCCCGAACCTCCATCGTCCCTGCTCTTTCAACTGCCATTTGTAGGCAATCCATCTGCCCTGGTCATATCTGTCCGACGGATAGTATTCATATATATACAACCAGCCCGGCATATTGACATCGACATCGAGGTACCATTGCTCGTCGCCCGTGAAGGTGTCGCCGCCTTCGGCGGATATCCCATGTATGGTCGCAACCAGATCAGGCGATTCGCCTGAAGGCAGTGCAGTAGTGCTGTGCAATATGAAATTAACGGGCGGCTTAATCTCATTATGCTGGGTATCATCCATGGGATCCGGTATGGTGAAGTTGTCGGTAGGCGCCCCCATGGCATACGCGCATACATGTGTGAGGGCTACTGCGCTGAGGGAAGCGAACAGGACGGCCAGCGCAAATATCAATGCCGGTACCGGCCGTTTCACTTAGATACCCCCACTTCTTTCACCTCGCATTCGTTTGCAGACAGAAGTGCTGACCGCATGGCCGTGGCGCTGGCAAATCTGCTGCCCGGTGAAAACATAATGGCCTGGGCCAGGCAGCGTGATGTCCTTGCCGAGATACCCGCCGAGATCATGTAGTCCGCCACCTTGCCGGCCTCGGTGTAGCTCCGCGGCCAGTTGGTGCGGATCAGCTCGGTGCACAGATCGTTGGGCTGTCTGAGCGTGAGCAGGTAGATACAGGTCTGCGCCAGGCCGCACAGGTCGCAACGCTGGTCGCTCTCGCCGCCTATGAATAATTCAGGTATATCGAAACCCTTGTTGGCTATCTGGGTGAAGGGATCCGTCTTGACCGTGTCCCTTTTCATGCTCTCCAGGCTTTTGGCCGTGCCGAAGTCGATCAGTTTGATGCCGCCGTTTCCGCTGAGCATGATGTTCTTGGGATTGACGTCCCTGTGCACAATACCCGCGGCGTGGATATAGGCCAGGGCGTCCAGCGCCTGTCCGGCCCAGGCCAGGAGCTTCTGCTCACCGGCCGATGTCCTGGGAGAGGACGACATGACAGGTTCACCTGTTACGAGCTCCAGTACCAGGTGGAATTCCCCTTTGTAATAGAAATCATCAAGGTATGTGACTATATTGGGATGCTGCAGCCTTTTGAGGAAAGCGGCTTCCTGGCGTAGCTTGTCCAGATAAACATTGTCCATGGTGGTGCCCCTGCGGGGCGTCTTGATGATGCATTTCTTACCGCTGGTGCGGTCCCTGGCCAGCCAGATGTTTGCCATGCCTCCTTGTTTGAAGGCCGGTGCTTTAAGCTCGTAGCGGCTGTTGATGCGGTGCTTGCGTTCAGGCTGGGCCTGCTGTTGCGTCGGCCTGCCCTGGCGCCGGGCTGAGGCGTTCGCCTTGTGCCGCTGGACCGCCTGGATAATAGCCACTGTGACCGGTATGCTGGTGAAGATCAGTGCAAAGACTATGACAAAGATGGTCGGATCGTCCATCAGACTGTTTTTACCCCCGTCTTTGCCGACACCAGTGCCTGCCAGGAGGGGAGGCCGCCGGGTTGGGCGATGATAACCGATATGTTGTCGGGGCCGCCGGCCAGGTTGGCCCGGGAGATCAGGTCCGCGCAGGCCTGCCGCGGACTCTGCGAGGCAAGCACCGTTTCCTCGATTCTGCCAGCAGGGAGCACCCCGCACAGGCCGTCCGAGCACAGCAATATGTTGTCCCCGGCATAAAGCTTGATTTGTATCAGGTCCGGCAGGCTATTATCATTGTAACCCAGCACGCGTGTTATCTCGTTGCGGCGCGGATGTGTCAGGGCTTCCTCCGCCGATATATCACCGGTATCTACCAGCTCCTGCACCACGGAATGGTCCGTTGTGACCTGAATGATCTCCCTGGTGTTGATAATGTAACAGCGGGAATCCCCTATGTGGGCAACGTACATATCCTGCCCTGTAATAAGGGCCGCGGTGAGAGTGGTGCCCATACCCTGCAGCGACTTTTCTGTTGCAGCTTCGAGGACGGCGTTGTTAGCCTTGCTGAAAGCCGAGGCCATCAGCGGCAATCCGGGCGCCGTCTGCCGAGCCAGCAGTCCGGAGATACATTCGACCTGGAAAATCCTGATAGCCAGGTCGCTGGCGATTTCCCCTGCTTCGTGTCCGCCCATGCCGTCCGCCACCGCGAACAGACCGGCAGATACCGTACCTGAATTAGTATGCAGGTCGAAGGTGCTGTAGAAAACACTGTCTTCGTTGAGTTTTCTCACCAGGCCGGTGTCCCAGCCGTAACCTATCTCCAATCAAATCTCCTTCATTTGCATATTAGCTCAACCGGAAGATGAGTGTGGCTCCCGGCTGTCTGGCCAGCTCTATACTATCTCCGTCCCTGAGAGCCTGCCTGCCTTTATGGTGGATATCGATATTGTTTACCCGTGTGTGATTGGTGCTTCCGGTGCCGTCGCGCCCGTGGTCCTGGACAAAATAAGTGCCGTTCTCGCGCGTAACGAGCAGATGCTGTCTGGAGATGCTCATCAGCGCATCTTGCGAGAGTTTGCCCTCGAAGTTACTGCGCTGAATGAACTGGGAATTGTCCGCCAGAGTGATCTCCTCGCCTCCCGGCATGATCATCCTGGCCACGGCTCCCTGCGCTGCAGCTTCCGCAGCCTCTTCCATGACGGTGTCGTTGCTTGTACATTCCTTTTCGTCCGCCAGGTAATGCCCGCAGCTGTAACAGAAAAAGCTGCCGGCCCCGTTCAAGCCCTGGCAGGCCGGGCAGATGACGCTGACGCTGATTACCTCTTCCATTACGATCACATCATTCTAGTCTGCTGAAAAACCGACTGCTTGACAGCTTTCTGACGAATACCTAATATAAATCTGACATATATATTCAATGTGATGGTTGCCCTTGATATATTATACTGCAAGAGGAAATACAGCCTGCATATAGCAGGAGGCCCGTTGTGGCTTTTATTATAGTCAAGAAAGGCGATGCCGAAGACATCGGCAAGATTTTTACCCTCAGGCAGGCTGCCACGGTAGTCGGCCGGCGTACTCCCCAGTATAAGCCGGATATCGAATTAAACGACGAGGCGGTATCCAGACGGCATTGCGAGATACTGGAAAAAGAAGGCCATTATCAGATAAGAGACCTGGGCAGCACGAACGGGACCGTGCTCAACGACGACAGGATACTGTCGGGCAGGTTATATGACCTGAAACACAATTGCAAGATCGGGCTTGGTATGGCAGTAGGGCCGGCGCATTCCCTTTTGATATTCAAAGAGACGGAGAGCACCAATTTACTGGGGGGAAAGGGGGCAGGAGCAAGCCAGAAAGCTGTAGCGATGGATGTTAGCTGGCTCAAAATTGATGAGGCCAAGAAAGAGGTGCATGTGGACGGCGAGCCTGTGAAACTATCGCGCAAAGAGTACGAATTACTTAGTTATCTCTACGAAAACGCCGGTGTGGTCTGCCTGCGCGACGAGATTATCAAAGCCGTATGGTTCGATAGTCTGGACCCGGCCGCCATATCGGATGCGACGCTCGACCAGCTCGTGCACCGACTGCGGGAGAAGATAGAACCCGACACCGCCAACCCCACCCGCATTATCAGCCGCAAGGCCTTCGGATACATGCTGGTATAAACTAATATTTGAAGGGCCGGTCCTTCCACCATGGGTAGAACGCAGGCATATCTTTGCTCGGCTTCATGGGGAAGGCGGGCGTCCTCTTCTCGAGGAACGACAAGATGCCTTCTTTGGCATCGGGCACGCCGAAAATCCAGTTGAGCGCCTTCGACTCCACCTGGTGGGCTTCCATGGGATGGTCTGCGCCCAGCATCTTCCACATAAGCTGGCGGCAGAACGCCACTGAAATGGGGGATGAGTTGTTGGCGATGCCGGCGGCGATCTCACGTGCCCGGGGCAGCAGCGCCTCGGGCTCCAGCAGTTCGCTCACCAGGCCCTTCTCGAAGGCCTCCTTCGCGCTGAACACCCGGCCGCTGTAAACCCACTCGGTCGCAACACCCATATTAACCAGCCGAGTTAAAAACCAGCTGGCGCAGCCGTCGAAAACAATGCCGCGCCGGCAGAACACCAGTCCCATTTTGGCGCTGGTCGAGGCGATACGGATATCCATGGGGAACGTCATGGTTATGCCGAAGCCCACTGCCGGCCCGTTGATGGCCGCTATTAGCGGTTTCTTCATGTCGTATATGCGCAGCGATACGATGCCGCCCTCATCCCGGTGCGGTTGGTCGTCCTCCCGGCCCAGGAACCGTTCCATGAAGTACGAACCCTTGGCTTCTTCGCCGCCTCCCAGGGCAGCCCCTGCGCTGAATGCCCGGCCGGCGCCGGTGACTATCACCACACGCACGTCATCGTCGTTATCGGCTCTCTCGAACGCGTCAAGCAGCTCTCTGCAGGTAGACGCCGTGATCGAGTTCATCTTGTCCGGATTGTTGAGCGTCAGCGTGAGAATACCCTCCGCTACCTCGTATTTAAGCTCCTTGTACTCCATGGGTTCCTCCTTTATCTACAATTTGAACGGCCTCTTGCCCCAGGCCGGGCTGAAGACGGATAAAAACTTATACCTGGATTGAAATTCCGTGGTCCTTCAGATCAGTGAGTATCTCAAAAGCCGCCCGGTGTTTGGTGTAAAGCAGCTCCGAAACGCCCTTGTTTGCCCCCTGTTTATGGGTGATCCTGAGCTCGCATGAGGCCAGTTTGCTGTTGAGACAATGCTTGCTCCCACCCGGCGGATTGTAGTAATTAAGTCCGGCGAACAGCTCTTTAGGGGCATGCATACGGCCTCTGATATCGACGTCGTCGTCGCATGACGCGAAATGCCAGTCGAAATAGGTGAATTTTCCCTCCGCTCTGATCGTCTGCATTACGTTGTTAAGCTTGTATTCCTGGCCTTTATGCCTGAGCGTGATGAGCGTCATGCGGGGTGTCCACAAAGGCCCTATTTTAACCCTGGCCGTGGCCACCTCGAGGAAGCTGTCACGGCTGTTGTCGAACCCGGCGACCTGACCCCAGGCGTAAAGGTCGGTATGCTTGGAGCCCCAGTTATGGTTCTGGCTGCCTATCCAGTTCTCGATTTTGATCTGGTCGCCGTCGACCTCCAGAGTGCCGTTGAAGCGGGCCAGGGGCAGCGGAACGCACAGCTTGGCCTTGGGGAAGTTGCCCGAATACATTTTCATGGGCAGGGGGAAGATGGGCCGGCTATCCCCACTGTATTTGAGGTCCCAGGTGATCGTATGGTTATGTGATGTGGCGCTGCCCTTGAGCCAGTCTTTATGCAGAAAAGCGTCTCCGATCCTGACGTCGAGGCCTGAACGACTGAAAGAGCACTGGCCGATATGCAGCTCTTTTTTCACTGCTGTACTGGACGGAGTCTCGCCGTTGAAATAGACCGCCCAGAGCTCGCCGATGGCCTTTTCGGGACGGCCGTGGGGATTGAAGATGGTGTACCTGATCCAGAAAGCTAGAGGGCGCTCAGGATGATTGGCGCGCAGGAAATAGCTCTCGTAGTGGCCTGTCTGCTGTCCCGGCTGGTAGATAGCGCAGTTGGCGGCGCCCGACCAGTCTTTCTCTGTTGTCTTCATCATTAACCTCCCGGAGCCTGATAATCATAACGTAAAACCGGTTAAAACTAAATGCCGCCCTCGATACAGTATTCCCGCAGTGTGTTAAGGGCTGCGAAAAACTCCTTCATCATGGTGCCCACCGTGTACATACCGCGCTTTGTGACTGAAATTATGCTGTTTTTCTCCTGGATAACACCGGCAATTTTAAAGAATAGCAGCTCCGCCCATATCCTGGCGTGGATATCCGAATCGAAGCGCTGTTTGAACTGCTGCGTGCTCAGGCTCATACCGAATAACCTGGTCAGCATGTAGTAACGGTATTGCTCGGTAGCGGAGAGATGACGTGTGCGGACTATGGGCAACCTTTCTTCCGCGATCAGCTTATGGTAGCCGTCCAGCGAGAAGGAATTGACCAGGAAATCGCCTCCCAGGAAGCTGACGGACCCGGCGCCGACGCCGATATAGTCATCGTAGTCGATGATATATTCGTCGATCATGAGGTCGCCGCGCGAAAAGCACCAGGCTGTCGAAGCTTTGTATCCGCCGTCCATCAGCTCCTGCAGGATTATCTCGTAATATTGCTTTTCGCGTTTGGTATCCACCCGGCGGAATTTTTTGGTCAGCGCATCCAGTTTATGTGGAGAGGGCATGAGCGGGTAGAAAGTGGCCTGGTCGGTGCCGAGGTCCTTGAAGATTTTTATATCGGAGCGGAACTGCTCCGGTGTCTGTGTGGGGAAGTTGAACATGAGGTCCACGTTGACCGTATCGAATTTGCCCTGCGCCAGCTTAAGCTTCTGTATGGAGTCTTCGCCCTTGAAAAGCGTCCTGCCCATGGCTTTAAGAAGGGAGTTATCGAAGCTTTGAACACCGATGGAAAGCCGGTTGACTCCCATCTGTTTCAGCTGATCAACGGTGTCAGGCGTCAGCTCGCGCGGTGTGGTCTCAAGCGAGATGCGCCTGATCTCGAATTTCGATCTGAGGAAATCGACGAAGCCGGACAGCTCGTCCATGAGGACGGTGGGCGTGCCGCCCCCGAAATAGAAGTCGTTGAATTTGAAACCCAGCGCGGCGTACAGGTCGACTTCCCGGCGCAGGTCTGCGAAGTAAGCGCGGGCTTGATCCTCCTTGAACAGGTAACGGTTGAAGCAGCAGAAGGGACACAGGGTGCGGCAGAAAGGGATGTGGATATAGAGGGATACCCTGTCCCCCCGTATAATGCCCTCTGAAGCGATGCGGGAAAGGTCCGCATCGCCTGTAAACCTGAGGAACTTCTGGCCTTCGTAGCGGACGACCGAGCCGGCAAATAAACTGATCATGTTTATTGAATGTGCAGCAGCTTAAAATTATCTGTGGTCGAGTTTACCAAGCTAAGCAAGCAATCCGTACAAAATGGTTTGAACCATTCTGTCCCCGGCAGCCGTTAAGTCGAAGCTGCCATCTTTTAAACACCATTCATACAGGATACCCCGATAACTCATCATGATAAACCGGGTGATTTCCGTAGCGTCCGTATCGTCTTTTAGTATGCCGACTTTTAAACACTCATCTATCTGTTCAAGCACAGTATTAAACAATATGCCCCTCTCTGCTGCCATCACAGGATCTTTTCTGCCGGCGCTGATCTGACTCTGCATAACCACTTTAATAAAATCCACACCCAGATTGTCCATGTACCGGGATACAGATGCGCATAAGAATTTGAGCTTGTCGATCCGGCTATCTATTTCAGGTAGGACAGGAATTACTTCATCTCTAATTAATTTATTTATCGCCATGAAGTGCTCCATGATAACCGCGTCTTTGGACTTGAAATGGATATAGAATGTCCCCAACGAAACGCCGGATTTTCTGCAGATCTCACTGATGGTAACCCTGTCGTATCCCTTTTTTGAGAACAGCGTAAGGGATGTCTGGTAAATCTTCTTGTGCGTAGCCAGCGACTGTTTTTTTCGATGAGTGGACTTTTTATTATTCATGATAGGTACCTTCGCTATACAGTTAAACTATTATATTTGTAACTAACGTGAATTACAATTCAGGCTTGACAATATTTTGATAGTAGAATAGAATACATTCACTGAATATATTCTATTATTAGGAGGCTGTTGATGGATTTGGGATTAAAAAACAAAACTGCTTTAGTTACAGGCGCCGGGAGTGGTGTGGGGCGAGAGGTAACGCGAGTGCTATGTTCAGAGGGGGCCATTGTTGCCGCTGCCGATATAGATTTGAAGAAAGCAGAGCAAACGGTTGAGTTGATGCAAGGTCTTAATGGCAGGGCGTTCGCCTATGAAATGGATGTGATCAACTGGAATAAGGTGCAGGATACCGTAGCCCTTTTTATAAAGAAAGCAGGTCATATAGATATTCTGGTCAATAATGCAGGCTATGGAGTATATAAGACCTTTGATACCACAACTTATGATGACTGGATGACCGATATCAATGTTAATCTCATCGGATCGCTGAACTGCGCAAGGGCGGTGATTTCTCATATGTTGGAAAATAAATATGGGAAGATTGTAAATGTAGTATCCGATGCTGGAAAGACTGGTGAACGCTTTTTAGTAACTTATTCTGCGGCAAAAGCGGCCGTTATCGCTTTTGCTAAAGCGCTGGCGAAGGAAACAGGCAGGAGCAATATCAACGTCAATTGTGTTGCGCTCAGCAGTATTAAGACGCCGCTTATTTTACCTTTTCTTACTCCGGAAGCCGAGAAGAAGATGATCAAGAGTTATCCGCTTGGTAGATTGGGGCTTCCGGAAGACCCTGCGAGTTTAATTGTGTTCCTGGCGTCCGACAGGGCGTCATGGATAACGGGGCAGGCTTTTTCGGTCAATGGCGGATATGCCATGGTTTAGGCTTTCAAATAGAAGGAAGAAGGTTGTGATGAAAGAAGTCTATGTCATTGGATCGTATTCAACTGTGTTCAAACGCTGGCCTGAGAAATCCGTAAAAGACCTAACAAGAATGGCTTATCTGGGAGTGCTTGAGGATATGGGGCTTGATGGTATATATCCTGAGAGTACCTGGTTCTCCAATTGCGGCTGGGGGCACACAATTCCAAGAGTGGAGGATGATCCGGGGGTGCTCGGTCAGATGAATATAAGGGGCCAGGTTGCCTTGGCACCTCTGGTGAATGAAGGATTATTTCCCAGACATATTCCGATAACAAACATTGAAAGCGCCTGTGCCAGCGGTTCGGTTGCGTTTCACGGGGCTTGGAGGGATATCCTTTCGGGAAATGTCGAAATCGCCCTTGCAATAGGTGCAGAAAAAGTATTTTTTCCGAAACAGCTGGCTAAAGTAGTGGAGTTATTCTCGGGAGGCATCGATGTTACTCGGGTGAGCGAGCTTTTCGAACAATATAAAACAGTCGGCGCCGAATACGGAAAGGAATGGGCGGCATCTCCCGGCCATACGCTTTTTATGGATGTTTATGCCACACTGGCAGCCAGGCATATGAAGAAATTTGGTACCACGGTAGAACAGCTGGCGGTTGTTGCATCCAAGAATCATTTTCACGGCTCCCTCAATCCTCTGGCACAGTATCGGTTTGAGGTACCGGTTGAGAAGGTATTAAACGATTATATGGTCAGCTGGCCTCTAACACGGTCCATGTGCTCACCTCTTGGAGACGGCGCTGCCGCCGCCATAGTCTGCTCCGATAAATTCTTAAGAAAGCTTCCAAGTTCGGTTAAAAAACGCGCAGTTAAAATTTTAGCCAGCGTACCGGCATCCGGATGTGAACACGCTATAGATGAGCCGTCGATAACTAACTGGGCATCTCAAAAAGCTTACAAAATGGCAGGTATAAAAGCTGACGATGTGTGCTTTGCTGAAGTCCATGACGCTTCCTCCTTTGCTGAAGTCAATCAGCTGGAGCAACTGGGATTTTGCCCATTGGGAACTGGGGGTACATATTCAGAAAGCGGTGCAACCAGATTTGACGGTGAAAAACCCATAAATACATCGGGTGGATTGGAATCAAAAGGGCATCCGATCGGAGCAACCGGTCTATCTCAAATCAATGAAATCGCGATCCAATTGAGAGGAGAGGCGGGCAACAGACAGGTGCGGCGGCCCAAAATTGGTTTAGTTGAAAACGGCGGCGGCCTCATTGGCTTTGAAGAAAGCTGCTGTGTAATAACGATTTTGAGTAAGTGAGTTATCTGAGGAGGAGAAGGAAGATGTCGGAAAATGTCACACTGCAATTTTTACTGACTAATTCATTATTAAAATTCAGAGAAAGGGTCTTTGCGAAAATTGGTGATAATGAATATACCTATCTTGATGTCCATCTGTGTTCGAATCGTATTGCTAACGCTATAAAGAAGGCAGGTTTTGGGCGCGGTGATTGCGTTGGCACGATATTGGTAAATGGTATCGAACTGCTGAGTTGCGTGTTCGGTATCTATAAAGCCGGAGCTGCCTCAGTGGCCATGAACGTTATGGTAGGTGACAACGATATCGTTTACATTATTAACGACGCTAAAGTCAATCTATTGATTATTGATTCAGCTCTGGTAGACAGGATTTTGAGTCTCAAGCCAAAATGCCCCACCCTGAAAAAAATCGTTGTTGTGGGCGCTGCTACGACTGACGGCTATACCTCCTATGAAGACTTTCAGAGCGGCCAGCCGGATACGACTCCCATATTGACTGCAAAACCTGATGACAATGCGGTGATTGTATACACGGGTGGCACTACCGGAAAGCCAAAAGGTGTGATTCATACGCAACGTTCGGGCTGGAATTTTGTAATCGCACAAACTGTAGGATTGAACTGGCTGCGGGAAGACTCACTGCTGATCATGACTCCTCTGGGCCATGCTGTGGGCGCCATTATGTTTAGCGGAGCCACTGTGGGGTGCAAATTTATCATTGAGAAGCAGTTTGATCCGTTTAAAATACTCGAAATCATAGAAAAAGAGCGGGTTCAAAAGGTATTCCTTGTTCCAACCATTATCTATGTCCTTCTCGATCTTTTAAAGCAGAAAAAGTACGATTTGAGCTCATTGAACAGTATTTATTATGGAGCATCTCCCATCTCTGCCAACAGGCTTAAGGAGGCTATTGACCAATTCGGTCCCATATTGATGCAAAAATATGGCCAAAGTGAATGTCCCAATATGGTTACTACATTATCGATTGCAGACCATCTGAATGCGCTGGAAAATCCCAAATTATTGCTTAGCTGCGGCAGGCCCGACGTCATGGCCGATGTAAAAATATTTGATGACAATGATAAAGAACTGAAAGTTGGTGAATTGGGTGAGATTTGTGTTCGAACGCCGTTTTCTATGAAAGGTTATTTGAATCAACCTGAATTGACCAGGCAAACGCTGAGAAATGATTGGCTCCATACGGGCGATATGGGAAGAATGGATGAGAATGGGTATGTATATATTGTAGATAGAAAAAAAGACATGGTTATCAGCGGCGGTATGAACGTATATCCAGCCGAGGTCGAAGGTGTAATAAGTAAACATCCCAAGGTAAAGCAGGTTTCTGTTATCGGCATCCCCGATGAAAAGTGGGGTGAGGCGGTAACTGCCGTAATCATTCCCGATGGAGATCTGTCCGAGCAGGATATCAAGGATTTCTGCCGAAATAAGCTTTCAAAATACGCTCAACCAAAAATTATCGTGTTCCAGGAACAGCTGCCACTCACACTGCTGGGTAAAGTCGATAAAAAAGCTTTGAGAGCTCCGTTCTGGAAGGGCGTAGAAAGGGCAGTGCATTAAAAAGCAACTTATCGAGATTAGTGGTTGAAGGAGTAATAAATTGGATTTCACATATTCAGAATTTCAAGAATCCACCAGGAAACTTGTTCATGAATGGGTAGAGAACGAGGTTAGACCGGAGGAATATCATCGTTTCACTTCAGGCGTATGGGATTCTGCTTTATTTCGCCGACTGGGTGAACTGGGTATTTCACAGATGCTGTTCTCTGAAGAGTGGGGTGGCGTCAATGCGGACTATCTCACATGGTGCCTTGTTCTGGAGACTGTGGCTCGCGGCGATCCCGAGATGGCAGGTTGCCTGATGGTTACGATGGCTAATGCAAGGCAAGTTGTTGAGACGGCGACGGAAGAACAGAAGGCGGCCTTCAAAGATAAATACCTGACGCCTGTAATCAACGCTGAATGCATGTGTTCGGGAGCGATTACGGAGCCGGAAGCAGGCACTGACGTTTCGCGTATACAGACAAAAGCCAACCTTGTTGACGATAAATGGATTATTAATGGAGAAAAAACTTATATAACTAATTCAGGACTGGAGAATAACGTTTTTATAAGCGTACTTTGTGTTACCGATAACAAAGGATCGAAAGAGTTCAATTACATCTTCGTACCTACCGATACTCCAGGTATCACAATTAATCCTATGAGGACCATGTACGGTTCCAGTCATGAGCTCGGGCAGATATTTTTTAATGATTGCTGTGTACCGGCATTTAATCTGCTCGGTCAAAGGGGGAAAGGTCAAAAATATGTGGTGCGAGATGTTTTTGCTACTGCCAGGATAGGTGTCGCTTCTTTAGCACTGGGTGTAGCCGATGCCTGCTTCGAAGATGCGCTGAGTTATGCTAAAAATCGTATAGCGTTCGGGCGTCCCATCTCCAAGCATCAGTATATTAAATTTTCGCTTGCTGAAATGGCTCTCACAAATGAGTTGAGCAGAATGATGCGGGATAAAGCTGCCATGTCTGTAGTGGGCGGCACTTATAACATGAAATTGAGCTCGATGTCGAAATTTTTCTGCTGTGAATCAGCCAATCAAGTGGCTTATAAAGCAATTCAGATACACGGTGGATTAGGCCTGATGGATGAAGTGCGCGTGTCACGGTTCTACAGGTTTGTCAGAGGAATGACAATCGCTGACGGTACTTCGGAAATACAAAGACACATCATTGCGAGAGAACTGGATATATAGGTAATTACAATATATAAATGTGCCGGGCAAGCTGTGCAGCGGCAACAGGAGGTGCGTTATTTCAACTGATACACTGATCTTCGATAGAGATGGACAGGTGGGTATAATCACTTTTAATCGACCTGAGCGACTTAATGCTATTAACTGGCAGATGGCACATGATTTTTCAGTTCTCTTTGATGATATCTATGATGATGAAAGTATAAAAACCATTATCCTCACCGGTTCCGGCAAAGGGTTCTGCGCCGGAGCCGATATCGTGGAAATAATGGACCCGGATGCCAGGCATATATCAGAGAATATGGGTTATGAAATTTTTAATAAAATTGAGAATCTTCGGAAGCCGGTCATTGCCGCCATTAACGGTAGCTGCAACGGGGGTGGATTGGAATTAGCATTATGCTGTGATTTTCGTATAGCTTCGGAGAAGGCAAATTTCGGTTTAGGCGAAGTTAAAATAGGTGTCATGCCGGCGGCCGGCGGCACTGCGCGTTTACCACGTTTGATCGGGGTGGCGAGGGCCAAAGAGATGCTGTATTTCGGGAACCGTATCAATGCAAAGGAAGCTGCCGAGATAGGTCTGATAAACCGGGTCGTCAGCCATGATGCTTTGCTGGAAGAAACTCGAAAATGGGCAAATGAGCTTGCCGAAAGAGCGCCGTTATCGCTTCAGATGTTAAAGTGGTGTGTCAACTACGGCATGCAGATGGATCTTCCAGGCGCGCTGCAATACGAGGCAAGATGCGCGGCCACTCTACGAAAAAGCGAGGATTTTAAAGAAGGCGTCAGCGCGTTTGTCGAAAAACGCAGACCTGACTTTAAAGGGATGTAATTCCTGAGGCCATAATATCCAGGCCTTGTGAATCTGCCACGTGCTTTGGTGATATGGATTCCAAAAGGTGCACCATCATTTAGCTTTAATGAGGAGAACATTGTCATGCAAGCCCTCTCGGGATTAAGAGTATTGGATCTCTGCCATTTAGGTCCCGGTATGTATGCCACCATGATACTGGGCGATTTCGGCGCCGAGGTCATAAAAATTGCGAGACCAACTGATAATATTGATGCGTTCAAAGACGATCGAGTTGCGTGGAGCCTGGGCAGAGTTCTGTATTCCAATCATCGCGCCTATAATCGAAATAAACAGAGCATGATTTTAAATTTAAAATCTCCTGAAGGAAAGGAGATTTTTTACAGGCTCTGCAAAACTTCAGATATTATCGTCGAAGGATTCAGGCCGGGTATCACCAAAAAACTTAGAATAGACTACGAGTCCGTTAGAAAAATTAATACCAGCATAATATATGCGTCATTAAGCGGATATGGACAGGACGGTCCATATGTAGAGATGCCGGGGCATGATCTGAACTACACTGCGATGAGTGGCGTATTGAATATGATTGGGAATCCACAGGCAGCCCCGGTAATCCCGATGAATTTCATAGCAGATCTTGCCGGCGCCGCCTTACATGCAACCATCGGGATATTGATCGCCCTTGAAGCCAGGCGAAAGACCGGGAAGGGGCAGTACATCGATATCTCCTATCTTGACAGCGTTCTTTCCTTGGCTACGCCTTTCATCTTCGATCATATGAATTACGGCGTGGAATATGAACGCGGCAGTTCGCCATTCAACGGAGGATATCCCTGCTACAACATATACAGGACGAAAGATGGCAAATATATCACTATAGGTTGTATTGAACCCGTATTCTGGATCAATTTATGCCGTTTCATCGGCAGGGAAGATTTTATTCCGGATCAACTATGCGAGGCAGAAAAAAAGCAGCAAATATTTAGTTATATATGCGATTTTTTTCTCAATAAAAATCGTGATGAGTGGTTCGAACTGATGAAAGACAAAAATATACCTGTCGGAAAGGTCTATGACCTTAAAGAGCTTCCATTCGATCAGCAGATACAGCACAGGAAAATGCTGAAGGAAATTAAAATTGTTGGAGAGCGTGCCGAAAAGGTGGTAGATACCGGCATTAAGCTATCAGAGACGCCTGGAGGAATTTCCAGAGCGTCTCCTTTATCGGGAGAACATACAGAAACTATTTTATTGCAGTTAGGTTACAATAAATCTGAAATTGAAGAACTCCGAAACAAAGGCATTATTTAAATGACCAGCGCATAGCCGAGCTCATCTGAGAAATCGTACGTATTTGATCTGCATAAGCATATCAAGCTATTTGGCTTCCAACAATCCCATAGCGCGGTCCACCTCGCGGGCGCGGTGGTAATCAGCGTTGAAGTATTTGGACGACCACAGGTAGCCGAAGCTGCTGAGGAAGCCGATACCGGATATGACGAGGAATGACGTTTGTATGTTAACGGCGTCGGAAACAGCCCCCATCAGTATGGGACCCCACATGCCGCCCAGGATGTAGCCGGTGAGCATATAGAGACCCATGGCCGTGGAGCGCTGATAGGCGGGCACGATCTCCTGCACCGCGTTGAGCTGGGCTGCGACAAAGGCGGAGGTGAAGAACACGCCGATGGCGAATACCGGCAGGGAAACGAAGTAAGTGCCCGCCGCCATGAAGATGCTGGCCAGCAGCATGACCACAACGATGACCAGTACTTTGTTGCGCGGGTTATTCTGAGAGACCTTATCCGTCACCCATCCGCCCAGCGGCATGGCGATGATAGCCGTTAGAGCAAGGCCGGCCGAGACTGAGCTGGCCAGCACCGTGTCCATGCCCATAGTGCGGTTCAGCAGCACCGGCACCCAGGGCACATAGCCCAGCACGTAGCACATCTCGAGCGCGATGGTAAGATAAAGGATGGGCAGGGTTTTGATCTTTACGAACTCCTTGAGCGTCGAACCCAATGCGTTGCTGCGGGGTACATCCCCCGCTTTGTGAAGCGCCGATTTGTCTATCTTATAGTCGGGCATGAACCAGGCCAGGATGCCGAAGATGATGCCCGGTGCGGCCACAGCCATGAACGCGGCCTGCCAGCCGAAGCTCTTGGTGACGAAACCCCCGATCAGGAAGCCGAAGGCCGAACCAAAGGGTATAGCAGCCACCCAGATACCGGTAACCAGCGCGCGCCTGGCCTTGTTGATCATAGCGGCGATAAGGGCCATGCCACCCGAGACGAAACTGGCCTCACCGACTCCCACCACCGTCCTGGTGGCCAGCAACTGCCCGAAGTTAATGCAGAAGCCGGACAGCAGGCTGGCCACGCTCCAGATAACGGACATCAACGAGATCATTTTGGACCGGCTCCAGCGGTCGATAAGGTAGGACAGCGGAAGCGCAAAGACCGCTACCCCGATAAGCACCACAGACATCAGCCAGCCCACCTCGGTATCGCTCAGCCCCAGGTCGGCCTTTAAGGCCGGCGTCATGGGGCCGATCACCGACCGCAGCGCGTAGTCCATCATATAGAGGACGAAAAGTACAACTATCGTGTACCAGACCTGCCACGGCTTCACTTTAATCAGGACATCGCTATTTTCCGTTTGCCCTTTTTTCATCACAACCTCCGACATTTATTGTGGCAGCGGCATATACGCGCCGCCCCATATAATAGGAATATATTCTATTTTTTTACAACAGTGGCCGAGCAATTACCCTGTTTGCCGGCATTGACTGTGAAACCGACTTTAGCGCCCTCGATCTGCCTCGGTCCGGAAACGCCCCTCATCTGCCATGTAAGCTCGCATACCTGGGCCATGGCCTGGGCCGGGATAGCCTCTCCAAAAGAGGCACAGCCGCCGCTGGTATTGACCGGCATCCTGCCCCCCATCCCCGTAACGCCTTCCCGCAACAGCTTCTCAGCGTCTCCCCGCTTGCAGAGCCCGATCTCCTCGTACCAGCCCAGCTCGAAGGCAGAGCTGAGATCGTATACTTCCGCCAGGTCCAGGTCTTCGGGTCCGATACCAGCTTCTTCGTAGGCGTTGTAGGCCGCCCGGACTCCCATGCCGTTGCTGAACTCGAGATCACCCGAGTCGCTGGCAATATCCAGGCCGTAGCCTCCGCTCCTGGGATCGGGGTATTTGGGAGTGGCTATTCCCACGCTGGCCAGTCTGACAGGCTTACGGATGTGTTTTTTAGCCGCCTTCATGCTGCTGAGGACGATTGCAGCTGCGCCGTCGCTGGTCGCGCATAGCTCATACAGTCGCAGAGGATAAGTTACCATGGGTGATTTGAGCACATCCTCGACGGTAAACGTTTTCTTGAAGCGCGCAAGGGGATTGAGCGATCCGAATTTGGCATTTTTTACCTTCACCAGGGCAAGGTCGTTTTCGGTCATTCCATAATGGTGCATCCTGTATGTAGCCATGAAAGCAAAACCCGTGGGATTGGTCAGCCCCAGTATCCTGAAACGCTGTGAATCCAGGTCGTTCGGATCATCTTCCCGGCCAACAGTGGTGACACCGAAGAAACCGGAGGGCGAAATGCTGGCCGCCACGACCAGTACATAATCACAGAAGCCGGAGTTGATGTAGGCCTGCGCTGTCTTCAACGCGTATCCGCCTGTTGCGCAGGCGTTATACACATTGACCACCGGTATGCCGTTATTGCCTATTTTTTGCGATAATCTGCAGCCGGCTAACAGGCCATCGACACCGCTCCATGGATCCGAACCTGCCACGACAAACTGGATGTCTTTCCACTCCAGGCCGGCGTCTTTCAAAGCTTTTTGAGCCACCTCAAGATTCAGCTCGGGAACGCTCTTATCTTTTATTTTTCCCCAGGGATGCATAGCAACTCCCAGAATAGCTACTTCATTCATTATTTCACCTCATTATTTAACGCTGATATTTGTGTTGCCCTCATTTGTGAGCAGGCCTGAACTTCCATGCCATAACGTCGTTGCCCTGGCTGTCCTCATACAGCTTCTCGATTACGACGTCCATATCCATGCCGACCTCCAGGTTTTTCTCGTCATAGCCGGAGGAAATCTGGCCTGTGATGCTGATGCCTTCAGGCAGGCTGACCATCCCGACCCCGAAGGGAACAAATGGATCCGGTGCGTGGTATGGCGGGGGCGGCGAAAAATAGTTGATGGAATAGGCCTCCAGTTTGCCTTTATTGCTGAGCATCACCGATTGCATGGTACCGTCTTTTTTGCAGTTCGGATTGCGGCATACCTGTGCCGGCGGGAAGAAATAGCCGTTGCACAAAGAGCATTTGCTGGCTATGATATGCGGCTCCCTGGGCGGCATGGTGAACCAGCCCTGGATGGCGGGAACCTGTTGTTTTTGCGCGTTTTGATCGCTCATGGATGACCTCCTTAATTCTTATCCGATCTTTGTTTCTTACGTTAGCTTCGTGGTATCGAAAGCAGTCTTTGCCCCATCGGGCATGTAGTCGTAGAACCCTTTGCCTGCCTTCTTGCCCAGGCGTCCGGCCTGTACCATCTTGTCGATCAGTGTAGATGTCGGAGCATACGATTCAACTCCCATAGCCTTGAACGCCTGGCCGACACGCTGATAGACGTCCAGCCCTGCGTAGTCCGCCATCTCGAACGGGCCCAGAGTCCATCCGTACCCATATTTCATACCTGCATCGACATCCTGAACCGTAGCAATGCCCTGTTCCACCAGGTTAAGGGCCTCGCGGAAGGCCGTGCCACTGATACGGTTCATGATGAAACCGGGTATATCTTTCATGACTTTCACCGGATATTTATTAAGCGAAAGTATGAAATCCACGCTTTTCTGGAAAACCGCTGCGGATGTTTTTTCTCCTTTGATCACTTCAACCAGCAGCATCAGAGGTACCGGACCAAAGAAGTGCAGCCCCACCATCCTCTCGGGATGCTGTGCATCCATGGCCAGCCGTGTAATACGTATGCTGGATGTGTTGCTGGCTAGAATGGTCTCCGCCGGACAGATTCTTTCCAGCTCCTGGAAAAGTCCTTTCTTGAGTTTTTCGTCTTCATAAACCGCTTCGATGACCCACGGGCACTTTGCGGCGACGGCAAGATCTTTTACTGCGCTGATCCTCTCCTGTACGGCTTTAGCCGGATCCCTGAGCTGGCCCTTGCTCTCGAGTTTCCCGGTCGACCAGCGGATATCGGCGAGGGCTTTTTCAACAGCCTCAGCATTGGAATCATACAGGTAGACGCGGTAGCCATTCTGGGCGGCAACCTGTGCGATGCCGGTGCCCATAAAGCCGGCGCCGACGACGAGGACGTTTTCCATTTATTATTCTCCTTCTGACTTTTATTACCTGTCTAACGGGAATCAGCCGTCTCAACCGGCAAACCTTCGATTTTCAAACTTCAGCTTGTGGTAGGTGTCATTTTTCGGCCAGCAGATGCTCGTGTTTGACCTTATCCATGTCAGCAATATAGGGCCGGGAAGCCATGAAATAGCACAGTCCGCCCAAAACGCCGCCCAGGGTAGCAATTATCAGCGCGGTGCCCAGCGCCTGCGCATCCTGCCCCAGCGCATTGGAGATGGCTCCGACCAGGTAAGGGCTCCAGCCGCCGCCGAATACGTACATGAAAAAGATCATGGCGCCCCATACCAGGCCTTTCTGGGCTACCGGGGCGACATCCTGAGCCATGGCCATGATGCAGGGAATCGCCATCACATTTAAAATGCCGTAGACAATGATGAGGACCATGCCCAGCGGCCCTTTTAACTGTAAGAACAGGGCTGCTGCAAGGAAAAAGGCGCTGAGTATAATGGTGATGGCCGGCACATAGAGCCTGCCCCTGGGATTTTTCCTGAACCACAAATCCGCCAGGAATCCGCCCAGTGGCGAGCCGATGATGGCAGCCAGGACGATAGGAACAAGTATGCTGTTGGCGGCCTGCACATCCACTCCCCAGGCACGTCCGATAAAAGCCGGCGACCAGAAGAGAAATGACATCGACATAACGTTGGCCAGGCCGTAGCCGACGAAGGTCCAGACCAGCGTGGGGATTTTAAAGAGACCGATTATTGAGTGGCCGAAATCCACCTTCATGCCGGGCGCCTGGTCTGCTTCCACGGTCTTGTAATCCTTCATAAAGAATGCCATCAGACCCAGGGCGATGCCCGGTATGGCGAAGATGAAGAACGGCGCCTGCCATCCGTACTGCTTGGCTACAATGCCTCCGGCGAGTGAACCCAGCGCTATTCCCAGCGGCACAGCTGCATTGAACACGCCCATGGCTATGCCGCGCGCCTTTTTCGAGTAAGCGGCGCCGATCATGGCCGAGCCGCCCGGCACAAATCCGGCTTCACCCACTCCGACAAGACTGCGGGGGACCAGGAAGCTCCAGAAATTCCAGGCAAATCCGTTGGCGGCAGTGAACATACTCCAGAGCAGCGCCATTATGCCGACAGCCTTGCGCCTGCTCCAGCGGTCTATCAGATAGGAAATGGGAAATGAGAAGACCGCGATGCTCAAAAGGAATACCGTCCCGAGGATACCCATTTCACTATCATTAAGCCCCAGGGCGGCTTTCATGGGCTCTACAACGGCGGCCACGACCTGCCGGTCCATGAAGTTAACCATCAGGAGGAGAGTACAGGTGATCAGTATATATAGTTTTCCCCCAGCTCCGGCCTTATATTCTTTTGGCGCACCTGTATCTGTCGACACTAACCACCTCCTTTTCAGTGGGCTGTTATCGTATCGTTCTGCCGATTATTATTCTTTTTTTACCAGTCCAGGCCTTTGGATCTGCGGACCTTCCTGTAATGGTCCATGGTCTGTTCGAAGGCCTCGGCCCTGGCCAGTGTGTCCTGGGGATTGAAAACACGCTTGTCGATGATGTCGCCCTCGACCCACAGGGTGGGGACGTCCAGCTTCTTGAGCAGGAAATCCTGTATCGGTCGGAGATTGGAACTGGCTGCGCGGCAGGAGATAAGAGGATGCAGGAAAAATCCGTCGGCGCGATACCCCCCGGCGTAATTCAGATAGCATGCTACGATGGGATTATTGATGCTGTTCTTCCGGGCATGCTGATGTATGTTGAATACGAAGTTACGAGAGAGGCGCGCCAGCTTCTCTACGGGATTGCTGACCCTGCTCAGGTCCGGTGGTTTGGGGGCGTGATAGCCGTAGCCTTCGAAGACGAAATTCCAGCCCCTCTCGGCCAGGCTGTCGAAGAACTTGAGGCTGTGCCAGGGGGGCAACTCGGCGAAGATCAGCCGGTACCTCTCGGGATAGTTGATGGCTGCTTCTTTATTTTTAATCCTCTCCTGTACCTCGGCCAGCATGTCCTGGTACAATTTAAGAGACATCTTCATATCACCGGCGAAGAAAAGCGACGGCGGCATGCTGCTCCAGAAATCTGTGCTGTGCATGGGCCCGGGTATGGCCTTGCGGGCCTCGCTGATCTGCCAAACGGTTTCGTGGATCTGAATGGCCAGGTCCATCAGCTCTTCGAACCTGTTCCAGTCCATCTTCTTCTTGAAAAGTTTCTCCAGGAAGGAGATGTAATCGTTGAGCTCTTTAACCAGGAACTTCACCTGATACCCTTCGAGATCCTCCTCCGAGCCCTCGGCAGTGCCCATCACCGGCATCTCAAGGCACCATTGCGGCGCATCGAAGTACCTGGCCAGCGCCTGGAACCACTTGAAGCGCGCATCGCAGAAGATGCCCGAGCCGAGCAATAGCTGTGGTCTGGCCATTCCGCCCAGCGGGGCGTCGGGTGGAATATTGCCGTTGTTTTCCTTCATCATGCGGCAGGAGTAGCCGATAGTGGCCCTGCCGTATCCGCACATATGGTTGGGGAAGCCGTCAGAGTCCGAGGCGTCTAAGAATTGCTCGGCTGTGCCGGAGGCCGCCAGCAGCGTGGAATAATTCTCGGGATATACGATATTGAGGTCCATGGCCTTGAGAGGGATATCCCCTTCGAAGATGGTGAGCATGGACCAAACAGTAGGTCGGCCCTCTTTGCTGGCCTGCAGCGTATCGACATAGTCCTGCTGTACCAGGTTGCGCAGCGGGTACATGCTCTTCAGGCGGTTGATGGCCCTTTTCTTCTCGGTTTTAACCGTAGTTTCTGTTTCACTCATAAAATACACTCCCAGTGGAGAGAAGCATTCTCCAGGCGAGAAAGCGACTACTCTCAGGACGCAGTGAATACGAAGCGGATAAAAGGCGAAACTTCGATACCGGTTGCTATATTATTCTGCTGTCCTTGCCCTTCCAGTATTTTTCCTTTACCAAACGGCGTAATATCTTGCCGGTGGGAGTCATGGGCAGCTCCGTAACGAAGTCCACGGTGCGCGGACGTTTATAGCCGGCCAGCTTTCCCTTGGTGAAATCGACGATCTCTTCCTGCGTAGCGCTCATGCCGTCCTTCAGCAGGACCACCGCCTTGACCGACTCGCCCCAGAATTCATCAGGCACGCCGACGATGGCCACCTCTCTGACCGAAGGATGTGCATAAATGACGTTCTCAACTTCGGTGGGGTAGATGTTCTCGCCGCCGGAAATGATCATGTCGTTTTTGCGGTCGACCAGGTACAGGTAATTCTCCTCGTCCACGTATCCCATATCACCCACAGCACACCAGTCGCCGCGGAAGGCGGCCCTGGTGGCCTCGGGATTCTTCAAGTAGCCTTTGAAGATATTGATGCCGCGTGTATATATCTCACCTATCTCGCCGGGCTTCATCTCATTGCCGTCGGGGTCCAGTATCTTGATCTGCTTGCCGAAAACGGCCTGCCCTACCGAATTCAACTTCCTGAGCTGGTCCTCCGGCCGCAGAGCTGTCACCACACCCGTCTCGGTGGCGCCGTAGCCCTCGTATAGTCGGCCGTTTTTGAAGAAGGACAGTATCTCTTTTTTGGTCTTGGCTGAAATTGGGGCGGATGATGAGAGTAGCGTTGTCATGCTCGAGACGTCGTACTTATTGCGCACCTCCTCGGGCAGGGCCAGGATAATGTTGTACATGGTCGGCACCATGCTGGAGATATTGACCTTATATTTATCGATCAGCTGAAGTATCTCCTCGCCGTTGAATCCGCGCAGGTGATATATATGGATGGTCATACCGTTGAGGAACGAGGCCATCACGTTGTTGATGGAATTTGAGTGGAAGGTGGGCATGACGATCAGGTTAACCATATAGGAGGTAACGAATTCGATATTCATGGCTATCGCTGTTTCAACGCCCGTTTTGTGCTGGGTGATGGCGCCCTTGGGGAAGCCGGTGGTGCCTGATGTATAACCTATGCATAAAATGTCCTCGGGATCGATTTTTACATCTGGCTCTGAGATGGGGCCGTCTTTTATCAGGTCCTGATAGAGGCCGCCTGCATCGCGGAATTTCTTACTCCCCACCACCCAGTATTTATCCGCCGGTATCTGTTTTATGTCCTTCGCCGCTGTTTCCATGACCGGTATGAATTCTTCTCCCAGTATCATGGCGCAGGCATCGGAGTTGTCGATGACGTACTTGATCTCGGGCGCCTGGAAGCGCCAGTTGACCGGCACCATGATGATACCGGATTTGGCGCAGGCCATAATCAACTCGACGAACTGATAGCAGTTCATGAGCAGTATCCCCAGCCTGTCGCCTTTTTTTAACCCGCTGGCCAATAGATTATTGGCAATGCGGTTTACGCGGCGGTTGAGCTCCTCGTATGTGAAAGAGGCATCATTGCCGACGATGGCATTGCGTTTGGGATACTTGTTGACACTATTGAGCAGAAGTTCGCCTACTACCAGGTTCATGTTTGTAATCCTCCTGAATTAATTGAATTTAATGATCGTAATCTGATCTGGATTTCGCGACGCCGCTGTTATTGCGGCTTTTTACTATCAGACGATTCATCAAAATTGGAGATTATTTTTATAGCGCTCTCCGTCCACTCCAGCAAAGCTTCATACTGTGCAAGGGTCCGGTCCACAACCAGCGTCCAGTAAAGCTTATCCAGCGGGTCCGCCGAGCCCCACAGGTCGCTATTAATGGCCGGTTTCACCATCGCCTTATATTTATCGACCTCAACCCTCAGTATTTTTGAGTATTTTTTTATGTCGTTCACAATATCCTTTCTGCTGACACGACTTCCATACCATAGCTTGGTCAGGAGAGTTTCACGGGGCACGACGAATTCAGGAGGCTCCTTAAGCCATTTTTTTAATTCTTCTGTGCCTTTGTCGGTTATAGTGAAAACGTTTTTGTTGGGCAGCTTCTCCTGGTCCACTCTTTCACATTCGACCAGTCCCTCCTCGGCCAGCAGGTTCAGTTTGCGATAAATCTGGCTGAGTGAAGGGCGCAGAGGCTCGAAAAACATTTTCGACAGATCGTACCCTGTTTTAGGACCGTAACTGAGGAATCCCAGCAAGCCGTGTTTCAACGACATATCAATAAGCTCCTATGATAGATATTCCTATGGGCAGTACTCGCTTAAGCATGTATAGACCCAGGTCAATACATGCCGCCAAATAAGATAACATATGCCTGAAATGCATGTCAAACCGGATTGTAATCACGAGGACGGGGAATCAGAGAAGTTGTAAATACGGCCGTTATAATGAATGGAAGGCTATGAAATGGAGCGGTCTCTGGCGATCAGTGCCGCGCCCAGGGCAGCGATGATGCGGGGGTTCTGCGGCACCAGCACTTTGAGTTTCAGCTTTTCCTCGATGCTCCGGACCAGGCCGATATCGAGCGCGCCGCCTCCGATGACAGCCACCTCCGGCCGGATGTTGACGCCGCGTGTCAGGGCGCTGACCTTATCGGCGATAGAGCGGTGGATGCCGGCCACGATATCCTCAGGTTTATCGCCCTGCGCGATACGGGTGATGACCTCGGTCTCCAGGAATACCGTGCAGGACGTGGAGAAGCTGGACGGTTGCGTGGATTTTAAAGAGAGAGGACCCAGGTCCTCGATGTTCAGTTGCAGTATGCGCGCCACCAGCTGCAGAAGGCGGGCGCTGCCTGTGGCACAAATCTCGGAGATATTGAAGTTGATGACCTGGCCGTTTTCATCGATATCGATGAGCTGGCTTCCCTGTCCGCCGATATCCACTATTGTGCGGGCGGAAGGGAAGACAAGGTTAACTCCCCGGGCGTTGCAGACGATGACTCCGTGATAGCTGTCGGCCTCAGCGTTGCGGCCGCCGGTGCCCGTTGAGCCGCTGGCTTTGATATCCTCGGGCTTAAGGCCCGCCCTGTTTATAACCTCTTCTTTGAGCGCGGTTGCGGTAGTGGCATAGTTGTTGCCCGAAGGTACTACGGATGCGGCTTTGATATTCCGGCTGTCGTCTATAATGACGGCCTTGCCGCCGACGGATCCGATATCGATACCGAGATAATAGGCGCTCATTTAGTCTTCTCCCCGAAATCCACACGGGCCTCGGTGAGCTTCTTTTCACGATGCGCCTGGTATTCGCCGCGCTGCACCAGTTTGAAGGCCTCGTCGCGCGCCAGTATGGCCGCTCCCAGCGAGCCGGTGATGAGCGGCTCCTCGGGAATTAGCACGGGCACGCCCAGCACGGTCTCCATGGCTTTGACCATGCCGGCGTTCTTGGCCACACCACCGGTGAAGACCACGGGCACTTCCACTTTGAGCTGTCGAGCCAGCTTGACCACGCGCGTGGCTATGGCTATATAGACTCCCGCCAGTATATCAGGCAGGGGTTCCCCCGTTGACAGACGTGAGATGATCTCCTGCTGGGCGAAGATGGTGCAGAGGCTGTTGATCTTGACCGGAGTATCGGTTTGAAGGGATATTTTGCCCATCTCGTTGAGGTCCAGCCCCAGGGTCTCGGCGGCCACCTCCAGGAACCTGCCTGTGCCGGCTGCGCATTTGTCGTTGGTCAGAAAATCTACAAGGCGTCCATTTTTGATTTTGAGCACCTTGGCGTCCTGTCCCCCGATATCAATGGCCGTCCTGACATCGGGAAAAAGCGCAGCCACACCTTTAGCGTGGCAGGTCAGCTCGGTGATCTGCTTGTCGGCAAAGGGCACATTGACGCGGCCGTAGCCGGTGGAGACGATATAAGCGATATCCGCAAGCGGCAGTCCGGCTTTATGCAGGGTATCTTCCATGACCTTGTTGGCGCGCAGGCGGTGCTGGGCGCCGGTGGGGCCGACAACATAGGCCAGCATCTTGCCTTCGGCGTCCACTATTGTTGCCTTGGACATCGTGGAGCCGATATCGATGCCGGCGAAATAAAGGCGTGAGGTCAGATCATCGATGCCGGGCACAGTGCTACCTTATCCCAGCGTCTCCAGGAATGCCTCAACCCTGGTTTTGATGGGCGCCAGCGATCGTTCGCTGTAATCGTGCTCGATATAGATACTGGGAATGCCCAGCGTATCGAGATAGTGCCGCAGGTTGGGTACCTCGTAGCCATGAGTGTCGCAGTATTTGACGCTCTGCAGAATTGCGCCGTTGACTTTCCAGTCGGTGACGGCCTTCTTGATATAGTTGAACCTGCTGTCCAGGTCCCTGTCGTAGTTGCGCTCGAGCTCATGGTGCTTGGTATCGCGATAGGTGCGCGGGCACTTGAGATCGACCAGGTAGCGCTGCGCCAGGGAGTGCAGATTATAAGGTGCTTTAACGTCTGCCCAGAACGCTCTGGTGCCGACGCAGGTGTCATCGACTACGACGCTGGCATCTGCGCTCTCTATGAGCTCATAAAGCGACGTATTGTCGAAAACCGGTCCCCATACCAGCAGGCGAGCCTTCTTTTTAGCAGGCTTTATTCTGCGTTCCCTGACCTCTTTGATGACGTCTTCCAGGAGTTCGTTGCCTTCATCCACGGGCAGGCTGAAAAGAGCCACCAGTACTTCTATATTCTCCACGGATGTCAGAAGGGGCGGATCCGACTTACGCAGATCGTAGAGCTCCCTCACCAGCTTGCGCTGTTTATTATGAAGCTCACAGGCTTTCTTCAGCTTGTCGTCGGTCAGCTTCTCCCCGGCCAGTTCTTCCAAGTGTCGTTTGAAGGAGTTGATCTGCCCTTCGAAGTAGTCGACGGCAGGTTCGTGGTCGGTATGGGGCACATCTATGAGATGGGAGAATGGTGCATCCTTGACATAATCACGCCAGGATATGACCAGGGTCATTCCGATATCGCAGGTATGCGCTCCTACGATGCCGTCCAGGAAGTTGAATTTGCCTTTGAGTCCCAGGTCGATAATGCTGCGCAGGAAGGGGCAGACCACCGTGGTGGATACCTGGTCGGCGGCGGTGATCGGCTCGCTCATATCGCCGAAGACGCGGAAGGGCACCATGCCCAGCGCGCTGATGACCTCGACAGGCGGGTAGAGGCAGATATAGCCGATGATCTTCTTGCCGGCCTTGCGCAGCTCGCGCACGCGCCGCCCCCTGTCCGCATAGATCTCATGTGCTCTTGAAAGACCCTTGGTTGTAGCTATTACCATCTCAATCTCCCGGTTTTTATTATTCTTGGCTTACCAGTCCAGTCCCTTGGATTTCCTGACCGTCCTGTAGTGGTTCATGGTCTGCTCGAAGGCCTCGGCCTTGGCCAGCACTTCCTGAGGATTGAAGACGCGTTTGTCGATGATGTCGCCCTCCACCCACAGGCTGGGTATATCCAGCTTGTCCTGCTCGAAGTGCTGTATCGTCCTGAGGCTGCAGCTGGCTGCGCGGCAGGAGATAAGCGGATGCATGAAGAAGCCGTCGGCCTTAAAGCCACGGGCGATCTTGAGGTAGGTTTCGACCACGGGATTGGAGATGCCGTCCTTCTTTGCATCGGGGAAGATGTTGAACCAGAAATTGCGCGAGAAGCGCGCCAGCTTCTCGCAGGGATCGCTGACCTTGCTCAGGTCGAGCGGCCTGGTGTTATGGTAGCCGAAGCTCTCGAAGACGAAATTCCAGCCTTTCTCGGCCAGATTGTCAAAGAACTTGAGGCTGTGCCAGGGCGGGAGCTCGGCGAAGATCAGCCGGTATCTTTCCGGGAAGTTGATGCCCGATTCCCTGTTCTTGACACGCTCCTGCACCTCGGCCAGCATATCCTGGTACAGCTTGAGCGATACCTTCATATCGCCTGCAAAAAAGAGGGCGGGCGGCATGCTGCTCCAGAAGTCCGTGCTGTGCATGGGCCCGGGTATGGCCTTGCGGGCCTCGCCGATCTGCCAGGTGGTCTCGTGTATTCTGGTAGCCAGGTCGATCAGCTCCTCCAGCTTGGCCCAGTCCATCTTTTTCTTCAGCAGCTTTTCCAGGAATTCTATAAAGTCCTTAATTTCCCTGGTGAGAAATTTAACCTGATAATCTTCCAGGTCCGCTTCAGTGCCTTCGAAAGTGGCCATCATGGGCATCTCGAGGCACCATTCAGGCGCATCGAAATATCGGGCCAGCGCCTGGAACCATTTGAAGCGGGCGTCGCAGATAATGCCCGAACCGAGCAGCAGCGCCGGTTTGGCCATGCCGCCCAGCGGCGCATCGGGCGGTATCTTGCCGTTGTTTTCTTTCATCATGCGATAGGAGTAGCCGATGGTGCTCCTGCCGTATCCGCACATATGGGTGGGGAAGCCGTCGGAGTCCGACGCGTCCAGGAACGGCTCGGCTGCGCCCGAGGCCGCCAGAAGCGTGGCGTAGTTCTCGGGATAAACGATGTTAAGCCCCATGGCCTTGAGCGGGAGGTCGCCCTCCCAGTAATTGAGCATGGACCATACGGTCGGCTTGCCCTCGTTGCTGGCCTGCAGAGTGTTGACATAGTCCTGCTGTACCAGGTTGCGCAGCGGATACATGCTTTTCAGCCGGTTAATGGCTCTCTTCTTCTCGGTCTTGGCGGGAGTTGCGGTTTCACTCATTTTGCACCCCTTTATGATTAGATATAAGTAACAGCTTTAATACCAGAATTAAATCTTAGAATATCGCTGGCCTTATTGCAAAGACATGCATGAAACATTCATTCATCGGTTCGACCTGTCACTTTATCTGGCCGTCGTTCAGCATCTTGACCAGCTCTTTTTTCAGTATCTTTCCCATGGGGTTGCGCGGCACCTGTTGCAGTATATAGACGTGACGCGGCACCTTGAAGCGCGCCAGCTTGTCGCCTAAAAAGTCGGTGATATCCTTCTCGGTTAATGTCGTACCAGGCTTGGGCACCACGATGGCTACGGGTACCTCGCCCAGGCGGACGTCCCGCTGAGGCACCAGCGCGGCGTCGGCCACCGACGGATGTTTGTACATTATCTCTTCAACCTCGCGCGGGAATACCTTCTCGCCTCCGACGTTGATCAGCTCCTTCTTGCGGTCGACCATGAAGAAGTAGCCGTCCTTATCGTAATACCCCATGTCTCCGGTATGCAGCCATCCCCCGCGCAGCGTCTCGGCAGTCTCTTTGGGCTTTTTATAATAGCCTTTCATCACAATCGGGCCCTGGATGACCAACTCGCCCACCTCCCCTGCTGCCAGAAGCTTGCCCGATTCGTCCATGACGCCCACTTTCACGCCGGGATAGGCCAACCCGACGCTGCCCTGTTTGTAGGCGAGGCCTGAGCGCTGCATGGTGGCCGAGGCCGAGCATTCGGTCAGTCCCCAGGCCTCGAGTATCACGACGTTAAGTGCGGCAGAGGAGTCCTTCATGAGCTGCGCGGGCATGGCCGAAGCCCCGGAGATGCCTATTCGCAGTGAGGAGAGGTCGTACTTGCCGCGGTCCGGATGGTTGATCAACATGAAATACATGGCAACCACCATGGGCAGGAAGGTGACCTTGTGTTTCTCGATCTGTTCGAAGATCTCGACGGGATTAAAGGGGTCCAGCAGCACGAACGATGAGCCGGTGACCAGCGAACAGAGTATCACGGTGATACCGAAGCCGTGGAATGCCGGGACCACCATAAGCGCGCGGTCGTTGTCCCCCAGTTTGAGCAGGCTGACGATGATGTCGGCATGGAAAAACAGGTTGGCGTGCGTCAGCATGGTACCCTTGGGTTCGCCGGTGGTGCCCGATGTGTAGAGGATCTCGACCACGTCTTTTTCCTTACACAGGGCCTTAAAAGGAGTCGACGGCGCCTCCGCCTCGAGCTTTGAGAACTCCAGACCTTCCCGGTAGGCGCCGTTTACGATCAGGTGTTTGAAGAGGGGTGGTTTATTTGTGATTTTGCTGAAGTGCTCGGCAAAGGCCGGATTTGCCACCAGGGCGACCGAGTCGCTGTCCCGCAGCAGGTATTCCAGCTCCCGCTCCTTGTAAAAAATATTGACCGGCACGGCCACCGCTCCCAGGTAAGCACAGGCGAAATAGGTCACGATGAACTCGGGACAGTTATTGAGCATGATGGCGACTTTGTCATCAGGTTTGACGCCGAGCTTTTTGAGGGCATGTGCGAACTTTTGCGCCCTGGTCAGAAGCTGGCTGTAGGTTACAGGCTGGTCCTTGTAAATTAGTGCAGGTTTGTCTCCAATCTTGGAGGCCCTGGCCTCCAGCATACCGGGCAGATGCATTTTAACCTCCTCTATGAGTTATCCGGACCTGATCAATATGGTGCTCTATGGAGGTACAGCCCCGCGAGGATCATAACAGGGCAGGCTGAGCCCGCATAAAATGGTAAAGCATCGCCTGTCGAAATGTAAAGAAGTATGTTTTTGTGTTTGAATGTTAACCACGCATCTCCCGCCGTCAGATACTTGACTATTGATATCCTTCTGTTAGAATAAGCGACTGTCAGTCAGTTATATCCAGCTTATTGCAGGGTGTTTTGCATAGCCTGGACTTGTCCTGGCATCGCAGTGAGAAGCTGCGATGAATATCAGCAGGAGGTGCTGGGATGAACCTGGCCAACCTTGTAGTTGAAGGGATCAGGAAATTCGGGGAATACCAGTGCTGTTATTTCGAGGGTAAATGGTATACCAACGTTGAGTTGGATGAGATGTCCAGCCGCCTGGGCAACGCGCTCAAATCGATCGGCATCAGCAAGGGAGACCGCGTGGTCACGCAGCTGCCGAACTGCCCTGAGATCGGCTGTGCGTTCAATGCCGCCTATAAAATCGGCGCCATTGCCGTGCCTATGAATCCCATATTGCGGCCGGACCAGATATCCCATATTTACAGGGATTGCGGCGCCGGGGTGACCATAACGACTTCCGATTACCTGCCCTGGATCAGGGAGGCGCAGAAAAACGCGCCGGGCCTCAAGAACATAGTCCTGGTTGATAAGGACGATGAGCCGGGGGCACTCTCCTTGAGAAAGCTAATGGAGAGCTCCAGCAATGAATTGAAGGTGGAGGAAATGGATTCCGACGACCTGGCGGCGCTGATCTATACATCCGGCACTACCGGAAATCCAAAGGGTGTAATGCATACCCACTTCTCGCTGTGGATCAATGCGGTTTGCTTCGCTGATTTTACAGCCATGTGTTCCCCCACTACGCTGACCAATGCACACCGGGATCTTAACAAGCTGACTTATCAGATCGAGGAGACCCAACAGGTAGTTACGGGACACGACCGGCATGTATTATTTCTGGCAGTACTGCCGCTGTCTCATTCGTACGGCCTGTCTTTTATGAATTTCGGCAACCTGGTCGGATCCAGATATGTGGTGATGAAGTGGTGGAATCCGGCGGCGGCGCTCAATTTCATTCAGGAGATGCGCATCGAGTACCTTGCTATGGTTCCGACCATGTACGTTCACATGCTGGACCAACCCGACTTCGATAAGTATGACCTCAGTTCCCTTAAATACTGCAACTCGGGGGCTGCGGCGCTCGATCCGGGCGTCGCATCCAGGTGGAAGGACAAGACCGGCGTCCACATACACGAGGGCTGGGGACTGACGGAGTCCGGCGCTCTGACAGCGGGCAATCCCACCACGCGCCCTCCCAAGATCGGCTCCATCGGCGTCAACATGCTAAAGTGCAACACAATGAAAATATTCGACGACCAGGACTGCGAGCTACCGACTGAGGGAAGGGGGGAGCTGGTTATCAGAGGACCCGCTGTAATGAAAGGTTATTGGAATATGCCGGAAGAGACGGCTGAAACGCTTAAAAACGGCTGGCTGCATACCGGTGACATCGGTTACATGGACAGAGATGGCTACTTTTATATCACTGATAGAAAGAAGGATATAATCATCCGCGGAGGAGAAAACGTTTCGCCCAGGGAAGTCGAAGAAGTTGTCGGCCGGCATCCCAAGGTGCTTGAAGCGGGCTGTGTGGGGATCAAAGACAGGGTATACGGGGAGGAGATAAAGGCGTTCGTCGTGCTCAGAGAGGGCGAGCAGTGCAGCGAGGCTGAGATCATCGAGCACTGCAAACGATATCTGCCCTCGTTTAAAACGCCCGGCAAGGTGCAGTTTATAAACGCGCTGCCCAAGAATATCCTGGGCAAGGTATTGCGGGCTGACCTGCGAAAGCTGAGGTAGAATATACCCCACTCACAGTAATCAAATAGCGTCAGGAGATTTTACGATGAATAGGAAAGACGCTGCTTATGACATTAAGACGGCGGCGGTGTGCGGTCTCTTCTGCCCTGCCTGCACCCTCTACATCGGGACTCAGGAAGATCCGCATAGGCTGCAATTCCTGGCTGATAGATTCAAGCTCCCGCTGGAGGAGGTCCGCTGCGGTGGATGCCGTTCTGAATTGCGATCTTTTTATTGCCGCGGCGTCTGTAAGATGGCCGTGTGCGCGGCCGAGAAAGGGATCGAGTTTTGCGGAAGCTGCGAATCATATCCCTGCCGGGAGTTAAAGGATTTCCAGTGTGCCATGCCGCACAGGATCGAGCTGTGGAGGTCTCTGGACCGTATCCGGGATGCCGGTCCTGAGACATGGTACGGCGAGATGCTGGAGCATTACGCCTGCCCGTCCTGCGGGACGATCAACTCCGCCTACGACTTTCAGTGCAGGAAGTGCGGTAATGACCCGGGCTGTGCTTATGTTGCTGAGCACAGGGATGAGATAATCAGGCAGCTCGGCAAGATGAAATAAGAACGTGCAGGTTTAAAAAACGCGCCCGTTCAACTATCAAACGCAGGGGCGGACCTTCAGGTCCGCCCGCGATTGTCTTATTTACAGTAATTCTTTATCAACTGGATATAGAAATCGATCATCTCGCTGTAGTTGTCGACCGAGATACGCTCGTTGGTGCCGTGTAGCAGCACCAGGCCCTCGCTGGTGAACCTCTGAGGCAGAAAGCGCAGGATGTTGGGTGATAGGCCGATGTAGCGGGATGCGTCAGAGGCCGAGTTTACCAATGCCGGCGTGACCAGTGCTTCAGGGAAAACGTCTTTAATGGACTGGTTGAAAGTCTGGAAGGCCCAGGTGTCGGTGCCGGATATGGGGGATGCCTCGGTAGCGCCCTGCCCGTATAGCGAAACCTTGACGCGCGGATCGTCGATCACTTTTATAACGCGCTGGGTTACTTTCTCGACAGTGTCGCCCGGCATGAGGCGGAAATTAATCACGGCCGATGCCCGAGAGGGAAGAACATTTTCACGCTGGCTTCCCTGCAGCATGGTGGGCGCCGTGGTGGTCCTCAGCGTAGCGTCGGTCGGTGGTGAGGCAGCCAGCTGGCTTTCGATGACCGGTCCCAGCAGCCACATATTGGCGAAGATGGTTTTGTACAGGGGCGTCATCTCCGGGCCCAGGTAATCGAACATCCATGATGCGGGGCCTGCCAGATTGCCGGGGAAGGGATTTTTCTCAAGCTTATCCACGGCCGCGGCGACAATGCCGGCTGCTGTCTGCCGCGGCGGCATGGAAGAATGCCCGCCCTCGGATTCGGCTGTAAGCTCCAGGTTGAGGTAACCCTTCTCGGCAATGCCTATGAGCGCGACCGGCACTTTAATGCCTGGTATCGCTCCGCTTATAATGACCTCACCCTCATCCGTGATCATCTCGAAGTCCTGTCCCTGCTCCTTGAAGTATTGCGCGATCTTGCCCGCTCCCTGCATGCCGGTTATCTCCTCGTCAAAACCCGAAGCCAGGTATATGGAGCGCACCGGCTGGAAGCCGTCCTTGATCAGATATTCCATGGCTTCCAGCATGCCGAGCAGGGTGCATTTGTCATCCAGCGTGCCGCGGCCCCAGATATAGCCGTCGGCGATTGTGCCCGAGAAGGGCGGATATTTCCAGCCTTCATCCAACGCAGGAACAACATCCTGGTGGGCCAGCAGCAGGATTGGCTTTTTCTGGGGGTCGCTGCCTTTCCAGATATACAGCAGACCGTAACCATTGATCACTTTCACTTCCAGGTTTGAGTACACAAGAGGATAGCTCTTCTTGAGGTATTCCTGCAGTTTGGCGAAGGGCTCATAGTCCACCTTGGAGGCGTCCTCATTGAAAACGGTCTTGAATTTGATGGATTCCGACAACCGCAGCGCGGCCTGGTCTTTATCGATATTGTAGGTTACCTTGTCGCCGGCCGGCAGCTGTTTTGAACTGAATGTCATTGTCCTGATGGCGATAACGCCCCCCAGTATAACGATGACGGCCAGGATACACAGAACGACGATGACCCAGGTCTTCATTTTACCAACCTCCTCGGGCAAGAAATTTACAGCATTCTAACACGATGACTGTGGTGCTACAAAAGTGTGATGAAGGTCAACAAAGAATCGCTTCGCTTCCTGCATTGAACATATTTATCATCGCAGCGCCGCTCACTCTACGGGCATGCGGGCGCTGCCGGTGGCCCGTATCATCCAGTTGACCTTGCTGCGGTCGCTGTACCAGAACGTCGAATTATAGAAAGTATCGATGGCCACCGGCGAGATATTAGGAGGACGCCCGCTGGCCAGGTCGGAGTGCTCGTTGATGATGCTATCGTCCACACCTACATGTATGCCCTTGTGCATGCCTGTTCCGGTGAACAGGTAAACCTGGAAATCGTTTTCAATGGGAAGCGGCGGTATGTCGAAATCCACCCAGGACGGCTCCCGGTAGGGGAAGGCGCCTTTAACAGGAAATTTGGCGATGGCATATACCTGTTTGTAGAGTGGGGTATTGAACATATCCAGGACGGAAAGCTCAAAAGTCTTGCCTTCCCAGGCCACGCCGTAGATGCCGCCGCAGATGCTGATCTTTTTGAGCACGAAAGGCCTGGCCGGAAGTGTGAAGCTGATGAGGAAGCCGTTATTGTATCCCGCCCACAGAGCATCCTGCGAGACGCCGCTATCGTATTTAAGCTCTACATCCCTCTCCTCTACGGCGGTGACAACGAGTGTTGCGCTGGCACTGTCAAGCTGGATTTTATAAGTGCCCGGCTTCTCTCTGGAGATATTGAAGATTATTTTAGCGATCTTTTCCGGCTGGATGGTGATTGTTTTAGTGGCCACCTCTTCGCCGTTCATGGTGAGCACGGCTGTGAAATTGCCGGCCAGCCCGCCGGTGTTGGTCACCTGGGCTGTGACTGTAGCTTCTTCGTCAACCTGTACCTGTGCAGGCGTGACTCCCAGCGATACGACCTGGAAAGAGGCGGGCCGTACCTGCGGCTGTTGGGAGCAGGCGAAGCCTATCGCCGTGACCAGCAGCATGAGAGGCACAAAGGTAGGGGCTATTATCCGGCGGAACATCTGCAGCAGGGCAAGTATAATGCACCCACCCTGCTGCAGGCAACCCGCCGCTATTTTTTAGTCTTGAGTATCTCTCTCAGTTCCCGTTTGAGTATCTTGCCCACGGCGCTCAAAGGAAGCTCATCCATAAATATGATCTGCTTCGGCACCTTGTACGGGGCAACCTTCTCGCGCATAAAGCTGGTGATGGACTGACGGGTGGCGTCGTTCGGCTCCACGCCCGGCTTGAGCACGATAGCCGAGGCAACGATCTCGGTGAACTCCCTGCCGGGGTCAGGCACGCCCACCGATGCGCACATGGATATGTCCGGATGCTGGGCTAAAATATCGTCCAACTCGCGTGTGAAGACTTTCATGCCGCTGACGGAGACCATATCCTTGAGCCGGTCGACGATGTAGAAGAAGCCGTCCTCATCCATAGTCGCGACATCACCGGTATGCATATAGCCCTCACGTATGGAGTTGGCCGTCTCATCTGGTTTGTTATGATAGCCTTTCATGATCTGCGGGCCGCGGGCGCAGAACTCGCCCGGCTCTCCCAGCTTGGCCAGCTCGCCGGTAGCCGGGTCGACCAGCTTGACCTCTGTATCGGGCAGCGGCATTCCCACCGATCCGACCTTCTTTTTACCCAGGTATGGCTGGCAGGTTATTAAAGGGCTGGTCTCCGTCATGCCGTAGACCTCGATCAGCTTGTTATCCCCCACGATTTCATAGAACTGCTTGATCAGCTCGGCCGGGAAGGGCGCCGCTCCGCTGGCGTAGAACTTGACGAAGGAAAGGTCCATCTTCTGAAAGTTCTCGTTCTTCATCATCTCCATGAAAAGGGTGGGCACATTGGCCACTACCGTGGGCCTGTACTTCTTGATCTGGGTGATGATAAACGCCACGTCACGGGGATTAGGTATAAGGACCTGGGTCATGCCGATGGACAGGCCGACGAAGGCGTAGAGCAGGCCGGCCTGATGGAAGAGCGGGAAGGCGGATACCCCCACCTCCTCGCCGATCTTGGCCTCCGTCCAGGTCACCCATTGATATATCTGGTGCGAGACGTTGCGATTGGTGAGCACAGCGCCTTTGGAAGGTCCCGTCGTGCCGCCCGTATACTGCATCAGGCAATCCGAGTCACGGTCCACCCAGGTATTTATCTCCTTGTCGGGGTATTTCTTGAGAATATCGATGGTATTGAAGACATCGATGCCGTCCTGTTTTTTAACTTCGCCGATGGGCGCGTTCCAGTCCACCGGGCCCATAAAGTCGAAGACGCCGGCCACCGCCAGTGTTTTTACCTTTGTCTTGGCTATCACGGCATTGACGCGCGGCAAATTGACATCGAAAGTGACCAGCACTGTAGCCCCCGAGTCGTTGAGTTGATGTTCCAATTCGTGCTCGGTGAGCAGCGGGCTGACGCCCGTTGTGATGCACCCCACCTTTTGAGCGCCAACAAAACAGATAAGGTAAGCAGGAATATTGGGCATGTTCAATCCGACGACATCACCCTGCTTAACACCCCTATCCAGCAGGAAACCGGCGAATTTGTTGGACATGACGTCGAGCTCTTTGAAGCTGATGACCGTGTCGATGTAGATCATGGCCGCCCTGTCGGGCACTTCTCGGAAACTCCTGCGAGCCATGTCGATGAAGGACATCCAGGGATAGGCGAGGTTAGCCGGGACATGCGCATCGTAGTGCTTGAGCCAGGGTTTGGCGGAATACGGATCGTACATAGTTACCTCCTGTTTTTATTTTTCAGGCGCAGCCGAAGCTACGCTCCTTCAACCCAAGTGGAGGCGGATCACAAGTATTCAGATGTTGTAGATCTTCAGCCGCTGAAAATGTTCCTGGGATTCTCCACCATCATTTGCCCTATCTGCGCATCGGTCACTCCCGCCTGCTTGAGCTGAGGGATGATGTTCTTGAAAAGATGAGTATAAGACCAGTTGACTATGAGAGCCTGTATAAAATCGGGCATGACGGTTTGGCGTCCCATGATGCGCGTTACGCAATCCTGAGAAAGCACGATGCGGTCGGCAAATCCCAGCCCCAGCAGCCCCAATATCGTAGCCTTACGCAGGTTGTCGGGGAAGATGAAACCGATGCCCCAGCGATCGAATCCCAGGTAGACGCCCTTATCTATCACCGACATCTGATATTCCAGGCTGGCATTGCCGCACATGTGTCCGACCACTATTTTTTTTGGATCCACGCCTTCCCCCAGCAACAGCGCCGCCTGCTCAGCCCCCATGGTACCCTGTTGAGTATGCGTTATTATGGGCACACCCGTCTCCTTTTGTGCTCTGGCCGCAGCCTTAAGCACCTTTTCCTCATAGGGAGTGATGCAGCCATGGCTGGTACCCACCTTGATGACACCGGCCCTTACACCGGTTTTGCCGATGCCGACCGTCAGTTCCTGCATGAAGGATTCGTACATCTCAGTGGTGATATCCATCACCTGGCTGCGAAATTTCAGGTAGACCGGCATGCCCTCGGCCTCGAAGTACATGCCTGTAGCGCATACAATATTTAAACCGGTGTTCTCAGCAACTATCTTATCCAGCTCTACGTTTCTCCAGAGATCGCAGGGGGTAGCGTCCACCACGGTTTTAATACCGAATTTTTTCGCCTCTCCCACTGACTCTGCACAGGCGGATGCCAGCTCCTTGAGGTCGACTGGAGGTGCCACGGCATCCTGTTCCCATCCCGGGTAAGCCAGCACCATATGCTCGTGCATAAGAGTGGGTCCCATCTGGTCAACGGGCAACGTGCCGAGCACGGTATTGATCTTCACCATTCCTGCCTCCTTACAACTGCCTCAACCTGGGAGATGAAATAGAACTTAACGCAATATAGCATCGCTAATAGGCAAAGTCAATATGCGGCCACGACTAAAAAAGGGGATTGACAGCGCAACCTTCAAAGTGTAATATATAAAACAAGCGCTTGATTTATATATATATTTTGTAGATTCAATCGACAAGTAAGGGGGCATGAAAGGCATTGGGTCGTAAAAGTCTGGCAACAGAGCGGCGGAGGCAGATACTAAGGGGCGCTGCGTCTCTTTTCATCAGGAAGGGTTATCTGAACACGTCGGTGCGCGATATTGCCGGTGAGCTCGGCATGAACGTGGCCACGCTGTATCACTATGTAGGCTCCAAGAACGGTATACTCGGCCTTTTCCACGAATATACTATGAATGCCATCGATTTCTTCTCTAAAAAATACCAGGCGATGATCGAGAGCATGGAGCCGCAGCGCGCTTTGAAATACGCCGTCAGGGAATACTTGAAATGGGTGGAGGAGTACCAGGACCTGACCGTTTTCTGGTATCAGGAAGCAAAAAACCTTAGCCCCGCCCAGTTTAAGGCGCTGAAAATGCAGGAAGAGCGCACGATACAGATATTCCAGACGATACTCGAAAGGGGTATCAGGTCCGGTAAGTTTAAAGTCAAGAATCCCGCTCTGGCCGCCAATAACATCGTTGTCCTTTGCGATATGTGGGCCTTCCGCAGATGGCTGCTGAAAGAGCACTTCACGCTGGAGCAGTATATAGATGAACAGATGGATTTGATCATGGCGCAGGTTGCCCGCTCGGGAAGTCGACAGGTAAAAGGATCGAAATAGATCAGGGAGGCCGCTGATATGAGATTTGTATCGGGCGAGAAATACGTCCTGGGCAGCATGCTGGAAGCGGCTGCTAAAAAGTATCCCGGGGCCACTTATTTCTGGTTTGAGGGCGAGCAGTATACCTACGGTCAGGTGCTTGAGCGGTCCCGGCGGGTTGCGCACGGCTTTGCCGGCCTGGGCGTAAAAAAAGGCAGCCACGTCGCGGTACTGATGGAGAACTGCCCTGAGTTCATTTTCACATGGTTCGGCCTGGCTTTGCTGGGTGCGATAGAAGCGCCGTTCAATCCATTCCACAAAGGGAATATCCTGGAATACCTCATCAATTATTCTGATGCCGAGATACTGGTCATCAGCAGCAGCTTCATCGATGAGATCAAGTCTGTAGAAGATCGCATTAAAAAGGTTAAGACGATCATTATCGAGGGGCAATTTGAAAGCAATCCGTTCAGGAAGGTAAAGGCCGTGCCGTACTCTGCGCTGTTACAGGCGGATGCCGGGCCTCTAACTGCGGACGTGCGGTATGACGATATCATGGCGCTGATGTTCACATCCGGGACGACCGGACCTTCCAAGGGCGTGCTGATAACACACAACCAGGCCTTTTTCGTCGCCAGTCAGTATGTGACGGTGAACGGAGCGAAGAAAGGAGACGTCGGTTACGGCTACATACCTCTTTTTCACGAGGCGCCGCAGTTCGGGCTGGTGCTGGGTGCCATGCTTTACGGAGGGAGCTTCCTGCTGACGCGTAGTTTCAGCCCTTCGGATTTCTGGCAGGATATCAGGAAATACAACTGCACGATATCCGGCATGTTCGAAGTCGTAATTAAGATACTGCTGATGGCGCCCGAGCAGCCGGACGACGCGGACAATCCCATGCGGGTCTTTTCGACTGCGCATATAACCAGGGAGAGCCAGGAGGCGTTTGAGAAGCGGTTCAATGTGAGACTGGTTAATACATACGGGCTGACGGAGGGTGATTGCACTATAGCGGCTACATACGATGACATCAGGGTCGGCTCCTTCGGTAAGCCGCGCGGCTATTTCGATGTACAGCTGTTCGACTCCATGGACCGCAGAGTACCTCAGGGAAAAGTGGGGGAGATAGCGCTGCGTCCGCGACAACCTCACACCATATTCGAAGGCTATTACAAAATGCCTGAGAAAACGCTGGAGGCCTTTCGCAACCTGTGGTGGCACACCGGTGACCTGGCCTATCAGGACGAAGACGGGTATTTTTTCTTCGTCGGCCGTGAAAAAGATATGATCAGGCGCGGTGACGAGAACATCTCGGCGCTGGAGGTGGAAAAGGTGGTGGAATCGCATCCCGGCGTTATGGAATGCGCCGCTGTGGCAGCACATTCCGATGTATGGGGCGAAGAGGTCAAATTGGTCATCGTCAGCCGTGAGGGCAGCAAGGTCGATCCCGCTGAAGTTATCGCGTTCTGCGACGAACACATGGCCTATTTCATGGTGCCCCGCTACATCGAGTTCGTTGCAAGCATACCGCGTACCGGTGGCAGCGGCAGGCCTATCAAAGAACAGTTAAAACAGATAACGGATAAAACGTGGGACAGGGTACGTGAGGGGGTGAAGATCAAGAGAGAAAGGGAAAAAAGGAAATAAAGAAATAAGAGAATTATAAAGAGTTGAAGGGAGGTATGTTATGGATTATCAAGATAAAAGGCTGAAAAGGATGGTCTTTTTAAATCATTGTCTATTGAACGTGGATGCGCGAGGGCCGGGTGTGGCTTTCAGGCAGGGCCCTTCCACTGAATTGGTTCAGTTCTTTCTGAAAAAGGATATAAATATGGTTCAGCTTCCCTGTTGCGAATGTCTGGGTTGGGGGGGTGCCGGCAGAAAAGAATTCGATAAATTTTTACCCATAATCACGCATGCTGTCAGATTCGGGTGGTTTCCTCTCCTGCTTCCGATATTAAAAGCCTCGCTTTCATCCTATAACAGGCTGTGCAAAAAAGAAGCTGTCAAGGCAGTCGACAGGATGGAAGATTACCTGCGGGAAGGTTATGCCATTTGCGGAGTGATCGGCATGAACGACAGCCCTACGTGTGGAGTTACAAAAAAAGCCAACATGGTTGAATACATGAGGCGCATGTCAATAGCCATACACGCGGGGAAGGCTGTGGATCCCGTACAAATGAATCTTGATATATTGTTGGACGGCGATTCGTTCTTTATGGGGAATCTGATAAAGGAAATAAGAAAAAGGCAACTGGATATTAAAGTCATAGGGTATGAACCGTGGGCAGCATCACTTGAAGCTGAATCTGAAAGGGTCGTTAAACTACTCAATTTATAGATATGAATCCTATTACTAAGGCATAACAACCAAAAAACGAGAAGCAGATTCAAAATAAGATACAGGAGGTGTACCCGGCATGAAAAAAATCATAGTACTAGGCGGTGCAGGGACCATGGGCTCCGAGGCGGTCAAACTGCTTCTGGAGAGAACAGACGCGGAAATAACAGTGGCCGACGCCAGCGTCAAGGGCCTGAAACGCGTGGAAGCGGAGTTGGGCAAAAAGGTTAAAACGGCCGGCGCCGATGTGAACGACAGAGAGTCGCTGGTCAAACTGCTCAAAGGCGCAGATGTCGTTATCAGCACGGTCGGCCCTTTTTACAAGTATGCAGCCGCCGTGATCAAAGCTGCCATAGATGCGCGTGTCAATATGGTGGATATCGATGACGATTTCGATGCGACCAAGGATTCGCTGGAGCTGGATGAGGCCGCCCGTAAGGCCGGTGTAACCGCCATTATCGGCATGGGCGCCAGCCCGGGCGTAACCAACCTGGTAGCCAAACTGGGTGCCAGCCGCCTGGACCGCACCGACGATATCCGTCTTTACTGGGGAGAGAGCGCGATCGATCCGACCGGGTCCGCGGCCATGATGCACTGGTTCCATATAACGGCCGAGAAAGTGCCCGTTTTTATCAACGGCAAATGGGTCGAGCAGCAGGGTTTCACGCAGCCCGAGGTCATCGAGTTTATGCCTCCGGTGGGCAAGCTGGAAGTGGTCCTGACCGGGCATCCCGAGCCGGTCTCTTTGCCCAGGTATATCAAAGGTGTGAAAAACGTCAGTATCAAGGGCGCACTTTATCCGCCCAAGATGATGGAGCTGTACCGATGGCTGATCGACACGGGTTTCGGCAGCAATGAGCTGTTCAAGGTCAACGATGAAGTTTCAATGCCGTTCCGCGAGCTGGCCGTCAGGATAATCAGGTCCATGCCGCGCTTTGCGCCCGATTACTTCAAGGACGTTCTGGACGATGCACTGGGGAAATATGAAGCATGCGCCGGCACATTCAAGATTGTGGTGAGCGGGCAGAAGGGCGACAGCCAGGTCACCATTACCTACGACCTGATGGCGAACAATGTTGCATACAGCACGGCACTGCCCGCCGTGATGGCTGCGCTGGCGCTGGCGGAAGGGAAAGTGAAATCACCCGGTGTCATGGCGCCTGAGGGTGCGCTGGATGCCTCCATGTTCTTCGACGTTTTGAGCAAGGATGCGAAGGTGCGTGAAACTGTGACGGAATCCAAACACAGCATCGATGTGAAATAGACGAGCATTTTCTAAGCCGCTTACTAAAAATATAAAAAAGAGGTTGAGGTATGATAGTAAAAAAGCAAAAAAAGGACGTCAGGGTAGACCCTCTGCTGATGGTGGTTCTGTCTAAAAGACTGGAGGCCATCAGCCGCGAGATGGCCAACACGCTGACGCGGACAGGCCGTTCCGGCAACATCAACACGGCCAAGGACTTCTCCTGCGGCATAACCGATGGTCAGGCACAGATGGTGTGCGTGGACGAAGGCCTTCCCATCCACATCGTGGGAGCCGGGCTGGCCGCCCAGTCCATGGCCGATCTGTTCGATGACATCAAGCCCGGCGACTGTTTTCTCAATAACTCACCCTATTACGGAAACAGCCACCACGCCGATTTCACGTTCATGGCGCCGGTATTCTTCAAGGGCAAACATGTCTTCACCACCATTACCAGGGCGCACCAGGGCGATATCGGCAACCACGATCCTTCGACCTATATGCCCTTTGCGACAGACGTGTATACCGAAGGGGGATTAGACTTCCCCTGCGTCCGCATACAACGTGACTACAAAGACCTGGCGGACATTATCAGGATGGCCAAAGTCAGGATCCGCGCGCCGGAACAATGGTACGGCGATTACCTGGCTGCCCTGGGGTCCGTGCGCACGGGTGAGAAAAGGATCATCGAGATGTGCGATAAATACGGCCTGGACACTGTAGTGGCTTTTACCAGGCTCTGGCAGGAATATGGCGAGCGCCGGATGATTGACGCCATCAAGCAACTGCCGGCAGGGACGTGGGAAAACGAGACTCGCCACGACCCATTGCCCTTCGTAGCGCCGGACGGAGTGCCGATCAAGGTGAAACTGATGATCGACCCGAAAGAGGCCTACATAACGCTTGACTTCACCGACAACATCGACTGCATCGCTTTCGGCCTGAATATGAGCGAGGCCACGGTAATGGCCTCCGCCGTGGCAGGCGTGCTGAATAACCTGGATCCCACACTGCCGCATAACTGGGGGTCATTCAGCCGCATCATTATCAAGACACGCGAGGGCTGCGTGATCGGACAGGTCAAGCACCCCCTCAGCGGATCAATGGCGACAACCAACCTTGCCGACCGCGTGATCAACGTCGTGCAGGCCTGCTTCGGCAAGGTCAGAAAAGACCTGGGCCTGGCGGACGGTGCCTTCATGCCGGCCGCAGCCGGCAGCGTTTTCGGTATCGACTGGCGCAAGAACAATGCAATCTATGTCAGGCAGCTCATGATGGGAGGCGCAGGCGGGCCGGGGCATTACGGGTACGACGGCTGGTTAGGCTACGGCATACCGGTTACCGCAGGCGTAGTACACATGGACAGCATCGAGGTCGATGAGCAGGCCATGCCGCTTCTGATCGCCAAGCATGAGATCATCCCGGATTCAGCCGGCGCGGGACAGTGGCGCGGCGCCATAGGGATGGAGTGCTGGCAGAAGCCGCGGCATGATGCAGGCTCATGGGGCTTCATCGCCGACGGACACTTCAATCCACCTCAGGGCATCAACGGTGGACTTCCCGGCAGTGCTCTTCAGCTATATAAATTCGACGTTACCAAGGGCCCGGATGCCAGGACAGAGCTGCCCACCGTATCCATGGAAACGCTTCAACCAAATGAGATGATGATATCGCTGTCCTCGGGTGGCGGTGGTTTCGGCGACCCGCTGGAGCGGGATCCCGAGCGGGTGCGGCACGACGTGCGCGAGGGTTATGTCACACTGGAAAAAGCACGTGAAATATACGGCGTCGTTATCAAAACCGACAGCGAGCTTTACTCAGTTGACAGCGAGGCCACCAAAGCTTTGAGAAAAGAGATGAAAAAGAACAGGGAGGCTGCGAAATGAGCTACAGGCTTTGCATAGATATCGGTGGAACATTTACCGACCTGGTAGTGGCAGATCCGAAAGGGAAAGTTGACATCTTCAAATCGCCCACTACGCCGGGCAATTACACGGACGCCTTTATCGAAACCGTGAAGATGGCGGCGGACAATTACAAACTGCCTCTAAAAGAGTTCCTGGCGCAGTGCAGTACAATCGAAGGAGGGTATTTCGGCCACGGCTCCACGGTCAGCACCAATGCCATCATCGAGGGCAAAGCGGCCAAGACCGGCCTGATCTGCACCAGAGGCTTCAGGGACATACTGCTCGCCCGTGAGGGTGGCAAAGAGAACCCTTATAACTGGCAGATGGAATATCCCGAGCCCTATATACCCCGTTACCTGACGATCAGCGTGGGCGAGAGGATCAATGCCGAGGGCGGGATAGAGGAAAAGCTCAACGAGGATGATGTACGTCAGGCCATACGCCAGTTAAAGGAATATAACGTCCGCGCCATAGCAGTGGCCCTGCTCTGGTCTATCGTCAATCCGGTCCACGAATTGAGAATCGCCGAGATCATAGAAAAAGAATGGCCGGGCATTCCTTGCAGCCTCAGCCACAAGGTCAATCCCTGCATCAGGGAGTATCGGCGGTTTTCATCGACCGCAATCGACGCCTCGCTCAAACCGCTGGTCAACAGTTACGTGGCACAGCTTGAGAAGAGGCTGGAGGCGATAGGTTATAAAGGGCAGCTCTCGCTGCTTACATCCAGCGGCGGAGTGGTCTCAGCCGAGGAGTTTGTGAGAAAGCCCATTTTCAGTGTCGACTGCGGTCCGGCGCTGGCGCCCAGCGCCGGCAGATTGATCGCGGATACCGACCTTGGCATCGATAATATCATCACCACCGACATGGGTGGCACCAGCTTCGATGTGGCCTGCATAACCGGCGGTGAGATCGCGGTCTCGCGCGAGACGGAGGTCGGCGGCTATATGCTGGGTATCAACAAGGTCGACAGCAAGTCCATCGGCGCCGGCGGAGGCAGCATCGCCTGGGTGGACACGGGTGGGCTGCTGCATATCGGTCCCC